>NZ_JBTLQG010000001.1:0-663914 GCF_054461535.1 Flavitalea antarctica
GTTGGAAGATCAGTGAAGGAACCGCTGGTCTGGTAAGCACCGGTACCCAATGCATATTGATATGGTGCAGTTCCACCGGCACCGGTAACCGTTATGGAACCGGTGTTTGGTCCGGCACAGGTAACATCAGTTTTGGTGGTGTTTCCTGTAACGGTATTAACTGCGGCTGCAATGGTAACACTAAGGTCTCTGATACAGAGATTTGCATCACGTACATGAACCGTGTAAGTGCCTGTTGGAAGATCAGTGAAGGAACCGCTGGACTGGTAAGCCCCGGTACCCAGCGCATATTGATATGGTGGCGTTCCACCATCACCGGTAACAGTTATGGAACCGGTGTTTGGTCCGGCACAGGTCACATCAGTTTTAGTTGCGTTTCCTGTAACGGTATTGGTTAGTTGAGTGATGGTTATGTTAGCAGTATTGGTACAGCCAGCTGCATCTCTTACGATAACGGTATGTGCTCCTGCAGCCAGGTTGCTAAATGTTCCGGAGGATACAAACGCACCGGTACCATCTAACTGGTAAGTATAAGGTCCTGTTCCACCGGCACCGGCTACAGTAACCGCACCCGTGTTACCACCGGCACAGGACACATTGGTCTGGCTGGTGATGCTTGAAGTGACGGTGTTCACTGCGGCTGCAATCGTAACACTAAGATCAGTGATGCACAGATTTGCATCACGTACATGAACCGTGTAAGTGCCTGTTGGAAGATCAGTGAAGGAACCGCTGGTCTGGTAAGCACCGGTACCCAATGCATATTGATATGGTGCAGTTCCACCGGCACCGGTAACCGTTATGGAACCCGTGTTTGGTCCGGCACACGTCACATCAGTTTTGGTGGGTGTGCCGGTAACAGTATTGTCGGTCTGGGTGATGGTAATGTTAGTAGTGGTGGTACAGCCAGCTGCATCTCTTACGATAACGGTATGCGCTCCTGCAGCCAGGTTGCTAAATGTTCCTGAGGATACAAATGCACCGGCACCATCTAACTGGTAAGTATAGGGTCCTGTTCCACCGGCACCGGCTACAGTAACTGCACCCGTGCTTCCACCGGCACAGGTAACATTCGTCTGGCTGGTGATGCTTGAAGTAAGGGTATTGGGTGGAGCACTATTTATTGTTACAGGCGCAGTTGGACTTACACAAAGCTTGTCATCCCGGGCTATAACCTGGTAACTACCTGGAGCAAGCCCGGGAAATAGATTTGCGGACTGCCATGTAACACCATTATCGATAGAATACGAAAATCCCTTGTCCGATCCACCGCTACCAGTTGCTGTGATAGTGCCAGTAACAGTTGAGCAATCTGGCTGAGTAACAGCTGTTGCAACCGCAACTGCGGGATTGATTGTAACAGTACTTGAATTTCCTGCCAAAGCCTGACACTCCGTACCAGGATTCAACACCACAGTATACACACCAGAAGATGTTGCAGTATAGGAAGATGCAGTCGCTCCCGGGATACTATTTCCATCTTTAAACCATTGGTAGGTGAAGTCGGCGGAGGCCTGCAGCAGTACAGAACTGCCGGAACAAACAGCGGCTGAGGCAGGGGAGATTGTTCCCACCGGTGGCGTACATGCCAATGCGCCGAAGGTCATCATGTCGTTGAACTGAACTTCAGTGCCTGCAACCGTTGCAGAACCACCAAACATCCACAAATTCCCGTTGTTATCGGTCCATGTGCTTAACTTGGACCTGTTGCCAGGATATGCTGTATTGGAAGAAATACCTTTCGTAGTGTGCACAGGTGGTTTGTCAAACCCCTGCTCCCCACTTATCCATGACCACAGGCCCGTGGTTGTATTGAAACGCCATAGATCACTATACCGGCGATTGTTATAATCAAGGCCGCCAAACAAATACAGGTTATTGTTTCGTGTCCAGCTATTTGCACTTACGCGGTTTCCCGGATGTGCACCAAGGATCTCAATGTTTAAAAGGCCGTAAGAGGTAGGGGCATTTGGAACCGAGGTTCCGCTCACCCAGGTCCACCGTTTTGCACTGATATCATAACTCCACAAATCGCTGGCTACCTGACCGGAACCACCAGCTGTGAATACTACGTTTCCTCCATATAAATACAGATCTCCGTTCGCACCTGTCCACCCAGTCGACCCATAGCGACCACCCGGGTTAGTAATTGCATCACCAAAACCCAGTACCCCGTAATGAGGAGGAGTTCTGACAGACTGATCTCCACCTTCCCAGGCCCATTGTCCGGATGGAAAATGAAATCTCCACAGATCATTCTGATAAGCATCTACCGGCCCAACACCGCCATAAATCCAAAGGTTATTTTTTCCATCCGACCAGCCAACTGCGGAATGTTTACCCCCGGGCGTATTTGCCCGGTCAGCAATTCCTTTCGAGCCAAATACAGCGGTCGCGCCCCCCGTCTGTGAACCGGTTACCCATGTCCACATCGAAGTTGCAGGCTCAAATTTCCATAGGTCATTCAGCACCTGCGGAGATGATCCGATCATCTTATAGCCGCCAAATAACCAGAAATCGCCCTTGTCATCCACCCAACTCGTTGCCCGGCTATCTCTTGATCCCGGCCAGTTCGTGGCGGCCGGCACATTCTTAGTCCCAAAAACTCCATTTGTCTGCGTCACCGTTTTCTCACCGCCAACCCAGGTCCAAAGACTTGTCCTTGGGTTATATTTCCACAAGTCGTTGAGGTAACCACTGGCACCAGCGCCATCAAAACCATATCCACCGAAGAGCCAAAAATTGCCGGATGCATCTGTCCATTTACCCGCGGCAGTCCGTGCTCCGGGTCTGTTGCCAGCTGCAGTGACACCTTTGGTTCCGTAAACGCCGGGACTGTTCGGTTTACTTTCGCCATCGGCCCAGGTCCAATCACTGCCGGCACCAACCTGTGCATAGGAGAGACTAACCCCTGAACATAAGAGAATGGTAAACAGAAGTAGGGACAAGCAACACTGAATATAGATCCGCATGAAATTTTGTTAGTTTGGGTCGATTTATTGCTATTTCCCGCATCATTAAGTGTAATGAAGGAATAGCCTTTAATTAGGATGAAACCCGGGTCAACCCCGGAAATGCGGTTTATCTATTGAATTGGATCGGCCGTATCCCGACGTTCGATCGGGATTCAGCGGTTGCTTAACAGGATGGATTTATGTTCTTACTATACGGATGTTCTGAGTACGTCGTTTAGTAATGTGGTCATTTTTACCCGGTCACATGATGCCGGTATGTAGCGGCGGGTTATTTGTACTGGACCAACCTGAACCCGATATATTTTTGCTTTTCACCCGGATCCCGACTAATCAATTCCACAAAGTCTTTATTTGCGAAGGTCCCACCCCTCACTATTTTTTGCGTTCCCATAGAAGGTCCCGTAGGATCAACATTGTTCTTGTTGCTTTTAAGATACTGGAGATCGTACCAGTCAGCGCACCATTCGGCCACGTTACCCATCAGGTCATAAGCCCCTGATCTGTGTGGTATTCGTGTGCCAACCGTATGCGTTTTTCGTTGGGCATTGTTCTCATTCCACGCCACGTTATCCCCGTACTTCGGGCCACCTCTTTTGTTGATGTATTCGCGATTATCAAGTCTTACTGCATAATCCCATTCTGCATTGGTAGGCAGACGAAACTTAGCTTCGGAGGTTTCATTCAGGATGCGTATAAAATCGTCAACTTCGTTCCAGCTTACATTTTCAACAGGACAATCACTGCAATTTTTGTTCTCACTGTTATTGTAGCCCATCACCTGTTGCCATTGCAGCTGGGTAACTTCGTATTTTCCCAAAGAAAACGGTGAAACAAATACCGAGTCCCTGGAATTTTTACCGGCAGAGGTTTTGGGATCATCTTTTTTATACTTGCCTCCAGGAAGAGGAGACATGTTTGCAGACAGTTCGCTAACCGTCTGCAGTATCGTATTCCGGCTTACATAAAACGGAACCGGGTCCGTAATATCGACCTTGTTGATTTCGATAGCCTCGGAACTGGTTGGCTGAACAGCAGGCACGGCTGAAAAGGTGAGACTGTCCTCCAGGCCTTCAAGGGCAGGATTTAAACCCGACATAGGAATGTTTACGACCTGGTTATTCCCGAGGATAGTAATTGTGGTGTTGTAGAGCTCACGTGTAATTTTGCTTTGGGCAAGAACTTTGTGTTGACCGAAATCCAATGGTATAATTTTCGGTTCATCTTTATTTAGTGTGCCAAACCATTTTCCATTTATTTCCAGTAAACAATCTTCGCTGGCTGTAAAAACAATGTCCAGCTTTTGATCCACTTTAACGGTCTGTGGCTTTTGAGCTTCTTCTTTGATGACCTTTGTTTTCCTGGATTTTTTTGAAGCCGTTGTCTGAACCGGTGGAGGGGTTGTTTTTGCCACAGGTTTTGGCACCTCTTTGGGAGGACTTTTTTTGGGAATGAACTTCTCAGGTACGGCCTGTGAATAGCCTTTCATGAAAAAAATTCCGATACACACCAGTAATAAAAAATATTTTATCATCAGTTTTCAATAATTAAGACGGGTAATCATACTTGAAACGGTTGTCGTGACTAATTTATACGGAGGTTACTGGGCTGATCTGCAGATCCGAAAACCTATGTTGCCACCACGGGTTGTCTCGGGGTAAGCCATCCTGAAAGTGGACCGGCACATCAGATCTGAAGTGAACCACGATCCGCCCCTGGCGACTCTTTCAGTGCCGTTGTCGGGGCCAAAACTATTTTCAGGCCTCGCTGATGAATAAAAATCGTCGCTGTAATAATCGTAACACCATTCCATCACATTTCCGCTCATATCATAAATGCCCAGTTCATTGGGCAACTTCTGGCCGATCCTGGCCACATTTTGTTTTGAGTTCCCATCGTACCATGCTACCCGTGACAGGGTATCATTTCCGCTGTATTTATACTGCTTTGAATTATTACCACCCCTTGCAGCGAACTCCCATTCAGCTTCCGTAGGCAGCCTGAAGGCAAGCCTGGTTTCTTTAGAAAGCCATTTGCAATAATTCATCGCGTCTATCCAGCTAATATGAATAACAGGCACGTCCATGTCCTTCACTTCGATCAGCCTGCCGTAAATATCGTTTGTCCAGTTAACATTTTCTCCTTTTACCCACTGACCTTGCTTATAGATCCAACTGAAGCCAAGCGAATCAGAGGTGGTCATATACCTCGTCTCAGTGATGAAATGAGAAAACTCTCTTACAGTCACCTCATACTTTCCGATCAAAAAAGAAGACAGAATTACATTATGGGCCGGTTTTTCATTCTCCTGTGCATCCCGGTCATTACTCCCCATCAGAAATGTTCCTCCTTCCACAAGTGTCATCTCAGGGGTCTCAAACAAGGCATTCGATGCCGAAACACTTGTTCCCTTATTTGGCCTGGTGGCGCTTTCAAACAAAAATTTATCCAGTGCGAAATAGCCACCAACCAGCACGACTGCAAGGCAGATGAACAACACTATCCTCCTTCGCCTCCTTTTCCGGATCTGGATTTGTTTATTTGAAGGCCGGTTCAGAGGAGTCAATGGCGGTTTGTTGACATGCCTCGGCTTATCCGGATCCCAGGCGGGGTCTTTTGGTGCGACCGGGGGATCAACGTCTATGGTTACAGGGGGTTTTAGTACAACTCTATCCCGGCCAGTACTACGTTCCGGTTCTTTCCTTGGTTCCCTTGGCGGTAATACATAAGCCCCTTCACTGGTATGTCGGAGGTCTTTCGGGTCTGCAACAGGTTTAACATCCGGGCTCAGTTTGGCTAAAGGAGCGGGCTTTTCTTCGGGATCGATACGTACGACGGACGCTGGTTTTTCGGGCAAAATGATCCGGGAACCGGTGAGAGGAGGGTCCGACAGCATTTTTTCGTCATCGACAATCCTTTTCCCGGCAGCCGGTATTTCTTCGGATGATAAGCGCTTCGCAATATTCACCTTCTCTTCAGCATCAGCACGGTTCGAAGTGCCAGTTTTCTCTTCAACGACTACCCGGTTGAGCGGCGCATACTTTTCCTGGGGACCCGTGACCTTGTTTAAAGGGCGGGTTTTACTGTTCTGGGATTCTGGAAATGACTCGGGAATCTCTGGGATTAACGGCCTTTTTGACGCCCCGGGTCCATTTGCAGGAATTATGGGCCTGATCTCTCCCTTTGATCCTGAATCTGATCCTGAATCGTTTTTGAGTGGACGAACGTTGGTGTTTTTTTTATCACCGGGGGAAGTTTTTGAGACAGCAACTTTGACATCGGCATATTTTTCAAAAACCCTTATAAGTTCGGCCGCGGTCTGAACGCGTTCAGATGCATCTTTAACGATACATTTGTTTACTACTTCCTTATACTTTCTTGGCAATGGGTTAAACTGGGCAAGTGGAAACTTGTAGAGAATATTAGACATTACTTCACCTTCACTTGTCCCGGTACTAATACTTCCAAACAATTTGTTATCTGTAATAGTTTCATAAACCATCAAACCAAAACTCCAGAGGTCAAGGTTAGAAGTGATTTGCCCGCCCATTCCATAACGCTTTGGATTGAAATGTTCAGGGGGCATGTACTCAATTGTACTCATCACTGCGGTTGAACCCGGATTGGAGGGATCAGATAACCTGGCAATGCCAAAATCAATAATTTTCGCTACCGGCAGGTCATCGTCAACGGTGATTAGTATATTCTGCGGCCGGAGATCGCCGTAAACAATACCATGCTTGTGCAGGTAGGAGAGCCCCTTCAGAATATCAACAAATAATTTATCAGTATACGCTGGTTCTGCTTTGACATAGTTTTCAAAATTGCCGGCTTCGAGATATTCCATTACCGCGACAACCACATTTTCCGTCTCTCCCATGATATTTTTCGTGGAGATTAATTCAACCGCATAAATTTTACACAGATTAGGGTGATCGAGTTTACTGGCCTTCTCTAGCGTGTTTAAAATCTGATACTTTGCAGAAGCTTCGGCAGAAAAAAATTTGAGTGCAACCGTTCTATGGGCTACAATATCCCGGGCCTTGTATATGCGCGAAAAAACACCGTTACCTAAAAGATCAGATTTAGGGTCAAACTCATATCTCTTTTGAAAATCCATTTCGTCAAAAATATCTTCTTTATTAAGGTCAATGCTATCGTCCCAGTTTCAAGAAATGGACAATCAGTTCAACCGATTTAAGCTCAACTCCGGGAATTAAGCTTCTAATCATTTGTTTTTTCAGGATAATGGCGACGGCGACTGAAAGAGTGGTCAGGCAAAGATGCCCTGGCTAACCATTAGTGAGTTGACTTCAATACAATTGGATTGCATCAAATGTATGTATTTTACCAATAGGTTTAGCCCGAAACATCGCTTTTAACGGCAAACCGGCCGGGATAAATTTTGAATTGAAACCAACCTTAACTTCAGCTAAAACAGGTATTGCTGCAATATCTTTGCCGGATTCCTGCAAACAGCTTTTCAGACCTGTAATTTACCTTATGTTTCCAAGAAGATCGGGCAAAAAAAGTGAAAATTTTGAGATCCGCTTATATGATGGGCCAGCGCCTGGTTCGGAAACCTGGGACTGGGCCGAGAAGTCGGGGAATGAAAACAGTTTTGGTGTTTCCACCGTGTGGAACGTGGGGAATCCCACACTTACCATGTTTCAACCGGAACAAAGTAATATAAATGGTACTTCCATTGTGATCTGCCCGGGTGGCGGGTTTCATTTCCTGGCCATTGAGCATGAAGGCGGTAATATCGCCAGGCAGTTGGTAACGCTGGGCTTTACCGTTTTTATTTTGAAGTACCGACTTTTTCGCGTCCAGCATGAAAACCCATTTGATGAGATGATTCATACTCCGGACAAAAATGCCTGGGACCGTGAAACTGAACCAATTATTCCCCTGGCGATTGCGGATGGACGGGAAGCAATTGGATATGTCAGACGAAATGCGGCTGAATTAGGGGTACTAACTGACCGGATTGGCATCATGGGATTTTCAGCAGGTGGCCTGGTGGCTGCTTCCTCGGCTTTCAACTACACTAGAGATAATCGCCCCGACTTTGTGGTTGCAGCATATCCTGATATGCCCGAATCCAGGCAGTCGCCACTTTTTTCCGACGCCCCGCCTTTATTTCTTATGTGCGCAACGGATGATGAACTCGGCTTCCCGGAACATGTGATCAGTCTTTACAATCGCTGGCTAAAGGCCAAAGCTCCAGTTGAGATGCATCTGTATGCCAGGGGTGGCCATGGATTTGGCATTGGCACTGAAAACAACACTACAGGAAGCTGGATGAGCCAGTTTGTGAAATGGTTGGACCTGGAAGGTTTTATGTGATGATCGAATTGCGGACTTCGACTTTCAAACTCTGGCCGGGTTGCTTACTTCGTCCTTGAGGCCAGGTCCTTAGGCGCAATTGGCATAGGTACCACGTTCTTTACGGGTTTGGTTGATTTAAGAAATGCAAACATTGCTTTAATATCCTCGTTGCTTATGTTTTTATAATTTTCCCAGGGCATAGGTGGCAACAGGGGCCTCGTGTTATCAAGACCTTTGAACTTACCTTCTGTTAACGCTTTACGGAACTGCTCTTCCGTCCAGGATCCGATACCTGTTTCGTCTGAAGTGAGGTTTGCAGAAAACGACGCCCCCCATGGACCTATCATAGACGTTCCACTCATATTAAAGAGCACCCAATTTTTTGCAGTGGCCGTGTCGAAAGGAAATAATGGCATATCTGAAGGATGGCCGGATAACATCCTGTCCATATCCTTTGCTGGTCCCTGTGGTGTCATTTTCATAGGTGTGTGACAATCATTACAACCCATCATATCTACCAGGTATGCTCCTCTTTTAATAAGGCTGTCATTAGATATCTCTGTTACCGGTTGCTTGTCCGCCTGGGCAGTACTGCATGAAATGGCTATGGCGACCGTGGTAGTGAGCAAGCAAAAAATTACAATGTTCTTTTTCATAAAAGTGTTTGTGTTGAAAGGTTCATTTTACGCACGAATCTGCCATCCTTTTATTAATACCGGTGGTCCCAGCTGTGTGAATTGATTAAAAACCGACATGAATTGAGGTGCACAAAAAATGGGTGAAAATCCAAAATCTGTTTGCTACGCTACTTGGATCATTCCATCCAAATATGTCCCAACTGATGTATCACTTAATTGCCATCGGAATGTTTCTTACAAATCTTTGCGTCATAAAAATCAGCAATGAAAAATATTATCCTTCTTTATTTATGTGCATGTTTTGTCGCCACCCCTGCCAGCGCACAGCTGGGAGGCTTTGCTAACAAGGTAAACAATAAGGTAACTACCAGGGCGGCTCAGCGGGCAGATCAAAAAATTGATAAGAAGATAGACGAAGCGTTAGATGCAGCAGAAGGTAAACCGGCAAGCCAGTCTTCAACAGACAAGGACAAACCCGTTACGAATTCATCAACTACAAACGGAAATGCTGCTGACAAGCCATTCACCAGTTACTCAAAATTTGATTTCGTTCCCGGGGAAAAAATCGTTTATGCTGACGATTTTGCCAAAGATGAGATGGGCCAGTTGCCTATGCACTGGAACACGCAGGGCAAAGCAGAACTGGTAAAAGTTGATAAAATGGATGGAAACTGGCTTCGTTTGTTTTCGACTGCAGTTTACCTGCCAGGTAACAAGCAGTCGTTTAGTAAGAACTTTACTGTTGAATTTGACCTGGTGCTTGACCTGCACAATAACGGTTATACCTACCCGTACTTTTCATTTGGCCTGTTAAGCAGCGGCGATGCTGACCCGGCTGATAATGAATTCCTGAAATCTTACCGTTCTATCCAATCAGCCGAAATATATCTCCGGCTTGCTTCAGGAGGGGGAACCGGAACCTATATGGAAAGCTTCGATGGAGGTAAGAAGCATTTCCAATCGGAAACACAACAACTTTCCAACCTTGAAAATTTTTATGGGAAGTCGACCCATGTCTGTATCCAGGTGCAGGAAAGCAGGCTGCGCGTTTGGTTCAATGGTGAAAAGAAATTTGACCTGCCACGTGCATTGCCGGTAACAGCCCTGTTTAATAATATGTTTTTCCGGACCCACGCATCCAGTTATAAGGAAGATCAAATTGGTTTCTATATCTCAAATATCAAAGTAGCAGCGGGACTTCCTGATGCACGTAATAAGCTACTCGAAGAAGGTAAATTTTCGACAACAGGGATTTTGTTTGATGTTAATACTGCAACCATAAAACCGGAGAGTAATGGAGTGCTGAAGGAAATGAGTGACATACTCAGCAAAAACCCCGATCTGAATATCCTTATCGTTGGACATACCGATAGCGATGGGAGTGATGCCGATAACCTCCTGTTGTCGAAGAAAAGATCAGCGGCTGTAAAGGCTGCATTAGTGGCAGGTTCCGGCATTGATGAATCACGTATCAAAACGGATGGTAAAGGCGAAGCTGACGCCATCGGAGATAACAAAACAAAAGAAGGGAGGGCAGCAAACAGGAGAGTTGAATTCATTAAACAATAATCCGCTACGGATATTCATTTATCAAATTATATACAAACAAAATCATTATTTAAATCAGAGTTATGAAACAAATTTTTTCAAGTCGTTCTATTTCGATGTTAAAGTTAACAGGTCTTTGTATGATGCTTTTGGCAACCGGAGTTTCATTGTCATCTTATAAGCTTGCGGCAAAAACTGCCGATGATTTATGGAAGCAACTCGGCATCAGTCAGCAACAAGGTTCAGAAAAAATCAAGAGTAGTTTTATCAGCGGTTACCTGGACTATTGGGGTGCAAGAAATATCAGGAATATAAGTTCAGGAAATAAGGCAATGGTGGCAAAGGATCTGCTGGTTTATACAAAAAACTATCTGAACAGTGATGCAGTTAAAAACGCTTACGCGAAAGAACGTGAATCCGTTAAACCAACCCCACCGGCAGCAGCGAACACTGTAACCAGGGAAGATATTCGCAAAGAGCAGATTGAAGGCATGAAAAAAGCCATCGCGAATACGGAGGCTATGATCAAACAATTCCCGGACATGGAAAAATCTGCCCGTAAGTCGCTCCTTGAATTTGAAAAGATGATCAAGGATTTCGAAAAGCCGGACAGCGAGCTAATTAACATTCTTTACCAGGGAAAACTTGCCGAAAACAAAAACAATGAGGACCGCTACAACGAGAGTCTGCGGAGCTGGGAAAAGAACTTTCCAGCTGATTACAGGTCAAAATTACGGTCATACCTTGAGAAGTATTTAAGTATTGCTTCAACTGTTGATTTCAATGCGGAGCTCACAGAAAAATACAATAAGAAAGTATTTGTCAAGTCTGCCTATGAAAGTAAAGACGACGAATGGAAAATGATTTTCAGGGCAGGCAAAGAGGTTTACGAGGTGGCTAAACCATTTGCAGAACAGTGGTTGAAAGAGTTATCTGCAAATTAGTGTGTATGAATTGAACAAAAAGCGGTATGGATTGGTGAAAGCATGCTATCCCTGACCCCAATGTAATGTACAGGTTCATTACATTTGAAGGATAAAATCAAAGCTTTGCGTTTAATATTTCTGCTATTCGTTTTACTGGTTTGTTCCAGCTCCAACATGCAGGCACAACCGCAGAAATATTTATTCACTCATATTGGAATTAAGGATGGCCTGCTGGCTGACGATATCCTGGCCGTTCAGCAGGACGCAAAGGGGTTCATCTGGATAGCATCTCAGAATGCCTTGCAACGTTATGATGGACAGCGCCTGCTAAATTTTTACCAGGACCCTGCAAATGAGAATTCATTGCCGAAGGGTGGCATCAGGGGTATAAAAATGGACAAAAAAAACCGCCTCTGGGTGCTTTCGGGAACGGTATCCGTTGGCTATTTTGATGTTAATACCTTTAAATACAAAGCGGTTAAAGTCAAACAGGCTCCGCGCGATGCGGCCCAGGCTGGAACCGCTTTGTATATCGACCGGGATGATAACGTCGTTCTGATTTTTGTTGGCCATGGGTATTTGACTTTCAATGAATCAGAAGGCGCGTTTTCTGAAGTCAATAATCCTTTCAAAATCCCGGAAGGCTGGGAACCCTTGTATATGTGGCAGGATTCATCCCATAATTTCTGGGTCGGATCACAATCTGGTTTACTAAAATACAACACCCTGAAAAAGCAGTTGTCCTACCGCGGACACAACACTGAACAGGACCCCGTAATTCGTCATTTTGAATATGCAAGAACGGTTGTTTTTGCGATGGTTGACCGGGCCGGGAGGTTTTGGATAACATCATGGCCGGAAAACAGGTTACAGATCAGAAGTTACTGGCCACCCAGTGATGCGGAAGCAGACTGGTTCGGCCCTGTGAACCGTGGTCTTAAAGGACAATATTTCGAACTACAGGGTGTGAACGAATTCAGTGATGGTTCGCTATGGATGGCCGGCGTAAACATGCTAGCGAAGGTAAATGCTGCCAAAAGTGAGATAGAACCGGTGTTTAGTAATGCCTCTGAGGAATATAGCATCAGGTATGATCACATATTCTCCTTGTTCGAAGACCGTGAAAAAAATATATGGGTCGGTACGAACAAAGGTTTGTTTTGGTTCAACCCGGGCGCCCAATTGTTTAAATCAGTTACAAACAGAACACCTGAAAGTGATTCAGCCTATACTTCCGATGTTACCGATGTGCTGGAGACAGCAGATGGTAAACTGCTGGTGAGTACCTGGGGTACAGGCGTCTTTGTTTATGATCAGTCCTTTAAACCATTGGCTTCGAAATACACCGAGCGTAACAATCCGCTTGCAGAAGGGATGGTGTGGTGTATGCTGCAGCGCCCTAACGGTGATATCTGGAAAGGTGTACAGGACGGACATTTATACATATACGATGCGGCCTCAGGCAAACACGCCAGATTGCATCCGCCGGTCTTTGAAATCAGCACGATTCGCCAGATGGCGCAGGATAAAAACGGCAACATCTGGCTGGGAACTAATCGGGGGAACATTATCAAATGGGAGGCATCGACCGGAACTTTTGTGCTGCAGCACAGGTTGAAAGCGATTATCGGGAGAATTTATACAGACGATGAAAATTATGTCTGGATCTGTACTGACAAAAATGGGGTATACAAGATCAGCGCAGATAATGGCAAAATTGAAGCATGTTACGGAGACCGGGGCGCTGCGGGTCAGGTATTACGGATAAATGGTGCGGCAGATGTAATCAGGTATAACGACTCACTGGTCATGATTGCAGCAGACGGCCTGGCAATGTTACATGTTCGTACCCAACAAATCATTTACGCAGCCGGACAAAAGAACGGACTTCCGTTTCCGAATATTTCTAACCTGGTTAAGGACAAAGCTGGTTTTGTCTGGATGACAACATCTGCAGGCATCATGAGCTATCATCCATTTAAAGGAAAACTTAGCCGGTACAACGCGCAGGATGGCTTGCCAACCAATACCTTCAATGTTGGAAGCAGTGCATACTTGAAAGATGGGAGGATCGCTGTCGGAACGAATCACGAAGTCATCGTTTTTGACCCGACCCGCGTCACAGTCAGCGATTATGTTCCTCCACGGGTTCAGATCTCCGGCTTTGCGGTGATGAACAAAACACTGAATTATGACTCTTTAAGTAAGTTGTCACAGGTAAGTCTCCAGGACTACGAACATTCAGTTACAGTGGAATTGTCTACGCTAACATTCCAGAACATCTATGAGATCTATTACCGGATGGAGGGGCTTGATAAAGACTGGGTACCGGCCGGCAACTCGAAACAGGCAACTTTTAATTATCTGCGACCAGGGACCTACATTTTTAAAACTGCCTGCCGCGACGGAAACGGCCGGATGGGGGAGATCACTGAAATTAAGATACGATTGTTTCCACCTTTCTACCAGACCTGGTGGTTTTATTCTCTTGTTGTTCTCCTGATTGTTGCCCTCGCGTTCCTTGCAGACAGAATAAGACTCCGGCATATTTACCGTGAGCAAAAGATCAGGTCAGGCATTGCAGCCAGCCTGCATGAGGAGGTGAATACGACACTGCAAAACATAAATGTGCTCAGCGAAATTGCAGGTTTCAAGGCTGATGATAACCCGGAGCAGTCAAAAGGATTTATTTATGATATAAAACAGAAGAGCCGAAATATGGTTGTTGCCATGGGCGATGTGTTGTGGAGTATAGATCCGCTTAATGACGACATGGATAAAACTATTGCCCGTATGCAGGAACATATTGAATCTTTAAGGAACAGGCACCAGGCGGGCATCGAGGTTCGTATCGATCCTAAGATCAAAAAAACAAAGCTTGACATGATCATGCGCCATGAAATGATGGTCATATTTAAGCTGGCGCTTGTGAACCTTGTCGAATTGCTTCAGTCAACACATACCGTGGTTCAACTGGACAGGGGAAAAAAGAGTCTCATCTTAAATATCTATTCAACACAAAATGCAGCGACAAGGTCACCACATTTATTGTCGAAAAATATAAATGAAATGAAAAAAAGAGCCGCCAATATCAATGCGACCCTGGATATTCAACGCGATGAAACAGGCTCCTATGTATTGCTGATAATGAAAGTATAACGCTCGATTGTGATGCTGATATTGAAGGTGAAATGCTCAAAGTGTTGTTGATATTGAAAGTGAAATGCTCAAAAGTGTTGCTGATAGTGAAGGGGAACATGCTCAATTGCGTTGCTGATCATGAAGGGAAAATGCTCAATTGCATTGCTGATAATGAAAGTATAATGCTCAATGATGTTTTATGAAGGCTAAACCATACAGCAGCCAGGAGGGGGTCATTTTTTTATGGGCAATGATTCCATATACTGTCATTATTAATGGGATGGTCTTTGGAAAATGTTTTGCCAGGGATATTCTTGCCTTCACAAAGATCAGCACATTGGGTATTTTATATTTTGCAATTGTTTATAGCGTTTTCGGACTGGTTGCATTTCTCGTCAGGAAGCGCTACCCGGAAGATGGAAATTTTTTCAGAAGGATCGGAACCATGCTTCCAATTTTTTACCTCCTCAACATCTGCGTAATGCAGGGCTTGTATGCGATGAACGAATGGCTGCAGCCGGCGGGTTGTGAACCCGACCGCACCATGGAATGGTGGGTGGCTCTTTTTGGATGTTTTGCCAGTACCATACTCACATTTGTGAACGAAGCAGCTGCTGGTTGGGATAAATGGAAAACCTCGGTAATCGAAACTGAACAATTGAAAAACGCCTATCAGAAAACAAAATTGCTTGGCCTGAAAGGACAGGTTAAACCGCATTTTTTATTTAACTGCTTCAACAGTCTATCCAGCCTGATCAACGAAGATGTGTATGTGGCTGAACATTTCCTTAACGAAATGACCAGGGTTCACTGGTATATGCTGAGAAGCGATGATGACCAGCTAACGGAACTGAAAGAAGAACTTAAGTTTGCAAACTCTTACCTCTATCTTATCCGGGAAAGATTTGGAAATGCCGTAGATGCACATATTGACATTGACGCAAATGATGGTGAACTGTTATTGCCACCATTAACGCTCCAGGTAATACTTGAAAACATCATTTATAATAATACAACCAGCAGAACCGCCCCATTATCCATTAATGTCAGCTGTGCACATGGCGAGTTGCTGATCAGGCACACTATCAACGCCAGGAAACGCAGCGACAAATCAGATGAAGAGGAAGGGCTTGACAATCTTATAAAAAAATATCTCTTGTTAAACAATAGCGTGATTACCATCAGGGAGTCGGGAACTGAAAGGAATATTCATTTGCCGTTAATAGCAAAACAGGGTTGACTACATGAAAATGGAAAAGCAGTTATCACTCAGACTAATAGGTTTTCTTATTGCCATGCCGCTTATAGCCTGGTTGACAAACTACATTCTTTATGACGAACGAATTTACCGCCAGTGGACAGTATGGTTGTTTTCATTTCCTTTGATCTGTGTTTTAGGATATATCGGCTGGGTGGTGCAAATGTGGTGCCTGGCGAAGGTTCAGCACAGGTTTCCATCTCTTAAACAAACAACAACCCGCGTAATGATTGTGACGGCAGTGACCTGCCTGATCGTATTTCTTTTTTTTCTTATAATCTTTGGTACCTATCATTTTCTCAACATTCTGGATTACCAATACTCAAAGGACGATGCAAGGCTTGCATTAATTCTTGGCATCTCCGTGAATCTCATGTTTATAACCTTGACCGAAGTATTTTATTCTATTGAAAAGTATAAGGAAAACCTGGCAGAAAAAGAATTGCTTGAACACATGAATGTGATGCAGGAATTTGAAAATCTGAAGAGCCAGGTGAATCCCCATTTTTTGTTCAATTGTTTTAATACGCTGTCATCGCTCATGTTTGAAAACAAAGCAGAAGCGGAGGTTTTCCTAAATGAATTAAGCCAGGTCTATCGTTACCTGCTGCGGACAAACGTTGGGGGCGTGGCGACCCTGGCTAACGAAATAAAATTTATCACCAGTTACTACAAACTATTAAAAACCAGGCATGGTGATGCGCTCCACATGAAATTGGAGATAGACAAAAAATATTATAATTATCTGCTGCCTTCATTCAGTCTTCAGTTGCTGGTTGAAAATGCGGTGAAACATAATATAGCCAGCCGCCAGCATCCCCTTAAGCTTGAGATTTTTACAACTTCTGCTGATCAGCTGGTGGTGAATAACAACCTGCAACCGAAAATCAAAAAAGAAAGATCAGCAAGTATCGGGTTAAAAAATATCAGGCATAAGTATAAGTTGATGCAGCAAACCGGCTTCCAGGTTGTTGAAGGTGAAAGGAATTTTATGGTCGTGTTGCCGTTGGTCTGGGACAATTCTATGGCAAACCGCGACATACCGGTATCATGATTGTCGTGCAACAAAAGCAAAAAGAAGTATTTCAATAAAAGCAAATGGAAAAAATATGAAAATATTAATTGTAGAAGACGAAGAACTGGCCGTAAAGAAATTGTTGAAAACACTTTCGGAAGTTGATGAATCCTGCACTGTCGTGGGTATCAGCGATAGCATTGAATCGACCGTGCAATGGCTGGAGCAAAACCCGGAGCCCGACCTGATTTTGATGGACATTGAACTTGCTGACGGCGAAAGTTTTGAAATTTTTAAAATGGTCGAATTAAAAACGCCGGTAATATTTACCACCTCATATGATGAATATGTGCTAAAGGCATTCAAGGTTAACAGTGTAGATTACCTGCTTAAGCCTGTGCAAAAAGAAGAGCTTTCAGCGGCTTTGACGAAATTCCGTGCGGTGAAAAAGAACTATGCCGGAGACGCCGGCCTTCAGGCAAACTCACAGGTCGAGAATCTCATCAGGGAACTACAGCAAAAACTACAATTAAAAGAATACCGGAAAAGATTCCTGGTAAAACTGGCTCAGAAATTAATGAGTATTGATGTTGAAGATATTTCTTATTTCTATAGTGACGGAAGGCTAAACTTCTTCAGAACTAAGGATAGTAAAAAATTTGTAGTGGATTATACTATGGACGAGCTCGAAGAAATGTTGGATCCGGACAGGTTCTTCCGGATCAGTAGGTCTTTTTTTGTAAGCATCGACAGTGTAGATAAAATAGATGATTACTTTGGCCACCGGTTAATTCTGACGTTGAGACCAGGCCATGAAAAGGAAGTGACCGTTAGCCGGGAGAAAGTAACGTTATTCAAAAAATGGATGGGAAAATAGCGCTGACATAACATAATACACAGTTAATGTGATCGCCAAAAGTTTTCTGAGCTAAAGCCTTACATTTGAGACCTTAATAATTCCTGTTAAGTAAACCACTTCATTGCTTATGAAAAAACTTGCCCTGTCAGCATTGCTTATAGTACAATGTCTATTGAGCCGCGCGCAAACAGACACACTTGAAACCAGCCTTTCAAAAAACAGGGTGAGGCTCCCGAATGGATGGCACCTGTCACCGGCCGGCCGCTCATTTCCGTTAGGCGATCTTCCTTTAAACATTGCAGTTTCGACCTCAAAAAAGTTTATAGCTGTCACCAATAACGGCCAGAGTATACAAAGTATCCAGCTTATAGATCCAAAAAAGGAAACCATTCTGCACACCGTGATCATCCCTAAATCCTGGTACGGTTTGAAGTTTAGTTCAGATGAACAATTTCTCTATGCATCCGGGGGAAATGATAACCGGATTCTCAAATACGCTATCATCAACAACAAGCTTCAGCTCAAAGACAGCCTGGTGCTTGGAAGACCGTGGCCGGTGAAGATATCTCCGGCAGGGCTGGACATCGATGATGCTGCAAAGATCATGTATGTTGTGACCAAAGAGGACAATTCGTTATATGTCATAAACCTCGCGGATAAACAGGTCATCCAAAAGATTGATCTTGGCAGGCAAAACTATAGTTGCCTGTTATCTCCTGACAAGAAGGAATTATATATCTCATCCTGGGGTGGCGATAAAGTGTTGATATATGATACCAGGCAAAAAAAACTGGTTGGCGATGTAGCGGTGGGCGATAATCCCAATGAGTTATTGTTAAACAAGAAAGGCAGCATTCTATATGTCGCCAATGCAAATGACAATAGCGTTTCAGTTATAGACATCCGGAAACGTAAGGTGCTGGAGGTGTTGAATGCTGCCTTATATCCAAACTCCCCGGCAGGATCTACTTCGAACGGGCTGGCACTTTCAGCCAATGAAAGCAAATTATATGTTGCCAATGCTGATAATAACAGTCTTGCGGTGTTTGATGTTTCGGTTCCGGGACGTACAAAATCGAAAGGCTTTATACCTGTCGGCTGGTATCCCACCAACATAAAGGTGATCGGATCAAAAGTTTTTGTTTCCAATGGTAAAGGGTTCTCTTCTTTTCCTAACCCTGATGGCCCCAACCCATCTGCCCCAAGGCAGAATGTTGTCCGTCATCTGGGAGACACTTCCGGTATGGTAACAGCAGGATATATAGGAGGGCTTATGAAAGGTACAATGTCCATCATTGATGAACCAACAGATGCAGCACTTGCGACTTATTCAAAGGCTGTCTATACCAATAGCCCGTTTTCCAAAGAGAGGGAAATAAACAGTGCCGGTGAGCCCGGAAATCCCATACCCATGAAAGTGGGGGATAAGTCTCCTATCAGATATGTATTTTATATTATTAAAGAAAACAGGACCTATGACCAGGTGCTGGGAGATCTGCCGCAGGGCAACGGTGACACCAGCATTGTATTATTTGGCGAAAGGATAACGCCGAACCAGCATAAACTTGTAAAAGAGTTTGTATTGCTTGACAACTTCTACGCTGATGGAGAGGTGAGTGCTGACGGACATAACTGGAGCACTTCAGCGCATGCCACAGACTACCTGGAAAAAAACTGGGTAACCAGCTATGGTGGTCGCGGCGGAACATATCCTGGTGAGGGCCAGTCAGAAACTGCTAATCCCAAAAAAGGTTTTATCTGGGATTACGCGAAACGCGCAGGAGTCTCATACCGTACTTATGGCGAATTCGCCGATGGAGGCAAGGCAAACATTCCTGCACTTGTAGGGCATTTTTGTACTTACTTCCCCGGGTATGATCTGAAGATCCGGGACACGCTCAGGTTTAATGCCTGGAAACGAGACTTTGATTCGTTGCTTACACTTAATGCAGTGCCCCAATTGAATACAATCCGGTTCAGCAATGATCATACAGAAGGGCTCCGGCTAAACAGCACAACTCCGTTCGCTCATGTCGCCGATAACGACCTGGCTGTGGGGTTGTTTATTGAACATTTGTCAAGCAGCCCGATCTGGAAAGAAAGCGCAGTATTTATAGTAGAAGATGATGCCCAGAACGGGCCTGATCATGTCGATGCACATCGCACCACTGCTTATGTTGCAGGTCCGTTTGTGAAACGTGGTTATGTAGATACAACAATGTATTCGACATCCTCAATGTTGCGTACGATCGAACTCATACTTGGCCTTCCCCCCATGAGCCAGTATGATGCCGCTGCAACGCCGATGTTTAAGAGCTTTACAGCAGAGGCAAATTATGCAGCGTTCAAATCGCTCCCATCTAATATAAACCTGAATGATAAAAACACGGCGACCAATGCAACGGCGAAACTGAGTGCTGATATAGACCTGAGTAAAGAAGACAGGGTACCCGATTTGCTTTTCAGCCAGATAATATGGAAAGCAGTTAAAGGAGAAGATAGTGAAATGCCTGCGCCACGACGCAGTGCATTTGTAAATGTTGCCGACGACGACGATGAGGAAGATGAAGAGGAGGATGAGATCCTAACCGGGAAGGCGGCGAAAAAGGAGAAATCATCCGCTGGCAAAAAAAAGAAAACACAGGCTGAAAAACATGACTCCAGGGATAAAAAATAGACAGATAAATCACCCGGCGCGAATCAAAGCGGTTACAATATAAAATCCTTTCATAATTAAGCTTTCTGTCTATACACTGTAATAGTGAATTTCAATATGCGAAAAATCATCCTGACTGTATTCATCCTTTATACCGTTATCACTCCAGGCTTTTCTCAAAACGATACGGCTGCGCTGCTTAATGAGGTGACGGTAACAGCAACCCGGAAACCTCAGCGAAATTTGTTGGTTCCTTACGCAACAGTATCCATCTCCAGATCGTCCCTGCTGAACTATCAATCCCGTACCACACCTGAAGCCCTGATAGGTGCAAACGGTGTGTTTGTACAAAAAACCAATCATGGAGGGGGATCTCCATTTATCAGGGGGCTTACAGGCAACCAGACTTTGATCCTTATAGATGGTATCCGGCTGAACAATTCTACATTTCGTTATGGCCCCAATCAATACCTCAATACCATTGACCCGTTTACAATCAACCGGATAGAGGTAGCTAAAGGAACAGGATCAGTGCAGTATGGTTCAGATGCATTGGGGGGCGTTATACAGGTATTTACATCTGACCCGGAATTTTCAAATGGCAGTCGCGGGTGGTCAGGTAGGGCGGTGGCAAAATACATGACCGGTGATATGGAAAAAACGGTGAGAGGAGAAGCGACCTATAGTTCAAAAAATGTGGTTGCAAGCGCGGGTGCCGGTTATAAAAAATTTGGTGATCTGATTGGCGGCGATACCACCGGAAGGCAGGCTCCATCCGGATACGAAGAGTTTGCTTTCGATGTGAAGACTAAGTTTGCATTTCGGCCGGACATCTCGCTCACACTGGCCCACCAGTTTGTGAGGCAGCATCATGTACCTGTCTATCACAAGTTGAAGCTCGAAAATTTCGCTGTTAATGAATTTGAACCGCAACAAAGGATGCTTACTTATGCTAAACTGAATATCCAGGGAAAACATGCCTGGCTGAGCAATGTTGACATAATAACTTCCTGGCAGCAGCATCTTGAAGGACGAAACAGCCGTAAAAACGGGAGTAACACCTTCCGCTTCGAAAAAGATAAGGTTAATACCCTGGGGTTAACAACAGATCTTACCTCGGTATTTTCAAAAGTCTGGTCAGCTAATTCAGGTATAGAATTATACTATGACAAGGTAAACAGTGTTACAGAAGACCTGAACATGCAAACCGGTTCGGCTGTAAAAAAACGGGGGCTTTATCCCGATGCATCTGAATATGGTAATTACTCTGTTTATTCACTTCATCACCTTGATCTTAATAAATGGTTGATCGAAGGTGGTGTACGTTATAATTTTTTCCGCATCAGCATCAATGACACAACCCTTGGGAAAGTAAGTATAAATCCATCAGCATTTGTATACAATACATCACTTCTCTATAAAATAACCAGCACGCAAAGTGTGTATGCGGGCTTCAATACCGGTTATCGTGCGCCAAACGTAGACGATATGGGAACACTGGGAATTGTAGACTTCAGATACGAAGTCCCGGCCGCGGACCTGGAGCCGGAGCGATCAAAAACGATAGAACTGGGGTATAAACTGCAGACTGGTAAATGGTCCGCCAACGTCACCGGCTATTATATGCACCTGGATAACCTGATTACAAGAGTTAAATCAGGTACAGAGGTTATCAATGGTTATCCGGTTTATAAAAAAGAAAACGTTGAGAAAGCATATATCAAAGGAATTGAAGCCGAATTGTCATACAAATTATTAAAAAGCTGGAATCTTAGTGGCAACGTTTCTTTAACGAAAGGCCAGAGTCTTAGCAAAGGCGAGCCACTTCGGAGGATACCACCGGTCAATGGCCGGTTGTTGACTACTTATCAATACAAACGCTGGTTTGGTTCAGCAGAATTTCTACTGGCGGGAGATCAAGCACGACTTGCACAGGGCGATAGGGACGATAACCGGATTCCGAGGGGAGGCACACCAGGTTGGAATGTATTCAACGTCTATGGTGGATATCAGCTCGGAGCCATTAAGTTCAATGTCGCATTTCTTAATATATTCAATGAAGACTACAGGACCCATGGCTCAGGCATCAATGGAGTAGGGAGAAGCGCAAGTTTTGCTGCAACTCTCTCGCTTTAATTCCTGCCAGATAATAAGATCAACCCCAGGAAACTACGGGTGCATGGTAGTTACGAAAACGGAAAGGCTGGATTTTAGTGATTCGAACCTTTTTCTGAAATGTTGATAGCGCGTTTGCAACTCCTCATGGTCATCTGTTTTGCCGGCAGCATCCTCCGATTTTTTTTGTTTCCTGATCTGGCCCGCAAGTTTCATTTTTAACAGATGCATATCATTTCTCAGTTCATCAATTTCATCGCGGAAGGATTGTAATACTGTCTCGAAGTCCCGGACTTTTTTAGTCAGGTCATCATCTGCATTATTCACGCTGAGTTCCTGCAGGTAATCCTTATATATTCGAATTACATTGATATCGAAATTCATTTCTGCGATCCAGATCCTGTATCCAAGGTGTAAGCTAATCGTCGAAGGCAATACGGTCATTTGACTATTATTTTTCTTAAAATATACAGATTTATGTGACACAACCAGCAACTTTCAATAATAGTTGACAAGTCACGCCGGAGGTGTCGCCTATGACACTTCAGGCTGCAGTCTGGCTGTTACCAAATGCATACCAACCTTGCAGATGATACAAACAGCTAATAATTTTTTTTGTTGATTTGCCGTTCAGGGCTTCAATTCAAGCTGGAAATTTTTTCCCTTTAATACAATTCTGTCGGCGTTACCATACGATTCAGGCTTAATAGTTTTACCATCAACCATCCATTTACTGAATTTATCTTTGGCTTGCGAAAATATGATTGTCCATTCTTCCTGGGTCTGGGTGATCTGAAAATTTATGCCATCCTGTTCACGCTTAAATGTAACCGAAATCCGGTTATTTCCTGCTTCCACATTGTCAATCCTCCCCTCCGTTAACGCCAAAGGGATCAATGGAAATAAATTGATTTCCTTTTTAATAGCCATTGGCCTGATGCCGAAAAACTGTTTAATGATCGGTTCTCCAAAGGCATAGAGATTCCAGGCCTGTGTCATCATCCCAAAATCGGGCGATACCTCATAGATAGAACCAGGCAAAGCATAACTAAAACTCCGAAGCATTTTCTGCATTAAGGCATAAGCTTCGTCCGGCCTTCCATAGTTATTTTCTGACACTATCTGTACTCCTGTAGGAAGCGTCATCACTGCGCCCGTATAAGTAAACGCCCGTTTATTGGCAAGTGCAGCAAAAGATCCTGTATCACTTCCGGCTGACTCATCGCGGTCAATACCAGTAACGAACATACCAAAAGGACTTGTAAATTTCTTAGCTGTTTCCAACGCGATAATTGCCTTTGCGGTATCAGCAATGCCCATCTCCATGGGAGTATTGACCACCCAATTGTGATGCATTACAAAACCTTTCCTGGTATTTGAAGGATAGGAGGCCACCGTTTGTCTTGTAGCTTTTAATTCGGCTACAGCCCAGGGTTTTTGAAGTGTGTCTGCCCGCACAATAGCGTCATCGGCAAGCTGGAGCGCCTGGGCTTTTGTGCCGATAAAGTCAGCATATGAACCAAAATCCTCAACCCAGAAATCCTTATTTATTTTTTCCCTGACCGCATCGGCTGTTGCCTGGTACTCTATTGACAGCGGGGTTTTTCCAAGAATCCTGGCCATTTGTGCAGCATCGGCAAAAGCTCTCTGGGTATAAGCTGCAACATCAACCATTTCGGAGTTCATTCCATGTATCTCCATCATTCCGAAACCGTCCGGAAAAAGGTTTCGGTTTTTGTCATTTTCCGTCATGAGCCATTTAAGTCCTTTTTGAATTGCCGGGAAATGTTTGGAAAGAAAGGCCAGGTCACCCGTCCAGCAAAATACTTCCCACACCAGCGAAGCGAATTGCGCAGTCTCATTTACATTGCCTTCGTTATACACTGCGCCGTTGGTTGATACTTCATGAACGATCCGGCCGTTTCCATTCGTTTTCTCCGAGATCCGGTGGATGAGATCTATTGAACTATATACAAGATCCTTTCTGCCTGTTGCGATCAGGCCTTTCAGGGTGTAAGCCAGGTCTCCTCCAAACCACCACGGATAATCCGGCAGTCCTGCACTGACACTTCTGCCGATTCCCGGCACATCTATGATGAGCCAATCGTTGTTATACTTGATCCAACGAAAAGCTTTTTCCAGGTTTTTATCACTGAGTGTAATTTTTGATTTACTATCAAGAGCCAGCACCCGCGTCTTTTTGTCAAGGAGTAATTTAGCTGGTTGCCTCGCAATTTCTTTCATGAGGCTGATGGCTTTTGACTTGCTTTGCATCGAAGCCGCAAAAGTTACCGGGAAAACAAAACTTTCACCTGCCGCAATGCGAAAAGAATAGGTTGTAGCTGTATAAGAGACATTAGGTTTCGCCGGATCGGGGTTTGTTGAAACCTGGGGTATGCCTTTAACCGGGGAGCTATAAGCCAAAAACCATTTGTTAAGTCCGTCTTTTGTTATCCATGAGTTGGTCTGGTCATCATATGTTGACTGATCCTTTCCGTCTTTCATACCAGTCCTTTCCCCGAGCCATACCGGCCGGAGGTTAGTGATCGCTTTAAACTGAAAGTTCAGATCAATTTGTCGTCGGGAATTGTTTTTAAAAATATATTCAACATAAAATCCAGACTTTCCATCCGGAACAAATTGGTATCGTTCTATAGATATCTCATCCGAAATCTTATTGTACAAGTGTTTGTTTCCAAACGGATAGTTGATAAATGAATCTGCCAACAAGGGCAGCGGCTGGCTGGAACCAACAAGGGTGACTTCAAACCCATCCAATAATTTTACCGGATGGCTCCACACTCCACCCATTTCACCGGTAACGTGCCAGCCGATGGGAGGAAATGAACCATCCTGGTATCCGACTATATAAAGCCTGTCACCGGCAGTATTGAATGGACTTTGAAGATATTGCCTGTTTCCTCCTATCTGTTCCGTGTTCCTGAACACAGGCGCAATAGACCCTGCATTGCTTTGCTGGGCGGTTACTCCGGTAAACGTTGATAAAAAATACAGTATAAAAAATAAGTTGACAGTCAGAGCACTCAGGTGTTTGTACATATTCCAGGCATTGAATCGTTACAGGCAGTTAAAATTACTGATTCTCAGAGGTATGTGGATGATTCGTTTTTATGAACAGAACTGGACAAACTCTGTTCACTTCCGTACAGTTCAGGATAATATGCAATTAGAATGAAATTGATAACCAGCTCATTACCGATTTGGCCTATACGTTGAGGCTTAACTGAAAAGTTATAGCATGTTGTTCAACTATCTCACCATTGCCTGGCGCACCATTTCGAAAAACAAAATATATTCCGGGATAAACATTGTTGGGCTTGCAATCGGGATGGCCGGGTTTATTTTGATAGGAACCTGGATCTGGAATGAGAAAAGCTTTGACCAGTTTCATGAAAATAAAAATTCATTATATAAAGTATGGAACCGTACCACGGGGCCTGAAAATGTGCAGGCCTGGGATGTGACAGCGGGTGCTTTAGGTAAAGCGCTTAAAAATGATTTTGCCGAAATTAAAAATACCTCACGGATTTATTGGAGCATAGATCGCCTGTTTAGTTATGGCGATAAAAGTTTAAAGGCAAAGGGAAATGATGTGGATAAGCCTTTTCTTCAGATGTTCAGTTTCCCCCTGGTAAAGGGTGATCGGAATCATGCGCTTGACGATGTAAATAATATCGTGATCACTGAAGGCCTTGCAGCCCGGCTGTTTGGTAAAGAGGAACCAATGAACAAGATGATCCTGATCGATAATAAAGATCCCTATAAAGTCAGTGGCGTTCTCAAAACGCTGCCTTCAAATACAAATTTTGACTTTGAGTACCTGGTTTCCCTGGAAAAGGGAGAAAATTATTATGCTAATAGCTGGGATAATGCTTATTATACTTTCGTCCAATTACATTCAAATACCGCTGGTGACGCCTTCAATAACAAAATCAGAAACGCACTGATGCGATATTCACCCGCATCGGAAACGGAAATTTTTCTACATCCAATAACCAAATGGCATCTTTATTCAAGATTTGAAAACGGGAAAATTGCAGGTGGAAGAATTGAGATAATCTATTTATTGCTTGTAATCGGGTTGCTGATCCTTGGAATCGCCTGCATCAATTTTATGAATCTAAGCACCGCTCAAAGTCAAGACCGGGCGAAAGAAGTAGGTGTACGAAAAGTAATCGGCGCCGGTAAAGGATCCCTGGTGAGCCAGTTCCTGACCGAGTCTATTTTGATTTCCATAGTAGCCTGTGTTTTGGCCATACTTATGGTTGAACTAACTCTCCCCGCATTCAATAAACTTTCAGATCGAAATCTCACTATCGCCTATGGACAACCGATGTTCTGGCTGGCGCTCCTTGGTTTTGTGATATTAACGGGTCTTCTCGCCGGAAGCTATCCTGCTTTTTTTCTTTCGGCGTTCAGGCCCATCAGGGTTTTGAAAGGTGAGCTGACAAATGTTCAACTACGCTTCACACCCAGAAAGATCCTGGTTGTTGTTCAGTTTGCAATTGCCATTATTCTTATTGTCTCTACCACTATCATTCATAGCCAGATAAAATTTGTTCAACAACGCAATACAGGTTATAATGTTAATAATCTTGCTGAAGTGGAGATAGAAGGCGATATCAACAAGAACTACCAGGTCATCAAATCAGAATTACTAAATCAGGGAGTAATTACTTCCATGTGTAAAACAAGCCTCGGGGTAACCGTGGACGGGGCGTCATCCTCTGGATTCAAATGGACAGGTATGGATCCTGCACTGGAATGGATCAATTTTTCGCGGTTTGGCACAACAGGTCATTTTATCAACACCTTAGGTCTGAAATTATTGCAAGGGAGGGACATTAACCAGGAAGTTTATCCCGGTGACAGTCTTTCAATGCTGTTGAATGCCACAGCCATCAAAGAGATGGGGCTTAAAGATCCGGTCGGAAAAAAAATTGAATGGTCTGGCAACAAATATACAGTGGTAGGGGTGTTTGATGATTTTATTATCGGCTCGCCCTATAGCCGCGTTAATCCGATGGTAGTACTGGGAACAAATTACTGGACATACAACGTGGTGATGCGTTTCAATGCAAAAAATGATATGTCAGCAAATCTGAGAGCAGCGGAATTAGTTTTCAGGAAATTCAATCCTGCTTACCCATTTATGTACCGTTTCGTGGACCAGGAATACGCGAAAAAATTTAATGATCAGCAACAGACGGGGGCTTTGTCTGCGTTATTTGCAGGGCTGACCATATTCATTTCCTGTATGGGACTTTTTGGACTTGCCATGCATACAGCAGGTAATCGTAAGAAAGAGATAGGCATCCGGAAAGTGCTTGGAGCAAGTGTTCCTGGGATTACTAATATGCTTGCCAGCGAATTTGTCCGCCTTGTGTTTATAGCAATAACTATTGCTATCCCAGTCAGCTGGTACATTATGAATAGATGGTTGCAGGACTTTGAGTATCGTGTCTCGATCAGCTGGCTGACATTCGTTTTTGTCGCCCTGGCGGCCATCATTATTGCGATTATAACCATCAGCTTCCAGGCAGTAAAAGCAGCTATTGCCAACCCCGTCACGAGCCTTCGTACAGAGTGATGTTCGGGAACGATTGCGTAAATAAACCGTTCCAAAAACATCTCCGGTAAAAAAAATAATTCTAGCATTGTTGCGGGTTGCAGCCATGGTATAAACCCGGCTGCATCAGATTTCATCGTGCCATCATTGAAGGGTACTTATGTGGAATTGCCTTATCTCTAACGATCAACTGCTGCTAAGATTATGAAAAAAGTATTCCTGTCTGCACTCCTTGTTGCCTTCCAATTTTTAGTAACACACGCCCAGACGTCGACCATTACGGGCCAGGTTATTACCGATAGTTCCGGTTCTCCGCTTGCCGGCGTGTCCGTAGTAGTTGCGGGCTCAAACCAGGGTACGACAACCGGGGAAGATGGCAAGTTTACAATTCCGGTTAGTGCTACAACCGGTGTTAAGCTCAACTTCTCTCTTGTTGGTTATCGTTCCCAGACATTAACGGTTAAGCCCGGTGATTCCGTGACAGTCGTACTCCAGGCTGCCCAGAATAACCTTGACGAAGTTGTAGTGATTGGTTATTCAGCCGTAAAAAGACGGGATCTGACTGGTTCCGTTTCTTCGGTCAATGCGAAACAGCTCCGCGATGTCCCTTTATCATCTGCCGCCGAGGCGCTGACCGGAAGACTTGCAGGTGTGCAGGTGTCTACAGCCGAAGGCGCGCCGGGAGCTGAAGTGGTAATCAGGGTGCGTGGCGGAGGTTCAATAACCCAGGATAACTCACCGATCTATGTAGTCGATGGAATACAGGTTGAAAATGCCCTGCAGGTGATTTCCCCGCAGGATATCGCTTCTATAGACGTGCTGAAAGATGCTTCTACCACCGCAATATATGGAGCAAGGGGTGCCAATGGTGTTGTGATCATCACCACCAAATCGGGAAGATCAGGCAGGACGGTTGTCAGTTATAACGGCGGGTTTGGATTTCGTCAGATCTTCAAAAAAATGGATGTACTTAATCCTTATGATTTTGTAGTGGCTCAATGGGAGAGAAGTCGATTGTCAGGTACCACCGAGATTGAAAACTTCAATAAGACCTATGGCTCCACCTGGGACACGCTGAATGTTTATAAAGATATTGAAGAGGTTAACTGGCAGGAAGTTATGTTTGGACGAAAGGCCTTCTATGCGAATAACAATATTTCTGTTAGTGGTGGTAATGAGAAAACAACCTTCAATCTCAGTCTGACTGCTAACAATGAAGATGGCATTCTGCTGGAATCAGGGTTTAACCGCAAACTTGTAAATTTTAAGATCGACCATCGTTTATCAGACAAGTTCAGGATAGGATTTTCTACCCGGTATATTGACCAGGTGATCAAAGGAGCGGGCACCACAGAAAGTGGTACAAGAACTACAAACAGGCTCCGCCATAGTATTCAATACAGACCCTTCGAAATACCAACGGTACCAAGTCTGGATGAATTTGACGAAGACGCATACATAAACTCAGCGGGACTTACCAACCCGGTTCTGTTGAATGAAGCGGAATATAAAAGAGGATACATGAAGGGTTTAAACCTGGCCGGCTATATAGATTATACAATCATCAAAAATCTGAAGTTCCGTAGCACATTCGGCGTGGACAATACTAACAGCCGGCAAAACTCATTCTCCGGTGTAATAACTAGCGTGGCAAGGAATAACGCCTCGTTGCCCGTTGTTGTTATCAGGAACCAGGAGTTAAGGACAATCAATAATTCAAATACGCTTCAATACAGCCGGCAGGACGTCGATGATAAACATGATTTCGATATCCTGGTGGGACAGGAAATTTATGACCTCGAGGCAAAAAGCTATACTACTGAAGTAAGATATTTTCCTGCTGCCATCGCACCTGAAAACGCTTTCGGTCGCCTTTCTGCGGGTAATCCACCCGCAGGTTCCGGCTTCCAGCAACCAAATCCGATCTCGGATATAGCTCCGCCCGCCCGTATATTTTCCTTGTTTGGCCGTGTGAATTATGCTTTCAAAAAAAAGATACTGGCTACACTTAGTGTCAGATCTGACCGGTCAACCAAATTCAGTTATGAAAACGGTTCGCTGGTGTTTCCTTCAGGTACCATAGCCTGGAGTTTTGGCCAGGAAAAGTTTATGCAGTCGCTCGGTTTTATAAACGAAGCAAAGATCAGGGTAGGCTATGGGGCTGCGGGAAACAACCGGATTGCTGATCTGCTTTATCTACAGCTTTATAATATCTCAGGACAATATGCATTGAATCATGCCATCCTTACGGCAAACGCGCCACAGTCGCTTGCAAATCCTTCCCTGAGATGGGAAAAAAATCTTTCCAAAAATATCGGGCTTGACCTTTCCTTCCTGCAAAACAGGATTCAGCTTACAGTGGACGCGTATAAAAACGAAGGCAACGATTTGTTGCTGTCAGTTAACATCCCTCCAACCTCAGGTTATATAACGCAGATACAGAATGTCGGCTCCACATCCAATACGGGCCTCGAATTTCAATTATCAGCAACCCCGGTACAAAACAGGCGATTTACCTGGACCTCAAATTTCAACTTATCATTCAATAAAAATAAAGTAGAAAGTCTCGGCCCGATTACACAGACTACCCGGAGCGCCGGATGGCAGGGATCGGATGGAGCCGATGATTACCTGGTGAAAGTGGGAGAGCCCATCGGTTTGATGTATGGTTTTGTAACAGATGGAATGTATAAGATCGATGATTTTAATTACAACGCAACAACAGGTGTTTATACACTGAAAGCGGGTGTTCCCGACGCTTCAACAATTTCGGGCACTATCAGGCCCGGCGCATTGAAAATAAAAGATCTTAATGGCGATGGAAGGATTACGACAGACAATGACCGGCAGGTTGTTGGTCGCGCAAATCCTAAATTCATTGGTGGATGGAACAACCAGTTTACTTACAGGAACTTTGACATGAGCATCTTTGTGAACTGGGTGTATGGCAATGATATCTATAATGCAAACAAGATAGAATGGTCGGATGCAAGCTTCCCGAACCTGAACGTGCTGGGTCATATGCGCGAACGCTGGAAAAATATCAACGGGCAGGGACAAGTGGTTACTGATCCGAAAGAGCTTGCAGCAATAAATGAAAATGCCACAATATGGTCACCGGTCAACAGCAATCGTTTTTTCCTGCATTCATGGGCGGTTGAAGACGGATCATTTTTCCGGATCAATAATGTAACCTTAGGATACACGCTGCCTTCTGCAATGATGAAACGGGCAAAGATCTCAAATCTGCGTCTGTATGCAACTGTTAATAACCTGGCTACATTTACCAATTATACCGGCTATGATCCCGAAGTAAATACACGGCGTTCCGACCCTTTGACACAGGGTGTTGACTTCGCCGGATATCCGAGAACAAGAACCTACGTGTTTGGAATCAATCTTAGCCTTTAACCTTTCAAGAAGAAATCATGAAAATCGCACTATACAAAAACATTACACCAGTAATCATTTTCGTACTGATCATTTCAACAGGATGTAAGAAATACCTGACAGTTGAGCCAGTATCCCAGATAGGTATTGCTGAAGCTTTTTCAAGCGTCAGTAATGCATATAACACGGTGCTCGGAGCTTATGATGATCTGCAGGGCGATAATGGATATGGCATAAGGATCAATCTTTATTATCCATTCGACTCTGACGAAGGCATGGTAACAGGTGCTATAGATAATGGCCGTCGGGGCATCGGTCGGTACCAGTTGTTGTTGTCCAATTCAGAATTACGCAATCCTTTTATTCAATTGAACCGCGGCCTTGAAAAAGCAAACTTGTGTATTGAGCAAATTCCCAGGATGGACCTTTATACGAACGGGACCGAGTCAGAAAAAAAAGAGTTGAGGCGACTGCATGGCGAGGTACTTACTTTGAGGGCTCAATATCTTTTTGAGCTGATCCGCAATTGGGGTGATGTGCCGGCCTCGTTTGTACCTGCTTATACTTTGTCTGAACTTTTTATCCCTGCATCTAACCGGGACTCTACCTACGACAGGCTTATAGCCGACCTCGCTGTAGCAAAAGACCTTGTACCCTGGAGAACAGAGGTTCCGAGGAATGAAAGGATAACAAAAGGAGCAGTTAAGGCTTTACGTGCAAAGCTTGCTTTGTTCAGAGGTGGTTACTCTTTGAGAACCGAAAGCAAGGTGATGGAACGCAGAGCGGATTTTCTGAAATACTATACCATTGCACGTGATGAATGTGCTGAAATTATGGCAAGAAGAGATCAGCATACATTGAATCCTTTCTTTGAAAACATATGGAGAAATGTTGCATCATTTACTTACGATCCTTTTGGAGAGATCATCTTTGAGGTTGGTGCAGGTGGCGGTAATTCAAATTCTGACAGCCGGATGGGCCAGTACAGTGGCACCAGTGTAAACGCCTCGTCCAGGTACGGTGGTGGTGGGGGCGGTATCCAGATGTTGCCGATCCTGTTTTATGCCTATGACTCTGTTGATACCAGGCGCGACGTTAGTGTGCCGGTATACCAGATTAATGCAAACAATACCAAATCACACCGGGCGCTCACTGCAATCACGGATGGAAAATACAGGCGCGACTGGCGCGTTCCTGCTTTGCCGGGGCCGGCTTTAAACCTGAGCTTTAACTGGTCACTGATCCGCATGGCCGATGTGCTGCTTATGTTTGCGGAGGCAGTGAACGAAATAAACAATGGCCCGAATGCACAGGCAATTGCAGCTTTTGAAGAAGTGAGAAAGAGGGCCTTCCGCGGTAATGAAAGCAGGATGGGCGTTACACCTACTGATAAAACCGGTTTTTTCAATGCGGTTGTGAATGAGCGTTACCTGGAGTTTGCCGGCGAAGGAATCCGGAAGTATGATTTGATCAGGTGGAACCTACTGGCAGCAAAGGTTGCCCCACAAACAGGTGAGATCAGGGTGAAACTTCGCCAGCTTCGCGATGCTGTTGGACCTTATTCAAACGTACCACTGTATATCTACTGGAAAAACAACGGGGAGGAGATCGAACGCCTCAACTCGTATTACCAGCCGAGCGGCACAGCAACCATTACGGGTTATACCCGTACCAACTGGAGGCAGGACCTGGTAAGAACCGATAATACATTGAATGTGGGAACAGCCAACGTTCATTATATTGACGGCATTGCCTATTTCTTTACGCCAAACAAAAGTGAATTGTTTCCGTATGATCAGCAAACTCTTGATTCGTACCGGGGGCAGCTAAAGCAAAATCCCAATTACTAGATTTGTTATCCGGGATCACTCAGCATAACTTGAAGAATGAAACTACTGTATATATTTTTGCTGGTAATTCCTATCCTGGATCCGGAACCTGAGAAGGTTCGTGTGTGGCTCATCGGCGACTCAACCTGTGCCAACAAAGAAGTCAGGGCATACCCGGAAACGGGTTGGGGTATGCCGTTTACCTATTTTTTTGACTCAACTGTACAGGTCAGGAATATGGCGGTAAATGGCCGTAGCACGAAAACGTTCATTGAAGAAAATCGCTGGCAGCACGTGCTTGACAGCCTGCGCCAGGGTGATTATGTTTTTATCCAGTTCGGACACAATGACGAGGTAAAAGAAAAAGTGGGCCGGTACACAACTCCTGAAGAGTTTGGTGCAAATCTTTTGCGATATGTGAATGAAACCCGCAGCAAAAACGGTATACCTGTGTTATTAACTCCCGTTGCACGCCGCACCTTTGATTCTGCCAGTTCGCGGTTAAAAGAGTCGCATCCGGTTTATTCGGATGTCGTCAGGAAGGTTGCGGCGGACCGCAAGGTTCCGCTGATTGACCTTGATTCATTAAGCATGAAGCTTTTACAGCAGTGGGGTCCTGAACAATCAAAATTGTTATTCCTCCACCTGGCAGCGGGCGAACATCCTAACTATCCCGAAGGGAAAATTGACAATACACATTTTAACGAGCTCGGTGCACGGATGATGGCACAGTTGGTGCTTGCAGAAGTAAGAAAACAGCATATCGGGTTGGCAGAAAGGATCATCCGGAAGTAATTGTTTAGTTAGGCCCGGCCTGTCAACGAAATCTCTTGCGATACATTCAAAATCGCTCAATGAACAAAATTAAATGAATAACAAACTGTCGATTTTAGTGTGGCCATCGCTGTTAGCCGGTATTATATTTTTTTCCAATGATCATCAACCGGGACAAGGTGTACCAGGCGAACCAGCCATTGCTTTTCCAGGAGCGGAAGGGTATGGCAAATTCACTTCAGGTGGACGGGGAGGAAAAACGTTTATAGTTTCCAACCTGGAAGATGGTGGTCCGGGAAGCCTCCGCGATGCCTTGAAAGGCAAGGAGAAAAAAATCATTGTATTTGCAACCTCCGGTACCATCCACCTGCGATCCAGGCTTTCCATAAACGCTAATACTACGATTGCGGGTCAGTCCGCGCCGGGCGATGGAATCTGCCTGGCAGACTATCCGGTAGTTCTTGGTGGGGACAATATTATGGTCAGATACATGAGGTTCCGGATGGGGGATAAAAATCAAAGGGGTGGTATGGTCGATGGCAACGGAAGTGATGATGCCTTCGGTGGCGTAAGGAGAAAAAATATCATCATAGATCATTGCACTATGAGCTGGAGTACAGATGAAGTTTTCTCTGTTTACCAGGGTGACAGTACCACGTTGCAGTGGAATATGATTTCCGAGCCTCTTAACTATTCCTATCACTTTGAAACGGGAGATAAAGACTATGAGCATCATGGCTACGGTGGGATCTGGGGTGGAAGACATCTTTCCGGACATCATAATTTATTTGCCCATTGTACCAGCAGAACGCCGAGGTTTGATGGAAACAGGAACCAGTCCGGAGAATTTGTTGACTTCCGGAACAACGTGATTTATAACTGGTCAACCAATAATGTTTATGCCGGTGAAGGCGGTAGTTATAACATCATCAACAATTATTATAAGCCGGGTCCTTCAACAAAACCTTCAGTAAAAACAAGGATTGCAAATCCTTTTAAGAATGATTTATTGCCATACGGTAAGTACTTTATATTGGGGAATCATGTTGAAGGAGCTCCATTGATAAGCAGCAATAACTGGCTTGGAGTTACCATGGATAAAGGTACCCAGGCCGATACTGCACTTTCGAAATTAACTGAGCCCCTACATGCAGAGCCGGTCAGCACGCATGACGCGACCGATGCGTATGAACTCGTGCTGAAGACCGTTGGAGCGTCATTGCCAAAAAGAGACACACTCGACCAAAGAGTTATTAATGATGTGGTGAATGGCACCGGAAAAATAATTGATGTACAGGGAGGATATGAACATGGGACTGCCTATGAACGAACCGTCAATGCATGGCCAACACTTAACGCTGCTGTTGCACCGCCTGATACCGATAGTGATGGCATGCCTGACGCGTGGGAAAAAGACAACGGTCTTGATTCAAAAAATGCGGATGATGCAAATAAAATTTCTATACACCGCTATTATACCAATATAGAGATGTATCTCAATGGTCTTTGCCAGGCGTCGTTTAATATTACTGATACTTATATCAGGGAAAGCAAGACCCGGCCATATATAAAAATAGCCAACCCGGTTCTTAGTACCGGGATCCTTACGAAGCATAATATTGTATACAGTGTACCAGGCAACCGTAATCTTGTTGCGGATGTTTATTATCCTGCTAAAAAATCAGCTAAACCGAGACCCGCAGTCGTTATGATATTCGGGGGAGGGTGGAAGTCCGGTGACAAATCTCACAACATACCAATCGCCCGATACCTGGCTTCGAAGGGATACGTTGTGATGAGCATTGAATACAGGCTTTCCGGAGAAGCGAAATACCCGGCTGCTGTTCATGATATAAAGGCTGCGGTAAGGTGGCTACGGGCAAAAGCCGGATTGTATCAGCTTGATAAAATGAAGATAGCTACCCTTGGAATGTCTGCCGGCGGACAACTGGCGGCTCTCACAGGAACCACGAACGGCATTGCAAAATTTGAAGGGAAAGGGGGCCACCCGGAACAATCAAGCAATGTCCAGGCGATAGTGAATATTGATGGGTTGCTTGCATTTCATCACCCGGAATCAGGTGAGGGTAAATCAGCATCTGAATTCCTGGGTGGCAGCTACGAAGAAAATCCGGCCAACTGGGAAGAAGCTTCAGCACTGAATCATACCGACAAAAACACTCCACCGATTCTGTTTATCAACAGTTCCATCCCCAGATTTCATGCTGGCCGTGATGACATGATCATGAAACTGGATCAGTTTAAGATTTATCACGAGACATATACCATGCCTGATTCACCTCATCCTTTCTGGTTCTTTCATCCATGGTTCGATCCGACAGTCAATCATATTACCAAATTCCTCGACAAAGTATTTAAAAGGAACACCTAATTGATCACTATTTCACTTCCTGTTCCCAGCCGGTTTCTTTCAGTGCAGGATCATTTTCTTTTTTCAGGAAATCTGCATTTGACAAAGACTGTGCTTCCCACTCAATTATTGCGTTATCAGGAACAACTGATACCGGAGTCTTCCACGAGGTAGATGTTTCGTTGTATGCAAGGTTCGACTGCGAACAATAACAGGAAATAATGGACCAGCGAGGATGTTCGGAAAGGTTTGCTTCCGACCGGTGCAGTAAGTTGCTATGAAAAAACAATGCATCCCCCGGCTCCAGTTCAGTATAAATCAATTCCATTGTTTGAAGTGCGTTGTTAACCATCACCATATCGGCACCCACCTGTTCCCCTGCGAACCCATGGTTTACACGACCCAGTTTATGAGATCCTTTTATTACCTGTAAGCAGCCATTTTCTTTATTAGCATGTGTCAAGGCTACCATCACACTAACCAGCTGATCCGGGAACATGAACTGATTTTTGTACCAGTATCCATAATCCTGGTGCCATTCCCAGGCGCCGCCAACTCTTGGTTCCTTCTGCATTAACTTGGAATGAAAATGACAAACCGGCGCATCGCTGTCAAGAAGCCGGGCAACCGAATTAATCACTTTTTCACTTCTTGTCAGATATCCGAAAACATCGTTTCCAGGAGTGAACCATAATGAAAGCCTCGTTTTTTTTCCTGACTGGTCGTTAAGATCCAAAGCATTATTCCGCATCGCATTATCTTCGATCGCAGTGGTATAGAGTTTGTCAATTTCCTGTTTGCTGCAGAAGTTCTTCACAATGAGATATCCGTCCTTAAAGAAGGTTTTCACCTGTTCGGCAGAGAGGTTAAATGATGGCATCGTTGGAATGTTTTATATTCACTAAATATGCTAAGCTAAAGAAGTTCAATGATATTTGTACTTCATCTTAATTCTAAAAAGCCTTATTAAGGTATGAAAAAATGTACCGGCATTTTGTTAATCCTTTGCACACTTTGTGACCTGGTACATAGTCAGCGGCCCATAGATCGCAAGGCGCTGGTCGAAAGACATACGGCCCGCAATATCACTGCTGATACACTGTCTCCATTTTCAGTCGGGAACGGCAGATTTGCTTTCACGGTTGATGTAACAGGTCTGCAGTCATTTCCTGAAGCTTATGAAAATGGCATACCATTGGGCAACCAAAGCGAATGGGGATGGCATAGTTTTTCGAACCCACAGGGCTTCAGATTCGATGAGACACTCCGGAATTTTAATCTTAACGGAAAAACAGTGAGTTATTCTGTTCAAAGCAACGAACCGGGCAGAGCAAAAAATGCCGTTGACTGGTACAGGCAGAACCCTCATCGGTTGCAGCTTGGTAATATTGGTTTTGAATTGATCAAAAAAGACGGCTCAGTTGCATTGCTCAGTGATATACAGAATATTCAGCAATCATTAAACATGTGGACCGGTGAGATTCATTCAACATTCACTCTTGAAGATGTAAAGGCTGATATAATCACATATGCCCACCAACAGCAGGATGCCATTAGTGTAAAGGTCTCTTCTTTATTGTTAAATGAGGGCCGCCTGCGTATCCGGGTCAGGTTTCCATATCCGACGGGCGAGTGGAAAGATGGTGGAAGCCGGCTGGAAAAAAATGATAAACACCGGTCATATATCGAGAAGAGTTCTCCTAATACCACTTCCATCAGGCATGAAGTAGATAATAGTTCCTGGTTTGTAAATCTGCGATGGAGCGGGAAAGCGCGCGTTGATCAAAAAGACAGCAATTATTTCCTGGTTTTACCTTTATATCCGAAAGCAGATGCTGAATCATCAACATTACCAGGTTCTGATAAAATGAGCACGGGAAAGATTGATTCAACACCCGGCACTATTGAATTCAGTGTTCGTTTCGACGAACGACAAATAAATCCAGCGCCATCTTTTGTGGAAACCCGCGACGATAACAGGAAGCAATGGCTCAGGTTCTGGATGACCGGGGGTGTCGTTGATTTTAGCGGCAGCACAGACAAAAGGGCAAAGGAATTGGAGAGAAGGGTTGTACTATCACAATACCTCACGAGGATACAATGTGCGGGGAATAATCCACCGCAGGAAACCGGTCTCACATACAATAGCTGGTATGGCAGACCACATATGGAAATGCATTGGTGGCATGCCATCCATTTTTCTTTATGGGGCAGAAACGAACTGATGGAAAATACTTTGTCCTGGTACAGCAGAGCAGCTGAAAAGGGGAGGGCCATAGCAAAACGCCAGGGTTATCAGGGTATCCGGTGGCAAAAGATGACTGACAACGAAGGCAATGAAACTCCCTCTTCAGTAGGAGCATTCCTTATCTGGCAACAGCCACATCTTATCTACTTTGCTGAACTATGTTATAGAAATAAGCCTGGCGATGCCACAATGCGGAAATACAAGGACCTGGTATTTCAAACTGCAGCATTCATGGTTTCTTACGCTCACTATGATTCAATCAAAAACCGGTACGTGCTGGGTCCTGGTCTTATTCCTGCCCAGGAAAGATTCGATCCCTTAACAACAATCAATCCTGCCTATGAACTTGTATACTGGTACTGGGCACTCAAGACAGCACAAAGCTGGCGGGCCAGGGCAGGAATGCAGCCAGTAAAAAAATGGGACGAGGTGCTGCAATCATTATCTCCGCTCATTGTCAGGGACAGTAAATACCAGTTCACGGAAAATGCGGTTGATTCATACACCAACCCGGTATATCACACTGATCATCCATCAGTGCTCGGGGCACTTGGAATGTTACCGCAAACCAAATTAGTTGACACGACTATTATGAGATCAACGTTTAAGTGGATCTGGCAAAACTGGAAATGGGAAGATACCTGGGGCTGGGATTTCCCCATGACGGCGATGACGGCAACCAGGTTGGGTTTACCCGAACAGGCGGTTGAAGCTTTACTTAAGCCCGTACCAACAAATACATATCTTAACAATGGACACAACTACCAGGACAAAAGACTAACCCTGTATCTCCCCGGAAACGGGGGACTACTCGCAGCGGTCGCTATGATGTGCGCCGGTTACGATGGATGTAAAACGAAAAACCCGGGCATACCGAAGAACGATAAGTGGAGGGTAAGATGGGAGGGCCTGAAGCGAACACCGTAAGGAACATAGTTCTGATAAACGTATAATGACAAGTGGTAATGATGTTGATGAGAAGAAAGGCTAACTTCTCAAAAATCACCAATATGAACCGCAAAGTCTTTCTAAGCCGGTTTTCAATGGCGGCCGGAACAACCGTCTTTATGCCATCTTCTTTGTTTTCCCAGGCTGCGCCCAAAACGGAACCTTTGCCTCCTGATAAAGTCAAGGCTTTTGTTGGTGCCGGTCACAATGATCTCACAAAAGTAAAATCGCTACTTGCAGAATTTCCGTCGTTACTATATGCGACCTGGGACTGGGGTGGGGGCGATTTCGAAACTGCAATTGAAGGTGCAGGTCATGTGGGTACAAAAGAAGTGGCAAACTTCTTAATCGAAGCCGGAGCGAGAACCAATCTTTTCGTTCTCGCGATGCTGGGAAAAACGCAGCTTGTAAAATCCTGGCTCGAAACATATCCGGGATACATTAATGCCAAAGGCCCACATGGATTCTCACTGCTGCATCATGCGCAACGAGGTGGTGAAGATGCAAAAGAACTGGTCGATTACCTGCAAAGCAAAGGCCTGAACACAACAAAATTCAACATCTCCTGATATATAGAGCTGGTATGGGGTATATGCACTTTGGATTACTCAGTCGTTTAGTCTGCAAATTATCTAATTGTTAAGGTCCGAAATCCTGCCTGAAGTTCACGAACTTCGTTGAAAACTTAGCTATGTCAAAAGCCGCTTTACTGTTTAACGGCATCAGGTTCCCTTTTGCGGTTATTGATCATTCCTTTGAATGGGCAAAAAAAGAAAAAGGAGATCTGCTGGCCATTTTCTTGCTATCAAAAGGAACTGAACCGGAAGGATATATTTTTCCAAGTGATATAGATCAAGCGGAAAACCTGGCTGATGACGATGACTCAACTGGTGATAATGATAAGGTTGTTGAAAGCAATATAGAGATGCTCAAACATCGTGCTGTTGGAGACGGTATCAATTTTACCTCGGTTGTACTGCACGATCCCCCGGAAGAGACTCTTTCAGAAACCCTGGAGGACTGCGATTGTTTATTTGCAACCAAGGATCTTACGGAGGTTTCCGTCGGAACAGTTGACAGTCGTGACCTCAAAAAAATGCTGCGCGATTTTAAAGGTAAGATTGAAATGATTTGAGGTCTCATAGTAACCCAGCTTAATTGTTGTGTGTAATCGGCAATGAAACAATAAATGTACTGCCCTCATTGATTTTACTCAGCACATTAATAAAGCCGTTGTGTTTTTCAACGATTTGCTTACAGAGCGCCAGCCCTATACCGGTGCCTTCGTATTCATCCTGGCTATGCAGCCTTTTAAACATCTCGAAAATCTGTTCGGAATAGCGCTGGTCGAATCCTATCCCGTTGTCTTTTACATAAATGCGTACATATTCTCTTGATGTTGCACCATACGCCATATCACCGGTAGCATTATTTCCATTTGCAGGGGCGCCTGGATCCGGGTAAATCTTGATTACTGGAGCTACATCAGGCTTTGAATATTTCAGCGCATTTGAGATAAGGTTGAAAAACAAGGGTCGCATCAAAACAGGGTTTACCTGTAAAGCAGGGATCTGCCCCAGTTCAACAATCGCATTTTTTGCAACAACGGATTCGTTCAGATCTTCGAGCACCTCTTCTATCAGCATTCGCATATCCGATTGAACAAATGAATCGTTCTGGACAGAAACTTTGGAGAACATCAGGATGTCCTGTATCAGGTCCTGCATCCTGGTAGTAGCCTTTTGGATCCGTTTGAGATCCATTAATATCTCTGTATCCAGTACGTTCGCATTTTTTGCGTAGATCCTGCTTGTGAACATGAGAATCTTTCGCAAAGGTTCCTGCAGATCATGTGAAGCCATGAATGCAAAACGGTCAAGTTCCTTATTCGCTTTCTCCAGGCGATCTACATTGTTGAGCAATTCTGAATTTAGTTCAATAATCTTTTCTTCCGAAGCTCTCCGTTCATTGATCTCAAATTGAAGGTTCCGGTTTATTTCCACCAGCTTTTGCTCCTGCATCATAAGCTGGTGCTTTTGCTTATAAAGATCCACAAATACGCTGACCTTGGCTCTCAGCAGGTCAGGGTTTACCGGCTTATAGATATAATCCACAGCACCCATGCGATATCCTTTGAACACATTTTCTTCTCCATAGGTATTCGCCGTAATAAAAATAATAGGAATATGTCTTAGTTTTTCCCTTTCATAAATGAGTGATGCGGTTTCAAAGCCATTCAGGTGTGGCATGTTCACGTCCATCAAAATGAGCGCAAAATCAAATTCCTTCAACAGAATTTTTAATGCCTGTCTTCCGGATGTTGCTTTTTCAAAGACATAACCTTCCGTCTCCAATATGGTTTCCATTGAAAACAGGTTGTCTTCCCGGTCGTCTACCAATAGTATTTTCTGACTCATCTTTATTTACTTATTTGTAGAACCACACACGCATCAGGGATAATAACTGATCTATTTTTAATGGTTTGGTAATATAATCCGAAGCCCCGGCCTCAATACATTTCTGTCTGTCACCTTTCATGGCTTTTGCAGTTACCGCGATAATCGGCAATGTACTGTTTTTGTGCTCCCTTCTTATTTTCTGTGTCGTTTCATAACCATCCATCTCCGGCATCATGATATCCATAAGGACCATATCTGTTTTTATCTTATCATCATTTATGATCTGTATAGCTTCCTTTCCACTCTCAGCGGTGATCACATTGATATTATAACGTTCAAAAACTGTTGTCAGTGCGAACAGGTTTCTTACGTCGTCATCCACTACCAGTATGTTCTTACCGGTCAGGATATCTTCTTTCATCCGCCTGTTTTCAATCAGCCTTCTCTTATCCGATGGCAGGTCATTATAATTAATATGAAGATGCAAAACGACTTCTTCCAGTAACTGTTCCAGTGAATCAACGCCTTTTGCAAGTATGGCGTTCGACGTCCTGTTCAGCACGTTCAACTCTACCTTATTGAAATCCTTGGCCGAGTAGATGATGATGGGAGTGAGGCGGTGTTTGATCTCGGCAACTTTATTGACCAACTCATTTCCTGCCATGTCCGGCAATGAATAGTCAAGGATAATAGTGTCATAATCTTCCTTGCCGATTTGTTTTATTGCTTTTTTTGCGGATGAGGCTACGTCCACCTTCACTATTTCGCTGTCAAGCATCTTTGCTATCTGGGAAGATTCAAGTTCATTATCTTCTATGACCAGAACACGTTTTACCTGTTTGTTACTAAAGGAAATGATATCGCTGAATAGCTCATTGAGTGATTCATTGTCCAGGGGCTTAAGCAGGAAGCTTCTTGCACCGCGTTTCAGGGCCAGGCTCCGGTTCTCTTCGCCGGAAATCAGGTGGATAGGGATATGACGATAATTGAGGTCATTCCGAAGCAGATCAAGTACTTTCCAGCCACTGGTGTCCGGAAGTTTTACATCCAGCGTTATTGCAACGGGCTTGAATCGGTTGATGAAGTCAAACACTTCTATATAACTCACGGCCACTATGGCCTTGAGGTTATTCTCATTTGCCTTTTCGATCAGTATCTTGCCAAATCGAAGATCGTCTTCAACAATCAACAATACTTTATCCGAGCTTACAATGTTGGTCCGGTCATCACCGGTTTCATTGATCATCTCGTTAACAATACTCAGGTTTTTTGTTTCACCATCTTCATTGGTCACCCGTATTGAATTAAGCAGCGTATCTATTTCGGAAACAGGCGGTGCAAGCTGGTAATGTTTGTAAGCTTTCAGGTTATCTGCATTGGATTTCATTGAAGATGAATTAATGCCATTCACCAATGGAAGGAATAAGGTAAACGTACTTCCCTGGGCCGGGTTGGATTCGAGTTCGATGGTACCACCTAATAATTCAGCAAGACCACGGCTGATGGAAAGCCCCAGGCCCGTTCCTCCGTATTTCCGGCTGGTTGAACCTTCTGCCTGCTGGAATGCTTCAAATATGATGTTTTGTTTTTCCTGCGGGATACCTATACCGGTATCACTGATTGCAAACGCTACAACTCTGTGTGCGTTGTCCAGGTTCGGGTTGCCGCTTTTCCAGTTTCGTTTTGCTTCATATATCTTAAGCTTAACAACACCTTTTTCAGTAAACTTGAAGGAATTAGACAGTAGATTTTTAAGAATCTGGTTCAGTCGCTGAATGTCAGTTTCAATTGAATTCGGAAGGCTTGTATCTGTTTCGATCGTAAACCGGAGGTGTCTTGCTTCCGAAATCGGTTTAAATGTAGTTTCAGCGAACGCGGTGATCTCGGCAAAACGAACGGTTGAAATATTCGCCGTGATAAATCCAGATTCAATTTTAGACAGATCAAGGATGTCATTGATAAGCTGAATAAGGTCATCACCACATGAGTGGATCGTCTTGGCATAACGAATCTGTTTGTCGTTCAGGTTGCCTTCCGCGTTTTCATACAGCTGTTGTGCAAGTATCAGTAAACTGTTTAACGGGGTTCTCAACTCGTGCGACATGTTTGCAAGGAACTCAGACTTATACTTTGATGTAAGGGTAAGTTGTTCTGCTTTTTCTTCCAGTGATTTACGCGCTTCTTCCACTTCCCGGTTCTTATCTTCCACCTCATTTTTCTGCTTGACAAGCAACAGTGCTTTATCCTGCAGCTCATCATTTGTCCGGCTCAATTCTTCCTGTTGGATTTTCAGCTCACCAGCCAGTGACTGTGATTGTGCCAGTAGTTCTTCAGTACGTGAGTTTGCCTCAATTGTATTGATGACGATACCGATACTTTCAGTTAATTGTTCAAGGAAGTCAATATGCGTTTCGCTGAATGTATCCAGGGAAGCGAGCTCAATTACTGCCTTTACTTTGTTTTCAAACAACACCGGGAGAATGATCAGGTTGGTAGGTTTCGCCCTGCCAAGACTGGACGAGATCTTAATATAATTACCCGGTACATTTGATAAAATGATTCTTTCTTTTTCGAGTGCTACCTGACCGACCAGTCCTTCACCTATAGCAAATTCATTCGGGATATGTTTTTCTGATTTGTACCCATAAGCAGAGAACAGGCTCAACTTAACAACCTGGGTTTCTTCGTTCTGGTTGAGAATATAAAACGCTCCATAGTGTGCCTTAACAACCTGTGCGAGCTCAGACAAAATACGCTGGGTTACCGTCTTCAGGTCTTTCTGACCCTGTAACATCTGTGTAAACTTGGCAAGATTTGATTTGAGCCAGTCCTGCTCCTGGTTACGAAGCGTTGTCTCCTTAAGGTTTGCGATCATCTGGTTGATCGTATCCTTTAATGCTTCCACTTCACCTTTAGCTTCAACACGGATGGTCCGGGTAAGGTCACCCTTTGTCACCGCAGAAGCAACCTCTGAAATCGAACGTACCTGGGTAGTAAGATTCTGTGCCAGCTGGTTCACGTTTTCTGTCAGGTTTTTCCAGATACCAGATGCGCCAGGTACCGATGCCTGTCCACCTAGTCTTCCGTCAACACCCACCTCACGTGCCACTGTTGTTACCTGGTCAGCAAAGAGTGCAAGCGTATCGATCATCTCGTTAATGGTATCGATCAGCTCAGCAACCTCTCCGCGGGACACAATCGCAAGTTTCTGTTTAAGGTTACCCGTTGCAACGGCAGTTACAACTTTAGCAATACCCCGAACCTGGTTAGTAAGGTTTGAGGCCATCATATTTACACTATCTGTAAGATCTTTCCATGTACCGCCCACACCGCGCACCTCTGCCTGTCCGCCGAGTTTACCTTCAGTACCAACCTCCCTTGCCACACGTGTTACCTCGAACGCAAATGAGTTGAGCTGTTCCACCATCGTGTTGATTGTATTTTTCAGATCCAGGATCTCACCCTTTACATCGATGGCCACAGTTTTAGAAAGGTCACCGGAGGCAACTGCCTTTGTTACTTCTGCAATGTTACGTACCTGCGCTGTAAGGTTACCTGTCATCTGGTTAACCGAGTCAGTCAGATCTTTCCAGGTACCCGCCACACCCGGTACAAAGGCCTGTCCACCCAACTTTCCATCCGTACCAACTTCCCTGGCCACACGCGTAACTTCGGAAGCAAAAGCGCGAAGCTGATCCACCATTGTATTCAGCGTTTCCTTCAACTGCAGAATTTCTCCGCGCACATCCACCGTAATCTTTTTGGACATATCACCATTTGCCACCGCAATCGCCACTTCCGCAATGTTACGAACCTGGGCCGTTAGGTTACCGGCCATCTGGTTTACCGAGTCAGTCAAGTCTTTCCAGGTACCGGCAACACCAGGCACGTTTGCCTGTCCGCCAAGTTTACCCTCTGTACCAACCTCACGGGCCACACGGGTTACCTCAGATGCAAATCCGCGGAGCTGATCCACCATCGTGTTGATGGTGTTTTTCAACTCAAGGATTTCACCTTTTACATCCACACCAATTTTTCTCGAAAGGTCACCATTGGCCACTGCCGTGGTTACCTCAGCGATATTTCTTACCTGCGAAGTCAGGTTCGATGCCATTTTATTAACGCTGTCTGTAAGATCCTTCCAGGTTCCCGCAACGCCGGGTACATCCGCCTGGCCGCCGAGCTTACCTTCGGATCCAACCTCACGTGCTACCCGGGTAACTTCCGAACCGAATGAATTTAACTGATCCACCATCGTGTTGATGGTGTTTTTCAACTCAAGAATTTCTCCTTTTACGTCCACCGTAATCTTCCGGCTAAGGTCACCTTTAGCCACCGCCGTTGTTACCTCTGCGATGTTACGTACCTGGCCGGTAAGATTGGAAGCCATTCCATTTACTGAATCTGTAAGATCTTTCCATACACCTCCGACTCCCTTAACAGTTGCCTGTCCGCCCAGTTTACCCTCTGATCCAACCTCACGGGCAACACGCGTAACCTCAGAAGCAAATCCCCTTAGCTGGTCCACCATCGTATTGATAGTGTTTTTCAGTTCCAGGATTTCTCCTTTTACGTTTACATCGATTTTTCTTGATAAGTCACCGGTCGCAACTGCTGTGGTTACCTCCGCAATATTCCGCACCTGGGACGTAAGGTTACCGGCCATGATGTTAACCGAGTCTGTCAGATCCTTCCAGGTACCACCCACACCCGGTACCGCTGCCTGTCCGCCGAGTTTTCCTTCCGATCCAACCTCACGTGCCACCCGCGTTACCTCTGAACCAAACGAGTTCAACTGATCCACCATGGTGTTGATGGTGTTTTTCAACTCAAGGATTTCACCTTTCACGTCCACGGTAATTTTTCTGGACAAGTCACCCTTTGCAACCGCAGTGGTGACCTCCGCAATATTTCTCACCTGGCCGGTCAAACTACTGGCCATACCATTTACAGAATCGGTCAGATCTTTCCAGGTTCCTGCCACACCTTTTACCTGGGCCTGGCCCCCGAGTTTTCCTTCGGTACCCACTTCAAGCGCCACACGCGTAACTTCGGAAGAGAAGGAGTTCAACTGATCCACCATCGTATTGATGGTGTTTTTCAATTCAAGAATTTCACCTTTTACATCCACAGTGATCTTTCTCGACAAGTCACCCTTTGCAACGGCAGTGGTTACTTCTGCAATATTTCGTACCTGCCCGGTAAGGTTTGATGCCATCTGGTTTACCGAGTCCGTAAGATCTTTCCAAACTCCGCCCACACCTTTTACTTTAGCCTGTCCTCCAAGTTTACCTTCAGAACCTACCTCACGGGCAACACGGGTTACCTCACCGGAAAATGAGTTAAGCTGATCCACCATCGTATTGATGGTATTTTTAAGTTCAAGTATTTCTCCCTTCACGTCCACCGTGATCTGTCGCGACAGATCGCCCTTTGCAAACGCAGTAGTTACTTCTGCGATATTTCTTACCTGGCCGGTAAGATTTGATGCCATCTGGTTTACAGAATCCGTTAAATCCTTCCACGTACCTGCCACACCTTTTACCTGTGCCTGGCCCCCAAGTTTTCCCTCTGTTCCTACCTCCAGTGCCACGCGCGTAACTTCCGACGAAAAAGAGTTGAGCTGATCCACCATCGTATTGATCGTGTTTTTAAGCTCAAGTATTTCACCCTTTACATCCACCGTAATCTTTTTCGAGAGGTCACCCTTAGCAACAGCAGTAGTTACCTCAGCAATATTTCTAACCTGGGCCGTCAGGTTACTACCCATCTGGTTTACTGAATCCGTAAGGTCTTTCCATACACCGCCTACACCTTTTACTTTTGCCTGTCCGCCCAGTTTTCCTTCAGAACCCACCTCACGGGCAACACGTGTTACCTCCATGGAGAAAAGATTGAGCTGTTTCACCATGTCATTTACTTCTTTGGCTATCCGCGCAAATTCACCCTGGAGTGCATGCCCGCTTATTTCAAGTGGCATTTCCTGTGAAAGATTTCCTTTCGCCACCGAACTGATAACGTGTGCAATTTCTATCGTAGGGTGTACCAGGTCGGAGATAAGAATGTTGAGTGATTCTACCCCCAGACTCCAGGCACCTTTTGCACTGGGCACTTCGATACGTTGCGTAAGTTTTCCCTGTTTTCCGATGGTGTTGCCGGCCTTGGTAAATTCCAGCATCATTTTCTCGTTCAACTGGATGATCTCATTCAGGGTGTCACTTATTTTTCCACTCAGCCCGGAATGATCGATGGGCATCCTTACGCTGAAGTTGCCATTTTTCACTTCCGTAAGCACATGCAGTAAGTGGCGGGTGTCGAGTTCATCGTTATAGGAAACTACAGGTCTGGGAGACTTTGCAACCTGGGTTTTGCTGGAAGGGCCGGCATTTCTGCCATTGCTGCCCGACTGCAATTTGTTTTTCCCGTGGTTTCCGTTCATTGAACCTTTTATGCTGGTTTTGTTGCTAGCCATCAGATTAGGAATTTGGGGTGTAAAATATTGAATCTAAAGGTCAAATTGCAAAAGAAGTTGAAAGCCGGAATTCTGCATACAAAAATAATTATCCCTGGCGTTTGAAACAATAATTGTGGGGGGTGTTCGAAGCAATAATTACCCGGGTGAGCGGCAATCCGGAATCAATATTGAAACCCCGGATTATATATGTCGTAGCATACACGTTCCCGTTATATACAGATAACCCTTCATATCTGCTTTAATAATGTTTTCGGTTGCTAAGGGTCTACCTGTAGACCGGTTGATTGTAAGTAGCATGATCCTGTAATATACTGATGAGTTGTTAACTTTTTATGCATGTGGCATACTCAGCCCGAGAAAACTTCGTTGATAGTGATTAATAGCTACCGGTCATAAGTAAATACAATTATGAAGAACTGGTATCTCAGCTCCTTCATCCCTGAACTATGAAAAAGCCGTCAGTGTTTCGTCCTGCATTCGCATTTGTCTTTATCATTTTATCAGTTTTATTTAGTGAATTTATCCAGGCTCAGACCATCTCCACTTTTGCCGGTGGTTCAATAGGAGAAGGCAGGTTGGGGTCTGCTGTTGGCATATCCCGCGCGCCGGCCATGGCTACAGACACCTTTGGCAATTTGTATGCGTTTGTTAACGATAGACTCAGGAAGGTGGACAGGTTTACCGGTATCATTAATACCGTTGCCGGCGGGGGACAGATAAGCGACATCGATCGGATTCCATTGATGGCAGCCGATTTGACAAACACAACCTGCATTGCGATCGACAATCAGAACAACATATATATAGCAGGGCCGGGAACTATTTATCGCATCGACCCAAATACGGATCAGCTTGTTCGTATAGCCGGTGTAGGATCCGGGATTGGGGGTGATGACGGCCCCGCATTAAACGCCTCTTTCCGCGACATCAGCGCTATGGCAACGGATGTAGCCGGTAACATTTATGTGGCTGATATATCGCAGATCAGAAAAATAACATTAGCGACAGGGATAATTACAACCATTGCCGGAAGTGCTGCAACAAACGCCAACAGTGGTGACGGAGGAACCGCATTGAATGCTACTTTCTCCACCATTATGTCATTGTCGATCGATTACCAGGGTAACCTTTTTGTGCTTGCCGATGGTGAACCCGGTTTTGGCAAAACGGTTCGCCGGATTGATGCAGTCACAGGTATCGTTTCAACATTTGCAGGAAACGGCGTGCCGGGATTTGGTGGTGATGGAGGACAAGCTACCAGTGCAAGGCTTAACTATCCCAATTACATCGCAAATGATCCGCAGGGAAATCTTTATATAACTGATTATTCCAGACTGCGTAAAATTGAAGCAGCAACAGGTATCATCAATACTATAGCCGGAAGTGCCTTTGCCGAATCGCATGGAGATGGCGGACCTGCTGTCAGCGCCACTTTTACACTTGCAGCAATGATCGCTATCTCAAGAGATGGCGATATTTATGTAGCGGATGACTTCAATTCATCTGTTCGTAAGATTGATAAAAGCACAGGAATCATCTCACGATGGATAGGTAGCGGTACAGGCAATATATCTGGTATCGGCGGGCACAGGGACAGCGCTCAGTTGAGTCATCCTGAAAATATCACTGTTGATGCAATGAATAATGTATATATCGCAGATGCGGCCAATGCAAAGATTTATAAAGTTGATGCGATCACTAATAATATCAACACAATTGCGGGGACAGGTGTACCAGGGTCAATTGATGACGATGGCATGCCTGCAATCTCTGCAAGAATTGGTATGCCCTCTGGTTTAGCTGTTGATTCTGCAGGCAACCTTTATTTTGTCGACAACAATATGTATATCCGTAAGGTTACAGCAGCTACGGGTTTGATTTCAACAATTGCGGGTACAGGAACAAACGGATATTCAGGAGATGGTGGTCCTGCTACCGCTGCAGCCATGAACAATGTACAGGATATAACAACAGACAGTAAAGGAAATGTTGTGATAGCCGATCAATACAATCATCGCATCAGGAGAATTGATATCACCACCGGTATAATTTCAACCATTGCAGGAACCGGAGCTGATGGATTCAATATTAACGACTCCATTGCCATTGATGCTGCATTGAGTTTCCCAACAAAGATCACCATTGATAACTTTGATAATATTTATTTCAGTGAAAGTGGAAATCTCCTTATCAGGAAAATTGATGCACTCACAGGCAGAATTTCAATCGTTGCGGGTAATCACTTTCCGGGCACAGGCGGTGATGACGGACCGGCAATAGAAGCCGAAATAGGCGCTGTCACTGGCATTGCTGTCGATACCATAGGTAATCTCTACCTGACCGCCCAGGAATCAAGTATTGTGAGAAGGGTTGATAACGGGACGGGTGTTATCACACGATTAGCCGGAACCTATGGTACCAGCTCATATTCGGGTGATGGCGGGCCGGCAATTAATGCCAGCCTGAACACACCTGCGGGGCTAGCTTTTAACACAAAGGGAAACTTGTTTATCGCCGACTACGATAACGACAGGATCCGCATGATTGACTTTGCCGCTATAATAGTTCCCGACAGTGCGCTTCATGGCAGGGTGTTTTATGATCTGAACTATGACGGTATAAAAGGGGCCGGCGAAACTTTCGCTGATGGTATTCCAGTATCAATCAGTCAAAACGGAACTGACTACCGCAGCCTTGTTAAAAATGGTGAATTCAGGTTTCTTACAGATACTGGTTATTTCGAGGTTCGCATTCCTGACCAGGAACATTACACCGTTTTCCCCGCGTTCCATACTGGAAATTATACCCGGGGAAGCGCGGGAGATTCCATCGTTTTTGCTTTACAGCCAGTTGCCAATCAATATGACCTTTCAGTTAACATCATTCCCTTGACACCGGTGAGACCAGGAATGGCAATAGGTTACCGGCTTGAATACAGGAACACGGGTACCATGGTAGCAACAAACGCAAAACTTAAATTTATTAAAAGTGGCAAAACCACAATTACAGGGGCCACACCTGCTTTCGCAGCCATATCCGGCGACACCCTTACCTGGAACCTGAATACCCTTAACCCGGCATCTTTTGGGGCCATAGAATTAACAGGAGTGGTGGCACTTCCGCCTATAGCAAATTTTGCAGATTCTATGTATGCCCAGGTTTTGGTCAGCCAGTCCGATACAGATGTACGGCCATTCAATGATACGGTTAAATTAAGGCAGTTGGTTACAGGAGCCTATGATCCAAATGACAAGATTGAATTACACGGCGGATACATGAGCCGCGCCCAGGTAAACAATGGAGAATACCTCAACTATGTCATCCGCTTTCAGAATACCGGCAATGACACCGCGTTTAATGTCATGATCAGGGATACACTTGAAAATAACATTGACGTTGCCTCATTGCAGATGATCGGGGCCAGTCATAATTATTTGCTAACCATTTCAGATAATAATAAACTGGAGTGGAAGTTTGAAAATATCCTTTTGCCTGACAGTAATATAAACGCAAAAGCCAGTCACGGTTACCTGGCTTTCAGGGTCAAACCCCAGTCATTTGTAACAAATGGAACTTTGATCAGCAACAGGAGTGATATCTATTTTGATTTCAATCCCCCGGTCAGGACCAACCTCGTACACACGTTGATCAGGGATCTGCCGGCAGCACCGCCGAAACCTTCCATAGCTATCGATTCAGCATATTGCGGTTCCATTGTTATGCAGAAAATAAAAGTAAATAATCCGGGCACACATTTTAAAGCCAGGGTAATCGTTGGATCCGCCTCGCTTCCCGTTAGCAGTGACAGCATTTTTAGTATCAGCCCTAAATTAATACCTGCAGGAGTTTACACCGTACTCGTTCAGTACGTAAACGAAAGTGGTGAAAGCTGGCTCGTAACACCGGTGCGCATTACAAGCCCCGTTACACCGGAAGTCGGAATCAGTGCGGGAACAACCACAATCAGCAACCCGTCTGAAGTTTCCATGCTAACTGCAACCAACAAAAAATATGGTGGCGCAACTCCCGTATATACTTTTGCAACCGACAGGAACTTTACTAATATCCTCCAATCAGAAAGTGCTTCCGCCACATATGGAATTACTGCCGACAAACTTATCAATGGCAGCAATTGGATTTATGTCAGGATGAAAACCAGTGAAGGTTGTTATACGACTTTAACAGCGATAGACAGCGTAAAAATTACCAGGAACCTGATGACAACCAGCGTGACTGACGTCGATTATCCAGGTATTGCTATTACCGGTTATCCAAATCCATTTACCAATGGATTTACCATAAAGGGATTATCGACCAATAAAACCTACAGCGTAACTATTTATGATGCACGTGGTGTGATACTGGATGCTTATAAATTTAGTAATAAAACCACCCATCTGCTAAACACGGCAAAATTTGTAAGAGGAACCTATTGGATCAGTATAAGAGACATGAAGAAAAACAGGTTAATCGGCACATTAAAGGCTGTTCGCAATTGAGGTGACTAATCCTGGCTTCGCCTGGAGTTGAATAATAACCCCCATTGAAAATATTAAAACCCCGTACGATAAGCATTACTCATTGAATACGGGGTTTTATAATCTCTTTTCATTGATGATACGATAGATACCAGCTTATTTCTGTGCGCCCACAAATTCTCCTTTATCGAAGATCATTAACTGGTTGTAATTGCCCCGTGCGGGACCTGAAAATTCTATTCTCGCAGTACCTGACCGGAAAACGTGTGGGTTCAGCGCTTCAAGCTTCATCACTCTTATACCGGGGATGCGGAGAATGAGCTCAGTCTTCTCAAGGACAACGGCTAACGTTTTGTCACCAGATGAGCCAAACCTGTAGGTGCCGGTATAGGCCAGCATCATACTATCAGGTAACTTAACTGACGGAGCGTCCATGATAGATTTGGAAAACGGTTTCTGATAAATGAGGTTCACAATGTTTCTTACCATTCCTCCTACGGAACTATTGTTTGCATTACTCAAGGCAATTACACAGGTGTTTTTCCCGGGGAACCTGTTTATGTTGGATTTAAAGCCATTAATATTACCATCATGTGATACTCTTTCATCACCGTATAAGGAGTCGGTGAACCATCCAAATCCATACGGGCCTTTGTCACGCCGATACATCGCGATTAAGGATTCATTACTTAAAAACTTCGTGGTTTGAAGAGCGCTGTCCCATTTATATAAATCCCCTGTAGTACTGTAGATGGCACCGGTTGCATAAGAAACGGAAGGATGGACAGCAGTCACCTCACGCTGGAAATTCTTAAAATACATTCCATAACCCCTTGCCAGGTTTGCCGTATCAGTCGGTGGTCCATAACTGGTATGGTACATCCGCAGTGGATTGAAAATATACCGGTGGAGCGCTTCACCGTATGACATCCCCGTAATTTTTTCGATGACAACACCGAGCATTCGATAGCCACTGTTACTATACATAAATTTAGTTCCCGGTTCAAAATGGAGCGGTTTGTCTTTAAACCAGTTGATCATTTCTTCATGGTTAGACGCTTTCATCTGATCACTGTTCCTGAACCCTGGGTCCTGTACATAATCCGGGATACCAGAGGTATGTGTCAATAAATGCCGGATGGTTATTTTCCCGGCATTTGGGAAATCCGGATAATAATTTGACAGTGAGTCGTCAACCGAAACCTTTCCTGATTCCTGTAACTTCATGATAAGAGCTGCGGTAAATGTTTTGGTAATGGAAGCGATATTATATATTGTCTCAGGGCAGTTGACTGACTTTTTTGTTAAATCACTATAACCATATCCTTTGTGCAGTAAAACTTTGCCGTTGTTAATGACTAACACTGTTCCATTGAACTCACGGTTTTCAACAGCTGAATTAACGAGGCTATCGATCCTCCCGCTCATTGACTGAGGGGATGCTGACTGCGCTGATGCGTTCAGGTAAAATATGATTGCAACGATTGACATAATAATACTATGTTTCATATAGAATAATTTAAGTTCCAAAATGACAGACATAAAAGCCGGTAAACAAAGCAAACCGACAGATCACTTTTTATTTTCTATCAGCAGTTGCTTTTTGCCGACGGGCGCTGCTACAGAACGCGCCTTTCCTGATAGTTGCCGGTTTAGGCCGCTTTGTAGAATTTTTAAACCCTTTAGTCGGTTAGATTCTTTGGTTGGCGCCAAAAATTGCAATTTGTCGGTATGAACATCAATAAAGCGTTGGATATCGTTTACCGGACCAAATCAATCAGGATTGCATTGCATTTGTTTTTCTGGATTGTCATTGTGCTGATCCAGTTTTATCTTTCAGGAATCTCCTTTAACAGTCTCCGCGGGTGGCCAAGAAGTATGGTTTTTGCAAATATTGCGGCAAGCGCTTTTGCTACGATTATCTTTTACTACCCATTCGTTTACTGGGTCCTTCCGCAATATTTCTATCGTAAACGATTTGTGATTGGGATAATACAAACATTCGTTCTCCTGGTCATTTTTGCGCTGGCGGATATTGGCAGGGAGGAAATTTTATTGAAAAATTGTTCAACCTGCATGGCCGCACTGGAACGGGATAACTCAGGATATTTTCCATTCATGTCTAAGGATATTTCGACGAGATTGTTAGCCAAAGTACTGAGCCTTGGCAGTCTTATTGGGCTGATCTTCACCATTGCCCTGCCATTAAGTATTAAGTACGCGATCATGTTCATGCGACAGCAATTTTTATCTTTACAGCTTAGCAGGGAAAATCTTCAGCTTGAATTTAACTTTTTGCGATCTCAGGTAAATCCACATTTTCTTTTCAATACGCTGAATAATATTTATGGACTGATCATGAACGATCAAAAGACGAAGTCACTTGAAACAGTTGCAGGTTTGACCCAGTTTCTTCGTTATTCGTTATATGAGAGTAACAGTGATTTAGTGGCTGTAGATAAAGAAGTCCAATTGATGCGCAACTATATTGATCTCGAATCGATCCGTCTTAACCATATAACAGTTAAATTTAATTATCAGAATGATGGCACAGTCAAAAACATGGCGCCCCTTTTATTGGTACCAGTAATTGAAAATGCCTTCAAACACACGGAAGATGTAATAGACGCTTACATTAAGATTGATTTCTTTGTCGACAAAAATCATATCATTCTCAGGGCGGAAAACTCGGGCGGGGTAAAAGAAACTGTTGAGGAAAGACAGGGGATAGGTATCAGGAATCTTCAGAAACGCCTTAACCTCTACTATCCTGGCAAATATGCTTATGAAGTGAGCGCGACGGCGGAGCATTATATCGTTTCAATCAATATAGAATCTTATGAATGAGATCAGGTGTATGATCGTGGATGACGAACCACTGGCGCGGGAAATCTTAAAGAATCACATTGCTGCCACGCCTGGCCTGTCACTTTTAAAAACCTGTATGAATGGCGCGGAAGCTTATGAAGGGATTCATCAACACGAGATCGACCTCATTTTTCTTGATATCCAGATGCCAGTCATTACCGGCACTGAGTTCCTGCGTTCACTCAGGCAACCCCCATTGGTAGTCTTTACAACGGCTTATCACGATTACGCAGTTGAAGGTTTTGAACTTAACTCGGTTGATTATCTCCTCAAACCGGTGACCTATGACCGGTTCTACCAGGCCATTGAAAAAGTGAGGGAACGTATGAGAACCAGGACGGTTCAGGAACCTGGTTCAAATGTAGATTACATTTTTATTAAAAAGGATTCAAGGCTTATAAAAGTGCCATTTAACAACATCCTTTACATTGAAGCAGAAAAGGATTTTAGTTATGTACACCTGCCTGATAAAAAGATACTGGCCGGAATGCATTTGAAAATGTTTGAATCCATGTTACCCGGTAACACTTTCGTCCGCGTCCATCGCTCCTTCATTATAAATATAACACGGATAAATGCGTTAAACGGGAATATGGCAGAGCTTGACAAAGTCGAAATTCCTATCGGCGCCAATTATAAAGAAAACCTGCTTAAGAAGCTTGGAATAGGCTCATAGCGTGTCCCCAAACATCACCACGGCATATCAGTGTGGCCGGCTGGCGACTGGCTTAATTCCGATTAGCAGAACACGTCATTAATCATAAACGCGTTGGATTAAACATGCTGAATGCTGTATCTTCCGGTAATAAATACAGACGCATGCTCAAATTATTTCCCACCGGTGTTGTCCTGATATTCACGCTCATTTCTTGCCAGAACAGCGAAACAAATATGCCTTCTGATGATGGCCTTGCAAATTTTCGTGCTGATTCTCTTAAGAAACATGTTGCTGTACTGGCTTCAGATTCTTTTCTGGGCCGTATGCCTTTTACCGAAGGTGAATCACGGACTATCAGTTACCTGCAGACAGCATTTGCTGCCCTTGGACTAGAGCCGGGGAATGGTGACAGTTACCTGCAGGCCGTACCTATGGTAAATATCCTGGCTACCGCGGCACCTTCTATGAAAGTTAATGCTCAACGTGGGAGTTTTGACCTCAAAGCATACGACGATTATGTCATCTGGACAGACAAAACCGACTCTTCCATCTCTTTAAATAATGTCGAACTGGTTTTTGCAGGATTCGGCGTCGTGGCACCCGAATATCAATGGAATGACTATGAAGGGGTAGATGTGAAGGGTAAAGTTGTGATGGTTATGGTTAATGATCCCGGTTTCTGGATAGGCGATACTTCATTATTCAAGGGAACTGAAATGACTTATTATGGGCGTTGGACCTACAAGTTTGAAGAAGCTGCACGACAGGGGGCCAAAGGCTGCCTGATCGTTCACAACACTGCTGCAGCCAGCTACCCGTTTATCGTTCAGCAAAATGGCTTTAACAGCCCAAGGCTGCAACTTGATACCCGTGGAAAGGCGGTAAAAAACTGCGATGTTATCGGATGGATCAATGAACAATCAGCAAACCGTCTGCTCACAGCAGCTGGCCTTGACAGTACAATGCTAAAAAAGGCAAATCAACGGGGATTTAAGGCTACCCCACTGAATGTTAAACTTAGTACTTCCATGAAAGTACAGGCAACCTATAACAGGAGTCACAATGTGATTGCAAAAATACCAGGTACGAAAAGGCCTGGTGAGGTTATTATATTCAGCGCACACTGGGATCATTTCGGTATCGCAAAACCAGATGAATCCGGGGATTCAATTTATAATGGCGCACTCGATAACGCAACCGGTACTGCCGGCTTACTGGAGCTCGCAAGGGTTTTTAAAAGTCTTAAAGTTAAACCCGAACGAACCATCGTATTTCTTGCTGTAACCGCAGAAGAACAGGGCTTGTGGGGCTCAGCCTATTATTCGCTTAATCCTGTTTTTCCTTTAAACAAAACAATCGCGAACATTAATATGGACGGTCTCAGTCCGTTTGATTCATCGCGTGATATCATTACTATTGGCAAAGGACAATCTGAGCTGGAAGACTATCTCAAAACTGCTACAGAAAAACAAGGCAGGGTACTGGCATATGAAACACATCCTGAAGCGGGATATTATTATCGGTCTGATCATTTTAATTTTGCTAAAGTGGGTGTTCCCGCTTTATATACAAAACGTGGTGTAAACATTGTCGGTAAAGGTGCTGAATACGGTGAGAAGCTGGAAGCTGAATACCGTGATAAACACTATCATCGGCCGTCTGATGAATATGATCCGGCTACCTGGACGATGGCAGGTGGTATTGAGGACCTTAAGCTGATGTTCATGGTTGCTCAACGTCTTGCTTTCGAATCCAGGATGGTCGAATGGAAACAAGGCTCTGAATTCAAACAGATCAGGGACAATTCCCTCAAATCACAATAGTGCCGTTTCCCTCATTTATGTTACGCATAATCTCCCAGCGTTATGCCTGATTTTCTCAACAGCTTTTGGATGCCAGGAGTTGAACCATCCTTTCGAACAGTGGCGATTGATAGTTGTATGCACTTCCATTTATTAGTGATTCTTCTCATATAATTATTCGGGCAAAATATACCCACTTACATGATCCCCGGGTGGCACGATTCTTTTATAAGGCCAAATAATACTTTTAGCACCGATGACATGGTGTATGCTTTTTAGTTATTAGTTGATCGCATCCTCACATAAAACGAATCCTACCGGATTTCGTAATAACTAACCTGTCATCCAATGGAAAATTACACCTGATCGCCTTTAGGTTAATGAGATGATGTAGGTTAATGAGATCATGCTGACAGTTATGATGACCCTACAGCTGGTTTGAAACAGTAAGACCGGTACATGATTAATTTTGGTGAAAACCGGTCCATCTTGCGGTAAATGCAGCGATGTTCAATCCAAAGTGATTTCAATCAAGGTTACAATATTTTCTTATATAACAGTTAATCCCAAAAACACATCACTTAAAATTTATGACAATGAAAATTTCAAATTTGTTAGCTGCAACCGCAATTGTTTGCTTTGGTTTCACAGCTTGTGATTCGAACGATGACAATGAAATTGAACGTGATCTTAGCAGACTCGACTCCTATCTTGATTCAGTTAAATCAGTCACCCCGGTTTATTCAGAGGAAGGTTGGGCAACAATCAAAACCGAATATAACCGCACTATTGATAAGATTCAGGTAGCGGGTAAAGAACTTTCCAGTGATGCCAACAAAAAGCTTGAGGAAGTCAAAGCAGAATACAATAAATTAAAAGACGATTATGAAGTGAAGATAAGAGACAAAAAAAATGAAGCTGCAGCAAGTGATTACAAAGTCACTCTCCGCAGATCATTGTTTGGTGACGAACAAGTTGGTTCTGATATGCAGTTCAATTGGGTTACCGCTAAAAATGCCCTTTCAGTATATGACCGATTTGTAAACACCGTCAAAGAAAACAGGGAGAAATACAGCAGGGAAGATTGGGATGAAATTAAGACCCTTTACGAAGCACTGGATACCCGTAAAAACGAAATAGAAAAAGACCTTCCAACTAATGACAACCTTAAGATTGCTAAACTCAAGGTTCAGTTTGCTGGTTTGAAGGCTGTCAGACGCCCAGCTTCGAAAATTGGTGAGAACGAAGAAGCAAAAGACGATTCCAAGAATAAATAATTATATTCACTGGGTAAAGTCCCGTAACGGGTCTACTTACTCTTTTTAACCCCGCCAGGTCATACAAAAAGCTATCGTTTCTATGAGACGGTAGCTTTTGTAGTTATGACTTTTTTCCAAGCAATAAAACGTTTACCTTTCGCAGTAAATTATCTACTGACTTAATTCCAGGTTGCTGTCTTTCATGCGTTATTCTTACTTTTTAAAAGCGGTAGTATGCCTCTTCTCCGCGGTATGGTTAATCACTCTTACGACCCAGGCACAAAAGCAGAACTCAGGCTTCCGGTACCATATCCGTAAAACCACAACCCCGGTTATTATTGATGGACAAATGCAGGAGCTCGCCTGGCAACTTGCTGATTCCACCTCCGAGTTTTACATGACCTTACCTATGGATACTAGTCTCGCTAATGTGCGGACCCAGGTAAGAATGACTTATGATGATAGAAATATTTATATCATCGTTCATTGCTTTAATAAACTTGCCGGACCATATATGGTTGAGTCTCTTAAACGCGATTTTAACTTCGGCAAAAATGATAATTTCCTTCTTTTTATGGACCCTTTCGATGCACGGACCGACGGCTTCAGTTTTGGGGCCAATGCAGCAGGAGCCCAGTGGGATGGCAGCATGTATGAAGGGGGAAAGGTTGATTTAAACTGGGATACAAAATGGACATCTGCGATTTCACAGGATGAAACAAAATGGATCTGGGAGGCATCAATACCGTTCAAAAGCATCCGCTATAAAAAAGGTATCAACGAATGGGGAATAAACTTCAGTCGGAACGATCTTAAAACAACAGAAAAATCAGCCTGGGCACCAGTTCCGCGTCAATTCCCTACAGCTGCCCTTGCTTATACTGGTACATTGGTTTGGGATACTGCACCACCGGCAGCCGGCACAAATGTTTCCATTATTCCATATGTTCTTGGCGCAGTGGCAACAGATCATATAAATAACCGGCCCACTGATTACCGCTTTGATATTGGTGGTGATGCTAAAATTGCAGTAACCTCTTCACTGAACCTGGATCTTACCGTGAATCCGGATTTCTCGCAGGTCGATGTTGATCAACAGGTGATAAATCTCAATCGCTTCGAATTGTTTTTTCCTGAAAAGCGACAGTTTTTTCTTGAGAACGGGGACCTGTTTAATAATTTTGGATACCAGGACATAAGGCCTTTTTTTTCCCGTCGTATTGGTCTCAACGCACCGATTCAGTTCGGGGCAAGGCTTACAGGAAAGATCAACAAACAATGGAGAATAGGGGTAATGGATCTGCAAACAGGACATTCCAATGACAATGAAGTTGCTGCTCAGAATTTTGGGGTACTTACCCTTCAACGCCGGGTTTTTTCCAGATCCAATATTGGTGTAATCTTTATCAATAAACAGGCTACGGAAACCTGGAAATCAGTAAATCCTTCAGAAAATTACAACCGTACAGCAGGGCTGGAATACAATCTCGCTTCATCAAATAATTTGTGGACGGGGAAATTGCTTGCGTTGAAGTCCTTTTCACCCCAGGTTAAGTCAAGAGATCATGTTGTAGCGGGTCATCTTCAATACCTGAGTAAATACTGGACGATATATCTTCAGCATGAATATGTTGGAAAAAATTACAACGCCGAAGTAGGATATGTGCCAAGAAACGGATTCAATAAAGTCAGTCCGTTGGTTTTGCATAATTTCTTTCCTAAAAAAGGAGCAGTGCTCAGTCATGGTGTGCAGGTGATGGCCGGTTATTATTTTGATGAGCAATTCAATAAAACAGACAATGAAAGTAATCTGTCGTATATTCTTACATTTCGTAACCGCGCTGTTTTTACCCTGAGTGGAATAAATACCTATGTAAAACTCTTAAAACCATTCGATCCTACCAATACAGGCGCACCAATGTTGCCGGCAGGATTTGAAAATCATTGGAATTCAATCCAGGCACAATTTGTATCAAAACCGCAATCGCTATTGACTTATTTGGTTGATGCAGTTTATGGTGGATATTATAATCATGGTAAACGCGTGAGCACAACTTTCCAGGTCGGTTACCGGTTTCAGCCATATGTAAATATTGCATTGAATGCGAATTATATTGACCTTAAAATGCTGCCTCCATATGATCATTATAAGTTCTGGCTGATTGGACCACGGATAGATGTCACTTTTACCAAAACACTTTATTTTACCACATTTGTACAATACAACGAGCAAATAAAAAATGTGAATGTAAATACCCGATTGCAGTGGCGCTACAAGCCTGCTTCTGATTTGTTCATTGTTTATGGTGATAACCTTAATCCAACTCCCTTTACTTCTAAAAGCAGGCAATTTGTATTGAAGTGGACCTATTGGTGGAACATATAATGGTGAATGAATAGTGCCTGTTTTCTTTTGATTATGAATCAGGGATTTGTTAATTTATATCATAATTCAATGTACTAATCATGCAGACAACTACAGAGATAGGCGATACGTTTTCCAAAGGTGATTTCAAGTCAGTTTATGATTCCTTTGATGATCATATCCAATGGAACATTGTAGGATCACCGGCAATAATCGGGAAGGAAAATGTGATCGCCCATTGTAATAAAATGTTGGCTGAAATGGACAATTCTTCAATGACAAACACTCACCATATTGTCACAGATGATACTGTTGTGGTACAGGGTTATTCCAGTTTTACAAACCAGGATAATTCCCCGGGCAAAGTTGAATACTGTGACATTTTTCGTTTTGATAATAACAAACTAGTTGAAATAACTTCATATATAATAGAAGTTTTGGAGTTTTGAGTCATCCTGCATTTTAATTCCCCCAATAACCGATTTCAATTTTGAATTTGTTTCATCCTATTTCATTGATAATCTATAAACTACAATTTTTGGGATAAATTACTAAAATATTTAGTATTATTGTAGGAGAATGAATTGATGTTGACTGACAAAGCCACCATATTAGCGCAATTGCAAAAAGATATCCTTTCACTGAATGGGGTGAAAAAAGTGAGTGGTATCCCATTGAATATTGGTTGGGGACCGATTGATGCTGCTTTTCCCAATAATTCCTTTCCGGTAGGAGCTGTGCATGAGTTCATCAGCGTGATTGCTGAAGACAAAGCTGCAACCATTGGATTTGTTTCTGGGATAATATCTGGCCTGATGAAAAAGGGTGGAGCATGTATCTGGATCTCAGGATCAGGGACGATTTTCCCTCCTGCATTAAAGTTTTTCGGGATAGAACCCCATCATATATTATTTGTAGATCTTAAGAAAGAAAGAGATATTTTATGGGCAACAGAAGAGTCATTGAAATGTGGTGGTCTGGCAGCTGTTGTTTGCGAACTGAGTGAATTAAGTTTCACATCGTCGAGAAGACTGCAACTCGCCGTCGAACAAAGCTGTGTAACCGGTTTTGTTTTACGGCATCAACCCAGGAATCATAATACCAATGCCTGTGTAACCCGCTGGAAAGTTTCTTCATTGCCAAGCACCACCAGGGATGGGATGCCCGGTCTGGGATATGCAAATTGGAAAGTGGAATTGCTAAAAGTAAGAAACGGAAAACCCGGTATTTGGGATGTTGGATGGGAGGCAGGCAAATTCAGAACTGAAACCGAAGTGTTCAACATCATCACAAGTGAGCGAAGCAAGAAAGTGGGGTGACATGGCTGAACGTTTTGTGTCTATATGGTTTTCTCATCTTAAAACAGATTGGTTCGCGATAAGGCAGCCAGATCTGAAAGAACATCCTTTTGTGATTGCTGCCCCGGATCATGGCAGAATGATCATTACGGCATTAAATGCAGAAGCAACTGCACATGGTATTGCAACCGGTATGGCTGTCGCAGATGCCCGCGCAATGGTTCCGGACCTAAAAGTAATGGATGATAAACCGGGACTTTCAGGAAGGTTGCTAAAGGGAATTGCAGAATGGGCTATCCGGTATTCACCAGAAGTTGCTGTTGATTTGCCTGACGGAATTATGCTTGATGCAACAGGTTGTGCACATTTATGGGGTGGTGAAAAACAATTTTTGAAAGAGATAATTACCAGGCTTAAAATTCTTGGGTATACTGTTAGAGCGGCCATGGCTGATACAATTGGTTGTTCCTGGGCAATTGCACGTTATGGCAAAATTACACCTGTTATTGAACCGTCTCAACAATCTGAAGCTTTGCTTACACTACCTCCGGCTTCGCTCAGGCTGGAACCTGAAATAACGGAACGTTTGTTCAAACTGGGTCTTCACCAGGTAAGTAATATTATAGGAATGCCCAGGTCAGCGCTTCGTAGGCGATTTGGGCAATCATTGCTCTTGCAACTTGACAAGGCTTTAGGAAATGCAGAAGAAAAAATTATTCCGGTCATTCCTATAGAGCCTTACCAGGAAAGACTTCCGTGCCTTGAACCAATAGTCTCTGCTACCGGTATCAGCATCGCGCTGGAACAGTTATTGGAAAAAATCGCAAACCGGCTAAAAAAAGAACAAAAGGGCATCCGGCATGCAAGGTTTAAATGTTTTCGGGTTGACGGTAAAATTGTTCAGATTGAAATCGGCACCAACCGTCCTTCAGTCAATACAAAACATTTATACAAACTATTTGAGATAAAATTACAGACGATTGAACCGGCGCTGGGTATAGAACTATTTATCCTGGAAGCTCCAAAAGTAGATGACCTCATTGCTGTCCAGGAAAGATTATGGGAAGGTACATGTGGGCTCGAAGACAATGCCCTGGCTGAGTTGATTGACAGGTTGACAAATAAAATTGGTTCAAAAAATATTCATCGTTATTTGCCTGATCAACATCACTGGCCCGAAAGATCAATCCGGCTTGCGTCTTCCGTCACTGAACAACCATCAATTCCATGGCGTGTTCACCGCCCAAGACCCTTGCAACTGTTAAAAACACCTGAACCTATAGGTGTTGCGGCACCTATTCCTGATTATCCTCCTATGTTGTTTCGTTACAAAGGAAAAGTACATAATATAAAAAAAGCGGATGGGCCTGAGCGGATTGAAGCGGAATGGTGGATCGAAGAAGGCCAGCACCGTGATTATTATAGTGTTGAAGATGAAGAAGGACATCGTTACTGGCTATTCCGGATTGGACATTATTCCGCGGAAAGCTCCTATCAATGGTTCTTACATGGAATATTTGCTTAAAATCCTAATCGCGTATGTCATATACCGAACTCCAGGTAACAACAAATTTTAGTTTTCTCCGGGGTGCATCCCACCCGGAAGAGCTGGTTGCTGAAGCCGCAGAATATGGTTATGGTGAAATAGGTATTACCGATAGAAATACACTTGCGGGTATTGTACGCGCTCATAGTGCCGCTAAAAAAAAGGGTATAAGAATCATTCCCGGATGCCGGTTGGACATTTCCGACGGGCCATCACTGCTTATTTATCCAACTACCGGTCATGGATATTCGCAATTGTGCTCCTTGCTCACCATCGGTAACCTCAGGGCAGAAAAAGGCGATTGTCTTCTTTACAAGGAGGATGTTTTCATGTATGCCAGTGAGTGTAAACTCGTTGCTATCCCCCCATCCAGCCTGAATGAGCACTTTGAATTTGACCCCGCATTCAAAATTGCCATAAGAGAATACAGGAAAGCTTTTGGTGAGCATCTTTATCTTGCTGCAACGCGCCAATATTCCGGTGATGATGCCAAACAACTTTATCGTTTGGCTGAAATTTCAAACGAAGTACAGGTTCCATTGGTGGCCACTAATGACGTTCATTATGATAATCCAGACCGAAGGCAACTGCAGGATGTTTTAACATGCATTCGTGAGAAATGCACTATTTATAATGCAGGGTTTCTATTGCATGAAAATGCGGAAAGACATTTAAAAGCTCCGGAGGAAATGATCCGTTTGTTCCGGCATTACCCGGATGCCATCATGCGAACACGCGAAATTGCTGAGGCATGCCGGTTTACCCTTGATTCATTAAAATATGAATACCCGGAAGAAATAACAAGTGAAGGTCGTACACCGCAGGAGGAATTGATTTTTCTTGCCTGGGAAGGAGCAAAAGAAAAATTTGGTGAAACAATACCGGAGAAAACGATTGCAGCTATCAATCATGAATTAGGTTTTATTGACCAGATGAATTATGCGCCTTATTTTCTAACTGTCTATGATATTGTAAGATTTGCCAGATCCCAGGGCATCCTTTGCCAGGGCCGGGGATCAGCAGCTAATTCAACGATTTGTTTTTGCCTGGGAATAACCTCTGTTAATCCAACAAAGTTTGACTTGCTTTTTGAAAGATTCATTTCATCCGCCCGTAATGAGCCACCGGATATAGATGTCGATTTCGAACATGAAAGACGTGAAGAAGTCATTCAATATATTTATCAAAAATACGGTCGCGACAGGGCAGCAATTATTGCAACCGTAACCCAGCAACACCAGAAAGGAGCAATCAGGGATGTTGGCAAAGCAATGGGTCTGTCAGTGGATACTATTAACAGGTTATCAGGATCTATATGGGAATTTACCACTGAATGGTTTGAGGGGAAACGTATCCTGGAACAAGGTTTGAATCCCGATGATAAGCATCTTCGGAAAGTTCTGTCACTTACAGAGCAGTATATTGGATTTCCCCGCCAGCTTGGTCAGCATACGGGTGGTTTTGTAATTACACGTGGCAAACTTTCGAATCTTTGTCCGATTATGAATGCACGTATGCAAAACCGCACCTGTATAGAATGGAACAAGGATGATATAGATGACCTTGGATTTTTGAAAATTGATGTGCTTGGCCTGGGAATGTTAACCTGCATCAGAAAAGCCTTTGAAACAGCAAAGGAAAACTATGGACTTAACCTTACACTCGCGAATATTCCGCAGGACGATAGCAAAGTATATGACATGATCTGCGAGGCGGATACCATTGGAGTATTTCAGATCGAGAGCAGCGCCCAGCAATCAATGCTACCAAGGTTAAGACCTCGTTGTTTTTATGATCTTGTCATTGAAGTTGCAATTGTGAGACCAGGGCCGATCCAGGGGGATATGGTTCATCCATATCTGCGAAGACGAAATGGTGAAGAACCAGTTGAATATCCATCGAAGGAACTGGAAGAAATACTGGGCCGGACATTGGGGGTCCCTTTATTCCAGGAACAGGCAATGAAAATAGCAATAGTAGCCGCAGGATTCACCCCGGCCGAAGCGGATGAATTAAGAAGAAGCATGGCTACCTTCAAATTGAAAGGTCTCGTCACCCAGTTTGAGCAAAAGCTTATAAACGGAATGCTTGAACGGGGCTATACGATTGAATATGCTCAAAGGGTCTTTAAACAGTTGGAAGGATTTGGAAGTTATGGCTTTCCCGAGAGCCATGCCGCAAGTTTTGCGTTGCTGGTGTATGTATCATCATGGATCAAATGTTATTATCCCGATGTTTTTGCCTGTGCCCTTTTGAATAGTATGCCAATGGGATTTTATCAACCGGCACAGATTGTTATTGATGCAAAAAAACACGGTGTGGATGTGAGGCCTGTTGACATTAATTATTCTTTATGGGATAACAGGCTTGAAGGAAAATCCGGAAAATATCATGCACTTCGGTTAGGGTTCCGCCAGGTGAAAGGATTAAGGGAAGAGGATATAAAAGTGTTAACTGAAGGAAGAATTGAATCATATACAGATGTCAATAGTTTAAGAGAAGCTGGAGTGCCGGAAGCTGCCCTCGAAAAGCTCGCAGATGCGGATGCGTTCAGATCACTTGGTCTTGACAGAAGACAGGCTTTATGGGAAGTTTCCACAAAAGATGATCGTCACAGGGCACTTTTTGCTGGCCAGGATGCTGCTGATATTTCTGAAAAAAGCATAACACTGCCAGGTATGTCATATTCGGAGCATGTTGTGCAGGATTACGCAACTACGTCATTGTCCTTGAAAGCTCACCCGGTTAGTTTCGTAAGAGAAAAACTCACCCAGTTATACATAACATCTACCAAAGGACTGGCCGACATGAAGGACGGGCAACCGGTAAAAGTTGCGGGTCTTGTACTTGTGCGACAAAGGCCCGGAACGGCTGGTGGAGTTTGCTTCATGACTATTGAAGATGAAACCGGTTTCGCTAACCTTGTTATTTTTGAAAGCCTGTTTGAAAAATTCCGTAAAGAGGTATTGCAATCACGACTTATAATGGTTGAAGGGAAATTGCAAAGGGAAGGGGAGGTGATACATGTGATTGTCAGAACATGCCATGATTTCACAAAATTACTTCGTAATCTCACTCAATCAAGAAACGAAAACCTGCCTCTGTTAACCTTATCACGTGGCGATGAAAAAACCATTCCCATTCATGCTCAGAACAAACGATCCCAGGTAAGGGAGAATGCAGGAGAAAAAGTTTTTCCTGAAGCAAGAAATTTTAAATAATTGAAACAGCATCCACAAGTGAACTAACAGGATCCACAAGCGTACTAACAGCATCCATAAGTGCGCATTACCAGGTTATAAATAATACACAGCAAGAGGATATCATATGGAGCAATAATAGGATATAAATATTGCACATTACCTAAGACAAATACTGCACGTTAACCGGGGGATAAATAATGAACTGTAAGTAGACAGGAGACGACACATATTAACTAGGTAAAACTAAGAGGACAGGATACTTCACATTAACAAGGGATAAATAATGAATATTATAATGACAGATACTGCACATTAACAAGGGACAAATAATGAACGATAAGACGACAGGATACTTCATATTACAAGGGATAAATAATGAACATTAAAATGACAGAATACTGCACCTTAACAAGGGATAAATAGTAAACATTAAAATGACAGAATACTGCACCTTAACAAGGGATAAATAATAAACATTAACTGGAGTATATAAAGCGTATTCCCGTAAAAGATTAAAGGGATTTGGATAACCAAACCCCTTTTTCATGTTTATGTTGGGTTAAATAATGTCCTGCAATCAGATGGGTCATAATGTCCTTCTATCTGGCAAATGCTAGCCATTTACGCTGAACCAAATTCGTGCCTGTGAGTAAGTAAGAAAGTTTAAGACTGTGTACGATAAGTCATTCCATCCAGGATTATATCAGTTACACCATCATGCTTTACGATCCTGAGCTTTGTTGGATAGTATCCGCTTTTCTGGACTTTAGCAGGTTGAGGAATGGATCTTTCAAAATTGTTGTTGTTCTTAATGAAATCCAATGTGATCATGGGTTCATAAAAATTTACTTTACCATTGAAAGAGCCATAGATAAATGTTTGGGTAAAGGGCTGTCCGTTAAATTCTGATGAAGTAATATCCACCCAATGTGCGCCCATTTTTGGAACACCGCCACCAGGATTGATATATTTTGCAGGAAGGTATTCTGGTGCAGGTGAATTCTTAAACTTTGCACTATCTACTTCATAAGGAGGGATTGCATCAACTTCTGCCTGGGTCATCATATAAAAATGGAAATCAAAATGCGATTTTCCATATATAGGATCCGGCTCGTGGCCAATTGGATTCCAGTCAAGTCCCAGGTAAGTGAATGGATAAATATTTGCCTTGGGATGAAATTTCAGAGCCCAGTTATTAATTCCACTGTGCCCCTTGTGATGACCATCATCTCCTCCTTTAGTAGGCAAACTTTTCAATGCTGCATCGTTTATGGAAACTGCCATTTTTTGTGGATTGCCATTTTTATCCACCTGAACCCAGGTCCATGCTTTTCCTTCATGTACCTGAACTTCGTTTCCTTTTAAAATTCCGCTGTTATCATCTTTTTCTTTGTCGCAGGATGTAAATATTACAGCTGCCAATACCAGTAGTAATCCAGTCTTTTTCATAAATTTTTTTGTTTTTTTTATGAGTCAAAACTCGGTCGCGCACAGCCGAAGATCAATGGCTAAGAAAATAAAACGGGATAAATGATGTATGAATTGAGAAAGGTTAACAATTCGATATAACCGTTACCGGGAGATTAATAAATGTTCGCGGAGTTCTATGCCTGATCGGAGTTGATCGATCTGTTCATGTGAAGTGCATGGTATTTTTATGAGGATACATTTTGGATTTATGGCTGGATACGGATCTCTGAGTAGGGAATTTTTCCATACACAACATCAACGGTCACCCTGCCTTTTGCAAGTGTAACCGTACCGAACCCGGTCCCGGTTGAAATGAAAGATTTGAAGTCGCCAATTTTGGAATCGACATACAATATCTTATCCACTGCGTCGAAACGGACACCGGTTAAGCATTGCAGGTACCCATAACTTGAAAGGGCCCTGGCATACCAGTGTCCGCATTCATACTCGTTAAAAGGATTGCGGATACGTCCATCATAACGGTTTCGGCTTGTCCTGACGATCTCAAGTCCTTTCTTTACTTCACCCATCAACATGAGATGGGCCGCAACCTGGTGTTCAATGCCAGTCCATACTTCATCGCTATATACAAATGGCAGTGACAGTTTTCCGCCTTTTGGCCAGGAACATAATAACAGCCCGCCTTCTTCGCCCAGCGCATAAGAAGGCCGCTGTGGATTCGCATGATCACTCAGGTTTGATTTCAGGTTGTATTTGTGAACTGCCACCAGGTGGCTTTTGATTTTCATGGAATCAACCGGGTCCGCAAGCCCGCACATCCGGGCTATCCACGCCCCGAGAATGCCATCGGACAAACATCCCTTTCCGTATTGATACTTTGGCCCTTCTTTTTCCAACAGTTTTTTTGCTTCGTCGGAATAGGAACCTCCCATAGACTTAGCTGAAGCTTCAACCGGATTTTTCGCTTTCAGACCCGTAAACTTTATTTCCTGGATGAAATATTCGCCATCATATAATTTCTCCTCCATGTAATTGCCGCCTTTTTCGAATAAGGCTTCATATTTTGATACATCCTCTCCCAGGTAAGCACCAATTTCTGTGATCGCTTTTAATGCACCCAGGTAAAAGGATGAGTGCATGCCATCCGGACCCCAGAATTCTATATCATAGGTGTTATGATGTGGCTCTTCGATAATACCTTTTTGTTCCGGATCCCAGGTACGGATACAATACTCAAGACTGCTCCTTACCATCGGGTACATTTTTTTTACCCATTCGTTATCGCCACTGATCCTCCACTCGCGGTAGACTTTCATGATGCCTCCGAGCTGACCATCGGCTGCCGGATGAAAATCGTGGGTAGCGGGTTTGATCGGCAATGTAGACCTGAAGTTCTGATGACCTTCTTCATTCTGGCTCTCACAGAACTCTGTGTGACGCAAACTTCTTTCCAGCGCGGGAAACAAATGAGCAATAGCCTGTGCATAGTTCCAGACATGCGTACACGAACCATGACAACAGCCAGCGTTGTCACTACAACCTTCAAAGCTCCACAGCCGCCCATCAAACTGGCGGAGCACCGTAGGAGATTTCAGAATAGAGAGATTTGAAGCAACCGCTTCCATAACTTCGGGTGGTAGAGTACCTGAAAAAAAAGCATCACTGAAAGTGCGGGAGTTTTTCCTAAGCTCCTGATATTTCATTGTCCAGAACTTACAAACTTCTTCTATTGATGTGAAAACACTGCTATACCAGGGCTTATAAAAAGGGGCGTCAAAATCTTTGTCATATTTATCAAGAGCAATATCAGCAGGTGAAGAGCAGCAACCTGTTCGCGGATCACAGTCTTTTTTCTCACCAACTTTTCCATGCGCCTGGTCCGATCCCGGAACGAACCATGAACAATAAACGACGATTGTTTTCCTGCTTCCGGGATTTAATCGGAAAGGCACAAACAATGAAGCTCCGGGAGCGCCGGACTCAACCGGGTCAACCGCTGTCAGATCGCCACTTTTTATTTTATTCCAGGCCATTGTCAGTGGATCCCACCAGCCACCCCTGAACCATGAATGATCCACCTCGGTATCAGCCTGGTCAGTATAGATCGCGAAGTCTCCTTTCAAAAATGGTTTCTCTTTTGTGCCATTTTCAGATAAGATAAAACCATTTTGATATTTCCGGATTTCGCTTTTACCGTTATCTACCTTAAGAAAATTTTTTGCATTGTAAGAAAACACCAAGTCAACGGGAGCACTGCCCGGGTTTGAAAACGTATATTCCAATGCACCAACCGGCAGGCTTGAATTGTTTTCATCTGTCGGTATAAAGGGACTCCAACCCGTGAGCTGCACAGTGACCGGGATTTCAGGATCAGTAAGATGCATAGTTGCAAAAGGAAACCTTGGTTTAAACGTTGCTTTTTGAAAACGTGGTAGTCCCGTAACAGAGCCGGCTGAACCGTTACCGGCATTTGGTTGACCAAATTTTTTCCAGTCCGGAACAGGGCCTTCAAGAATTTTAGCTCCGGATTTTGAACCTTTGATGTGGATGGCTGCAAACAAGCCTGGTTCATTAAAAACCTCGGGTTTATGCCTGACTGACATATGCGAAATTGCGCCTGCACCTTCGAGACAAAACATGCCCGCGCCAATACCTCCAATAGGGAAAGCTACCCGGTTTAGAAATTCGTCGGTATAACTGTCATTATAGATATGTTTGACTGCAGATTCGAAATTTGGAGCAGCGCTGTGATCTCCCTCGATGTTTTGAAACTCCGGGGATCCTATCATACTGATTGGCGAAACCCCGGCCGCAAAGCCACCCAATCCCAGGTTTTTGATGAATTTCCTGCGTGATTTATTTTTCATCGGTCAACTCATTTATCGTTGATAGCAAATCATTGAAATCTCAGCAGCTTATCCTGATATGTACATTTAAATTAAACAATATTTCGAATACCCGTCAATCACTCATTAATTACATCGCCCGCTCAGTAACCGGATTGCCCGGTCCCAACCTGTTTTATTTTTGTGGCTTCACAACCCCCTGGCTATTGAAATCCGGGGTTTGTTATTTTGCTGGCCAGACAGACATGGCAAGGTTATCATGATCAGATTAATGTTTGGAACACAGTTTGCAAACATCGCAGCCGGAAAAATATTCTGACTTTTTTCATAGATTCCTGTAACTATTTCTTCAAACCGGAGTATACATATAATAAAACAGATCCCTGGTGTCAGCTTTGTCAGACGAAAAAATAATGGTTAGTGTCAAAAACGGTCATTTGTCTGACCTGACTGAGCTGTTCAATCGTTATCATGTAGCGGTTTTCAACTTTTTTCTTAAGCTCACCATGGATAAGCAGAAAAGCGAGGATCTGACTCAAAACTTGTTTTACCGGATAATACGATACAGGGAAGGGTTCCATGTTGAAAAAGGATCTTTCAAATCCTGGATGTATAAAATGGCCCGCAACATGCATGCGGACTATTGCAAACAGGAGAAAAAAATGTCGGACATAGTCGCGGATTCTATTGATTTTTCTGAAAAAGAAATTGCCGTTAGTGATCAGGACTTTGTCGAAAAAGATTTTGAAAAGTTGCATGTTGCGCTTGGCCAACTCGGGCCGGTTGATCGCGAGCTGATCGTACTGAGCCGGTTCGAAGGACTTAAATACCGCGAGATATCACAATTGAAGAACATGTCTGAAGGGTCGGTCAAAGTACAGATTCACCGGGCAATAAAAGAGCTGAAACAAATTTATTTTAAACAAAACAACTGAAGATGCTGAAATGTAGCGATGTGCAATTGTTGTTGATAGATTACCTGGACAACGAATTGCCGGGAAACACGAGGAAGTCTTTGGATCTCCATTTAAATGCATGTGAGACATGCCGCAGGGAGTTATCTGAATATAAAGAGATATTCAGCGCTATAGCCAGCGAGAAGCCGCAATTGCCAGGTGTTACGCTTAAGGAGAACTTTGAAACCATGCTCCAGTCGGAAATAAACATACTCGCAACAACAGGAATTCTTCACCCCTTAAAGGAAAAGGAAGTTCCGGTGTTACCCATCCGGAATATTCTTCTGAAGGTTGCTGCCTGTATCTTATTATTAGCCGGTGGAGTTGTGATCGGCAGTGTTGTAACCCGGGGCAAAACTAAAAACGAAACCAGTGCGCAAATGGCGGTGCTTAGAACCGAAGTTAATGCAATGAAGGAGGCCATTATGCTGAATCTGCTGGATAATGAATCACCGAGTGAACGGATAAAGGCTGTGACCTATGTAGAACAGATGAATAATCCCGGGCAGGAAATTATACAGGCGCTTATCAATACGTTAAATGGGGATCAGAATGTGAACGTAAGGCTCGCAGCTTTAAATACAATATCCAGGTTCAGTGCTAATCAGGCTGTGAGGGATTCACTTGTGAACTCGCTTAAGCAACAGAAAGAACCAATTGTTCAGATAGTACTGATTAATATACTTACAGATCAAAAAGAACCAAGGGCGATCGAACCCATCAAAGAAATTATTTCTGACAAGTCAACACTTGCCCCGGTAAAAGATGCTGCTATAAGAGGCCTCAAGTTACTTTGAGGACCGGTTAGCTTTCTGTTGGATTTTACTATTACACATCAACAAGCGCTTGTTGATAGGGTAGTATTTAGTCTGCTGATCTATGGATCCCGTTTACACGTGCAACAAAAAAATCAAATTACACAATGCCGGATGGCATAATTATTAAACGTAAAAAAATGAAAAATACGAAATTCAAAAATGTTCTCTTCCTCCTTTTCGTCAGTGGGTTTTTGCATGGGTCGACAATTGCACAGGAATACAAGATACAGGTGCAGAATTCCAAAGAAGGTAAATTAACGCTTAATCAATTTCCTGGAAATCTTCCTATAGAGGGATATAGTGGCAATGAAATTGTTATCGTGTCTGATCATTCTACAAAGCCGCCTGAGCGCGCGAAAGGATTAACCCCGGTTTACGCCCAGGGAACCGATAATACCGGAATGGCCATTGCCGTTGAAAAAAATGGAAACCAGATCACATTAAATTGCCTGTTACCAATATATAAAAAAGCAAATTACAAGATCAGGGTACCTGAAAACTTTAGCCTGAAGCTGAGCAATGAATGCGGCAATTCCGGTAAAGTAACCATCTCCAACATCAAAAACGAGGTCGAAGTAAAAAATTGCCAGGATATCATTCTGAAAAATGTCACTGGTCCGCTTGTATTATCAACTATTGCCGGTGATGTCCAGATAGTGTTTACGGAACTGAGTAAGGATAAGCCAATTTCGCTTGCATCTATCAGTGGTGAAATTGATGTAACAATGCCTTCAAAATCGGCGGTTGACCTGGAGATGGAAACAGTGACAGGAGCATTTTATTCAGACTTTGATTTAACCTCAACCGATAAGAAGTTGAAGCAGGTAGGGGGATCAAAGCTCAAAACCCAGTTGAACGGCGGAGGAGTGCCATTGAAAATAACCAACATTTCGGGTAACATTTATCTCCGTAAGTCTTAAGACCACCCCTTGTCTGTTATTGGTTATTCAAACATCATTATCATTTAATTATCCTTAACTTATCAGTGTATGAAAAATATGTCGATCGCATTGCTTTTTTGCTTTACAGCTTTGACGGTAAGCGCACAAAAAATGATCGAAAAAACATTCAATTATAGCAACAACAAAGATGTGAACCTGAAACTGCAGATTGCAGATTCAATCAGGATAAACACCTGGAACAAGAATGAAGTGTCTGTTAAGGCTTCCGTCTCTATTTCGGACAACCGGTACAATGATGAGTATATTGTTGAATTTGATGAATCGAATAATGCCATCACGGTAAATGCAAAAATTGAATCAAAGCGAAGCAATAACTGGAAGGAAGACTCAAACTGTTGCAAAACTGATATCTACTGGGATGTCTATGTTCCTGAAAAAGCACCTATCAACGTAGAAACAATCAACGGCAACATAGTGATAAAAGGGAAAACTGCGGAGGTAAAGGCGAACAGCATCAGTGGTTTTATAGATTTGTTGATCCCCTCTGACCTGAAGGCTGATTTTAAATTGAGCACCATTACGGGGACCGTGTATAGTAACATCCTGGACAATGAGTCCATTACTTCCAAAAAAGGTTCGGCTGATATAAGCAGCCGCTACAAAGGAGGTGGAACGGCAGTAAATCTCAAGACCATCAGCGGTGATATATTTTTAAGGGATCCTTCAAAATAATTCAGAATGATGTATGAAGGTTTGCTTTACAGCGTCCGAATAATTCAGAATGACGAATGAAGGATTTTGATCTGCATGGTAGTTGAAATTCCGATCGCTCTCTGTTTTGCCAGAATAGCCTTATCACCATCGAAGAGTTCGTCAACCGTCGCGCAAAATAAATCGGTCCACCGCTTAAATTGCGCTGCAGAAAGAGGTGTTATTTCGTTTATGTTCCGGTGAATCTGCATCAGGTTGCCACTATAATTTCCCGTAAAGAGAATGGCATTTTCCCAGAAGTTGTATATAGCTGGCAGGTGTTCCTGCCAGTTTATTTTCATGATATCTGTGAATATAAATCCAATAACCGGGTCCGGCTTTACTTTATCATAAAACGAATTGATGAGTAATTCCACGTCAGCCCTGTTTTCAATGTCCTTTTTTGTCATCAGCATCTTTTCTCAATCTGCCTGCAAGATACTGCTTCGGCAATACCTGGTACCTGAAATGTTATTGCTTGCTGAAAATGATCTCCGTAAAAGTCTTTTGCGTCAGTGTTACCGGGCCGAGCAGGCCTGACTCACGTAACATCTTTTCGGAATCGGGTTTATCGAATTTCATGATATTTGTTTTTGTCAGGCGTTTTTCTGACGGCAGTTTACTGTCGCCTATCAGCCTGTTGGGCCAAAGATTTACTACATCAACTTCCAGTGTATTCGTCCCCGTCTTTGTGTACGGGGTGATATCAAATGCGAATGGAGGGCTCCACCTGGCTGGCAACTTATGACCATTGATCGTTATAGAGGCCAATTCTAAAACATTACCGAGATCAAGAACAGTTTTAGAACCAGCGCTGCGTTTTTTAAGAACAAAATCCTTTGTATAAATCGCCCTGCCCGAATAATATTTTACACGATCGTCCTTAAACGTGGTCCAGGACATGAGACTGTCGGTCACTATCCGGGCAGGACCACCCCAAACAGTGTCAAAAATGATATTCCATTTGCCCGTTAGCGGTTGAGGCGAAACGTTAGTGCTGAGTTGATGCCGGGTTGTGGTTCCATCTGACCAGCTTAATTGGTAGTTACCACTTTTTGTTACCGAAACTGAGATGCCGGTTTTCGTTTTCACAAAATCGATAACGGGCTTTTCATCAGGGAATTCATTTGCCGGAAAAATACGTTTGCCTTCAGTCATAATTTGCACTATATGTTTGTTTTTTGCACTTCCGGCCGAGGGATTTCGTTTGCGGAACACGATAAACCTCGATCCTTCCGGTTCAAAAGCAACCGGGATGATCGTCTGGCCATTTTCTTCCCGGTAAACGGGGATCCCGGTAATCTCGCCGGTCATTGGATCCCAACTCTCCGGAACCATACCGGTAATACGAAACCTGCATTCAGTCAGTTCATATCTGTCAGGTAAGCTTGTTAAATAACGAAACTCGAAGTCATTGATATTTTTCCGCCCAAACCTGTTGACTACGAAATAGATTTCCATTGAGTCTGTAGTACGGTGAATATAATCGAGCGCGGTTTGTTGTTTTGTACTGCTGAATGCAAGATCTGGTAATACCTTCATTTCCCTCAACACCGAGTTTACATCACGGCCCCAGATCACCTTGCCCTTGCCATATGCGTTTTCCTTTATCGGGCCTCCATCTATCGGGCCCCATAATCGCGTCGCTATTTCTTTAATCTCAATATCATTTGAGGGATAGTTGGTGAGGCTGTTGGACTTAACCGGCCTGGGCCCGATAACAGTCAGACCGTTTTTTACTAAAGTGTCGAGCTTTCTGAGCACCTGCAGGTCTATTGCTGTCTCTTCCGGTAACACCAATACCCGGTATGTCATACCATCCTTCAACACCAGCCTTTGGTTTTGAACTGCAGTTCGTTCCAGCAAAACCTGCTTTGAACATTTATCCCAGTCGTAACCAAAGGCAAGATTTCTCACCTCTTCTTTGAGAAACACAAAATTTGGAACATCATCACCATAATAGTACAATGCGTCAGCCACAAAAAGGCCTTGTGATAGTAAATGCGAACACCGATTAAGATAATCAATAAAACTTCCGGCCTGGTTCCACCAGGTCACGTTTGGATTCATATGCGTGCCTGCAAAATATTCATTGCCTGGTTTGCCAAATTCTGCGGGAGAAGATGTGAAAGTGTGCCAAACAATCCTGTTAACCCCCGAGCAAAAGACCCGGTCTATATTTGATTTCAGATCTTTCGGAGATCTTTCCCACTGAGGCCCTATCGAAGTGGGACCTTCAGCAGCTACATATCGCTTGCCATAAGTATGTGCCACCGACGCGCTTTGTTTTACAGCAAGCCTTTCATCGTCTTTGATCCGGTGAGTATTCGCCGTTGCCCAGAATTCGCCCTGGGGAAATTCACTTATCCCCAGTACCTTCAATGCGTCAACGGGTGCGGAATGAGGGCCGCCGGATTCAGGATGCATACCAAGGCCATTCTTATGAGCAAGATTGCTTAGTAACTGGTAGTGATTTGCCGCAATACAGTCGCCGATTGTTTTACGGTAATCCTGCAGAAATCGGTTTGATACCTCAACACTTTCCACAACACGTCCGGCAAGTACAGGAAGATATGGAGTGATATCATAGCCACGATATTTCTTAAACTCCCCGGGAAAATTATTGGTCCAGCCTACGTTTCCCATTTCCCAACTGTCAGTCTGAAGATAACGAAGGCTGTTCCCTGCATCTTTTGCTGTCCTGATCAACGGAGTGATTACATCTGTATTGAATTTTTCAAAAGCCGCCGGGTCAAGGTGATCAAGTGACAGGCCATTCCATCCATCACTCGTTGTTGAGGTTATTGCACCGGTTGCTGTCCACCCATATCTTATGATGATCCATTTTCCAGGGGGCGCATCCCAGCTGATCCTGCCATCGATAACTTTAGCAGAAAGGTCAATAATTTCATCCTTGAGGATACCATTTATTTTTTCAGGTTGATCAAATTCTTCGCGGAGCTTGTACAAGGGATAAGTTCCTTTAAATCCAAAGCTCTGATTGAAAGATTTGATTCCCCAATTTTTGATAACGCTGTCCTTTATTAGATGAACACCGGGTTTTTCTTTGTAAGCCTGTACAATAATGTCTTTATAAATCAGCCTGGATGCAGGTTGACGAAGTGTCATCTCTATATGTTTCCCACCTTCAACTGACGTATCTGAATACACGATTTTTTTTTGTGCAAGTTCAGGGGTTATCGTGGGCCCGCCCGGGTTCCATCCACTTTGAATGTTCACACTTAATTCTATACCGAGCCGCTCGGCCTCTTTTATAGCGTGTTTATAGAGTTCCATCCAATCTTTACTCATGAACACTGGTCCCGCGGCTGTCTTTTTTGCCACATCATAGCTCGAACTGCCGGCATCAACAATCGATGCTCCACCATAGCCCTTAGCTTTCATTTCTTCAAGGTCACGGGTAATGGATTGTTTTGTCGCCATGCTGTTTAACCACCACCAGTAACATCTTAGCCGGCTTTCCACTGGTGGAGAATCAAACTCCGTTTTCAGTTGATCATATTGCACTGAGCTTGATGTGCCCAGGTTGTAGCCAGGGTTTTGAGCTGAAAGCTGAACCGAAATGAACAGGTGAAAAACTACTCCAAAGATTCTGATCATAGTCAAACTAATAAATTTCAAAAGGGCGTGACTTAACACACCGGGTTTTATTCCAATTTAACATCTTTATTCACATCAAAAACTAAATTGGGCATCCCCCATCAATTTAATCGAAAGTTACGGTCGCGAATTCAGGCGTATAACCTATAGAACAGGACCCGGCATCTTATTCTTCGTGCATAATTAGATAAGAGCGGTAATTATTGAAAACGCAGTAACATATCTTAGCATGATGTGATAGTAAAAGTAGAAAGCGTTACAAAAAATGTGAAGTTGAAATGTAACAAATGTCAATTCCGGGTCGTCACATGGTTGTATAAATAAACCTCACTCATCGTAACTGCCATGATAAAAAACTATCTCAAAATCGCCTTCCGGAATATTACCCGGCACAAAGCATATTCCCTGATAAATATTTCGGGACTTGCAATAGGGATGGCCTGCAGCATACTTATCCTGTTATGGGTAAACCATGAATTAAGTTATGATCGTTTCCACAAAAATGCGGATCATATCTTTCGTATAACATGTAATGCAAGTGATTTCAAAGCAGCAGTTAACCCGGCAGGTATGCCAGGCGGGCTTAAAGCAGAACTCCCGTCGGTTCAGAATTATGTGAGGTTAAGTCATCTTACAACTACCTTATTCGAAGCCGGCAATAACAAGTTTGAAGAGAAAAATACTTTTTATGCCGACTCCACATTTTTAGAAATCTTCTCATTCCCGTTAATTGCTGGTAATAAGAATACGGCAATGTCCAGGCCGGATGCCATATTGCTGACTCAATCCATGGCCAAAAAATATTTCGGGCGGGAAGCTGCTTTGGGCAGGACCCTGAAGAGAAATAACGGAGATAACGTTACCGTTACGGCCATCTTCGCCGACTTACCTCCTAACTCCCACCTCAAGTTTGACTGTATAATGCCAATGTCGGCAATAGCTAACCGGGAGCGGGATTTAAAAACCAATAGCTGGGGTAATTTCAATTATTATTCTTACCTGCTTTTAGTCAAGAATATAATACCTGGGACGGCTTCGGTGAAGAAGTTTGAAAAGCAGATGGATGCTATTTATAAAACAAAACAACCTGATTTTAAAATCAATTTCTATCTGCAGCCACTCACCAGTATTCATCTTCATTCCAACTTACAGGTAGATCTTCCCGGCCACGGCAATGTTCAATACGTAAACATCTTTTTGATTGTTGCCATTTTTATTCTCGTCGTTGCATGCATCAATTTCATGAACCTTGCCACAGCCAGGTCTGCAAGGAGAGCCCGGGAAGTTGGCATCCGCAAAGTGGCGGGTGCTAAACGCGGTCAACTTATTCTGCAATTTATGGGAGAATCCGTCGTGGTCTCATTCCTCGCCCTTTTGATCGCTGTAGGCTTTGTATTCCTTTTTCTTCCTTCGTTTAATGATATCGCCGGCAAAAAACTGTCGATCAATTTTATGGATGGGAAAATCTGGCTGTCCCTCGTTGGTATGGCGCTGGCTACGGGTTTGATCTCAGGCAGCTATCCGGCATTATTCTTATCCGGTTTTCGCCCCGTGAAAGTGTTGAAGGGCTCACTGAATAAATCAGGTGGCAGCCTCTTTTTCAGGAACACCCTTGTTGTTACGCAATTCATCGTGTCTATTGTGCTGTTGATCGGGACCGTTGTAGTTTACAAACAATTACATTTCATTCACAAAAGGAACATCGGGTTCGACAAAGAAAATCTTCTGTATATGCCGATGACTGGTGAAATGTGGGGTAAACTCGATGCGATGAAGGCCGCCTTAAAACAGAACCCTTTAACAACTGATTTCACAATCATAGATAATCTGCCAACTAACCTCACTTCGGGAACTATAGATGTTGTCTGGGAAGGTAAAGACCCGAAATCACAGGTAGTAATCCCCAGCCTTGCTATTTCCGAAAACTTTATCAGGGTTTTCAAAATGCAACTTCTGCACGGGCGTGATTTCTCAGAATCATTTAAAGCCGATTCTGCGAACTTCATGGTTAATGAAACTGCCCTGAAGGTGATGGGAATAAAATCAGATGAAGCGATTGGCAAAACATTATCAATGTGGGGAAACAAGGGAGTTATCATTGGAGTGGTCAGGGATTTTAATTTTAAGCCAATTCAGCAACCCATTGAACCCCTCGTTCTCAACCTGAACCGTTGGGGTGGTTTTGTTGTAATTCGCACCGCATCAGGAAACAGCGAGGCAACGATTAAAGCGTTAGAAAAAATCAGCACCGATCTTAACCCGGCCTATCCTTTCTCTTTTAATTTCCTTGACCAGGACATAGCCAATCTTTACCAGGGCGAACAAAGACTTGGTACATTGTTCAACATTTTTGCAGTATTGGCAATACTGATATCCGCTATGGGTCTATATGGATTGTCGGCATTTCTTGCGGAACAGCGGAGGCGGGAGATTGGAGTACGGAAAGTGCTTGGGGCGTCCGTGTTTGGAATCATGTACCTGTTATCCACCGGGTTTACCAGGCTGATACTGATTGCAATTGTTATTGCTATCCCGCTATCATGGTACCTGATCAATAACTGGCTCGAAAGTTATGCTTATCATATCAAAATAAACTGGTTGATATTCGTTGTGGCTTCCTTTATTGCACTGTTGATTGCCTGGGTAACCGTCAGTTACGAATCCCTGAAAGCCGCTTTAAGCAATCCTGTGCGAAGCCTGCGTTCAGAATAAGGATGTTTACCGGAACGCCTTAAAGTCGGTCTCCGACATGGGCAAAGCTTACATTGAAGTACTGATTCCAGACAGTAATTGTTCGAAAACGAACAGGTTCGTAGTCGCTGACAAGTTTAACTGTCTGATGATGAGAACATTGACAATTGGCCTTATTTTTTGGGCATGAGCACGTGTTTACTTTCATTAAATCACTGCTCATATGCTGAGAAACTATTTTAAGGTGGCCCTTAGAAATTTGTGGCGCTATAAAGGATTCAGTCTGATAAATATCCTTGGGCTCACGATCGGTATCGTCGGTTGCCTCGCCATCGGGTTGTTTGTGCACGATGAACTGCAATTCGACAAATTCGTAAAAAGGGGAGATGATATCTACCGGGTTTACCTGAGAACAACCACATCTGCCGGCATAAATTCATCTGCAAACACACCACCCGTTTTTGCACCATATCTCCAACAACATTATCCTGAAGTGGAAAGTACCACCCGGTTGTTGATGTGGAGTGGAAAAAAGTTAATGGAAACCGGAGATGAGCGGGGATATGAAGAAAAAGGGTTCATAGCCGATTCCACATTCTTCGACATGTTCCCATTACAGTTTTTGAAAGGCGACAGCAAACATGGCCTTGAAGGCAGGCTGTCAATTGTTATAAGTGACCAACTGGCGAAGAAATATTTCAAAGCAACGGATCCGATCGGGAAAGTAATTAAACTTGACAAAGTAGACTTTATTGTTCGTGGAGTATTCGCCCCGCTGCCTGAACACTTTCACCTTGACTTCAACTACATGTTGTCAATAGCCTCAGCTGATCTCCCGGCAGATAGAATGGAACGATGGGGCTGGCAGCAGTTCTTTACTTATGTGCGTCTTAAGCCCAAATCGGATGTAAAGCTCCTGGAAAATAAGTTTCAACAAGCCGTCGTTGAGGAGGCGCATCCCCAAACCAGGGACCGCGGGTTTACGTTCTTACCCTATTTTCAACCTTTAAAGAATATTCATCTTGGCTCCGCAGCTTTTGGTTTTGACAATGCTAAAAGAGGAAATGAAACTTATGTAAAAGGATTAACAATCATTGCACTGTTTGTACTTGTAATTGCCTGCTTCAATTTTATCAATCTCGCAACCGCAAGATCATTCCGCAGGGCCAAAGAAATCGGATTACGAAAAGTCGTAGGGGCAAACCGGGGTCAACTCGTTGTTCAATATACTGCCGAGACAGTTTTTCTCGCCCTTATTTCCATCATAATTGCTTCGATCGTTACAGTTTTGATCGTACCTCATCTGAACGACTTTACTGGTAAATCCATACAGTTTAATCCTTTCAAAGATCCATTGCTGGGTTTGGCCCTGGTGGCATTTGCAGTGATCATAGGTTTGTTATCCGGTCTTTATCCTGCATTGGTTATGTCAGGCTTTCAGCCTATCCGGGTTTTGAAGGGCCTTAAACCAACGAAAAATACCAACACTTCATCCGGCACGATCCGCCAGGCGCTGGTGATCGGTCAGTTTGCGATCTCCGCCTTCCTGATCGTAAGTACCGTCATCGTTTACCGTCAGATGAATTACCTGCATCAGAAGGACCTTGGCTTTAGCAAAGACCAATTAATCTATTTCAATGTGCAGGGTGGTGTCGAATCAAATCCCCAGGTATTCAAAGATGAACTGAAGTCTTTACCCGGTGTTATAGCAGTTACCGGTGGTTATGGCCTTCCCGGCGATGCAGTGGCAGGGGATGGCATTACGGTGCCGGGCAAAGATGGTGAGCAGTCACATTCAGCGGTCCAACTGATAGTGGATTATGATTATATACCAACCATGGATCTGAAAATAGTGGCCGGACGTGCATTTTCCAAAGAATTTGCAACCGACGAAGAAGAAGCGTTTATCATCAATGAAACCGCGGTCAGGGAACTTGGATTCGGTACGCCTGAAAAAGCAATTGGCCAACGCTTACATTGGGATAAGTGGATTCCGGATTCTATCAACCCGGTGAAAAAAGGAAAGGTAATAGGAGTGGTAAAGGACTTTCATGTAAAGAGCCTGCATGAAAAACTTAGTACTACGGTTTTGCAGATCTATCCTCCGGTTCTGGCAAAGATGGCGGTAAAGGTCAGGACCGAAAATCTGCCTGGTACCATCAGCGCTATAAAGTCGGTATGGAACAGGCTAACACCCGATTATCCTTTTGATTACAAATTTCTCGATGAAAATTTTGCGGTGATGTACAGCCAGGAAGATAAGCTAAGCACCTTGTTATTGATATTCACTGCCATGGCGGTATTCGTGGGCTGCATGGGCCTTTTTGGACTCACGGCTTTCGCTGCAGAACAAAGGGTAAAAGAAATAGGTATCCGTAAAGTACTGGGTGCCAGTGTAGCAGGCATAGTTACCATGCTTTGCGGATCATTTCTCAGGCCTGTCATTATTGCTTTCATTATTGCCTTTCCATTATCATGGTGGATAATGAACGGATGGCTCCAGGATTTCCCGTATCGTGTATCAATCAGCTGGGTTGTATACCTTGTAGCTGCGCTCACTGCGCTGGGAATAGCGCTTATTACCATAAGTTTTCAATCGATCAGGGCAGCTACGGCGGATCCCGTGAAAAATTTAAGAACAGAGTAAATTTATCTTCAATTATTTTCATCATATATTGATATTATAACGGTCATACAAAGCCGCAGTATCGATAGTTGTTAGTGTGCAATGACCAGTTTGCTGGTCATCATTTGTCCACCTGCAACGATCTTTACGAGATAGGTATCATTTGACCAGTCTCCGATTTTCTTAACATGTATAACATGAATATCACTTTCAACTATACTGACAAAGGTTCTTACCATCCTTGCTGAGAATTCGTACACTGAATAACAGGAGGATGGGTAGACGTGTTTTGGTAAGCTGGATTTTGTGGTAAGGTCATTATGTGGCATCGTAAGATGCCCGGATCAGCGAACAAAACAGGTCTTAAATTTTTATGTTATATAGTCAATTTCACTTGTATATTTACAAAAACCGGGGGAAAATACTGCCAGCGACCGCAATAGGCCAGGATGCAATTATCCTGAACTGAACGAGATCGGGCTTTATAGCTTCCTGATTAATATCCTTTTACATATGATTGACGGCGACTATTTGCTGGAAGCTTTTAAAGCCTCCCGCAATCCGTGCTTTATCGTCCTTCCGGATTCGCCGGCTTATTCTATCATGGCAGTCAGCAGGATAGTTTTAAACAGGCTTTCAGTTACCGAGGAAGAAATCCTCAATCAGAGTGCATCCGCTATATTCCCTGTTTCCGCTTCATCAATCCATACCAAACAGGGATTAAACCTTTTCGAGTCATTTCAGGCTGTTATTAAGACCAGCATGGCGCAAGACGTGTTGCCATTGATTCCTATGTCAATGAAGGCGTCCAATGGTCAGGAGGAGATCTCGTGGAAGGGAGAGAGCATTCCGCTGTTTGATCAAAACGGTGCTTTACAATACATTCTGTTTTCGGCCATTGAGATCATAAATAACAAGGGCGATGCCCCCGAATCTGTAAGACCCAAAGCTTACGATGATGTTTTTGATGAAAGGCACACGATCCTTGAAAGCATAGGGGAAGCATTTTACCGGGTTGACAATAACTGGATAGTTACTTACTGGAACAACCAGGCCGAAAAAATGCTGGGTCAACCCAGGGAGAATATCCTGAACAAAAATCTTTGGGAGATTTATCATGACGCAATAGACACGCCCTTCTATCATAACTTTCAAAAAGCGACGCGGGAAAATCAAATTGTAAGATTCGAAGCGCTATACGAAACACTGCAATTGTGGCTCGAAGTAAATGTGTTTCCTTCGAGAAGTGGGTGCTCTGTATATTTCAAAGATATTACAGAGAAGAAAAAAACGGAGGAGAGGATCAGGGACAGTGAAGAACGAAGCCGTTTGATCATGAATGCGGCCCTCGATGCAATTATCTGTATGGATAAAAGAGGATTAGTAACATTCTGGAACCCACAGGCGGCCGCGACTTTTGGATGGGATCAAAAGGAAGTGATGGGCAAAAAACTCTCTGAGTTTATTATACCTGAAAGGTTCAGACATCGTCATGACGCTGGTCTCGAACTGTATTTGCAAAATGGTGAAGAGCAGGTGCTGAACAGGATACTTGAATTGGAGGGCTTAAGACGGGACGGACAGATATTTCCGATTGAACTGACTGTCATCCCCATCAACCAACCCAGTGAGGCTTTCTTTTGCGCTTTTATAAGAGATATATCTGCACGCAAAATTGCAGAAGAAAACATCAGACAACAAGCTATCGACCTTGAAATCTCAAATAAGGAACTGGAGCAATTTGCTTATGTGGCATCACACGATCTCCAGGAGCCACTCAGGATGGTCACGGGTTTCTTAAAGCAGTTGGAAAACAGGTATGCAGACATCATCGATGACAGGGGCAAACAGTATATTCATTTTGCAGTTGATGGTGCAAAAAGAATGAGGCAAATCATCCTTGATTTACTCCGGTTTTCCAGGGTGGGCCGGTGGGAGGAAGCAGCGGAAACCGTGGATACACAAATACTAGCCAAGGAGAGCCTCAACTTATTCTCAAGCCAGATTGACGAAACCGCTGCAAAGATCACCATTCATCCACTACCCGTTATCTCAACTTATAAAACACTGTTGGGCCAGGTGTTTCAAAATCTATTGGGAAACGCCCTGAAGTACAGAAAGACCGGTACAAGTCCGATTATTGACATGAGTGCCCGCGAAAATGGATCAGATTGGGAATTCACGTTTACAGATAACGGAATCGGCATAGCTAAGGAGTATCATGAACGCGTGTTTATTATCTTCCAAAGACTTCACAATCGCGAAGAATATTCGGGAACAGGGATAGGACTTGCTATTGTTAAGAAAATTATCACCAATCTCGGCGGTAAAATCTGGATTGACTCAGAGCCAGGAGAGGGAACTGCATTTCATTTTACTGTCCCAAAACAACACTCCTGACGATAATGTTGGCCACCAGGAAGGTGACCGTAACAAGATTATGCATTTTGGTATCGGTTTTGCGTAAAGAAATGAACATTTCAATTATGAGGGGTTATACATTATTGAGAGGGCACGATCAACGTTATATTTTGCGATCTATTCACCAGGCTGATGTATCGTTCACACTTAAATACTCTCACTGATGTTTAAAGACACAAGGGCGGTTAAGATCTTAATCATTGAGGATAATCCAGGTGATTTTGCATTAATACAGGATTACATTCAGGATCAGTTTGCAAATCCGGACATAATACATACCAGGAGTTTCTCTGGAGCGAAAGCCCTGCTCATGGCCAACAGTGTTCAATATGATGTGATACTATTAGATCTTTCACTACCGGACAGAAGCGGCGAATCTCTTATTTCGGAAGTGAGTGCCCTCAGTAAAGACAGTATAGTAATTGTACTGACCGGCTTTTCTGATATGGGATTCAGCGTCAGGTCGATTGCGTTGGGAGCGGCTGACTATCTGACAAAAGATGATATCAATGCGACCATTTTGTATAAGAGCATAATCTATAACCTCGAGCGGAAAAAAATGAATCATCAATTGACTGAATCTGAAAAGAAGTTCAGCAATCTCTTTCAAATGAGTCCGCAACCAATGTGGGTCTATGATCCTGAGACCTTAATGATCGTGCAGGTAAATTTTGCCGCGATCAGCAAATATGGTTATAGTGAAGAAGAATTTCTTCGGCTGAGTATCATGGATATAAGGCCCGAAGAAGATATTCCGAAAGTGAAAAGTCTTATCGAAAGCCGCGACCATTATTCTATTATCCTGAATGCCAACAGGTTTCGTCATCGTAAAAAATCCCAGGAAATAATTGATGTAGAAATTTATAGCAGTCCGATAGTTTTGGAGGACAAAGTTTACCGTTCGGTCATAGCCATTGATGTGACTGAGAAAATCCTGGTGGATCATAAAATCACTAAAGCAATCATTAAAACGCAGGAAGATGAACGTTATGAAATAGGTAGTGAATTGCATGATAATGTTTGCCAGTTGCTTGCTACCAGTCAGATGCTGCTGGGTATGCTCAAAAATTCGGTTGACCCTGCAGGCACGAGGTTGTTTGATCAGTGTAAACAGTATATTTCAATGGCCTTGAATGATGTCCGAAGTGTCAGCCACAGGCTGGCCCCGGCTTTCCATGAAGAAGCAACCATAGAAGAAACGCTGCGCAACTTACTGGTCAATTCAAATCCGGGAAACAATTATACGATAGAGATGAGATTTTCGGATGAGGTAAAGAAAAGCGGGCTTGGAAGAGAATTACAGTTAAATCTTTACCGGATACTCCAGGAACAACTTCGAAATATTAATAAATACGCCAGGGCACAATCTATAACGATAGATGTTGACATCAAAGAGCAACACCTGATCATGAAGATCATTGATGACGGAGTGGGCTTTGTAACATCGCTTGTAAGAACCGGCATAGGCCTTTCAAACATGAGAAGAAGAGCCGAATTATTTGGAGGCAAGATGTATATTGACTCTTCTCCCGGCAAGGGTTGTAAAATCACGATTGAGATCCCGCTGGAAAATATTGATAATTTCAGCAACAAAATAAAAGCAGAAGTCTAGCGGTAATTGCGGGATCAGCTTTATTCGACCAGTGTTTTTATTTGTACCAATATAGGATTCCACCCCTCGCCGTTATTATAAACGTCTTTGTACCGTTGTTCACCATTCATAACCTTGGAAAAATCTCCCTGGCTGACTGTCAGCATCGTTTTACCGTCAATCTCATGTAAGTCATAAATCACACTAAGATAATTCTCCGGTACATCTTTCATTTCCGGGTTGTTGGGGTCAAAGGTTGTGTACTCAAGCTTTCTTCCAGGTTCAATACTTAGAATATTGCCTTTCACAGCAACCAGTTCCTGTCCATCAAATATCCCTTTCCAGATGAGCTCATCACCTGGTTCCCAACCTGAAACTGCTTCACATCCAAACATGTACAATCTGGTTTTTTGTGGATTTATAAGCGCGTCCCACACCGCTGAGGCCGGGGCATTGATCGTAATTGAATTGCTTACAAACACAGGTGTTGTCATGAGTGATTTTCACCAAAGGTAGAGAAAGATATGATGAGAAGTCGTAGCCATGGAAGCATCTTCACATTCATTTTGCGGTTGTGCTGACAGGAACTGGTTGTGGTTCAGTATTCGGACCTTTTACTTCCAGGGTTCCGTCAGGATTGATCTGCATCCTGTCTACGAATACAACTCTTTCATCTCCCGTAGCTGTAGTCCGGCCATGATATACGCAAAACATTTCTTTTTTATCGGGGGACCAGGTAATGCTGTTATGACCGGTTCCAGTCACATTTCCCCCGGTAGCAGTATTTTGCTGCAGAACGGGATTTCGGGATGACTTAACAAATGGTCCGAGCGGACTTTTCGAAGTAGCGTAGCCTATCGCATAGTTTTTACCTCCAAAGAAATTCGCAGAATACATGATGTAATACAGGTTTCCTTTTTTGAAGGTGACTGAACCTTCTGTCCATCTACGGTTTACTTCTTTGGTGGTGACAGAACGGCTTTCCCATGCATGTAGTGTGTCCTTCATACTGACCGGCGGGCGTAACAGCAGAACGGGTTTGCCAACGGTTCCGCTAAAATCCGGCTTTATCTCTATTCCGTAAACCCAGCTCTCTTCGATCTCATTATACCATCCTTTTTTTCTTGCCCATTCGGACACCGCGGATTTGACCGGATGTTTATAACAACAGCGGGAATAATAGAGATAACATTTGCCTCCCGGATCGAAATAAACATTAGCATCAATGATGGGATAACCAGGGTCAAAAACAGGTTGTTTAGCAAGGTCAATAAACGGACCCGTTGGCTGATCTGCGACCGCAACACCGATCCGGAAATTTTCAAGTTCATTGGTAGGGTTATGGGCCCATTGTGCACTATAGAACATATAGTATTTGTCTTTCACCTTATACACTTCGGGTGCCCAATATGATCCATTTCCCCATCCATTTTTATTATTTCCAAAGTAAACCTGGCCCTCATATTTCCACTCTGCAAGATTTTGCGAAGAGTATGCAGAGAAACCTTCCTTTGCGCCGCCACCGGTACCATACATGAAATACCCTTTTCCTTCCTCGTATAAAACATAAGGATCTCCAAACTCAATGGGAAGAGGGTTTTTGAAAGTTTGTTTTTGATCAGGCTGTTGTGCCTTAGATTCCAAAACACAACTCATTATTCCCAATAAAATTAAAATAATTTTCATGGTAAGCGATTTTTAGTACAGTGATGAATCATCGTAGCCGATTGAACTTACTCAGTATACCTCAACGATCATTTCAACTTCAACGATCATATTGAAAGGAAGTGTATTTACGCCGAGGGCGGTTCTTGCGTGTTTGCCTTTGTCACCAAAGATTTCAACCATAAGGTCGGAAAATCCGTTCATTACTTTTGGCTGATCATAAAAACCGTCATCAGAATTTACATATCCGTTTACTTTTACGATCCTTTTGACTTTGCTCAGATCACCAATCTCCTGTTTTAAAACAGCCAGATGAATGGTTCCGGTTAATCTCGCCGCCTGGTAGCCCTGATCAATAGAAACATCTTTTCCAACCTTCCCTTTTGAATATTCGCCATTTGCGTCCTGCGGACCTTTACCAGACAGGTATATCAATTTTCCGGTGCGGACAGCATGAACATAATTAGCTACCGGTGATTTTAACGGCTGCAGCTTTATTCCTGACCTTGCAAGCTTCTCTTCCGGTGATTGACTAAAGCCGCAGTTGCCGGCCAAAAGCAGGCCAAGGATGATAAATAGTCGCATAAAAAGTTAATTAGGTTGTGAAGATATCGGATTGGCCGTAAACATATATCGCGAATTTGATCAGGAACACTATCGCACAGTTTTCATATTTTCATGATCAAACTTAACCTAAATCTTATTGTATGAATCAACAATTCAACAGGCGAAATTTCATCAGAACTACTTTGTCTGCCGCTGCAATGGGAAGCCTCGGTGTTTTACCGGCAATATCGCTGGCTAATGAAAATTTTGCTGAATCCATTTATATGATCGGGCCAATGGAAGGTTATTCCCCCCAGATCGGTACATTGGTAAGCATGCTGAACTATAACAGAGCTACGATATTACAGATAGTGAAGGGCATGACTATACCACAGCTCGATTTTTTACTCGATGATCAGGCAAATACGATAGGGGGGTTGCTTATGCACCTTGCGGCTACAGAAAAATATTACCAGGTAAATACTTTTCAAGGCAGGCAGGACTTTAATGCTGATGAAAAAAAGATGTGGAACGCAGCATCAGAATTGGGTGACCTGGGACGAAAAGAAATCAAAGGCAAAGAGCTTTCCTATTATCTCGATCTGCTGGAAAGTGGTAGAAAAAACACGCTCCAGGAGTTCAAAAAGAAAGATGACAAGTGGTTATTGGCCGTAGATCCCGTATGGTCAAAAGAAGAAAAACTTAACACGTACTGGAAATGGTTCCATGTATGCGAACACGAAGCTAACCACAGGGGACAAATCTCTTTCTTAAAATCACGGATGCCGGGAGCCAGGAAAGGCGGGGGAGAAGGATAGAGCGAGTGCTATCAATCATTATCTTTAGATCATGGAAAAAATGAACACGCTGGTATGTGTGGAACCCTGGAAATTCGAATACAGGGAAGTATCCAGGCCAGTACTGACTCCCGGACACGCTATCCTCAGAATAAAAAAGATCGGCATCTGCGGCACTGACCTGCATGCCTATGAAGGAACCCAACCTTATTTTTCATATCCAAGAATTTTAGGTCATGAGCTGGCGGCGGAACTGGTTGAATGGGACGGGGCAGAAGGGTTTGTGAAAAACGAGATAGTCACATTCATCCCATACCTGCATTGTGGTAAATGTGTAGCCTGCAGGCTGGGAAAAACAAATTGTTGCCAGTACCTTAAAGTAAGTGGTGTTCACCAGGATGGTGGTATGGTCGAATATTTATCTGTTCCATCGTCACTGCTTGTTCATGGAGATGGGCTCGATACTGATGAGCTGGCACTGGTTGAACCACTTGCAATAGGTGCTCATGCTGTAGCTAAGGCCGGAATCAGGGAAGGAGACTTTGTGCTGGTTGCCGGGGCAGGTCCTATCGGGTTGGGCACTATGGAAATGGCCAGGATTGCAGGTGCAAGAGTGATTGCATTGGATGTTAATATTGAGAGATTGAGATTCTGCAAGGATAAACTAAACGTTTTTCACACCATCAACGCGTTAAGTGAAAACGTGAATGAGCAATTATCGGAGTTGACTAAAGGTGACATGCCAACAACAGTAATTGATGCTACGGGTAACTTAAAAGCAATCAACAATGCGTTTAGTTACGTGGCTCATGGCGGAAAATACCTGCTTATCGGTTTGCAAAAAGGTGAGATCACTTTCAGTCACCCCGAGTTCCATAAAAGGGAAGCTACCTTAATGAGCAGTCGTAATGCTACCCGGGCAGATTTTGAATACGTTATCAAATGTCTTAAGCAGCGCCAGATTGATCCAACCAATTTCATCACTCATCGTGTAGCGTTTAATGATGTCAGGGAACAATTTGAGAAATGGCTGGATCCGCAGAGCGGTGTTATCAAGGCAATGGTGTCTGTTGCATGATATACCAGGCTATGAGCATTTTTCATGCGATGGTTGCGTGATCCGAAGGCTGCAAACGGAAGCTGTATAACCAGGGTGCTTTATGTGAACCACCTGAATATTTCTTTTCAACGCGATTTAATATATTCAACCCAAGTATCCTGCGCTGAAAGCTGGATCTGTTCAGCTTTTCGCCGAGGATAGTTTCATATAGTACCTGGAGATCAGACATAGTAAACATCTCAGGTAACAGGTTAAACCCGATAAGCTGACGATCGAGGTTGATCCTTAACGTGTCCAAAGCTTTTTCCACTATTTTTTTATGATCCTGCATCAGGGTCGGAAGATGTTTCATATCATACCATTCACACCGGTCCGACATAAAATCGGGTCTTGGAACTGCTCTGGTAAAATCTACCAAAGCATAATATCCAACTGATACGAAACGCTTTAAGAGCCAGTGCCCCGGCGTTACTTTGATCTTGTTTTTTTTCATAATGGTTCGCATGCTGGAAGGATCATGCCGCGAACGATCCCCAAACACGGCAAACTGTTCCAGGTAAATATCATTTAACCCAGTCCGCTCAGATAATATCCTGCGTGCCGCTACGTCGAGGTCCTCATTTTCCGGAATAAACCCACCCGGTAAAGCAAACAAACCGGTGTTTTTGTACTCGAGGATCAGTATACGGAGTTGCTTTTCATGGAAACCAAAAATTACCGCATCAATGGCCAGGCCCGGTAAATAGCCATCAGCACCCTGTCCGGGATCAGGTTTAGGCCTTGTTTTTTTCATGGGGGAAAACATTTATTTGGCAATCCAAGGATAATTTTTCAATATTGTTGCAGAATGCAACAATAGTAAAATTTATCAAACATTGCTCATTATGAAATCATTTTTTTTGTTGACGTTGATTGGAGGACTTGCCTTTACTAACGCTGTTGGTCAACCGCCAAAAAGTGCTGCGGGTGGAATGACCGTAACTACAACTTACGGACAGCTTGAAGGGGTAAAGGAAGCCAGTGGTATTTTTGCTTTTAAGGGAATCCCGTTTGCCGCTCCGCCGGTTGGAGAACTCAGGTGGAAAGAGCCTCAGCCACTGAAAAAATGGGATGGTGTCCGCCGTGCTGTAGCGTTCGGCCCCAGGGCTATGCAGAAGCCTATTTTCGGGGATATGGGATTTCGCTCGGATGGAGAAAGTGAAGACTGTCTATATCTCAATGTATGGACCCCTGCAAAATCACCGAAAGAGAAATTACCGGTACTGGTTTATTTTTATGGTGGTGGTTTTATGGCGGGTGATGGTTCAGAATCCCGTTATGATGGAGAACAAATGGCCAAAAAAGGAATAGTATCTCTTACAGTGAACTATCGCCTTGGTGTCTTTGGTTTTTTCACCCATCCGGAATTAACGAAAGAATCTCCGCATAAGGCTTCAGGTAATTACGGACTATTGGATCAACAGGCTGCACTGGCGTGGGTGAAAGAAAACATTGCTGCATTTGGCGGCGATCCGAACAGGGTCACCATTGCCGGTGAGTCAGCCGGATCCATCGCGGTGAGCGCATTAATGGCTTCACCATTGTCAAAAAACCTGATAGCAGGCGCCATCGGTGAAAGTGGTTCCATCATGGGAACCCTTACGCCAGTTGCACTTCCTGAAGCGGAGAAGATCTGCCTTCAGTTTGCAGACGGGCTCGGTGCGAGTTCCCTTGCGGCCTTAAGGGCAATGCCGGCAAGTCAGTTGCTTGACGCTACTGTAAAGCCCGGAGCTCCAAGATTTCCGATAGTTATTGACGGATATTTTCTTCCTAAACAACCCCTGGCCATTTTTGCTGCAGGTGAGCAGGCTAAAGTTCCTTTACTGGTTGGCTGGAACTCTGAAGAAATGACTTACCGGATGTTATTGGGGGCAGAGATTCCGACTCCGGAAAATTACCGGAAAGCGGTTGAAAAAATGTACGGTGAGAAAGCCGAAGAAGTGTTGAAGCTTTATCCTGCCACAACCCAGGAGGAAGTGGTGCAAAGCGCTACCGATCTCGCAGGCGACAGATTCATTGGTTTCAGTACCTGGAAGTGGTCAGACATGCAGGCAAAAACGGGAAGCAAACCAGTATATCGATATTATTTCACGCGTCCAAGGCCGGCAATGAATGCTTCAATGGGCAATGCAACTCCGGGCCTAGCCGGCGGAGTTGTTAAAAATTCAGATGCACCGAAGCCACCCCCGGCACGCGGAGCCGTCCATTCCGCAGAAATCGAATATGCGATGGGTAACCTGGCAGGTAATAAAGTCTATGCATGGACGCCCGATGATTATAAGGTGTCGAAGGTAATGCTCGAGTACTTCGCAAACTTTGTAAAAACCGGCGATCCCAATGGAAAGGGATTACCGAAATGGCCAAAAGTAGGACCCAATGATGCTGACGTAATGATCATAGATGTTAATACCAGAGCAGAAAAAGAAAAAAACCGAAGCCGATATTTGTTTCTTGATCAGGCTGCGGCAAAGTAGGTCCGGCTTTTCGGAATAGTGACATCGTTTAGAACCGGCTTCATCAAAGTATAATACTGCCCGGCACCACCAGTGCCGGGTTTTTTACGTCTTCATACAATTATCATTTGATAAGTGTTTATTCCTGCTTATGTATGCAGTTTGTATTGATGCAATCATGTAATTTGGCAGCGAATACTAATTGCTTAACCTCGACGCGAATTTCGCTTCTAAGAAACCAGAGAAAGTTCAATGAAACAGTTCACAACTGTGACGCTGCTACTATTGTTATGCGCAGTAGTCACCTCATGTAAGAAAGGCTCCAACCTCAGTGCCCGGGAAAAGCAGGAACTCGACGAACAAAGGGCGATATTATTACCAAATGAAATCAGGGAGCAGGAGGGCATCAGGTTCATTCTTAATTATGACCAGCAAAACGCCAGCATCGCACTGAAACTTTACAGGGGCGTCGGAACCGCGTTAACTCCTATACAGCTGGACCAGGAACAACCATTTGTGAATTATTCGGTACTCACCGATTCTTTACAGGAAAATTCAGAATTCACCATCCAGGCAGAGTTTTCCAGGGTAATCCAGGCAGGTACATTTGACATCACGGTCATAGGTTTCACAAACCTCAATACTTCAAAGAGGTTTACGGTGTCAGGTCTGCCATTTTCGTCCACAAGCCAGGGATCTTTTAAAAGCATTTTAAGGATGAAAAAAGGATTGACGCGATATTCTTTTTACAGTTTTCAATAAAAGAAAATAAGGATTTTATCAGTTGTACCGCGAATCGGAATTCTACAACTCTGAGCCGGCTTGATTATTTTAGCACTCAAAATAATCAAACCGCTTTCATGAAAATAGCTACCTATAACGTCAATGGAGTCAATGGCCGGCTTCCCGTTCTGCTCAGATGGCTCGAAGAAGCAAAACCTGATGTGGTTTGTTTGCAGGAGTTAAAAGCGCCCCAGGAAAAATTTCCGGAGACTGCCATTCGTGACCTGGGCTATCATGCTATCTGGCACGGACAAAAAAGCTGGAACGGTGTGGCTATTCTTTCCAAAAAAATAAAGCCTGAAGAAGTGAGAAGAGCGCTTCCCGGTGATCCGGAAGACAGTCACAGCCGCTATATTGAGGCGCTGATTGGTGACATTGTAATCGGCTGCCTGTATCTTCCTAACGGCAACCCGGCACCGGGGCCCAAGTTTGATTACAAACTTGCATGGTTTAAACGTTTGCATGCACATGCAAAAAAGTTGTTGGCCCAGGAGGTACCGGCAATACTTGCAGGCGACTACAATGTTATGCCCACTGAGCTTGATGTATATAAACCTGAACGCTGGCTGGATGACGCTTTGTTCAGACCCGAGGTGCGTTCGGCATATAAAAAACTTGTTGCCCTTGGCTGGACCGACGCGATCCGGACACTTTATCCCGACCAGGTCATTTATACGTTCTGGGACTACTTCCGTAATGCCTATGCACGCAACGCTGGTTTGAGGATTGATCATTTTTTGCTGAGTGAGCAGATCAGTCATCGACTTGTTCGTGGCGGCGTAGATCGTCATGTGCGGGGCTGGGAGAAAACCAGCGATCATGCGCCGACCTGGATCGAGCTGAAAAATAAATAATCGCTTACTCACTGTGTCATAAAGTCAGCAAAATTAATCTGGTGAAAAGTTTGTGATTGCAAAGGATGCTCCAGACAATATCATTTGCCCCAGGCACAGACAAATATTTACTTGATGCATACAGTGAAACCGTAAGTGCTGCATCCGGGCAGGCAGCAGATGCTGTAGTACATATCATTGTTGAAAAAACAGAAAAGAACCGGCAGACAGGTCAAAAATCTAAAACTGCAGGCAGCGGAACCGGCTTCATTATCAGCAGTGATGGCTATATCGTAACCAATAACCATGTAATAGAAAACGCCTCTTCTATCAAAGTGATCCTTACTAGCGGGGCAGAGGTGGTTGCCCAGCTTACCGGCAGGGATGCCAGTACTGACCTGGCCGTGATCAAGATCCATGAATTTGGTTTGAAAAGTCTTCGTTTTGCCGACAGCAAACAGTTAAAACCCGGCCAGATCGCCATCGCCATCGGGAATCCGATGGGTTTACAGTTTACGGTTACTGTAGGAGTGGTAAGCGCCCTTGGAAGAACCCTCAGAGCATCGAATGGAAAACTTATCGATGATATCATACAGACAGATGCTGCGCTTAACCCGGGAAATAGTGGCGGCCCACTGCTAAACAGCAGTGGCCATGTTATAGGAGTGAACACCGCTATCATTAACGGGGGGCAGGGTCTTTGTTTCGCTGTCAGCAGTAACATCGCCGCTTACGTTGCAGGAAAACTTATTCTTGAAGGCAGGGTCAGGCGGGCATTTCTTGGTATCGCCGGCAATACGGTCAACCTTACCGAAAGAATGATCTCATCAAACAGGTTATCCGTAAAAACTGGTATTTATGTCAGTGAAGTGGTAAGAGATGCTCCTGCTATTAATGAACCAATACATGTCGGTGATATTATCGTGTCATTCAATGACCAGCCGGTAGCAGGTATTGATGAACTGCATGGTAAACTTAAGGCGGAAATGATCGGCGAATATGTGCAGCTCGGCGTGTTGCGTGACGGGTATAAAACCGAGCTCACAGTGATGCCGGGCGAATCGCAGTGATGCGTGGGAGTTAAGGGCTTTGTTAAATCGCACTAAACCAGGAGCATTTCCCGGCAGCAGGCTGGCTGGATGCAAACAATACGAGGAGGGATTTGTTGATACACAACAACTAGAAGTTGATACATAAGAAATATAATGATTATCACATGCTGAAAATACCTATATCTGTCCTTGAGCTGGCGACCATAACCGAAGGTGGAAATGCTGCCAGTGCTATAGAAGGCACTGTGGCAGTGGCAAGGCACGCCGAATCACTAGGCTATTCAAGAATCTGGATGGCAGAACACCATAATATGGAACATATTGCCAGCTCTGCCACTGCAATACTAATTGGTCATGTAGCCGGAAAAACCAACAAGATCAGGGTGGGCTCCGGCGGCATCATGTTACCCAATCATACACCGCTGGTCATTGCTGAACAATTTGGCACGCTGGAAACATTGTATAACGGCCGGATTGATCTCGGGCTTGGACGTGCCCCGGGCACTGACCAGGCAACTGCGGCCGCCCTCAGGCGTAACAATATGAACACGTCTTACACTTTCCCGACGGATATCAGGGAACTCCAGACTTATTTCAGCTCACGTAATAGCAGTTCAAGGGTCCGGGCCTTCCCTGCTGAGGGTTTAGATGTCCCGATATGGATTCTTGGTTCAAGTACTGACAGTGCACATCTTGCGGCCCAGATGGGTTTGCCCTACGCTTTTGCCGCGCATTTTGCCCCCGCACAGTTTAAAGCGGCTATCAATATTTACCGTCAGGAATTTCGTCCTTCAGCACAACTGGATAAACCTTATGTGTTGGCTTGTGTGAATATAATGGCAGCAGATACAGATGAAGAAGCTGAATTTTTGTCAACCAGTCTGTACAGGATGTTTCTGGGTATCCTTACTAACAGCCGTCTGCCTTTACAACCGCCTGCGCCATTGGGTCCTGAGTTCCAGTCTCCCGAAGTAAGACATGCTGTTGACAGCATGACGTCCTGTACTTTCACAGGAAGCGAAGAAACACTACGTGAAAAACTTTCCGTGTTTATAGCAGAAACAGGGATCGATGAACTGATGGCTGCCAGCCATATCTACGACATGCAGGCTAAGCTTAAATCGTTCTCAATTCTAAAGCAAGCCATGACCGTTAAAGAATTTAGCCCCAGTGTAACCGCCGGATAGATCCATCCACAGGTTCAAAATGCATTGATGTCTACCTTGGCAGCTTTGATCGATTTTGTCTTAGTATCGGTCCAGGCAAAAAATATGGCGGATCCACTTTTTGTCATTTGCGGAAATCCACTTGCCCTTGCTTGAGAAGACTGTGCGATAGTTAATGGAGCATCTTTGCCACCGCCCCGATGGACTTTTGCTGCTTGTATTTTTGCACCTTCCAGCCAGGAAACTACTGCCGTGGCGCTATCTATCATCAACAGGTCCACGCGGCCCGTGGCACTGGATTCGTTTACCCTGACCGGTTCTTCAAAACTTTCTCCCCCATTATCGGAGAAAGCAACCTTTACCTCCCCGGAATCGCTTTTTACGGTGAACCATGCCGCGGCAAGGGAATTACCGATAGCATCGGCGCGGGGTCCGTTTACCGGGCATCCCTCTATTTTGTAATTATCGGCATATATGATCGCCGGCGCTGTCCATTCCCCGTTTACCAACCTGGCCGATCCCATATCACGTACTTCTGACGCGGACCGGTCCCTATAGATGACAACCGGACCTTGCTTACCCATCGTGATACTCGTCTGGCAACAATCACAAACACGATCATCAATCTCCCATTCTTTTTCTTTCGTGCCGTCACTACCTAACAGGGCGGCCCTGAGAGTCATCTGACCATGATGACCCTCGTGACCGGTTCCGGAATTATCAACGGTATTTCTTCCGTCAAGCCACGACACGAAGTACCTCTCCCCGTAGGGGACCACTGACAAAAACCCGTGTTCAGCCTTCTTACCATCCTGGTTTAATAATCGTGGTTTCGACCAGGTTTTTCCCAAATCATCAGAGGTGAGATATTTCACATCATAAGTATATGCGCCGGAATCACTTTTCTCAAGGTAAAGTGCCAATAAGTGGTTTGTTCCGGTAGCAGCTATCACCGGGTAATCTGCCCAGTTGACAAACCAGTTGTTACCAGAAGCGATAGTAACTGGCACTGACCATTTTTTGTTTGCAAAGGTGGAGAAACGAAAATGATAAGATTTATCTTTTTTTTCAATCCAGGAAAGGTAGACCAAGCCATTTTTATCCGTGAAGAGAAACGGTTCGCCACTCGAATCGGTTGCGGGTGACTGCAGCATCGCTACGGCTGGCCGGACCTTCGCATCATCAGTCCTGCTATTGTCAGCACATCCATAACATAACACTGCCACGCCGATGACCAGAAGAATCTTATTTATCATTACCATGATTAAGCAGTATTTTAAATTATTTTTTATCATGTTGTCCAGCAGTTGAAATGTCGATTGTTATAAGATGGAAAGTACATCATTTTAACGGTCTGCGATGTCAGACGCAAAATTGAATATTATGGAAGAATACATGTTAATTTTCAGGCATGAAGATGGGACGAAGGTTGCCTCACCCGAACAGATCCAGGAATGGATGAAACAAACGATGGATTGGATAGGCGGCATAGCTGCCCGCAATCAATTCAGTCATGGCAACGGGTTGCCATTTGAGGACAGCCGCGTAGTGTGGCATAACAATGTGGTAACTAACGGGCCTTTCGGAGATATTAAAGAAACGATTGGCGGATACATCGTGGTCAAAGCTGGTTCAATAGACGAAGCAGTCGAATTCGCCAAAGGTTCACCTGTGCTGAATGGCGAAGGGAACAGTGTCGAAGTGAGAAAAATCGCAAAAGGGGACGGAGTTCATTAAATGTAACATGGCCATTGTACCATAAAGGTGCAGTGGCTTTATCAATTGAGTAGTGAAAAACGAGATTATACCCGGCCTGTTTAAAACGGAGTTCAGCAAGATTTGTTCGGTACTTTGTAAACACCTGGGCATTGATCATCTCGCTACGGCGGAAGATCTTGCGAGCGAAACATTTTTGTCTGCACTTGAAACCTGGCCTTATAAAGGTGTTCCTGAAAACCCAACTGCGTGGTTGTATACGGTTGCAAAAAACAAGGCGCGCAATCTTATAACCCGGCAACTACTGTTTAAGTCAAAAATTGCGCGCGAAATATCATCGTCAGCGGTGAATAATGAACTGCCGGATGCGGACCTATCCGATTCAAATATCGCGGATAGCCAGCTACAGATGTTATTCGTAATTTGTGAACCATCACTGCCTGTCGATTCGCAGATAGGGCTTGCCTTGCGGATCCTTTGCGGTTTCGGTATTGATGAAATCGCGACCGCTTTTTTAACAAGCAGGGAAACCATTAATAAAAGACTCTTCAGGGCGAGGGAGAAATTAAGAAACAATAACCAGGAAATCCGGTTTCCATCTGAAACGGAGCTGACAACGCGTATTCAACCTGTATTGAAGACGCTTTATCTGCTCTTCAACGAAGGTTACTATTCAGAAAGCGGTGATGAAATCATACGCGAGGAACTTTCTCTTGAAGCAATGCGATTGACCCAATTGCTGATTAATAACAATCATACAAATCATCCGGCTGTCAGGGCATTATTTGCGATGATGTGTTTTCATTCTTCAAGATTCGCCGCGCGAACGGGTGACACCAGCCAGGTCATTCTTTATAGTGAGCAGGATGAAATTCTTTGGAATCACGAACTCATTGCCCGCGGTGTGTACTGGATGCACCAGGCTGCGCAAGGTGAAAGTTATTCTATTTACCATCTTGAGGCAGCCATAGCATACTGGCATACAAATAAAGCGGACCTGAATGAAAAATGGGAGAATATTTTACAGCTATACAACCGGTTATTGCAGGTGCAATATTCCCCCGTGGCGGCCCTCAACCGAACCTTTGCTTTATACAAAGTAAGAGGGAAAACAGTGGCCATTTCCGAAGCGCTGAAACTGAACCTTGAAGGAAACAGATTTTATCATGCATTACTCGGTGAGTTATACACCGGCACCGATAGCCTCAAGGCAAAGGAGCAGTTTCAAAAAGCAATAAATCTTAGCAGCCAGGATGCCGAAAAAAACTCACTGCAAAAGAAACTGGATTCACTTTGAAAAAATATTTTATTATTTACTTCAACCCTTGGCCAACAACTCATCACTCTTTTTTGCATATCTTGTCTGCACATGCTTGCCGTATTATCTAAAAAACGCTGGTACCACTTAATACCTGTTGTGTTTATTACTTATAGTCTTGCCTATCTCGATCGGGCCAACTTTTCTTTTGGAGTTGCCGGTGGCATGGCTAAAGACCTTCAGATCACCGCTGCTACTTCATCGTTATTAGGTTCGCTTTTTTTCCTCGGGTATTTTTTCTTCCAGATCCCCGGGGCACATTATGCAGCAAAGCGAAGCGCGAAGAAACTGGTATTCTGGTCACTGATTATGTGGGGTTCTCTTGCAGCTGCAACCGGCATTGTAAGCAATGTCAGCTGGCTGATCGTGATACGATTCATGCTAGGGGTTGTTGAAAGTGCGGTAATGCCGGCTATGCTTATTTTTCTGAGCCGTTGGTTCACTAAATCTGAACGCTCAAGGGCAAACGCTTTTTTGATACTCGGAAATCCGGTAACCATTTTGTGGATGTCTATCCTTTCAGGTTATCTTCTGAACTCCTTTGGATGGAGATGGATGTTCATCATTCAGGGTATCCCTGCAATCCTCTGGGCATTCCTGTGGTGGATACTTGTGGAAGATCAGCCCCGCGATGTGAAATGGCTTGAGCAGGCTGAAAAAGAAGCACTGGAGACCGCACTTAGCCGTGAACAGCAGGGGTTGAAACCTGTCAAAAACTACGCTGCAGTATTCAAATCTAAAACGGTGATCCTTTTGTCGCTTCAATATGCCTGCTGGAGCATCGGTGTATATGGTTTCGTAATGTGGTTGCCTTCAATCATTAAGTCGGCGCCCGATATCGATATTATCACCACCGGATGGTATTCATCTCTTCCTTATGTATTTGCTGTGATCGGCATGCTGACCGCTTCATATTTTTCAGACAAAACATTAAACAGGAAGATCTTCGTATGGCCATTCCTGTTGGTAGCTGCTATTGCCTTTTATGCTTCTTACCTTATAGGCCCGGGCGACTTTTGGTTGTCTTTTATTTTACTGATTATCGCCGGTACCGCGATGTATGCACCGTACGGACCTTTTTTCGCAATCATTCCAGAAATTCTTCCACAGAACGTTGCGGGGGTTGCTATGGCACTCATTAACAGCTTTGGGGCCCTCGGATCATTTGCCGGCGCTTACATTGTCGGACGTCTGAATGCAGACACCGGGGGTTATGGGGCATCTTATATTTTTATGTCAATGGCCCTGTTGATTTCTGCGCTGATCACAATGATAGCAGTTAAAACGAAGTAGTAATTAACCCCGTTTCAAGGCCTTGATGAGTTCCCTGACTACTGCATCCAGCTTTCTGCTGTCGATCCAGCGAACAACCATCACCAATTCATTCGTGGGATCAACGTAAATAATATTTGCACCATTTCCCAGGTGTATAAAGGCATTAGCCGGGGCGGAAGGCAATAGCTTTTTATCCCGGTTCAGGTACCAGTTCATAAATCCATACCCTGCTTTAACCGGGGTAGGGGTGAGTGCCTGGTTTACCCAGTCCTGGCTGATCAGTTGCTTATCTTTCCATTTTCCCTTGTTCATTGTCAGCAGGCCAAAGCGCGCCATATCATAAGCATTGATGATCATCCCACCGCCCCAATGTCCACCTCCACTCACACTTTGAACGGCATGGCCATCAACAACTATCCACCCATTGGTATAACCGGTCCATCTCCAGGTTGTTGAAGCGCCGATGGGATCCATAATTTTTTCTTTTAGTACCTCAGGTAACGGTCTGCGCCAAACGCTGGTAGCCGCCAGGGCAAGGGCATTTACCCGGACATCATTATATTCCCATACTGATCCGGATTTGTGACGTTGCCGGTTTTTCCAGTCAGCCTTACTGCTATCCGGCCGGTCGGCCCATTCCGGCTTTCCCCAAAGGCTCCCTTCCCAATCGCTGGTCTGCCGGAGCATATCATTCCAGGTGATGGTCCTGTTATGTCCGGTGGAAAACAAATCAAGCAGTTCCGGACTTCTACCGTCCGCATTGTGCATGTTCAACGTTTCGACGGGAGGAACATAAGGCCCAACCCGGTCATTGACATTCCTGATCAGTCCCTTGTCTACCGCAAGACCAACGATGGTACTCAGAAAGCTCTTGGTTACACTATGGGTCATATCACATCTCGAAGGGTCGCCCCATGTTTTCACGATATAACCTTTGTAGACGATCACGCCGGTTGCTTCCCCGCGATCCGGCATCGGCCCGATAATTTCCCCAAAGGGTTCCTTCCCGAATGTCGCCGCCTGTTCATCTTTCAGAATACGTGAGCTTTTGGACTCATTCGACATTGCGAATGCCATTACAGAGTCAATAGCCGCAGCGTTAAGGCCAAGTGAACCTGGAGCACGGATTTCCCAATCACCAGCCGGAGGAAAATATGACGATGCGGCCACACGTTGACCCTGTTGTGCATAGACATTATTCCCCATGCATACGAAAGCCAGCACCAGGCTTAAAAAAGTATACGCGTGCCGTTTAGTTGACCTTTCCAATGATTGCTATTTTATGCCGGGAAGTTAACACATTAGGAGTTGAGTCCGGTTTCATACAAACATTCCGGAGCGGGAAAGTGTAAAGGGTTCGGCTTGGCTTATTTATTGCCTGCCTATCGAAACTCTTGTATGAAACAATGGCAACAACGGGTTATTGTGATCACCGGGGCATCCAGCGGCACCGGTAGGGCAATAGCAACAAAACTGGCAACTATGAAACCTGTTCTCGTGCTGGCTGCACGCCGCGAAAAAGCACTGGAAGAAGTGGCTGCAGAATGCCGCGAGTCCGGAGCAAGGGTACATGTTGTAGCCACAGATACCCGTAATGCAAATGAAGTTCAGCACCTGGCTGAAATCGCGTCAGGCATTTCAGGGTATATTGATGTTTGGATAAATAATGCCGGAGTGCTGGCTGCAGGGGCCCTGGAAGATGTACCACCTGCGGTAAATGAGCAGGTTATTCTTACAAATCTTGTTGGTTATATAAACGGTGCCCATGAAGTGATACCTTATTTCAAAAGGCAGGGTTATGGCATACTGTTCAATAACATATCGGTAGGAGGATGGTTTCCGACTCCCTATGCCGCGGCTTATTCTGCCAGTAAATATGGTTTAAGAGGATATTCTGAATCTCTTAAAGGAGAACTGAGTAACTATGCAAATATTCATGTCGTAGACCTTTATCCGGCCTTCCTTGATACCCCGGGTATTCAGCACGCGGCGAATTATACCGGTAAAGTGATCAAACCTGCACCACCGGTGTATGATCCTTTCAAGGTGGCGGAAGCCATCATCAGGCTTATCGACAATCCTAAAGCCACAAAAACCATTGGTGCTTCTGCAGGTTTTCTGAAACTCGCGTATGCACTGTTTCCAAAATTAAGCAGGAATATAACGGCCATGGTAATACGTAAATATATCAGCCAGGCTGAGCCGATCAGGCATACTGCAGGCAATACGCTGCAACCACTCGAGTATGGGACAAGTATCCACGGTGGTTGGGATAAAAAGGTCAATCCACGAAAATCTGTAATCACGGCAGCAGTATTAGCAGCAGTGACGGCTGGCATCATAACTTATAACAGGAGTAGTTCAGCAAGATAAATTGTCATTCATTTTTACGGTCACCAAGTTTCCAATTACCGGGCTTACCCGGCTCAGCCCTTTTTTTTCCCATAGGTATTACCGGGGGACTCTGCAGATTATTCTTTTTGTTTAAAAATTCCTGCACTTCCTGCGAATACCGGCTTAGCTGAACAATATTAAAGTACTTCAGGTCCCTGTATACCCCGTTTGCTTTCATTTCATATTGATTCCACAGCTTATCGATCGGTTCCTCTTCCAAAACCCTGACCGCGCTGATGGATTTACCGTTTGACGGCACTATAGTAATCTGGTAAAAAGCAGTTTTCATTTCCTGAGTTGATTGCTAAATTATTTAGTATTCCGGAGCCGGCAAAATAATCTTTGAGACTAGACCGGTAGAACCGCAATAGCAAGTGTACAAAGGCCTGCTCTAACTTACTCGGACTTGATTTTTTTGTATAATAAGAAATGTTGAATAGGCAAAAAATCGCCTTTGATATCAGGTTCAAATCCATGGACACGCATCTCTTTGTTCAACTGGGCCACGGTCATCTTATGTAGGGGTTTGATGGGAACAGCAGGATCTTCTCCCCGGTATTCAATTAATAAAATTCTTCCAGTCGGTTTAAGACTCAGGTTTATCGATCGGATGATTTCTTTTGGCCAGGAAAGTTCGTGGTAAACATCAACCATGATCGCAAGATCAACTGTGTTGGGAGGCAAATTAACATTCAGTGTATCGCCTGTTACGATCTCAAGATTTGATATATTCATTTCCTTCCTGCGTTTATTCAGAATAGCAATCAACTCATCCTGAATCTCGACAGCATACACTTTTCCCTGGGGAACCTTCCGGGCAATGCGAAAAGAATAATATCCTGTACCTGCGCCAATATCCGCCACAACGCCTCCCGGTTTTAATTTCATGTTTTTGATGGCCAGCTCAGCGTTTTCTTCCTGTTGCCTCTCTGGTCTTTCCAACCATTCTGCACCGGCTGCACCCATAACAAACGCAATCTCTCTTCCCATAAAATATTTGCCGGTTCCATCGCGGGTCCCCTTATCATAAACATAGGACGTGTCTGCGGATTTGCCGTTTGCTTTTGCCGGAGATGACTGACCATGGCAGGACAGGGTAAGCATTAGTGATAAGAATAGCGCAATGTTTTTCATACAAATCCTATACATAATTAACGTGCAGTTTGTTGATAGATCCTGATGTTGGGATAGTTTATTTCGATGTATTCCATGGGAGGATGGCAATGCGAAGAACATGCTATCGAACCGGCCGGGGGTTAGTTTTGGATTGAAGTGAAACAGATTTAGCGGGGATAATTTTCTATATCTTTAGACTGATAAGCCTTTAATGTATGAAGCTAATAACGATTGTATTTTTCCTTGCCACAGTCTACTGTTGTTCTACAGCGAAAAAAACCACGGCAAAGGATGGCTGGATCCCGCTCTTCGATGGTAAGACCCTGTCTGGCTGGAGGGTAAATGAAAATGACTCTACATTTTCCATTGAAAATGGTGCAATTAAAGTGAACGGCCGTATTTCACATATATTTTATGAGGGGCCCGTTATGAACCATAACTTTAAGAATTTTGAATTCAAGGCCCGGGTCATGACCACACCAGGATCTAATTCAGGTATATATTTTCATACGGCGTTTAAGCCGAAGGGATTTCCTTCAAAAGGTTATGAAGTCCAGGTGAATAATTCGCACACCGACTGGCGCCGGACCGGCAGCCTCTATGCTGTGCAGGATGTAAGGAAAACTTATGTCAGGGATGATGAATGGTATACAGAGTATATAAAGGTCCAGGGAAAAAACATCACCATAAAGATCAACGATTCTACGGTAGTAGAATATACTGAACCCGATGGCATTGAAAATACAAAGGGCCGGGCTGAAAAGCGGCTGGGAAACGGGACCTTTGCCTTACAGGGTCACGATCCCAAAAGCAAGGTTTATTATAAAGACATCTTTGTAAAACCGTTGCCTGACTAGTCGGCCGGGATCTACCGGTATCCCTGTGCCTGCAACTGGAACAGTTCGGCATACCGGCCCTCCAGGTCCAGGAGTTCTTCGTGGGTTCCTGATTCGATCAGGTGTCCTTTTTCAAGCACAAGGATTCGGTCCGCCATCCTCACAGTGGAAAACCGATGCGAGATCAACACGGCAGATTTTCCCTCGGTAAGTTCTGCAAAACGCTGAAACACTTCATACTCCGCCCTGGCATCCAGTGCGCTTGTAGGCTCATCCAGTATCAGCAACTGTGCATCTTTCATATACGCGCGGGCTAGTGCGACCTTCTGCCATTCACCACCTGATAATTCCACGCCATTATTAAAACGCCTGCCAAGAGCCTGGTCGTATTGTCCGGGTAACTTCAGGGCCAATAAATCCGCCAGGCTCTTTTCAGCGGCGCTCCTGATAAGTGGCCGGTTTTGTTCCTCCGCGATGTTTCCCACCGCGATATTCTGAGCGAGGCTCATCTGGTACCGGAGATAGTCCTGGAAGATAATGCCCATATTCATACGAAGATCCTTCAGATCGTACTCTCTCAAGTCAATTCCGTCCAATAATATTCGTCCCTCAACCGGGTCATACAGCCTGGCCAGCAGTTTGACCAGCGTCGTTTTGCCAGCACCGTTCTCGCCGACAAGGGCAAGCTTTTCGCGCGGATGGAGTGTAAAATTCAAATGCCGGTTTGCCCATCTGTCTGAGTGAAGATACCGGAACCCAACGTTTTCAAACCGAAAGCCCTCCCTGATTGGATTCGGAAAAGGCAGAGGATTGCCGGAGACCTTGATTTTCGGTTCGATCCCAAAAAAATCAAAAAAATCGCGGAGGTAAATGGCACCCTGGGAAACGCTGGTAAAGCGGTTAAGTATTCCTTCGAGTAACGACCTGAGTTGCCTGAATGAACCGGCAAGAAATGTGAGGTCACCGATTGACAACTGGCCGCGGGCGGTTTTGAGGATCATTATCACGTAGGCCGTGTAATAACCCACGCTGCCGATGATGGCAAAAAAAGTACCCCATAAAGATCTTTTGATCGTCAGCTTTTTGTTGTCGATGTAAAACTTATCGGAAAGCGTTTTGAACCTGTCAATCAGGAAACCGGACAGGTTAAAGATCTTTACTTCCTTGGCAGTTTCATCACTCGCCCCGAGGTACCTGACATAGTCGAGTTCCCTCCGCTCAGGGGTTTGGCCACGGCTCAGCGCATAACTACGGTCATTGAAATAAGACTCTCCAAGGAAGGCAGGAACTATCGCAATAATCAGCAATAGGATCAACCACGGATTAAAAGTCATCAATCCGGCAGCAAGAAAACCCATGGTGATAAAATCCTGTACCTGGGTCAGCACCTGGGAAAGAAGTACAGTTCTTCCAACGGTTTGTTGCCTCGCGCGTTCAAGCTTATCGTAAAATGCCGAATCCTCGAACTGGTCAAGATCAAGGGTAGCAGCGTGCTCCATAATGGAAATCGAGGTATGATTGGAGAACTGAACGCCAAGCATGGTATCGACCAGGCTGATTGCCCTGCTCAGGGCATCCGATAAAATGGCCAGTCCAAACTCTGCTGCCACCAGTTGCCATAACCAGGTATTGGTATTCCCTGTACTTCCGGCACTCAACCTGACCACTTCATCGATTATCAGTTTGCCAACATATAGTATTGCAACGGGCATTGCTGATTTTGCAATACGAAGCAAAGCATTTGCAACCGTGAGCCAGCGATTAGTTTGCCAGACAAGGGTAAAAAAACGTGGGAGATTTTTTAGCGCCGCATATTTTTCTTTGAGAGAGGGCCTTTCAGTAATTATATTCTTTGATCTCCGTTCATGGGGAGCTCCCGGCTTCATCATCCTGCAAATTTAAGCAAACCGCGGTTCGGATAACCCGTTCACCAGCTTCTTTAATAATACAGCATTGTCAAACGCAGAACCGATCGTATTGTTGAAGTAAGCATAGACGTCCTTGCCTTTCCTTAGCCATTTCTGGATTTGCTTCGCCTGTTGAGCCAGAAACTCGTCAGGATAAGAATCACGGTAATCGCCTTTTTCACCATGGAACCGCATGTACACGAAGTCTGCTTCTGTAAGATGTTCCGTTACCCTGGAAGCAGGTATATCATGAATGACCATCGCGGCATCATATTCGTTAAGCAGCTCGTAGATTTCACGAAAGTACCAGCTGCTGTGCCTGAACTCAACAGCGATTCGCCATTTCTCACCGTGATCTGAAAGACGGATATCATTGAGCAGATCAAACACTTCACCCGACCGCTCTGCCCTTATACTGGCGGGGAACTGTATCAACATACAACCCCGGTTTCCTGCTAAATGACCGGCAGCATACATAAATCTCTGGAGATCTTCTGGCTGATACACCAGTTTATTATGTGTCATTCCTTTCCAGAGTTTCACAGTAAATGTAAAATCCGGGCTCACCTCCTTAGTCCATCTCTCAAAAGTCCGGGGAAGTGGTACTTTGTAAAAACTACTGTTTACTTCAAGGCTGTTGAATAAAGTTGAGTAATAATGAAGCCGGCTTTTCGCCCGGTATTCATCGGGAAAACTTGCCCGGTTTCCAGGCAACACAATATTGCTTGTACCGATATAAAGTTTACCCGTGTGTGGCTTTGGCATCTACTATCGAATTATGATCTTGAGTATATGAAAAAGAGTTCAACAAGTGTGCCCCGACACCTGCTAAACTCTATAGACGTATTCTTTAAATCGAAACAGTTCAATTCGCTGTGATCACTTCGCGTCTTGTTTTATCTGATCCCTGAGTGCCCGGGCTCTTGAAGAGGTCAGATAGATCTGGAACCCAACAGAAAAGTTCAGATCGTTCGAGGTGGGTTTTGTACCGAATCCAATAATACCGTTATACTTCAGCAATGCTTCAAGACCGATATTAGGAGTAAGAAAATACGCAATACCGGGACCGATACCAAGTCCAAGACCATTCGTATTGTCGCCGGTAGCCGGGTTATCACCGTTGATGCCCACGTTACCTTCAACAAACACGCGTGAATGGCGTATCAACTCAGCAGATGACCCCTCAAAGTAATAACGGCTAAGTGCGCCAACTCCATATTGAACGCTGGCACCTTCGCCCTTCGCTGTTGTTAATCCTGTCAGCAGGTATGCACCAACCGCAACATTATCGCGGATAAAGAATGCTATTTTGGGACGAATGAGAAAGGAGAAATTGCCACCCTCATCAAGACCAAGATTAACATTGGCGAGGTCGGCACCGATGAGGATATTTCCCCGCTGGATCTGGGCACTTACCGAAACAGAGAATAAGCTGATAAACACGATAAGGCAAATAAAATTTCTTTTCATACACTTCCTTTTTTTGGTTTGAACAGATACTCATAAATATTATGCCTTCCAACACGATTACCGGAACCATACATGTTGTTCTCAGTGTACAACATGTAGGGTTAGTGATACAGGTGGGGTGGAGGATTGGAAAAATACAGGTTGGCAGGATCGGTTCTTTCGCTTACATTAACTTTATTATTTACTTTAATGGATATCGTCAATATGGCAAACATCGAGCACATCAATTACATTAAGGTTCCGGCAGCGGTTGTGTACGAAGCATTAACCACCCAGGATGGGCTTGGAAAGGTGTGGACAAACAAGCTTATTGTAAAGCCTCATATCAACTTCATTAATCAGTTTGATTTTGATGATAATTATGGGACGAAGATGAAGGTGATTGAATTATCAGAATATCAAAAAGTCGTATGGCATTGTGTGGAATCGGATGCAGAATGGGTGGGAACGGAGATCTCCTTTGAATTGACTGAAACGGACAAGGTAACCTCCATTGTTTTAAAACATACAGGGTGGAAAGAAGTCACTGAGTTTTATCGTTGGTGCAACTATAACTGGGCGATGTTCCTGTTGAGTCTGAAAAGTTACTGCGAAAAGGGAAAGGGAGAAGTGTACCAGGAGAGATCATTCTGACAATATTTTTAAGTTATTCTTTCCTGAAAATAATTACGTCCAGTTTCCGGCGGATGGTGAAGCCAAGCGATTCGTATAATGCCAAAGCATTGTGGTTATCCGTCTTGACATGAAGCATTGGTTTCCGGCCTTCCTGGCGAATCAAGCCGATCTGATGTAAGATAAGGCTACGGGCATAACCCTTCCCCTGGTGATGGGGATGGGTGCAAACAGCACTTATTTCCGCATATTCATGAACCTGCAAACGCTGACCGGCCATTGCAACTAACTGTTTACCGACAAATACACCATAGAAATTTCCGAACTCAATAGTCCTTACATTGAAAGGACCCGGGTTAGTAAGCTTCGCAAGGGTTAACATTGCGGGTACGTCTTTTACACCGAGTGATACCAACATAATATCTACGGCGCTTTTATTTGCGGTGCCTGCGTTCTTATCATTATCGCCCGCAATCTTATCATTATTATGGATCATCTGGTAAATCTCAGCCCCGGGTAATGGGATCCAGGGATCTACTACATCAACCTTATGAGGTACAAAAGTTGCCCTCACGCTGCCAGAGGGCAACATTTCGTGTAACTCCTTAAAATGTTTCAGGGAGAAGCTCCGGAAACCAGCAAAAGTAGTTATCTCATCAGGAAAATATTTTACCTCGTCACTCCCAAGTGCAAGATGTTTGTTTCCTGACTGCAGCCCTTCCCAGATCGGGTTGTCCAACACATGATCCATGTAAAACCTTATTAACAATAATTAAGGGGTCAAATGTAGTTATATAGCACTGTAAACGTCTCTGTGGCCCGATTATGGCAGCATATATATTTTGAACGGAGGTACCGCAGTTACATAGCGGTGTATTTAAGAACAATCTTCCCCGTTTTTTATGTTCTCTGCACTTTTACCTCAAACCATTATTTATTATGACTTGTAAAATTTTATTACCTGCTTTTCTTATTGTTTTTACCTCTTTGAGTTTCACAAACGGATATTCCCAGGATTCTACCAAATCGCTTAAAAAACAACAGCAGATTCTTACCGTCGAAAAACGACTGGTCGACAATAAGCTAAAATTAGAAACACTGCAAAAGTCTCTTATTGAGAAATCGGATGACCTGGACAAATCGATGAGTGATGTACAGGCATCTGCTGATAAAAACCAGGATGCGGCTAATGTGTTACAGGACAACGCAACCAGTAAAAAAAATTCGCGCCGTGCTAAGAATGCCGCAAAAGATGCAAAGCGTACAGCAAAGCAGGCCAGGAAAGCCGAGGGCCGCAAAAGCGGAGTAGAAGGCGATATCGAAAGCCTTGAGAAGACGATCCGGAATGATGAGTCTGAGTTACAGAAACTGAGATCAGAAAGTAGTTCCGGATAGAGTCAAGACATTCATATGAAAATCATCTGAACTTACCGGGTCAGTTGATTAATGATACCAGCCCTGTTAATACGGGGCTTTTTTTATTCAAGTATACCCTTGCAAACACGTTTTCAGTAAAGACGGGATATTATTTTCTATTACATCTCCAACTTTGTTGGCCTCCGATCCTTCGTAAGAACTGATAGCTACCCACACTCACCTTTCTATACGCAACTATCCAATACATTTATCATACTCCGAACACTTTCCGCATCCATGTGTATATCCCTATCGCACACTGATGTGGTGAATATATTCCCCGCTCCTGATCTTCAATAATTTAATTGAGATATTCAAGGTCTGCAGGCAGCGAATATATCAAATGCTTTGTCCATTTGTATTGCACCACCTTTTCCTCATTGCCAAATGAAATCATACTATGAAAAGAAAATTCTTTTTACCAGTACTAACTGTATTGTTTTTCTTTTTTTCACTTTCAACACTATTCGCTCAGCAAACTATTAATGGAACACTAAGGGCACCTACCGGTGACGCTATCGTGGGGGCCACTGTAAATGTCAAAGGCACCGATAGGGCGGTAATCACGGATGCTAACGGTCGCTTTTCAATAAGCGCCGACTCCGGAGCCACCCTGGTTGTCAGTTTTGTTGGTTTCCAGCCAAAAGAAATCCTGGTTACCGGTGCAACTATAAACGAAGTGTTGCAGGTAGCTGCAAACTCGCTTAACGAAGTAGTTGTGATTGGATACCAGGCCGTGAGGAAACGCGATCTCACAGGGGCCACAAGCGTTGTCAATACACAAAACACACAGCGACTTGTCTCGCGTTCACTACCCGAACAGCTGCAGGGCCAGGCGGCAGGGGTCTTGGTAAGAACGGGTGGCGCCCCCGGTCAGGAAGCGGTTGTTAATATCCGTGGCCTAAGCACTGTCTTTGGTTCTGGTAGCCCGCTTTATGTAATTGATGGAATGTTCAGCGATCCGAATACAACAGTTAATCCAAACGATATAGAAAGCATACAGGTATTGAAAGATGCTTCAGCTGCCGCCATTTATGGGTCGAGGGCTGGAAATGGTGTTATTATCATCACAACAAAAAAGGGCAGGGAGGGACCCTTGAAAGTTTCTGGCTCTATTCGCTACAGCAGAACCTCTGTTCCGAAAACATATGACATGCTCAGCGGTCCTGAATATGTTGCCGTAAACAAACAGGCTTATCAGAATGCAGGTTACGCTTTGCAAAACGACGTGGCAAACTATAACGGTATCAATACCGATTGGGCTGATATTATTTTAAACAACGGATCAATCCAGGATTATAATCTGACATTATCGGGTGGAGGTAAGAATTCCAGTATTTTGGTTTCCGGTTCTTATTTTAAAGATGTGGGAACCTTACTCGGGCACAGCTTCGAACGTGCTGCTTTAAGAATTAATTCGGAAGCTTCAAGGGGACGTTTCAAGATCACAGAAAATCTTATGTTGTCTAATTCAAACCGGAATAGCCCTCAACAAGGAAACTTTGAAGTAGGCAATCCCTGGTATGACCTTTTCAATAACCTGCCAATACTACCGGTACAGGATCCGAAATATATTACTACTGCAAATCCTTCCGGCTATGCGTTCGGAAGCAATGATGCCAGGACGTTTTCCCGCAACCCTGTGGCCATTGCGGATCTTTGGAACGTGAAGTCGAGCTTCTTTAAAGTAATAGGAAACATATACCTTGACATAAGACTTGCCAGCTTCCTTTCTTACCGCTTCAATATTGCCGGTGAAACAAGTTTCGATCGCACAAGCACGATCCGTGAGACAGGAATCTGGTACCAGAACCAGGCCGAGAAACCTAGTTCTGTTGATGATGCCAGGGGCCAATACCTCAGCACATTGCTTGAGCATACATTAAATTTTAATAAGAATTTTGGTGAACACTCTTTTTCCGCAGTGGCCGGTCTGTCTGACCAGGTCATCAGGGATGATGGTAACCTCGCCAGCCGAACAAATCTTTCAACTTACGGCGGCACTACGTTTACAACTATCAATTCAGCCGGTGGAGCTTTCGGTGCCGGAGGGTCAGAAGGAAAGACATATATCAACTCATATTTCGGACGACTGAACTATAATTTTTCTGACAAATACCTGGCATCATTCACATTCCGTTCCGATAAAAATTCACTTTTTTCCCCGAATGAAAGAAGAGGATATTTTCCTTCAGGAGCACTTGCCTGGAGAATAAGCAAAGAAGAATTTTTTAAGTCCGGCCTCATCTCAGATCTAAAGCTGAGAGGTTCTTATGGTGTCCTCGGGATCGCTGGCTTTCCGCCAGGCAATGCAGGCCGTTACCAATATACTGGTTACCTGAACCAGGCTCCACGTGCGGTGTTTGGCAGCGATCAGCAATCATACCCCGGAGCAACACAAACAAGACTGGTATATGAAAATCTTAAATGGGAAGAAAAAAAGACTGCTAATATCGGCGTGGATATAGCACTTCTCGATAATACAATTGTTGCAACCGTCGAAGCGTTTCGTTCAAGGACCGACGATGTTTTGATAGAGCAACCGTTGCCCCGATATCTTGGAAACATCGGTGCAAATCCTATCGTCAATCTTGGAGAGATCGAAAACCGGGGCATCGAGGTTGAACTTGGGTACCGGCCAAGGGCTGCTGGTGACTGGCGATGGAACGTAAGTGCGAACGTTAGTTTTATAAGGAATGAAATTATTGAGTTAGGAAATCTTGGAATCGATCCGGAAACAGGTAATCCAAGAGAATATATTCAATCAGGCAATACGCGCTCCCAGGTGGGAAGATCAATAGGGGAATATTATGTTCTCCGAACCAACGGGCTGTTTCAAACACAAAAAGAAATTGATGATCACAAAGCCCAGGCTTCATATGCAAAGCCAGGCGACATCAGGTACCTGAACCTGGTAGATGGTGGAACAAATGACGACATCAATGATAAGGACCGCCAGTTTGCAGGCTCACCCTGGCCGAAAGTGACAACTGGTGTCCAATTTAATTTGTCGTATAAGTCTTTTGCTTTGAACGTCCAGTTGTATGGTGCCTTCGGTCATAAAATATACAACGATGTGATCAGGGACTTTGATGCGATGGGTTACAGCAATTATCGCAGCGGGCTTGAATACTGGACAGCTTCCAATCCAAACACAGGAACACCAAGACTGGGAGTATCTTACTCTACGGGTCAACCCGGCGATCCGCAGGTTGACAGGGGAGTTGTCTCCAATGCAAGAGCAAATTCCGACAGGTGGATAGAAGACGGTTCATACCTCAGGATAAGAAACCTTGAACTCGGTTATACTTTCCCGTCAGGTCTCTTAGGAAAAATACATGCAACAGAATCACGAATCTATATCAGCGGTCAGAATCTTTTGACAATAACGCGTTACCAGGGACTTGATCCCGATATTGTCGGCGCAAATGCTAATCTTGAACCGGGAGTTGACAATGGAAACTACCCCGCGTCAAGAGTGTTGACTATCGGTCTGACCATCGGTTTTTGATTTCTAATGCTTAAAAAAATTGTCATGCGAAAATATCTTTTTATCATAGCCGCAATAAGTTTATCGGCGTCATGTACGCGCAACTTTGACGAAACAAATCCTAACCAACCCACTATAGTTACCTTCTGGAAATCCGGCGATGATGCTATCAAAGGCCTCAATGCTGTTTATAGTATTTTTCACAGGGGCTACGCGGGTTATTCGAGAGCAATGTATTTTCATGGCATGTTGAAAGGCGACGAGGGTTTTGGTTCCGGTGGAGATGGCGGATTGAACACGCTGATGAGTTTTTCAATGAATGATAACAATTTTGGACTCACTGCTGATACCTGGAAGAATATGTATGAAGGTATCAACAGGGCTAACCAGGTAATTAGTTACGTACCTGCCATTCAAATGGATCCTGCGTTACAGGCAAGAATAATTGCTGAAGCAAAATTCCTGAGGGGATTGTTCTATTTTAATCTTACGCTTTATTTTGGCAGGCCACCGTTAATACTGGAAGTGTCCAATATCAGCCTTCAACCACCAAACGCAAGCCCTGAACAAGCCTGGGCACAGGTTGCAAAAGATTTTACTGAAGCCGCAGCGGTGCTGCCGGTCAGTTACGGTAGTACTGATCTTGGAAGGGCAACAAAAGGTGCCGCCTATGCGATGCTTGGCAAAACATACTTACAGCAAAAGCAATATCAACCAGCTGCTGATGCTTTCGCCTGGCTGGTTACGGGCCCTGGCGCATCAAATTATTCTTTGATGACCAACTACGCAGATAATTTTATCATCTCCAAAGAAAATAATCTTGAGTCTGTTTTTGAAATACAATTTGCGTTAAGGGACGATGAGAACAGCGATAATGACGCCGATGAAGCAGCCCGACCAAACCCCGGTGCGTCTATTGCAAAATTTTACGCTCCCGGCGGTGGCCCGGGATTCCAGGATGGTGCGGCAAGACGTTGGGTGATCGATACCTTCAACCTGGAAAAAACGGCTTTGGGTCAGCGTGATCCAAGAGTGGCGGCAACATTTCTTTTCGACTCAACCGATGTAAGGGGGCCGCAGTTTACACAGATCTATGGAGTATCTCATGCCAGCCGCTATGGTACGGGTGGTGACTCCAAAAAAGTCTGGTACAGGAAGCTGCTGAATGACCATTGGCGCGATTTCGAAAGTTTCAATTCGCCGAATAACTACCGGATGGTGAGATATGCAGATGTACTATTAATGTATGCAGAAGCGCTGAACGGACTTAATCAAACAGCTGCAGCCTATACTTATGTAGATCGTGTGCGTGTCAGGGCCGGTTTGCTGCCCCTGAGCGTGGTAAGACCCGGATTGAATCAACAGCAATTTCTGAATCAGTTAAAACATGAACGTATTACTGAGCTTTCAGGCGAAGGATGGAGATTTGCTGACCTCGCACGTTGGGGAGATCTCAGTCCTGCACTCGCAGTAAGAGATCCGGAATTCACTAACTTCCGGGTTGGAAAACATGAGTGGTACCCGATCCCGCAATCTGACATTGACCTGAATCCAAACCTGACCCAGAACCCGGGTTACTAAGGACAGTAATGACTTGAGAAGGGGTCTCACATTTTTTGATATAATCTGGCGATGACGATAGCTTATTTGCGTAAATACTTTTTACTGGGGCTACTGGTTTCGGCACTGGGATGCGACAAAGGTTCCGGTAGCGGTAATCCTTCTGTACCGCCGACCCCGGTACCGGTTAACACCTTTACTAATCCGTTGCTTGGTTCGGGTCCCGATCCCTGGGTGATCCGGAAAGGAGATTCATATTACTACACCCATACGCAAGGAAATAAGATTTCATTGTGGAAGACTTCAAGAATGTCGGATCTCAAAAACGCACCGGTCCAAACAGTGTGGTCCACACCTTCGGGCGCAGCAAATTCATTTAATGTCTGGGCACCAGAACTGCACTTTATTGAAAATAAATGGTACCTCTATTACACCGCAGGTGCTTCACAGGATTTGGCCACTCAACGGATATTTGTCCTTGAAAATCCGAGTGAAGATCCAAGAACGGGTACGTGGATCGATAAAGGAAAAATCTCTGATCCCGGCGCCGACTTCTTTGCCATTGATGGTACCATATTCACGCATAATAGTAAGCACTATCTTATCTGGAGTGGACAAGCCTCCCCAACCGACAGGAACCAGCGTTTATACGTCGCCGTTATGAGTGATCCGTGGACTCTTTCAGGCGGGCGCAAACTCATTTCATCACCAGAGTTGTCCTGGGAATTGAATGGTGCACCACCTGCTGTAAATGAAGCCCCGGAAATCCTGAAGGGTCCATCAGGCAGGATCTTTCTGATCTATTCTGCAAGCGGTTGCTGGACGGATGACTATGCACTCGGAATGCTTTCACTAAAAGAGGGGGGTGATCCACTAAATGCGTCGGACTGGACAAAATCACCCCAGCCCGTATTCATAAAAAACACCTCAAACGGAGCTTATGGACCTGGCCACAACAGTTTTTTCAAATCCGCTGACGGTAGTGAAGATTGGATCCTGTATCATGCTAATCCTGCAAGTGGACTGGGCTGCGCCGATATGAGAAATCCGCGCATGCAAAAATTTGCGTGGAAGGCTGATGGCACACCCGATTTTGGACAGCCGGCAAAGATTAATACAGCTATTACTAAACCTGCCGGAGAATAACTGCAACTTTGGAGAATAACCGCAACTTTGTGTACCAATAATTCAAACCAATGCGAACGATATCAACGTTTTTATGTAGCATGATCTCATCAGTTCTTTTCAGCCAGCAACTGGTAATGCGAGGTGATCATCCGGATCCATCTGTTGTAAAAATAGGTGATACTTACTGGGCCAGTGCCACAACCTCGAACTGGCTTCCCGCTTACCCGCTGTTATATTCAAAGGATCTGGTCAATTGGTCAGGCAAAGGTTATGCATTCACAGAAAAGCCTGATTGGGCCGATTTCTACTTTTGGGCCCCTGAAATTTCATATGATAACGGGAAGGTATACATCTATTATGCAGCACATAAAAAGAACGGCAATCTTTGCCTTAGCGTTGCCAGCGCTGATAAACCTGAAGGACCATATAAGGATCATGGTCCACTGATGTGTGAAGCCGCCGGATCAATTGATGCTTTCCCTATGCGGGATGAACAAGGGAAATTGTTTATGATCTGGAAAGAAGACGGAAACAGTGTAAAACAACCGACACCGATTTGGATCCAGGAAATGAACGAGGAAAGAACCGCATTGATTGGTGACAAGAAAGAATTATTCCGTAACTCATTGGATTGGGAGGGCAATCTTGTTGAAGGCGTTTCCATGATGAAAATCGGGGAATACTATTATGCTTTTTATGCGGCTGCAGGATGTTGCGGCGCAGGATGTAATTACCAGTCTGGTATTGCCCGGTCAAAGAATTTACAGGGGCCGTGGGAAAAATATGCAAAGAATCCTGTATTAAAAGATTCAGAAAAATGGAAATGTCCCGGTCACGGAACCCCGATTGAAAAAGATGGGAGGTTTTATTTTCTGTATCATGCGTACGACAAAGAATCCAACATATTCACCGGGAGGCAGGGTTTATTGCAGGAATTCAGATTGACAAATGATAAATGGATTGAATTTATTAGTTCAGATGAAACGATGTCCGGTATACCCCGGGCTCCATCTTTTTCGGACCCTTTCGACGAAAAAAAACTGAATGAGCGTTGGCAATGGAGCGTATTCCAGTCTCCGTCGGTCGTGTTGAGTGATGGCAATCTGAGTTTGAAGGCAGATAGTCAGTATCTCTCAGGATCCTACCTCGGTACAAAGGTGTTGAGTCGCGACTATGAAGCGGTGGCTGCTATTGATCCACGAACCACTGCTGCGGCTGGCATCGGAGCTATTGGCGATGATAAAAACACGATCAGTTTACTGAGTGATAAGGGCAAATTGAAAATTGTGATACAGCGCGAAGGCAAGGAAACACAATTACTGGCAACCACTTTGCCCCGCGCGAAAACTTTGCATTTAAAAATGTCCGTAAGAGATAACAGCAATTTTAGTTTCTCTTATAGTGTAAATGGTAAAAATTTCATCTTATTAAACAAAAAGCCTGTAGACGGCACTTACCTGCCTCCGTGGGACAGGGCCCTGAGGATTGGTCTGATCAGCAAGGGCAGCCCGGATAAAGTGGCAGTGTTCAGGGAATTCAGATTAGACAACAAGCCTGGTGCGAATTAGATACCAATTATGCTGACATCTGAAATACCTGCCCATTCTGATGACTCCACATGGACTTAAAAACATCACTATTGGAAAGTAACTGATCAAAACTACCCTGGTCAATTATCTTTCCCTTATCCATGATATAGATATAATCAAAGTTCTCGAGCAGGTGCAGGCGGTGAATTGAAGAGATAACGACTTTATCGCTGAAAGCTTTAAACAAGCGCTCGTAGATATGGTATTCCGTTTTAGGATCTATACTGCTTGTCGGTTCATCCAGCAAAATGATATTGCTGTCTTTCGCTGCTAAAACACCCCTCGCCAATGCGAGTCTCTGTTTTTGTCCACCTGAAAGGTTCACGCCTTTTTCGCGGATGTCAGTCATCAGTCCTTCCGGCATCTGGTTGATCACTTCATTTAAATGTGCGATCTCACAAACGCGTTTGATCTCTTCATCCTTACACGGCAGACCAAGTGTGATATTATACCTGATCGTATTTTCAAAGATCTCCGGCTCCTGTGGAAAGAGGGTAGTTGATTCATTAATTGAATCCATAAAAAATGGCAAACCGTCTATCATCACCGTTGCTTCCTGACCGGGATCATACAACCCCCGAAGGACTGACATCAGCGTACTTTTGCCGCTGCCACTTTCACCAATAAGCGCTATTTTCTGACCCTTCTTCAACTCAAGTTTTAATTTATGGAGACTTTGAGGTTTGAACTCTTCGGCATAAGCGGCCCTATGTGAAAAGCTCAGGTGATCTATTTGTATCGAAGACCAGGTGCCTGGCAGGGCGACGGGGTGATCGGGACGATGCTGCGTGGTATATGCGGCGGTGATCTCTTCCGCACCTTCCATATTGGTTTGATGCTGCAGCAACTGGCTATACTGGCTTGCCACATTCTGGAACACACTGGTAAACTGGTTAACATAGCCAAGTAAGGTTACCAGACCTGCAATATAAAATACACCACCAGGCGTCCAGTTCTGGTACACGTAGCCCAAAACTATTACGCAATAAATAAGTGTGATCATCATCTCAGCAGTAAACCATTTCCATTCATTGATCACTGCATTTTTCCGGAAAGGCCGCGCAACTTTTTTCAATTTATTAAGGAGTCCTTTCTCCATGCTATTCTCTAAACGAAGCGTGATTACTGAGCGAATGTTTGAGAGACTGTCGAACAGGTTAGAAGTAACCTTGTTCTCTTTAGCATTCACTTCCCGCAGCGACTTAATAAAAGGTTTATCAAACTTTGCGATGATCATCACGGTAATGATTCCGATTGCAATTGCTATTGATCCAAATAAAGGTGAAAAAATGATGATCGCAATAACCGAAAATACAAACTTTGTTAAGGTATGAATGTAAGTGAAACCTCCATCGAAAAAACCCCTTAGTGCTTCGTATGCCTTTTTGATCCGGCTAATGGTTTCACCGCTGTGATTATCCTGGTGCCATTTAACGGGAAGATGTAGGGTCTGATGATATTTTTCCCGCATGAAATTACGGCTCAACGAAAATGCAAGATTTCGTTCCATCACTCGTGCCGGTCCGTGAAAGCACCATTCAACAAATTTTAGCAAGAAATAACTGGCAACAAAAAACATGGTGTACTCCAACATCCTGGATGTATCTTTTTGGGCTTTGCCAACAAACCAGCCTAATAACAAAGGTCCGAGAGAGTAGATGGTGTTCGAAACAAGAAACATCACATAAATCAGGACAAACTTTCTGCGGTCTCTGGCCGCATACTTCCATGAAGATTTCAGGAGGGCGGAATAGGGGTTTTTCATTCTCCGGGGGTTTAGGATACTCAGCTCTAACGAAGCGTTTCTACTACTTATTTGAATACTTTAAATTATTCTGTAAAATTATAATCAGCTGAATTACGGTAATAATCGTCCTTTAAACAATTGCATAGATTTCGTAATTCTGCTCAGGGTTTTTATGTATTGGAGAAAATTTTGTGATAAAAAGTTTTCGCCCGGGGTGACAAGGAAAAGCCGCGATCAGGAAATCATTCGGGTGTCAGATAAAAATAGGTGTCACCGGAAAATAATTAAGATGTGACCAGAAAATAAATAAGGTATGATGAGGAAATCTCCTACAATATTTATGTTGGGATAGAAAGTATAAATGATAAATTGCAGTTGTCACCTGCTTCAATACTTCATCCAAATAAGCTATAAATATGAAAGGTCAATGGTCAAGGAGAAAATTTATCGCATCCGCAGTATCACTCACCGGTGCGACACTCGCATCGGGCTATGTATCAGGTTTTCCGGCTATAATCAGGAACCTTGGCAAACCAAATTCATTATTTAACGGGGTACAGGTTGGAGTAATAAGTTATTCATGGCGTAGCATGCCATCATCGGTTGAGCAAATCCTTAAATACTGTGTAGACTGTAATATCAGCGCAATCGAGCTGATGGGTAATGCTGTCGAAGAGTTTGCCGGTGCACCGGTGGGTCCAAAGTTTGTTCCCGGTCAGAAGCCGACACCCGAACAAGAAGCTGAGCGGGCGGCCCATGCTGCTTCCATGAAGGATTGGCGGGGTGCGGTGCCAATGAAGAAATTCGAACAGGTGCGTAAAATGTATAAAGATGCAGGCGTAGGTATTTACGCATACAAACCGTCTGCACTCGGCGTTAAAAACAGCGACCAGGAAATTGATTATGCATTAAGGGCGGCAAAAGCACTTGGATCTAACCAGGTTACTGTAGAGCTGCCTCGGAATGCGGAACAAACCAAAAGGCTTGGGGACATGGCCACGAGACACAAAATTTATGTGGGTTATCACGGTCACTTGCAACAGACCATTACGGCCTGGGACGAAGCGTTGGGCCAGTCAGCTTACAATGCCCTGAATTTCGACATGGGTCATTATGTTGCTGCCGGATTTGATCCGATTGACCTGATCACAAAAAAACACCGGAACATAGTGAGCATGCACGTAAAGGATCGTAAATCAAAAGAGAATGGCGGAGCGAATGTTTCATGGGGTGAAGGAGACACCCCGATAGTCCAGGCGCTTCAGCTGATGCGAAAAAACAAATATCGTTTTCCCGCAACCATCGAGCTGGAATACCCGATTCCGGAAGGTTCGGATGCGGTCAGGGAGACTGCCAAATGTGTGGAATTCGCCCGGAAAGCATTAGTGTAAACCCTGTAATTGTAGAATCCAAAATGATGATCCGTGTTGGCACAGTTTTTTATTATGTGTGGAACATCCAAAATCACCCATAATCTTTTCATTGTATGCCCGCGACTAAACTCCAGAAAACAAAGCCCAAGAAAGTATTGCTAGTAGAAGATGAAGCGGACATGTGTTTGCTTCTGAATATCATGCTTACCGGTGACGAAATGGAAGTGGACCATGTAAAGTCCATTACTGCTGCCCGGGAATATCTTGATGTGGAAAAGCCGGCCGTGGTCCTGTTAGACAACCGCTTGCCTGATGGACTGGGAATCGACTTCATTAGTACAATTAAGAAAACCCATCCCGAAACAAGAGTCATCATGATATCAGGCACGGATGGTGCCGCTAAAGACCTGGCGATTGAAAACGGGGCCGACGCCTTCCTGGTCAAACCCTTCACCCGCGTTCATTTGTATGAATCCGTAAAAAGTCAATTGCAGTAAAACACAAATAGAGCAAACAACATGTCCCGGCCTGATCCGGGACGTGTTGTTTTACGCTTTACCTGCTTCCCAGCCAGCAGACAGATTTTTTCTCCAATTATTATTACATCGTTAATAGTCCGGATCATACTTAGCTCTGATTGATGGACACTACCCGCTCTGAAGGATGGATACTACTGTTTTAGGATGTATATTTGCGTCCCATATTATTTTGTCATTTAATAAGACAGGATAACGATCAATATAAATTAATCCAACAGACAAACAGTATAAACTTCATGACAAATAATAACAAGCCGGTTAGAATACTCGTAGTAGGATGTGGTAACATGGGCGCTTCACACGCGACCGCATATGCAAACATCGAAGGTTTTGAAATTTGCGGACTCGTTTCTACCGGGAAAAGCAAACAAGTGTTAAATGATAAACTTGGAGGTGGATACGCGCTCTTTAGTGATTATGAAGAGGCTTTGTCATCTACCAAACCTGATGCAGTTTGTATTTCAACGTATCCAGATACGCATGAGTCATTCGCTATCACGGCCTTTAAAAACGGCTGTCATGTATTTATTGAAAAACCATTGGCAGATACTATTGAAGGAGCAGAGCGGGTGGCAAAAGCTGCAGCGGACGCTGGTAAGAAACTGGTGATCGGGTATATTCTCCGTTATCATCCCTCATGGATGCGGTTCATAGAACTTACACAACAAATGGGTAAGCCACTGGTAATGCGAATGAATCTTAACCAGCAATCTCATGGTAACATGTGGACCGTTCACAAGAACCTGATGAATAGTCTCAGCCCGATTGTCGACTGCGGCGTGCATTATATAGATGTTATGTGCCAGATGACAAGGTCTAAACCTGTAAAAGTTCATGCAATCGGTGCCAGGTTGTCCAACGAGATCCCTGAAAGCAATTACAATTATGGACAACTTCAATTAAAGTTTGAAGATGGATCTGTTGGCTGGTATGAAGCGGGATGGGGACCAATGGTTAGTGAGACGGCTTTTTTTGTGAAAGATGTTTTCGGGCCAAAAGGTTCCGTTTCTATCGTTGCTCAAAACGCTGGTGGCACAGGTAAGTCTGATAATGTCGAATCACATACAAAAACAGAATCCATCCGTGTTCATCATGCTGATATAGACGGTAGCCAGGAGTTTACCAAAAAAGATGAGTGGATAAATCTTCTTGACGAACCGGACCACCAGGAACTCTGTAACCGGGAGCAGGCTTTCTTTTTGAAAGCTATCCGGGAGGATCTGGATCTTACGGACTCAATCGAAGACGGGATCAACAGCCTGCGTATTGCTGTTGCCTGTGACGAATCTGTAAGAACAGGGGAGATAGTTACGCTGAAATAGCCACGCAACTGTTATAAAACCGCTCCAGCATTATTATCAGCTTGCTGAGTAGTTAGTGACATTGTCTTTGTTTACACCGTCGGAGTTAGCTTTTGTCTTTGTTAACCACTCGTCGTAACACAGGATGGTTCATCAGCCTGTGTTAATCCCGTTTTAGTAAAGTAATCTTTGTTAACCAGTATCTGTTAACCATTCCTTGTTGCACAGTGTTTGCTCACACAGTTTTTGTTCACACTTCTGTATTATTAGCACCCAGGTTAAAAAGCCGGTGCTCTGACATCCCGGCATCGAATTGGGTGATCGCGAAAAAGTTCGCAGCTGTTCAATCTAAAAATATATATTTGCCGCCAGTTATTGGTTTCCGTGTTTCGCGGAATTAAAAGGGAATCCGGTTCAAAACCGGAGCTGTTCCCGCAGCTGTAAGAAGCCAAATAGCGATCTCATCTACTGCCACTGTTGTCTCATCAGGAAACGGGAAGGCCGCCAGATCGCGCTTCAAGCCAGAAGACCTGCCATAACTATCATCAGTCACATGCTTTCGTGGAAAAGGCGGTGAGGATAAGCAGTTATTAATAATGTTCATTTTTTGTAAAAGAGGATTTTTTGTTGTATATCGCTATGCATGGGTATCATTAGTCGCTGTGATGAACTCAGTATTATGCTATATACCTGTTTCAGGAATTGCGCAGGATAAAGACTCAGCCGCAATTCTCCGTACCGTCACGGTGAGCGCAGCAGGCAAGCCACAGTTATTCAAATCAATCACCCCGGTCCAGGCTTTTGATAGAAAGCAGCTTGACAATATCAATGCTTACTCAATAGGAGATGCGGCACGCTATTTTTCCGGAGTGTTAATAAAGGACTATGGTGGTACCGGTGGCCTCAAGACAATTTCAGTAAGAAGCCTTGGAGCCGCACATACAGGTATCCTATATGATGGCATCCCTGTTTCGGACCTGCAGACAGGACAAATAGATCTCAGTCGCTTCTCAACAACTTTTGTTCAGTCTTTACAGCTGCACCAGGCTGGAATACAGGAAACTTTGGTTCCGGCAAGGGCGGCCGCGGCAGGAACAACCGTTGCCATCGAATCCAACACATATGACCTGGCAGGTGTTGGAACTGTTCGCTGGCAGACAGGCATAAAAGCAGGTTCATTTGAACACCTTCAGCCGTTCGCCGGTTTGTACCTTCCTTTGAACGACAAACTTGTCCTAAGCGGAAATGTGGAGGCTACTTATTCGACCGGCAATTACCCGGTCACGATTGAAAACGGGAATCTGTCATACAAATCAGAAAGAAACAACTCGATCGTGCGTGCCGTGCAATCCGAAGCGAATCTTACCTATGTTTTCAACGACAGTGCAAACTGGCAAACAAAGATCGGATCCTATGTTTCTGAACGGGGATTGCCGGGCCCTATCGTTTTCTTCAATGATCGCTCCGTTCAGCAATTATCTAACAGCGACCTATATGCGCAGACGAGATTCAGGACAAAAATACGGACGCGCACAAGCCTGGTTATTTCAGCAAAATATCAATACAACCGTACCAGGTACACCGATCCGGATTTTCCTAACAACCAGGGGGGACTTAGTCAGGACTACAGGCAACAGGAGATCTATCTTAGTGCGGCCGCCAGTCATAAAGCCGGGAACAAACTGGTTATTGCGGCATCATCAGATCTCGCATATACTTCACTAAAAGCCAACACTACCAATTACAGTTCGCCGGAGAGAATAGCGACCTGGAACAATTTGTCCTTAAATTATAACACCGGCGCGTGGCAGTTTAAGACATCGGTATTACACAACTATGTTGCTGATCACACAAACAATGGTGCTCCTTCCTTTCGTAATGAGTTTACTCCAACGATAGCTTTGAGTGTAAAGCCGGGTAACAATGGACCTTTACTTGTCAGGGGATTTTATAAGAAATTATTTCGAATGCCCACTTTTAATGACCTCTTTTATACCCTGATTGGTAACAGGTCACTGAAGCCCGAGTTCGCAGATCATTACAATATCGGTATAAGTTTTACCAAAGCCTATGATCGTGCTATAAAAAAATGGGGGGCAAGCCTTGATGCTTATCATCTGAAGGTGAAAGATAAAATCGTTGCCGTGCCAAACAGGAACCTGTTTGTGTGGACAATGCTCAACCTCGGTATTGTTGATATTAACGGCGTAGATCTGACGACGGAACTTGATGGGAAGCTTTCCCCTGAGATAAACTGGTTCACGAGAATAGCATATACCTGGCAGCGCGCATCAGACAAAACCGATGCCAACTCAACCACCTATAATAACAGGATCCCATATACTCCTAATCATTCAGGTTCAGCCCTGGTTTCATTTTCTTACCGTAAATGGACCGCCGGTCCCGGGCTGTTGTTTTCTGGCAAACGGTTTACACTGGGAGAAAATAATGCTTTCAACAAATTGGATGGATGGATCACCTGTGATGTTTTTGTGGCAAGGCAATTCAGGCTTTCAAAATCGCTGTTGACAGCTAAAGCTGAAATAAATAATATCAACAATGAACGGTATGACGTGGTGAGTTATTACCCGATGCCGGGAAGGTCTTACAAAATAATTTTAACTTTTAATAATTTATAACTCAAGATGAAAAAGTCAAGCGTTTTTTTAATGGCTGGTATGATTGCAATGTTCGCTGCTTCCTGTAGTAAAGATGATGTGGGTGGACAGGAGCAACCAAAGATCACAAAGGGCCTGTATGTACTTAACGAAGGATTATTCAGTCAGAACAACACCACTCTTACTTTTTACAATGCAGCTAATAATACGACCAGCACTGACGTATTTGCAACTGCTAATGGAAGTGGACTCGGCGATACCGGCAATGACCTGATTATTTATGGGGCAAAGATCTATATAGTAATGAACGGTTCAAGCTATGTACAGGTTTCAGAGGCTGCAACTGCAAAAAGCCTCCGGAAGATTGAACTGAAGACGACTTCAGGTGCCCCAAGATTGCCACGGTATGCACTCCCTTATAAAAACAAGGTGCTTGTTTCATCCTATGACGGTACCGTAGCGGTGATAGATACGAATTCACTGCAGGTTGAGAAATTCATAACGGTTGGTGCGAACCCGGAAATGATGGCCATTGCGGGTGATAGATTATTTGTGTCTAATTCGGGCGGTTTTAATCCAATTCCTGATTCAACTGTTTCAGTGGTTGATCTTACAACAATGACGGAAATCAGGAAGATAACAGTAGGTGTAAATCCTGGTGGAATTGCTGCAGATGAGGCTGGAAATGTTTATGTGGCCTGTACAGGCAACTATGGAAGCATCAAGCCCTCCCTGGTCAAATTTAATGCTGCCACCGGATCGATCATTAAAAAAGCCGATACAACGGTCGGAAAGATGCGTTTCTATGAAGGTCAGCTATTGGTTACCGGCGGGTATCTTGGGGTGAATACAGTAAGACTGTTGAATACAAATGATTTCAAACAGGCTTCTCCGAATTTTGTAACTGATGGTACTGCAATTGTGTCGCCTTACGGTCTCACCATCGACAACGCCACAGGTGAAGTGTTCGTGACTGACGCAAAAAACTATACCATCTCGGGTGAAGTGTTTTGCTTTGATAAGACCGGTAAGAAAAAATATTCCTTTTCAGTAAGTCCCGGTGTAAATCCTAATAGCGTAGGTATCTGGAAAGAATAGGAAATTGCAATGGTGTCACTGCGTCCGGATGTTAGGATTTTCGTAATAATATGATTTATCAAGAAAGGCAGACACGGAATCCTTGCTGCTGAAATCTAGCTCAATGATATCCTTGATGGCCTGTTTCTTATCTGTAGCCCGGTTGTAAAATGCCCGGCAGATCGTATAGCCCATAAAATAACCTAAATCCGGGTGGTCTGATTTTTCGCCATTGTACAGCCAGTTTGAAATCGATCTCCGCCACATTTCATTTCGAAAACGGAGTTTCAGGCTTGTTTCATTATTCTGGCCGTAAATCATATAATCGTTGAGGTTCTTTTGACGCGTAACCAACTCGGCAATGAAGTCAGCGGATCCTTCCTGGAGGCATTGGGCAAGCAGGGAGGATCCTTTCTTTTTTTGTTGCGTATGCACATACTCATGAATATTCAACCCGACAATATTCCCATTGATCTGGCTACTGAACACTGAGCGGAGCCAGTTACTGAGCTCCGAAGCATCAGTACCGGTGTCTGCGGCAGCCATCTCTGCGCCGATCAGCACCATATTATCTGTTGTTGTACCACCTGATTTCAGCCCGCCGATAGTAAAATAAATTCCTGCAGGTCTGATCGATGGATATAATAACCTGAAACGGTCGACACTTTTTTCAATCTGGTCGACCTGCGACTTAATCGCAAGCGTATTTTTCCGAACGCTCTTCCAGAATGCAGGATAGTCATTGATCAACCTGATATAATTTTCCGCTGAATAATTCCTCGCATTGATAAACGCTTTTAATCCTTCTGTGCCAACATCGATATATAAGGTCTGCATGAAGTTTATTTGCTTCCCGCGGTCGTCTGTTGAAATAACGCTATCGTATGCTTTCCAGAAATTATCAATGTCTGATGTATATACAACGTTTGTTTTTGCAGGCTGACCCCGTCCTGTATGCGGTAACAATGCCAATACGTGTCCGAAGGCCACAGCCAATATCAAAACAGGTTTATGTATCGTCTTGAGCATTCAGATTTTTATTTACTATTAAGATACGAACCTACTTCCCCGGAGGTTTTCTCAGCCTCGTTGAATGTAGCATTTTCACTTTCCAGGTATCATTCTCTTTGACCACCACTGCACTTTCCAGCCAGTTTATGTCCCTTTTCTGTCCGTTGAACTGAACATGTGCGGTGTTGTAATAAGCAATCCAGCCTGTGACACCGGTCAGTTGCTGGCTCAAAAAACGGAATTCATTTGTTCTTTTAAAATCCTGGTTTTTCATGGGTTTAATCGCCTTGACCAGTGAATCCATATTCCAAACCAGGCCATCTTCCAGGAGAAGAAAATCTTTTGTTACATTGGCTACGATCTTGGCTGAATCGATTTCTGCTATGCCATCAAATAATCGGACTACCGACTGTTGAGCACTCAGCGAATCTGCGCTGCCTTGGTTCTGGCAAAATGAGTCTGCCACGAACCCGGTCAGCAATGAAAAGATGAACAATATCTTCATTAGTACATATTTGTTTTATTTCCTGTAATAAGTTACGATGAAAATTATTAAAATCGGCAGGCTCTACCAACCTTATCCGAACCATCGATGTTTGAAAAAAAATAACCAGGCAGAGCCTGGCTATCATGATAAACATACATTTCCTATTTTGAATTTACTGCCTTACTTCCATGGATCCAGTACCACCTTAACGCAATCCTCGTCCTTATCTTTAAAAATCTTATAGGCATGGGCGATTTCCGAAAGTGGCAGACGGTGGGTAATGATATCTTCAAGCACTACCTGACCGCTTACAACATACTCCAGCAGTTTGTCAATGTGCTTATGTGCAGGCGCCTGGCCACCTCTTAACGTAATCCCTTTATCGAAAAACTGCCCTATAGGGAAATTATCATAGCTAGTCGGATAAACGCCGAGCACCGGTACTATGCCTCCACGTCTCACGGCACTCATACAGGCCTCAAGCACCTTTGGCGAGCCCTTCTCGAAATTGATCACTGCCTTTGCTTTGTCAAGAATAGTTCTTTCGGGCTCAAATCCAACTGCTTCCACACAAACATCTGCACCCCTGCCCTCAGTCATTGAACGAATTTCCTCAACCACATCCTTCGCATCGTCCTTCCACAATATTGTTTCACAACCCGCAGCGGCCTTTGCCTTTGCTAATCGGTATTCAAGCGTATCTACAATAATGACTCTTGCCGCTCCGCGTAGCCAGGCACTCTTTGCAGCCATAATCCCAACCGGGCCCGCACCGAAGATTGCCACTGTCTCTCCGCCCTTTACTTCGCCCCAATCAATGCCAGTATAACCTGTGGGAAAAATATCAGTCAAAAACAACACCTGTTCATCAGTCAGGTTATCAGGCACTATGCGCGGCCCATAATCTGCATAAGGAACACGCACATATTCTGCCTGGCCACCGTCGTAACCACCATACAGATCTGTATATCCAAACAAGGCGCCCCCTTTCTCTGTGAGCAAACCACCTTCAGGTCCATAATTTTCGGGATTGCTGTTTTCACAGTGTCCGGGCAAATGGTGATTACAAAAAAAGCAGGTGCCGCACGCTATCGGAAATGGGACCACTACACGATCACCCCTTTTCAGGTTCTTAACGGCTTTACCCGTTTCTTCAACAATGCCCATGAACTCATGCCCAAGGACCATTGGCCGGGGCTGGGGCAAACCTCCTGAATAAATGTGTAAATCAGAACCGCATATAGCCGTCGCCGTCACCTTCAATATGACATCGCGGTCTTCCTGTATGATGGGATCATCGACTGTATCATAAGTGACACTACGTGGTCCGTGAATCCGTGCTGCTTTCATGTAATTTTAATTTAAATCTGTAATAAGCCATTGCGATTACAAAGGTCATAAAACACATGCCAGTCGGATAGCCAAACTGTTAGTCAGCTGGCACGGAAACTTTCCCGTTGATTCGGCTAAGTCCCGTTTATAATAAGCAATAAAATACCCAGTTACCTGTTCCCGGTAAGAGGAGAGAGCTGCGCCGGCTCGTAATTCGCGCTTTGCAAGAATCAGTACATAGTTGCCATTAATCATAGTGAGTAATGACTGTCATCTGTTCTGGATGATTGGCTATCTGACTTTTAGTGATAACCGGTGATAACGGCCATTATTCCGACCTCAGGCTTTTGATCGGGTTCGCTACGGCTGCCCGTATTGCCTGGAAACTTATCGTAATTAATGCAATCAGGAAAGCAAGAATACCGGCAATAGCAAAAACTGTCCAGGTGATACTGCTACGATAAGAGAAGTCTTCCAGCCATTTATACATAAAGTACCAGGCAACCGGTGTTGCAATAAGGAATGATAATGCAACTAATTTTAAAAAGTCAAAAGACAGAAGATTAACTATGTTGGTTACTGAAGCTCCCATCACTTTTCTGATCCCGATCTCACGTGTTCGCTGGATGGTACTATAGGATGCAAGACCTAACAGACCAAGACAGGAAATGAACACGGCAAGTATAGCAAAGTTCACAAACAGCTTACCAAACCTCTCTTCGCTCCTGTATTGGTTATCAAAAAACTCGTCGAGGAAAAAATAACTGAAAGGGCGGTTTGGGATCAATGTTTTCCACTTGCTCTCTATGGCAGCTATGGTAGCTGGTAGATTAGCTGCGGGAACCTTCACGGAAAGGAGGTTAGCGCCATCCGGTTCAATACGCATAGTGAGCGGTTTTATCTCCTGTTGCAAAGAACGGAAATTGAAATTTTTCACAACTCCAATGATCTGGCCCTCGCGACCCCACTGCCTGAAACGACGCCCCACTGCCTCCTGCGGTGTTTTATAGCCAAACAGCTTTGCTGCAGCCTCATTGATCACCATGGCTTTGGTGGTGTCAGTACCAAACTCCTTCGAGAAGGAACGACCGGCAACCATCTTCATTTTATAATTCGGTACATAGTCATAGTCAACAAAATATAAATCCAGGTTCGCGATCTGAAGATCGCCTTTACTGTTTTCAATTTCAGAATAAGCACCGGGGTTCCCGCCGCCCGGAACGCTGGAAGACATTGCGGTACTTACAACGCCTGGTATGTCACGGACCGCAAGGTTAAATGCGAATTTAGCATCTTCGCCCTTTGTATCTATAACCAGTACCTGGTCCTTATTGAAACCAAGATCCTGTTTGCGCATATGGTCCATCTGGTTGTAAACGATGATGGTAGCAATGATAAGTGCTATCGAGATAGTAAACTGCGCCACAACTAAACCTTTGCGAAGGATTATGCCACGTGTGCTTGTGGAAAATTTGCCCTTCAACACAGTTATTGGTTTAAAAGAGGAGAGTACCCATGCAGGATAAAGTCCGGCCAGCAAACCGATCACCACTGATGCAACAAAAAGTGTAACTATGTCCGAAGGGTTACTGAATATACCCGGGCTGATTTCCTTTCCGGCCAGCGTATTAAACGCAGGTAACAGCAATGCGGCCAGTAAGACAGATACAAAAAACGCAATGATACAAAGCAAAACGGATTCGGCTATGAACTGCCGGGCTAATTGAAACTGTAAAGCACCCACAACCTTTCGTATCCCAACTTCTTTTGCACGTTCAACAGATCTGGCAGTAGTCAGATTAATAAAATTGATACAAGCGATGACCAATATAAAAATGGCAATGATAGAAAATACATAAACATTTGAAATGTTTCCACCCTTGGGACCGAAGCGGGTAGAGTACAGGTAGACTTCGCGTAGCGGCTCAAGCAACAACGTCGGATACATCTGGCTTTCTTTCATCTCCGAGCCGTTACGTTTCTCGAGGAAAGCCGGAAACTTCTTAACCAATGTCGCAGCATCAGTATTTGGTTTCAGCAATATATAAGTTGAAGAACCATAGTTTCCCCACTGGTCATCGAGGCCCGGATTGAACTTTTGAGTCAGGGTACTCATCGAAACAACCACATCCTCCTTTATCAGCGAGTTCTCCGGCATATCCTTCATAATTCCGGTTACTGTAACTGCCTGGGCACGACCGGTGATCAGCAGCGTTTTCCCCATGGGATCGGAATTGCCAAAATATTTCTTTGCGGCGGCTTCTGTAAGAACGATACTGAATGGTTCCTGCAACGCCTTTTGCCGGCTTCCTTTTACCAGTTCGAAGTCAAACACCTCAAAAAAAGCAGAGTCCGCAAACACCGCGTTGGGTTCTTCGAATTTGATATCGTCTTTCCTGATCAGCATATTGTCCGCTCCGGAAACCCGGACAGCCTGCTCAATTTCCGGAAAGTCTGCCCGCAAATGAGGTGCTACTGCCCAGGACGGACCGCTTGCATTAATCGTTTCAGATGGTGTCTTAATATCACTTACCATCCTGTAAATGCGCGCACTCCTGGAATGGAAAGCATCATAACTCAATTCAAACTTCACATATAAAAAAATGAGGAAACAAGCGGTCATTCCCACAGTAAGTCCCAGCACATTAATGGCTGAGAAAACCCGGTGGCGCCACAAATTTCTGAAGGCGATCTTAAAATAATTCTTGATCATATCGTGAGTTGGTTGTTATTGATTATATATCCGTCGGCTAAGTGTGATACTGATCATGATTTAAGCCAGTTTGACAAAACCTTGAAAACCAATATGTAAAAAAGATTTTTTCGTGGCAGAATGTACGAAACCGTACACTGGGCTGTCCGGAAAAAAGCAATTACGATCCTCTTAAGAGCGGGGATGCCATATGTATGTGCTGTGGCACACAGATATCAGCATCGAGATTTATGCAACAATGTTGCAATTAATAGAATCTTCGTATTATATTTGCATAGCAAATCCAATCCGGCCATCATTGCCGGTACAGGTCACCTTACATAATAGAAGAAAAAAATCGAAAATGGCAGTGCAAGAAGCAGATGTAGTAATCATCGGAGGAAGTTATGCGGGTTTGTCAGCGGCTATGGCGCTGGGCAGATCAATGAGGCATACAGTGATAGTGGATAGCGGGCAACCATGTAACAAGCAAACTCCGCGGGCTCATAATCTGCTGGGCCATGATGGCAGGAACCCGGCCGAGATTGCAGCGATCGGTAAACAGGAGGTGTTGAAATATCCCACTGTTCAATTCATGAATGATAACGTTGAAAGCGTGGAAAAAGATCATGATGAATTTGAACTGACTACCACAAAAGGATTGGTACTAAGGGCGAAAAAGCTGCTTTTTACATCAGGTATACATGATGTGATGCCGGAGATTCCAGGTTTCGAAGCATGCTGGGGTATCTCCGTATTACATTGTCCGTATTGCCATGGATATGAATTCAGGGGCCGCCCTACAGCGATCATTGCTTCAGGCAAGGCCGCGTTTGAAATCGCCGAACTTATCGAAAACTGGACAAACGACTTATTTGTGGCAACTGACGGGGACAGCGGTTTAGAACCAGATCAGGAACTGGCACTGTCCGAAAAAGGTATTATGGTTATCGAAACGAAGATCAGAGAGCTGAAGCATAATGATGGTTGGCTTGAAAGCATTCATTTTGAAGATGGCTCAAGTTTGCAGGTTCAGGCCGCATATGCAAGGCCATTTATGGAGCAACGTTGTAAATTGCCGGAAATGCTTGGCTGTGAATTTCATAAAATTCATATTAAGGTTAACGAATACCAACAGACTTCAGTTCCAGGGGTATTTGCAGCAGGTGATAATTGCTCGCCGCTTCGTTCACTTGCCAACGCAATCGCGGCAGGAGGGGTGGCCGGCGGGTGCATCAACAAAGAACTGATACACGAAAAGATTTTCAGCAACATAGCATTCGCCGGATGATGTATAACTTCCGTCGTGGTGCCTTAGGCTGTACGACGTCCCTGAACTAACGATACCTGCGATCCACAGTTGCTGCAATTCACAAGGTCGGGGATTCACCATTTCCGCGACTAATAAATTCAGCTGGTAGCTTTCTTCCGGAATCGCTGGCTGAAAAAATTGACATAAATGGTAATCAACACCACTAAAAGGAAACTGAGAGCTGTTGCATTAAGAATAAACGGTTCAGGAACATGTGCACCAAGTAAATTGTTGACGAGATAAGTAATAAATGAATCCGGTAAATTGCTTTCACCCAATTTCGTTTTAACGCTCCATTGCCAATCGGTGACAGGGCAGTATCCGAATCCATACCAGATGCCTGCTACAAGCCAGCAGAAACAGGTTATTGCAATCAACACCAGATGCCATTTTCTCGTCCTGGAAAATATCCATCCGGTGAGATTAAAGATGATAATAATAATATGCACAATGGTGTACATTACGTCAAGAAACATCAACATATATAAATATTTCTGTGGATTTGATCAAAGATAAGCAACAGCAACCTGGTCCCGGAGAGGGGAAGGGATTTGCAAAAAGTATCAATGCGTTTTTTTATAAACTCACCCATTGGGAAACCTGGCATTATCACTTGAAATATATCCCGCTTTATCCTGCCTGGATGTGGTATTGTTTAAGAGCCCGGTCGTTATGGTTTTTTACGCCATCAAATCCTACGCTTACCTTTGGTGGATTCGAGGGTGAAAGCAAACACGAAATGTATGAACAGCTTCCACCGGGTTCTTATCCGCGAAGCGTGTTAATTCACAAAGGCGAACCTGTTGACCAATTAATTAGAAAGATGCAGGAATCGGGACTATCTTTTCCCGTAGCCGTTAAGCCTGATGTGGGTATGATGGGATTTTTGTTTAGGAGAATTGAGTCAATGGAATCATTGAAAGCCTATCACCAAAAAATGCCGGTTGATTACATAATACAAACTCTTATTCATTACCCCGTTGAAGTGAGCGTCTTTTATTACCGGCTGCCCGGTAATGCGAAGGGAACAATTACGGGGTTCATCCGCAAAGAATATCTGCAGGTAACAGGTGACGGCAAATCCACCCTGGAAGAACTGATTGCGAACTATCCCAGGGTGAGGTTCCGGCAGGAAGAAATGCGCACCAAACATTCAGATAAGTTATCTGTAATAATCCCGGAAGGCGAAATATACTATTTGTCACTCGCGCTTAACCTGAGTCGTGGTGGAAAACTCGTTAGCCTGGAAAATGAGAAAGATGAAAAGTTACTGGGGGTTTTTGATAAGCTCAGTCATTATGCAGGTCATTTTTACTATGGACGATATGACATAAAATGTGCGTCTGTTAATGATCTCAAAGAGGGCAGGAATTTTTCAATACTTGAGTATAATGGGAGCGGGGCAGAGCCACATCATGTATATGGTAATGGCAACAATATCTTCCAGGCATACCGTATACTATTACATCACTGGAAAGTTCTTTACCGGATATCCAGTTACAATAATAAGAACGGACATCCCTACTGGTCTTTCAGGAGAGGCCTTATGTTTCTTAAAGAAGCAAAAAAACATTTCAGATTATTAAAGCAACTGGATAATGAAATGCCTGTGTTTCACTAACTATTTCTTATAGCATGCAAGCTGCACAACAATCATCTGACACGGTAACGGCTAAAGGATCGCCACGGGCGGCATTGCTGAATTTTATCAACAGTCAGTCATACCCATGTATAGCCGCGCGTTCTGCGGCCAAAAATCAAAACATTTCCATCTATGAGGCGTCTCATCTTGCCTGTCCTTTTGACGATAAACTCATCCTGCAGTTCCTGTATGATTTTGTAGATAACTATCGTAACAACCAGGATTTATTTACATCGGCAGCCATCATATTTCGTGGTCCGGAAACGATTTCCGAAAATGAATTCGAAAATCTTTTTTGGTCGAGGCTTCAGGCTTTGCATAATATGGATTGCCGGCTTTACAACTATGATCAACGTGTTGACAGCGACCCTTCGTCCGGGAATTTTAGTTTTAGTCTGAAAGAAGAAGCGTTTTTTATTATCGGACTGTATCCCGGAAGTTTGCGCCCTGCAAGGAACTTCAGCTATCCCGTAATTGTATTTAATCCACATCAGCAGTTTGAAAGATTACGGCAGGAAAAGCGGTTTGAAAAAATGAAAACGGTGATCCGCAAACGCGATCTTGATGCTACCGGTAGCATCAATCCAATGCTAAGTGATTTTGGTGAGCTTTCAGAGGCTTTTCAATATAGTGGCAAAATGTACGACGCCGCGTGGACCTGTCCCTTAAAAATCAATCATGAGTGAATTTAAAACTATTCCCCCCAGAACCGGAGTGGCCTTCATCCTTAGGAAAAATCAACTGCTTAAGATTACGGATATTGAGGGCGAACAGGTAGCGGACCTGATTTGTTTCAATCTGCACGATAAGCATGAATATCTCTCATCGGGCCGCACCATTGATTATGCGGAGACGATATTTTTGTCTAAGGGAGATCCTTTCTATTCAAACAGGAGTAATGTGATGTTTACAATGGTTGAAGACCAGGTCGGGCGACATGATTTCCTGCTGACACCCTGCAGTGCGGAGATGTTCAGGAAAATTTATGGACATACCGATCCGCATCGTGGATGTTTTGGCAATCTCTGCCACGTTCTCGAACCGTACGGTATCGGACCAGACCAGATCCCTGTTACATTTAATGTTTTTATGAATGTTTCTGTGGATGGTGAGACGGGGAAAATCGCAGTATTACCTCCTTTGAGCAAGGCAGGAGATTCTATGACTATCGTTGCGGAGATGGATCTCATTGTTGGCCTTACAGCCTGTTCCGCCGGAATGTCGAATAACTTCGCCTTTAAGCCAATTGGCTATGAAATAATTTAGTTACGTGAAATTTTGAATTTAATTAAGTGAAGTTCTTGAAAGTTATGAAGTGAAGTTCCTGAATGGTAACAAAGTGAAGTCTTTGAATGGTAACCAAGTGAAATCTTTGAATGTTAACGAAGTGAAATCCCTGAATGGTAACCAAGTGAAGTACCTGAATGTAATGAGCTGGATTCCTTGAATGTAATGAGCCCGAGTTCTTGCAACTCCGGATCAGTCAAGTTCTTTCATTTCTGATTTTCGCATAGGCATCGCGTCTATCAGGGCGAATAATTCATTGGTGTTAATCAACCGGTTCCATGTTGCTTTTACGCCACCATCTTTGCCAATCAAAAGCACATTGAATTTGCTACCCGCCTTAATATAATCGCGATATTTTTTATTGCAATCTCCTTCATCACAGATAGTGGTCTTCAGATGGCGCTCAACGAATCCGGCAGAATCTTTTGCAAACACTGATTGCTGCTTGCTGATCAGCTCTGTTTGATCTGCGGAAATGATTATTACTTCACGATAGTCCCTGAATTGCATATCGTTATTGATCAGATTGACCAGGCTTATAATAAGGAAATTCCAGACACTCATCAAAAACTAACAAACGATCTTAAAGATTGTTTGCCTTAACGCAAAATCCCGCGGCTAGGCTCGCGGGATTCATTTATTCCTGGAGTATGATTGTGTTCAATTTTGTTCAGGAATACGGGATTTGTTTGTTTTCAAATGTCTGGATTTCAACTAGGAATTTCCTTATCAGCATCGGTAGTTGGAATGCCGCAGGAGTTAGGTTTAAACAGATCTGACCTGGAATTTCACTTTGAATTACAAACAAGGATGTAGTTCGCAGCATTGTCGTACGAGTGTTGGTTGGTTGTTTCAGGACCTGCATTTGTGCAGGCTCTACAGGATCTGGATTGTCTGGCCTGGCTTTTTGGACGGAAATTGATCAACTTTTCAAACGGCTAGATTGGATTGGTTTGGTTTTTCTAAAGGATTCGGTTCAGGTTTTCTACAGGATCAGGATTGGTTTGGTTCTTCTAAAGGATTCGGTTCAGCTTTTCTACAGGATCAGGATTTGTTTGAATTGGTTCTTTTCCTGGATTCGGATCAGGTTTTCTACAGGATTTGGATTGGTTTGGTTTTTCAGAATGGTTGAATTCGGTTTTTCCAGGATTTGGATTTGTTTGGTTTTTGGTAGGATCTGGATTTTTTTTCTCGTATTGACCACACAAAGATGCAATCAATCAACCTTTCAAAAATCACGGGTAGTCATCCAAAATTGAATTATGAACAATGATCTTAGGCATTTTAATTGGATATACTTATTCCTCGTTTTACTACGATCCTGGAATCTAGTAAACTTACTAAGGTTTTAGAGCCTTGTAGGAAGCCTAGCAATGCAATTCAACGGTACAACACATGAGAGATCATATCGCGGGGCACAGGCTTTGATGACCGTATGGCAATAATCATCATTAAAAACTGAACAATGCAAACTACAAATACGCCAGGCTACGCGCTTATTACCGGGGCCACAAGTGGGATAGGATACGAAATTGCAAAGAGATTTGCCAAAGACGGGCACAACCTTGTCCTTGTGGCCCGCTCTAAAGATGGATTGCTGGAAACTGCGTCCATGCTTCATGAGCAATTTGCCGTTTCTGTCTATACCATATCCAAAGATCTTTTTGTGCCAGGGGCCGCAAAAGAAATTTATACAGAAACCAGTCAGCAAGGATTTGAGATCAGGTACCTCGTGAATGATGCCGGCCAGGGTCTGTGGGGGAAATTTTTAGAGACTGATCTTGACCGCGAGATTGACCTGGTTCACCTCAATATCATTGCGTTGATGAGCCTGACCAAATATTATCTGAAGGATATGGTCGAGAGAAAACAAGGACGAATTTTGCAGGTATCTTCTTCGTTAGCGAAGGCACCGACTCCATACATGAGCGTCTATGCCGCTTCTAAAGCCTTTGTTTTATCATTTTCGGAAGCCCTGATATCTGAGATAAAAGGCACCGATGTCACTATGACCGCATTACTACCCAATGCTACAGATACCGACTTTTTCCACAAAGCCGGGTCCGAACATACAGTTACCTATCGCGAAACCTCTCTTTACACCCCCGCAGAGGTCGCTGAAGCCGGCTACCAGGGGATGATGTTAGGTGAGGCAAAGGTGATACCAGGTATTAAAAACAAAGTCCAGGGGGCAATGTCAGCTATGATGTCAGATGAAGCAGTAGCTGAAATGATGAGCAAGCAAATGCAGCCTTCAGAAAAAGAAAAAGGAAAGGTCAGGATAAATCATGATGCCTCACAGCGGGAAAGACAACGAATAAATAAAGCTAACGGTGATTACGAAAGTCATAAGGATCATGTTCATGAAGATTCCCACGTGCATCATCCGGGTCGTTAACACAACCGCGAATTGATTGATAAGACAGTGGTCGTATAGCGGCTATAGCTAATAAAAAAACCTCATCGTTCGATGAGGCTTTTTTTTATCCCTGGAATTTTCTTTAATCAGATAATAGGGATAGCGGATCAATAGGTCAGTAGGGTACGGGTTTACGGGCCTTCATAGTTTGGATTGTTCTGGTATGTCAGGGATATTGGATTAGTTGGTTTGACAAATCAAAGATGCAATCAAAATTCCACTTGCAATAATCTTCAAACACTTCTCTTTAACAAATGAAGATTGCGTGTATAAATAATAAATGATTTTACTTACTCATGTGGTAATTCCATGAAGTTTATTAGTAATTATACCACACTATCTGCTACACAATCACGTGTTTAATTCGATTGCCCTTCAGATAATTTGACTTAAATTGAAAACATTACGAGTGATTATTATTCAGTTTTAATTCTTCAGCCTCATTAAATTTTCAACATGATTGCGAGTTTGCCTCCAGCTATGATCAGCAGGATTTCTAATACGGTAATTAAATATCTCACTGTATCTGCACTATTGCTCCAGCCTTTTTTCATTGCTGCGCAAGGCACGGCGGTATTACCGGATTGGGCTTTCGGTCCTTTCATAAGGCCGGCAAATGCAAACCCGGTGATCTCCCCCGACAGTGTATCCCGATTCTTTTGTCCCATGCGGAATGATTCAGTCGACTGGGAATCGAATGATACATTTAACCCGGCGGCGGTTATGAAAGATAAAAAGATTCATGTTTTGTATCGCGCGGAAGACAAGTCGGGAATAGGGATTGGTTTTCGGACTTCAAGAATCGGACTGGCGACCAGTTCAGACGGCATAAAGATGAACCGTCGCAAAGCACCGGTCATGTTTCCTGCAGAAGACTCGCAAAAGGAAGTTGAGTGGAGGGGGGGATGCGAAGATCCAAGGGTCGCGATGACGGAAGATGGGAGATATGTGATGTTGTATACTCAATGGAACAATAAGGTTCCAAGAATTGGAGTGGCAATATCAAAGGACCTGATCAGGTGGCAGAAGCATGGATCTATTTTCAAAACCGCGCACGGCGGAAGATTTTATGACATGGCTTCCAAATCTGCCTCTATAATCACCAAAATGGTTAAAGGGAAAGTCGTGATTGCGAAAATAGATGGGAAATACTGGATCTATTGGGGAGAACATGCGGTGCATGCCGCTACATCTACCGACCTGGTTAACTGGGAGCCACTGCTTGATGAAAACGGTGAATTGAAAAAACTGATCACGACACGTAAAGGATTTTTTGACAGCGATCTTACCGAGTGTGGTCCACCGGCGATTATGACAGATAATGGCATACTCCTGTTGTATAACGGCAAAAACAGAAGTGATGCAGACCGCGACTCGAACTATACGGCTAACTCTTATTGTGCAGGACAGGTAATGTTTGACCTTAAGGATCCCACCAGGGCGATTGGCCGGTTGGACAAACCTTTCTTCATACCTGAGGCACCTTTTGAAAAATCTGGTCAGTACCCGGCGGGGACCGTATTTGTTGAAGGATTGGTCTTTCACCAGAATAAGTGGTTCCTGTACTACGGCTGCGCTGACTCCAGGGTAGCCGTGGCAATATTTACCCCAACCCGCAAGTAAAATAAGACATAAGCCACATAGATAACGCTGTATCAACCAACTACATCCTTATCTTGTAACTTGCCCGACAAGTTTTTCGCTGGGATTTCCAGCCGGATTCACAGGGAGCGTAGCTGGTGGTCGTTGTGCCTGGGTCGGTTGGTTCCGCTGACCATCGTCATCCTCATCAGCATGAATCCCCTGCAAAACGCTTTCTTTTTTTGTTGGCCTGATAATCAACCTGAGGGTAGGATCATTGGTAACGAAAGACCAGAACCAGTTGTATGCAAGCTTTACTTTATTACGATAACCGGCGATTGGTATGATGTGGATGAAAAGCCAGATGATCCACGCAAAGAAGCCTGAGAAAAAACCTTTCCTCGGTAAATCCACGACAGCTTCAAATTTGGCAATGATCGCCATTGAGCCTTTGTCAAAGTAATTAAATGCTTCAAGTGGTTTTCCCAATCGCATCCGTTCAAGATTGTGTGCCAATAATTTACCCTGCTGAATAGCAACCTGTGCTACCTGGGGGTGGCCATTCGGAAAGTCCTTATCAGTGGTCTGATAACACTGATCACCGATAGCAAATACGCCATCGATGCCCACAACTTTATTGAATTCATCAACAATGATACGACGCCCCCTCCCTATACTGGTTGCAGGAATTCCGGGCGCTTCACGCGCGATAACGCCGGATGCCCAGATTAGCGTGTTGGAGCAAATCTTCTCACCAGTAGACAAAATCACCTCTCCATCCACATAATCCTTAACCGCAGTGTTTAACTTAATATGCACGCCGAGTTTTTCAAGGACGGTATAAGCCTCATGTTGCGACTTTTTACTCATTGGTCCGAGTAGCGCTTCGCCTGCGTCGATGAGATATATGGCTCCTTTTGGTGATGTTAATTCAGGGTAATCTTTTGCGAGGATGTTTTTACTCATCTCTGCTATCATTCCTGCAAGTTCCACTCCTGTAGGCCCTCCGCCGGCAATTACAATCACCCTGCGCTTTTGCCGCTCTTCTTCAATATTGGTGCGGATCAGGGTTTCCATGTTTAACAACAGGTGGTTCCTGATATTGAGCGCATCATCGATAGTCTTCATGGGCAATGAAGACTTCCTGACATTCTCCATCCCGAAATAATTGGTTTCGGTACCCATCGACAGGACCAGGTAATCATAAGTTAGCTGGCCGTTATCCGTTTCAATAGTTTTCGCCTGGTGGTTTATATTTAGCAAGGAGCCATAATAAAAGCGGAGATTTTCTTTATGCTGAAACATCTTCCGGAAAGGGTAGCTGATGTTGGAAGCTTCAATAAAAGATGTTGAGACCTGGTATAACAGCGGAGGAAAAAAGTTGTAATTGTTCCGGTCAACGAGTGTTACCTGGATTGATTTATAGCGGGCGAGTTTTTTCGCGAGATTCATCCCCGCAAACCCACCACCGATAATGATGACTTTCATAATTTCTGCTTTAATTCTATAATCTGTTCCGTAATAAGGAAGTCTTGGTCAGATCATTTGGCAGCAAAGTCGATTAGCAAAAATACGCCGAATTTGCCCCGGATTTATTTAATTAACCAGGCTTTGGCTGTATATGCAATAATTCGACCATGCTTTGTATCGAAAGCGCGCAAATTCAACCGGTTTAACCGCTAATTTCCAACTCTTCGGGTTCTTAACGTTAGTTCTCTTGGTGCGCCCGGTCAAAAAATTTCAGCGGTCAAAAATTCTACATTTCCGCTACTGACTCATGAGTTCTTACCTGTTACCAAACCTGATTGCGATATGAACTTAGTAAAAATTATTGCACGCAAATCAGGCCAGCTACTCACCGGGGAAGCCAACCACTAGATAGTCATTCTGACCGCGGTGGCACATGTATAATTTTGGATTGATATCAGGCAATCATTTATTTCTAATAGAAGAAGGCAAACGCCGTTTATGAAGACATTTAGAAAATCCGTTTTATTGTTTATCATCGCAGCCGTGATTGCTATTGTACTGCAGGCAAAGTTGAGACACAATCAAACTTCGAAAAATTCTTGCTTCCAACTGAACGGTGCCCACTGTTCGAAGAAGTTCTAACCCACGTGACCGGGGCCGAACCTTCAACACTCCCTTCGACCCGGAACCATCAATAGTCCTTGGTGACGGCAGAAGAGACCAAACAATCCATGCATATCAGCGTTTCACATTTCAAACAATCGTGGAATGCACATTCTAATTACCGGGGCAAACGGCTATATCGGTAAACGGATCATCGAGCCTTGCGTTAAAGCCGGTCATGACGTTTACTGCGCCGTTCGCAGCGCCAGACGTTTTCATTCCGAACTGATCACCCCGGCTATCCGCGTTGTTGAAGCTGACCTTGAAAAGCAGGACGATATAGTATTTCCCCCGGAAATTGAGGTTGCTTTTTACCTGGTACATTCGATGAGAGATGGGAAAGATTTCGATAAAACAGAGCTAAGTACGGCGGGTAATTTCTTAAAAGCAGTCAGCAAAACAAATTGCAGGCAGATTATTTACCTCAGTGGTATTGTAAACGAAGAGGACCTGTCCAAACATCTGAGTTCACGCCTTGCAGTTGAGAACTGTTTACGGGCTGGTCAGATTCCGGTTACAGTCCTGCGCGCTGGTATCATTGTAGGATCGGGCAGTTCATCTTTCGAGATCATCAGGGACCTGGTAGAGAAGCTTCCTTTTATGATAACCCCCAAATGGGTGAGTACCCGCTGCCAGCCAATAGGCATCCGCAACGTGATCGAATTTCTCACCCGGGTTATAGGTTATGAACCTGCATATAACAAAGATTTTGATATCGGGGGACCTGAGATCCTGACCTATAAGCAAATGCTTCTGCAGTTCGCAGAACTAAGGCAGTTGAAACGAAAGATTATCACAGTCCCCGTGATGACTCCACGGCTGTCGAGTTATTGGTTATACTTTGTAACCTCTACTTCGTATTCACTGGCGGTTAATCTTGTGGACAGTATGAAAGTGAACGTGATCTGCCGTCCCAACGATTTGCATGAAAAGCTGGGCATCACCTTACTAACCTATAAAAGCTCCGTAGCGCTTGCCTTTCAAAAAATTGAACAAAATGAAATTGTCAGCAGCTGGAAAAATTCGTTCAGCGCCTTTCATACTGATAATGATATGTTGTCCAAGATAGAAGTGCCGGCATTCGGCTGTTTTTCTGATAAGCAATCGCAGGAAATCGAAGCGGATGACCTGGACAGGGTATTTAATAATGTCTGGACAATAGGCGACAGGAACGGTTGGTACTATGGAAACTTACTATGGCGGACCAGGGGAATGATCGATAAATTTTTTGGCGGTGTCGGTCTTAGAAGGGGAAGAACCCATCCAACCAACACTTTTCCCGGTGATTCCGTGGACTTTTGGCGCGTTTTGATTGCTGACCGCAAGGAGCGTAGATTATTGTTATTTGCAGAAATGAAATTACCCGGAGAAGCATGGCTGGAGTTCAGCATATGTGAATCTGAAGGGAGGTACCTCCTTAAGCAGACTGCCACGTTCCGGCCTAAAGGTATTTCAGGACGACTATACTGGTATTCGATGTTACCTTTTCACCTTTTCCTTTTTAAAGGAATGATACGAAACATAGTGAAAGCAAATAAATCTCCAAATCAATTATCAGGAAAAGCTATCTGATACATATAAACATTTAGCGAGTCGTCATAAAATACCAGTTTTCAAAAAGAGCTGGCTTATTTCAGTAAAGAGCTGATGAGGAATTATACTTTTGTTAGGGCCCATCACACATGAAACAAACAACCCAGATAACCGTAGCATTGGTCGATGACCATAAGATCTTCCGGCAAGGCCTGATTGAGGTCCTCAATCATCTCGGTTATGCGGTTTCGATAGAAGCTTCAAATGGCAATGAACTCCTACAAAAACTCGAGGGCAATGTTTTGCCGGAGATATGTATACTTGATATCCATATGCCTGTAATGGATGGGTTTGAAACTACCCGCCAACTCAGGGCAAAATATCCCAACATAAAAATTCTCGCATTCAGCACAGATAACACCGATGTTAGTGTTTCCAAAGTTATTTCGTGCGGCGCTCATGGATTTCTCGAGAAAGGAGGAAGCCTTGAAGAAATCAGTGGTTCCCTGAATTCAATTTTAGAACTCCCCTCTAACTGATCAAATTTCAGCTGAATACTCGTGACAGCTTCTGCAGTTTGTCGCTCTTCACCTTTAGTCATAGCATAATAACCAATAAATTTGAGTTCGCATGGCTCAGTATCAAGTTCTGTATTGTTTAAGGAAGGGATCTCATAGAGATTAATCGCTTAAACAGATATGTTAAGGTTTTCTAAATACTATTTAGACGGTAAGGGTTATGAACAGATGGGGTGTCATCTTTGCAAACAAAAAAATATGCTTCTAAGGAGATTCGCCGCCCCGGCATTTCTGATCACCCTAATATTCTTCAGTTTTCGTGTTAATTCACAACAAGCAAAAATATTCGTAATAAGTGGCTATGTAAAAGATGAACAATCAGGTGAAGCGCTGATCAATGCAACAGTAAATATTCCCAGTGCAAACGTCAATGTTCAATCTAATGCTTATGGCTTTTATTCCGTTTCACTTCCCGGGGGTAATTATGAACTGGTAGCTAGTTATGCCGGATATGGTACACTTACAAAACAGGTAAACCTGGTTGCAAATGTGACGATAGATCTTATTCTTGACTCCAGGGCGGTGGAAATGCAGGAGGTGGTAATTACCGGGGAAAGGAAGTTGAAAAGAACCAATACTGTCGGCCTTGGAATTCAACAGCTGAGTGCGGCCCAGATCAAAAAGATTCCCGCATTCATGGGGGAGCCCGATATACTTAAAGCGTTATTGACGCTCCCTGGAATCACCTCTGTGGGGGAAGGCGCGGCAGGCTTCAATGTCAGGGGTGGAAATGTGGATGAGAATCTTATTATAATGGATGAAGCCCCGGTTTTTAATTCCTCGCACCTTTTGGGTTTTTTCTCCGTTTTCAATCCTGATGCAGTTAAAAATGTGACATTATATAAGGGCGCTTTCCCGGCAGAATTTGGAGGAAGGACTTCATCGGTTCTGGATATCAGGATGAAAGACGGTAACAATCAGAAACTTGCTGTCACCGGTGGTATTGGCAATATCTTCAGCCGGCTTGCCATCGAAGCACCTATTCAGAAAGATAAATCATCTTTTATCGTCGCAGGCCGGAGATCTTATATAGACGTTTTGGCCAAACCCTTCTTAAAGAAAGAGGACCGCGACAATACACTTTATTTTTATGATTTTACAGCAAAGGCAAATTACCAGATCAACGACAAAAATACTCTTTACCTGAGCGGATACCTTGGCAGGGATGTTTTTGGTGTTGGTGAAGAAGCAAGTTTTAAATGGGGTAATACAACGGGCACCTTAAGATGGAACCATTTGTTTCACCCCAAGCTGTTTTTGAATACCAGTGTTTATTATTCCAAATATGATTATAGCCTTGGCTTCAGCTCTTCAGAAGAAAATAAAGATGAGAGCTACAAATGGAAGTCAGATATCCAGACCTATGGTCTTAAACCTACGTTGACCTGGTTCGTCAATAACAAACACCAGCTTAAAACAGGATTCAGTCTCATTTATTATAACTTTTATCCGGGACAGGGTGTAAGCACAAGCAACGGATCAAAAAGCGACATCACGCTCAAAAACCGGTACGGGTCCGAAGCAGGTGCCTTTATTGAAGATACCTGGAAGGTTTCCTCTAAATGGAATATACAGGCCGGTGCTCGTGTGAGCCAGTATGCATATCTAGGGGGCACCACGGTGTATTATTTCCGCGACACAACGCCGAATGTCCGCAAGCCATTGGATAAGGAAGTGGACGTGAAAAGTAAAAAACCGGTTAATAACTGGACCTATCTCGAACCCCGGTTATCTGTCCGTTATACCATCCAGAAAAATACTTACGCGAAAGCTGCCTATGGCCGCAGCTCGCAGTATATTCATCTTCTCTCGAATACAGCATCACCAACCCCGGTAGATCTGTATTTCCCAAGTACCAACAACATCAGGCCGTCCGTTACTGATCAGTTTTCAGCCGGTGTAGTTACCATACCTGAGCGATTACCGCTGGAGTTTTCAGCCGAAGTGTTTTATAAGTCGATGCAAAATGTTCTGGACTATATCGACAATGCAAATCTGGAACTGAATGAGCTGGTGGAAGCGGACCTTCTTACAGGTAAGGGTAAAGCTTATGGGCTTGAACTTGAAGTCAAAAAAGAAACCGGCAAATGGCAGGGTTGGATAAATTATACTTTGTCAAAATCGTTGCGTCAGACTGATGGAATCAGCAAAAATGAATGGTACCTGAGCCGGTACGACCGCACGCATGTTGTAAATGTATCGGTGGTACATACGTTATCACCGCGCTGGGACATATCCGGTAGTTTCAACTATGGTACCGGTGCACCCGCCACTTTCCCTGATATCAGGCTTGACATCCAGGGGCAACCAATTCCATTCAACAGCACTTCCAAAAGAAACAATTTCCGCCTGCCTGCCTATCACAGGATGGACATATCTGCGACCTGGAAAGGAAAGCAAACAAAAAAACTAAAATCGGAATTGGTCTTTGGCTTATATAATGTTTATGGCCGCCAGAATGCGTACACAATATACTTCCAGCAAAACGAAGACAATCCTCAGGAAAAAGAAGCGGTTCGCTTATCCATCATCGGATCCATCATTCCTTCAATAACCTGGAACTTCAAATTTTAAATTTCGCTCAATGAAATACTTACTTTCCTCTTTTTCACTGTTAGTCACCCTCCTGGTCATGAGTTCCTGCGAAAAAGTAATCGAGCTTGATCTGCCTGAAGGGTCGAAACTGATCTACATGGACGCGTGGATCACAGACAAGCCCGGTGTACAAACAATCAAATTGCTCCAGGCAGTTAACTACCAGGACCAGTCGCAACCAGCTGCAATAAGTAATGCTGTAATCAGGCTTACGGACATTACTGCGGCAAAAACATACAATTTTACTTTTAGTAATGGCGCCTATACCTTCAATCCCGGTAACGGCCAATCCATCGGTGTCATCGGACATCAGTATAAACTGGTTGTTACACTAAACGGTGAAACTTTTGAGTCAACAGACTATATCACCAGAGTCACAACATTTGATTCTCTTTCATTGGAGTACAAGGAAGGGACGGATGACTTTGAAAAGCAGGGTTACTATGCAGAGTTTCACGCAAAAGATCTTCCTGGTGGAACCGATTATTACTGGATCCAGACCTACAGAAATGGTACAAGAAATACTTATCTGAATGATATGGTCAGTATAGACGGGTCATTTTATGAGGGAATCTCGGACGGTTATGAATTCATTCCTCCTTTTACGGAAGGCGTTACTTCCGGTGAAAATCCGTACCAGAAAGGTGATGAAGTAAAAGTTGTGATGCGATCGCTCAGCAAAAACTCGTACTCGTTCTGGGAACAGGCCATCAATCAACAACAAAACGGTGGGCTATTTTCAGAAGTATTGCAGAATGTACCTTCGAATATTATAAACACCAATAAGCAGTCAAAATCACAAATCTTTGGTTGGTTTGGTACCGTCGCAGAAACCTCGATCAGTCGCAAAGTCGAATAACAGAGCTGTTACGATCTCAGAGCTGTTACGAACAGCGGGGCTTTCCCGTGTAACAAAGCTGTTACGTGTAACAAAACTGTTGATTACTTATGAACCAGGTTTGGAAAAGTTATTCTCTTTCGGAATCCAAAGCAGTTTCATCAGTTTGCGGTGGCAATGAAGTGATTGGCCTTACAGCGAGTTCTATTGGTGTGGCCGCAATCAGTTGTTTCTTTATATAGGCCTGGCTCATTTGCTGGATGCGACGGCCCTGGGGAAGAAAACTTCCTTCAAGACTGCCAACCGCTTTGTTGAAATGATTGATAGTTCCGTTAAGACCCTTACCGATATTTACCATATGCTCCATAAGGATCGCACTTCTTTCATACAGTTCAACTGCGGCGTCACGAATGGATTCTATGTTTTCCATCGTTTTCAATTGATTCCAGCTGTATCCGATGCTTCTCAGGATGGTAATAAGCGTAGTTGGCGTAGCAACTATTATCCTGTTATTAAGGGCCTCTTCAATTAATTCCGGCCATTCCTGCAATGCGGCACCAAATGATGATTCTATTTGCATAAACAGTACCACGAAGTCAGGTGCATCCGGAAACTGGTCCCAGTAGGCTTTTGCGCTTAATTGCTTCAGGTGTATCCGTATGGCAGCGGCATGTTGCTGCAACAACCGTTTTTGCGATTCTCCATCATCAGTTTCAAAAATCTGGAGATAAGCACTCAGCGGCACTTTACTATCAACCACGACGCTCCGGTTGCCCGGCAAACGGATTATCATATCGGGCCGCAGTTTGCCGGCCTCGCTCTCTGTAGTAACCTGTTCCTGGAAATCACATTGATCCATCATACCAGCGAATTCAACCAGTCGTCTTAATGCGATCTCTCCATAACGGCCACGGGTATGGCTTGTTTTCAGTGCGGTCACCAGGTTCCTCGTTTCTTTGTCCAGGGTAGCTGTACTTAATTTCATCTGGTCCAGCAGGGTGCTTATATTACCGTAGGCTCCCTCTCGTTTGATCTCAAGGGTATTGATCTTTTCATCCATCCTGGTCAATGATTCTCCGAGTGGTTTGACAAGAATATCTATTGCCTGCTGACGTTTTTCGAGATCCGAATGTGCATGACTGATATGAGTTTTGAGTTCCGTTTTTGCCAGGTCCAGGAACGACTGATTATTTTTATCAAGCGCTGCTGCTGAGAGCGAATCAAACGATGTTTTTAAGGCATGTTGTGCTTCTGCTATGAATTGTTTTTGTTCGGTTATTGCTTTAAGTGATTCATTGTATTTGGCAGACAAACTGTGGTTTTGTCCCACAAGCTCCGTATTGGCGGCCTGTAAAACCTGGATGGTCCTTGAGAAATCTGTCTTTTCCCGGGCCGCTGCTTCGAGGTTCCTGCGCATTTCTTCAGTGCGCGCAGACAGATCGGCAATGTCTTTATGAAATTGCTGCTCCTTCACACGATACTCCTCCAGTTGTCCCTTCGTTCTGCTCTTTTCATTGTTAACAGCAATGTTTGCCAATAACAATTCATCGTACTTTGTTTTTACCGAGGTGTAGATTTCTCTCAACTGGTCCCTGTCATTAACGAGATTGTTTTTTACGATGATCTCTTTCTCCAGTGCCTCTCTCAACAAGGTTTCATTGATGAGTTGTTGCTCTAACCGTGATTCAAGCCTTGAAATTGTCTGAAGACCCAGCTGGCCGGATTGTCTTTGTTCTTCAAGCGACCTGTTACTGCTTTCAAGCTGCTGCTCCGTTCTGAGTAGTTGTTCTTCAACAGATGACCTGGAAGCATTCAAGAGATCAATCTTATTATGGAGCCTGTAGTTATTTATGATCAATCCAATGATGACTCCAACAATAACAACGATCGCGACAATAATAATGTATAATGACTGAGACATAAAAATCCTGCAACAATTTTCCGGAACCCGATAGTTCGCTGGTACAAAAAACCCACAAATATATTGTGGGTATGTTTTCTAATAAAGGAATTAATGTAAAAAATGATCAGGAACCTCTTTGGGAGCGGCCGGTAATCCTCGTGTTTTTCGCAGCGGCTTTGCTGTTTGTATTGCTTTTGCCTTTCGCACCGGGAAATCCAGGTTTGCCGGCATTCTGATTACCTTTCTTTTTGTCTTTGTCTTTGTTTGTATTGAGGATCGACATATGTAATGGATTTTGTTGCGTAAATATAATAAAAAATCTGGTTGGCTCAGGCCCACGGGGAATTCATTCCTTTATTCTCACATAATCTGGTCACTTTTAACAGTACTGAAATAAATGGAACTTCCCGCAGCGGTGGCAACATTACCCACATAGCCGGCCGCTACCATGAAACTACTGATCTTCCAGTTATCTGTTGACCCAATAGCTGACGCCTGCACTATGTTAGTTCCATCGAGACATCGTACTGCCGGCAGATCATCACTTATACCTTTACCCGTAGCCTTGAGCAATGATTCTTTCCTGCTCCATAACATGTAAAAAGTAAAGAGGGGAGACGATGACGCTGAAATACTGGACATCTCATCTTCATTACAGGCAAACTTCGCAACTTCCGGGTAGTTGAAATCCGGATCGATGTACTCAAGATCCGCTCCAACAGGTGAATCAGAAATAGCAATCAGGATATATTCACCTGCATGGGCGAGATTGAATTCAACTGTTGCTATTGCAGGTTCAGCAAGAAAAGGCTTTTTATTCGTTCCAATTGCAAATACAAGTGTTGATGGATGCACCGATAGCTTCCGGGCAAGCAACAGTCGTAAAACTGCACGGCTGATTACAAAACGGTCACGATCTTTTTGATAATTGTAACGTTCTGCCTTTGCAGTTTCTTCATCACATAAGAGCATATCATACTGACCAAGGTTAACCAGGTGGTCATTAATGGATATCCTGTATAGCCGAACTGCCTGCGAATCATCAGTTGATTTATCATCCCAGGTTATACCGGGATAATATGCACAGGCAACATTTACCGTATCCATTGTTCCCATAAGCTCCATGGTTCAAATGTTTTCAGACGTTCTTATCCGGCGGATTGTTCAGTCCTGTTACACAGCTTCCATCATGCGCTTACGATAAAATACAGGTATTTCCCGGATCTGCTTCTGCATCGCATTGTCAAGGCAAAACTGCAGCTTTCTTGCAAGTTCGTCAACATTTGGTGGAAGGAAAATTTTATTATGCTCTCCGGGAACCTCATGAATACGCACTCCGCCCTTTGCATACGGTTTCCAGCCGAGGTACAAGTGATCATCCTGGTAGTAAGTCCGTTCAGTCGCCCGGAAAAGATCTATCGTACCATCATATTCCTGCATCAGGTATTTTGATTTCGCCCTCAGATTTGTTTCCTCGATCTTGTATTTATAATAAAACAGGTCTTTTTCTTTTCCTTCGATCCATCCTTTCAGACGCCTGTAAGGCTTATGCAGCCTGGTTTTCAGTTCTTGCTGTTCATAACGTAATTTCCCATACGGATTCTTAATTAGTGCAACCATATCATAGGCCACACGCATAACGGCTATCCGTGTGCGTTGAAATGCTGCCATCGGCCTTGAGTGTTTTGCATTAGCCGCGTCGGCATAGGTATCAAAAATGATCAGTGCCTTGACGTCTTTGTTCATGGCCTTAAGCTGCCGGCCCATTTCAAATGCCACGAGTCCGCCAAAGGAATATCCGGCAAGAGCATAAGGACCGTCCGGATTGTTTTCCAGGATTTCTTTGATATAATTAGATGCAAGCTCCTCGATGGTCTCAACTATCGGTGCATTACCATCGAGTCCCCTTGCCTGCAAGCCATAGATTGGCTGGTCCGGATGAAGATGCTCTATGGTGCGGTTGAAGATTGGAACGGTGCCCCTGGCACCGTGCACGATATATAACGGCATCTTATTCCCCCCTTTTTTCATCGATACGAGGCTTTCAAATTGTTTAGCGGGCTGCCTGATTTCCAATCTTGAGGCGAGGGATGAAATAGTGGGACACTCAAACAGCACGGAAACCGGTAGTTGGATCCCTGTTTCTTTTTCAAGCATAGACATCATCCTGATCGCAATCAGCGAATGACCACCAAGCTCGAAAAAATCATCGTTTCGTCCGGGGTTGTTCATTCCAAGGATTTTTGACCAGATGACTGTTAGTATCGATTCGAACCGGCTCAACGGACCTTGATTTTCCGCAGATGATTCTTTTGCAACCGCTGGTCTTGGTAAAGCTTTGCGATCCACCTTTCCATTAGGTGTCAATGGCAGCTCGTCCATGATCACGAAATCATTCGGGCACATATAAGATGGCAGGAAGTCTTTGACGGTTTGTTTCCATTGACCAATCAGGTGGTTGAGATCCTCCCTGACTGGTTTTACAGGCACAACATAAGCAACGAGCTTTTTGTTTCCCGGTTGATCCTCTCTTGAGACAACAACAGATTTTGTAACACTGGCATGGCGGGACAAACAATATTCAATTTCTCCCGGCTCAATCCGGTAACCACGAATTTTTATTTGTTGATCAATACGGCCAAGACATTGAATATCGCCGCCGGCAAGATACTTTCCAAGGTCGCCGGTACGATACATGATTCCCTGCTTATCGGTTGTAAAAGGATCAGGGAGGAATCTGTCCGCGGTTAATTCAGGTTGATTATGATATCCCGCCCCGACACCGTCACCGGCGATATAAATTTCGCCAGCTTCGTTTTCATCGACAGGTGTTCCATCTGCGGCCAGTATATAAAACCTGGTGTTTGCGATGGGTTTACCAATCGTAATAACGGTGTCGGCTTCCGTGATCCGTTTAGCGGAACTCCAGATTGTTGTTTCTGTAGGTCCATAAAGATTGTATAGGGATTTGCACCTTTCTAACAGTTCACGGGAAAGATCAGCAGGAAGACTTTCACCGCCGCAACAGATTGTTGAGATAGCGTCCGTTTTTTTCCAGCCCGCTTCAAGAAGCATCTGCCATGTTGCCGGCGTAGCCTGCATGAGGGTTGGTTTTGTAGTGCGAATCTTTTCTAAAAGAGCAAACCCATCCTTAACGAGTTCGGAACCTGCAATGTCTACACATGCCCCTGACACCAATGGGAGATAAAACTCCATCCCTGAAATGTCAAAACATACAGTGGTAATAGCAAGGATGCGGTCGGAAGTTTTTATTCCCAGGATTTGCCGGAAACTCAGCAGCATATTCACCAGGTTATAATGCATGATCCTCACACCTTTCGGTTTACCGGTAGATCCAGATGTGTATAGTATATAAGCCAGGTTGCCGGAATTGATGACTGCGGGTGATTGCGCGCCGGAAAATACAGGAACATTTTTCATGAGGTCCTCTATTAACATTTCTCGCCGGGAGAACTCATTGCTGCCTGCATATTTTTGTGACGTGAGCAACAAACTTGCGGACGAATCGCCCAACATATAGCTGATCCTGTCCTTTGGATATTCGGGATCAATCGGAACATAAGCTGCACCTGTTTTCATGATGGCGAGCATTGCGATAATAATCAGCGGGGATCTTTCCAACATCAACCCTATAACGTCTCCATCCTTTGCACCCGCTGCAATCAGCTGAACAGCAAAATTGTCTGATAGTGTACGCACCTGTTCATAGGTATACGATGAAGCGTTAAAAGTAATAGCTGTTGAGTGAGGGTTAGTGACAGTTTGGTGGTTTACAAGATCCATCAATGTAGCCTGCCTCGGATATTCGGTCGTGGTGCTATTTCCCGGGTACACGAAGCGCTTGTTTAATGCAAAGCCGGAGGAGAGATCCCCGATCTTCAACATCGGCCTGGCAACTACTGACCGCAGAATGGCTTCATACTTCGTCATGAACTTCCTGATGGTCGCCTGAGTGAAGAGCGAGCTGTTATAAGACCATTGTAATATCACGCCATCCCGGGTGGTGACAGTATTTACAAAGATCTCAAAGGTTTCGAAAGAACGTGGATTATTTACTACCGTATGCTGCAAGCCATGGAATGAAACGCCCTTGTTGAGACTCCTGTCAAAATTAAAAACTACCGGCACAATAGGTACCCGTGAATTATCCCGTGTCAGCGGTAGTTTTCTGATCAGGCTGCCAAACGTAAATTGCTGATGATCGTAAGCATCCAGGATGGACTTCTTCCGGGATTCCAGGTAATCATGAAATTTGATCTCATTCACCGGAAAACTTCTGAGTGGAAGGAGATTTGCGCAGTGACCCAACAAGTTTTCATTGCCGGTAGCCGACTGGCCGGAAGCAGGCATTCCTACCGTGATATCATCAAGGCCCGTGACCTGGTGCAATAATATTTCAAAACCGGCAAGCATGGTCACCACGAGACTGCAACCCGATTGGGCGCCAAGCTTTTTGAGGTCGTCAATCAATCCTTTATCCAGCGTATAATCATCCCGATGGCTTTTGAAGTTCCGCAGAGCCGGCCTTTCAAAATCTATTGGGAGATCCAATGTTGGAGGGAGGGGGAGAAACTGATCGACCCAGTACTTAACAGTGGAGGCATGTCCGGCAGTAAGCGATTGATTCAATTCGGCAACTGCATACTGGGAAAAGGCGGGAGCTGCAGGCAACAGCGGTATCTCATTTTTCACATATGCACTATACAATTTGCCGAGGTCATTTAAAATAACTCCCATTGACCAGCCATCACAAACGATATGATGTGCCGTCAGGCGAAGTTGATGCATCTCCCCGCTTAACTTAAAAAGTGCGGGCCGGAATAATGGTCCCTGGCTCAAAACAAATGAGGTATTTGCTTCACGAATACCAAAAGCCGCCAGGTGGGCGACCTGCTGGTCCTTATGGAGGTGGGAAATATCTTCGTAAAAAAGATTGATAGGATAATCTTTATAAATGAACATATGCTGCCCGTCCGCACTAAAACTTGCTCGCAATGACTCATGCCTTAAAACAAGCTGCTTCAATGCTGTTGCAACAGAGAAGCGGTTACAGGTACCAGCCAGGTCAATGGTTATCGATTCATTGTAAGAACGGCTGGCATCTTCTCCACTCATAATACAGGAGATCCAGATCTCTTTCTGAGGTTCGGTGGTGGGAACAGTGTAAAGTATTTCCGGTCCCTCGAAAGGATTATGATTGACAGGTATTGCTTCAAATATATTTTTTTCCATTGGGGGTACTTTATTTTTTCACGATTTGCAGGTAGCCGCCTGCTTTAGCAGGGTTCGAAATAAACCAGGCCGGGTTTCCATTACTATCCTTGCCAGGTTTTGCTCCGGGTACCGGTGGCTCATTGTTTATCCGGTATTGTTCAGTGATAATTTCTGAAGAATGTAAAAGTGGAACGTCCGTTGCTTTATGTTTATGCGGCAGGTTTATATCTGTACCCTGAACCACCGTATGATCGTCCCTGTTTTGGCTATGTTTTAAAAAAGATTCAACGGGCTGGAATTTCTCCTGGTTGGCCTGGAGGTCAGCGACTTGCCTGGTCAGCAATTGCAGATGCTGTAGTATTTCGTTTAATACGGGCTGGTCTGAAACCTGCAATGACACATTGCCAGGCGAAGACAAAGGTTGAACTACGCGGTGAGCGGCATATGACGAATCATGCGCAGATTTATTGTCCCCTGTTAAGCTGACTGCAGTTACCGGGTCTGCTGGCATCCTGTCGTCATAGTATTTCGCAAGTTTTTCTATGGTGTTGCACTCTTCATTTAACTGGCGGAAGGACACCTGTACCGGAAAACGCTTTTTTAAGGTCAGGGCTACCTGCGTCAGTAATAAGGAATCAAGGCCTGCTTCGATGAAACCGGCAGTTGCAGGGATATCTTTCATATCAAAGCCGGAAGCATCCTGGAGTATAGTCCTGATAGTATCAACAAATGCAGATTTCCTGCTATTTACAATTGGAGTTTTCGATGTTTCCTGTACCACCAGGGGTTTGGAAGGTTTTGGAACTTTTACACCGTTTACCCAGCATAACTTTTTATCGAAGGCATAGGAAGGAAGATCCAGGCGGCTGGCATTTGTTTTATTGGTAAGCTTCGAAAAATCCATTGAGATTCCGTTAACCCAAAGCTGGCCCACTGCGTGTAAGAGCTCGGCATAGGCATGATGTCCACCTGCTTCGGGCTGCTGGCTGGCAATGGCCAGCACCGGCCTGTCGCCAGCCTGTTGCTTAACCATAGTGGTGGTAACATTCCTGGGGCCAACTTCAAGAAATGCGGTTGAAGGACCGGATAATAACTCCTCCACTGCATCTGCAAAGCGAACCGTCGAAACGAGGTGATTGGACCAGTATGCGGGATCAATTGCTTCAGCATCTGATAACAGCTTACCCGTAACCGTTGAGTAAATTGGAATAAGTGGTTTGTTGATTTTTAAACCACTTACCAGCTTTTCAAAAGGTACCTGTACAGGTTTCATCATGTGGGAATGAAAGGCATGACTGGTAACAAGTTTCTTGTTGCCTATGTTGGCTGCGTTGAGTGAATCCGCAAATAACTGTATTTCATCACTGGTGCCGGCTACAACTGTCATCTTCCTGCTGTTGATGGCGGCCACCGACAATCCGGAAGGTAGAAGAGAACCAACCTGATCAACGTTTGCAAACACAGATAACATAGCGCCTCCGGGTAATTCCGCCATCAGACGCCCTCTTGCTTCAATCAGCATAATCGCATCTCCAAGAGTAAAAATGCCAGACAAATGAGCCGCCACGAATTCCCCAATACTATGGCCGATCATGGCAGCTGGCCTGATGCCCCAGCTCATCCAAAGTTTTGCAAGGGCAAATTCGAAGATAAACATCACTGGTTGTGTGTACCTGGTATTGTTGATGAGGTCCGGCGGATCAGTCTCATCAAATATAACCCTGCGGATATCTTCAGACATGTATTCGTACAGCAGGTATGCGCATTCGTCTACAGCTTCCCTGAATACTGCTTCATGATGATAAAGATCTTTACCCATGTTCAGGAACTGGGATCCCTGGCCCGGAAACACAAATGCGATACGTTCAATATGATTTTTGTTGACACTTTTTTCAGCAGGTAAAGCCGGAGACTGAAGTTTGCTGATCGCCGTGGCAACGTTGCCTGCCACCACGAACCGACGCTGGTTAAACTGCTGGCGGGTAGATCTGAGGCTATAAGCCAGGTCCTGGAGAGAGATTTGAGTTTTTTGCACGAGGAAGTCGCTCAGCCTGGCCGCATAGGCATCCAAGCTGTCGACGGTCTTCGCAGAAAGCTGTAACAACTGGGCAGGCTTAATGTCCGAAGATTGAAATTCAGTCTGCTCCGCTGATTCAACAAGGATATGAACGTTTGTACCGCCAACGCCAAACGAGCTAACCCCCGCAATTCTCTTTTCGGTTGCCCATGTACGTAAGAGTGTATTCACATAAAACGGACTATTCTGAAAATCGATCTGTGGATTCGGTGAGCTGAAATTGATAGAGGCAGGTATCTGTTTATTATAGATAGCAAGAACAGTTTTGATAAAACCCGCGACACCAGCGGCGGCAGTGAGATGACCCATATTACTTTTGACGGAACCGATAGCACAATACTGTGGTTTATCCTGGCGGCCAAATGCGATTTTCAGGCCTTCGATCTCAATTGGATCGCCCAGGGGAGTGGCAGTACCATGTGCTTCGATATAACCTATCTGAGATGCATCTACCGACGCTTCTTCTATTGCCTGTTTTATGGCAGCTGCCTGTCCTGCAGCACTTGGGGCCGTAAAACTGCTTTTTGCGGAACCGTCATTGTTTACACCAATTCCTTTTACAACAGCATAAACGGAATCCCCGTCAGCAATAGCCTCCTCAAGATTTTTTAACAACACCACACCGGCTCCGTCACTGAACACTGTACCACCGGCCATAGCATCAAAGGGCCTGCAGTGACCATCGCGGCTCAGCATGGCACCTTCTTCGTAAAGATGCCCGCTTTTTAATGGAACAGTTACAGCAACACCTCCGGCAATTGCCAGATCACATCTTCCACTTCTGATGTTTTCCACAGCCTGGCTGATGGCGAGCAGTGATGTAGAACAACCGGTATTCATACTCACGGCTGGCCCTTTTAAATCTAATTGAAAAGCGGTACGCGTGGCGAGATAGTCTTTTTCATTAGCTGTCATTACCTGGAACGAACCAACCTGTTCTACCAGGTCGGGGTTCGGATAAACGTTGTTAATATAGTAAGTGTTATTTCCCGATCCTGCAAATACCCCGATGGTGCCTTTATAATGTACGGGCAGGTATCCCGTTTTCTCCAGTAGTTCCCAGGAAATCTCCATGAACAATCGCTGCTGTGGATCCATCAGGGAGGCTATCTTTGGATTCAGACCAAAAAAAGGAGCATCAAACTTGTCAACATCAGTAAGTATACCTCTTGCTTTTACATAGGCAGCATTATTTCTTAGCTCTCCGGGCACAGATCCGTCAAGTTCTTCCGCGGTGAAAAAACTGGTTGTTTCCTTTCCCGCCACCAGGTTTGCCCAGAATTCTTCAACATTTGCAGCACCCGGGAAACGGCCCGCAAGGCCGATTACCGCTATATCTTGTGTAGACGCTTTCTTTTTTACAAACTCCTGGAACGTTGAATGTTCTCCATGGTCAAGGAAATCCGCAAGCGCTCTTATAGTGGGGTATGCGTAAAGTTTAGTCACTGGCAGCTCGAGGCCGTATTTCTCTCTCAGTTCAACAATTGTTTTGACGGCCAGCAGCGAATTGCCACCCAGTTCAAAAAAATTATCATCGCAGCCTGTACGATCCAGCTCTAACAGTGATGCCCAAACGTGGGCAATTTTTTTCTCAGTGTCGTTTGACGGGGCCACATATTTTGTGTCAAGGTCAGGTCGTTTAATGTCCAGATCAGGCAACGCTTTTTTGTCAATCTTGCCACTGGTTGTTTTCGGGAAATGTTCAACCAGCATGATAGCAGATGGCACCATATATTGCGGCAACCCTTGTTCAAGAAAGGTACGTACCGCATTCAGATCAATGGATGGTTTGACTGGTTTCAGGTATGCAAGCAGCCGTTTCTGTCCGGACTTGTTCTCACGGGCAACAACAACCGCTTGTTCAACATCCGGATATGTATTGAGAAAGACTTCTATCTCTCCGGGCTCAACACGATGTCCCCGGATCTTGACCTGGTCATCTTTTCTCCCCAGAAATTCTATGTTTCCGTCTGGCAGATAACGGGCAAGGTCACCCGATAAGTACACCCGCCTCAAGCCCGAATCAGGATGTTGCCATTCAATGAATTTTTCCTGTGTCAGTTTGGGTTGATTCAGATAACCTTCAGCCAGGCATACACCGGAAATAATTAACTCCCCGGTCTCGCCGTAACGTACAAGCTTTTTATTTTCATCGATCACAAATATGCTTGTATTGCTGATCGGGCTTCCAATGCCAGGCAGCGCCGGCCAGGTCATCGCATCACCATCAAGCACCAGTTGGGTAACAACATGTGCTTCAGTCGGTCCGTATTGATTAAAAAGCTTACATCCGGGTATCGCTGAAAAGAGTCTTATCAATTGAGGGGTAATTTTCAGTTGTTCCCCGGCAGTCATCACTTCCCGCAGGCAGGCGGGAAAACGTTTATTTGTCCCGGCAGATTCAGCAAGCTGCTGGAGCGCAACAAAAGGAAGGAAGATCCTGTGAATAGATTCGTCCTTAATCAAAGACAACAAGCGGAATGGATCAAGCCGTATGTCATCCTCCACAAGCACCAGCGTACCGCCGGTGGTAAGTGTTGAAAATATTTCCTGGAAAGAAACGTCAAAACTTAGCGGGGCGAATTGCAGGGTATTTGTGCCAGGCCCGGCTGTTGAAGCCTTAGCCTGCCATTGCAGGAGATTTACAAGTGGCCCGTGACCCATACTTACGCCCTTAGGTTTCCCGGTTGATCCTGATGTAAATAGTATGTAGGCAAGTGAAGTTATCTGCGAACTTGCAGTTTCCCCGCTTATGAAGCCGGCAGGAAGGGAGACATCCATCGCTGAAATAACTTTCAGACTTGTTTGTTGGAACCGGTCGACGTCAACCGTGGTTACCAGGCAGCTTTTTATGCCCGACTCCGATATGATCATAGAAAGCCTTTCCGGAGGGTAAGCAGGATCGAGTGGGAGATAAGCCCTTCCGGATCTCAGGATGGCAATCAGCCCAACTATTGTGTCTATAGAACGCGTTGTACTGGTCCCGATTATCTTTTCGCCGGCACACCTGGAATTGATCAGGGATGCCAGCCGGCCCGCTCTTTCATCGAGTTGTTGATAAGTAAGTTGTTCAGTACCGAAGCGGATTGCAATACCTGAAGATTGCCCGGCTATCGGGGTAGTCAACAGATTGTGTACCAGGTTAGAAGAACCGGCCAGGGCATTTGAAGGGGTCATTAGGGTACATTAAAGGGTTAAGCTAGCCCTGATTAAACTGAAATGAACTGGCTTTCCGTGTGAACGATTATGAATTCAGCCTTCGATGAAGGAATTCAGAGACATAATGATTTTGACCTGGGAAAGGAAAGTGACGGCCATATCAGTTAATCAGAGGACTTAGACGGGCCAAAATACCTTTAATTATTAATAAGTGCAATAGGGTAAACATTCCCGTATGCAATTTTCACCTGTTTATTAATTCACAAGGGCATTACCTTAATCATTTCACGTAAGTGTATTACTTAGTGTATTATTATTATTATGTTAGTGTATTATTATTATTATTATGTTATGCCTGGAGCATTTGTAGTTGATGCAAGTGGGTATTTTGAAATACAATCGCATTAAGTACTGATTATGAACACACCCTGAGCAGCGGTTTGCGACCTGACCCTTTAAATGTTTTTGCCCTTTTATTTCATTATCTCGGAAATATTATTACTTTTGAGCCTGATTTTAAATCATCTATACTACCTGTCCATCCTCTGGAAAACCCTGAAACTACACAACTACAAAAGCAATGAGTCGGTCGCACCAACATCCTATGCAATTACAGCTTACCTGACATCCTTTCGACTACCTCCTGGCGTTTCATTACTTGTTGTATGTCCTGATCGTAGAAACTGATATATCCGATATAGCAAGTTCAGGCATCATGTTATGCGTTGGTAAATGAACAACCGTAGATAAACTATATGCATATTAACTAGAAACCTATGAAAGTATAGTGGTTGTGGAAGATCTGAACAGATGATTAATTAATGAGTACCAATCAAAAATAAAATAAATAGGATAAGCACCTTATGGAACAAAAAGTTATCGGCGTTATTGGCCTTGGATATGTCGGATTGCCTTTGGCAATTGAGTTTTCAAAAAAATATCCTGTTATAGGATTTGATATCAATCAAAGAAGAGTCGCCGCTTTACTCTCAGGAAATGACTATACGCTCGAAGTCAGTAATGAAGATCTTAAATCGGTCCTGCGTACTTCCTCCCAAAAAGGTAACGGTATTTTGATCACCAGTGATCTCGAAGAATTACAATCTGCTAATATTTACATAATTACCGTACCCACCCCGGTTGACAAATATAACCGTCCCGATCTTACACCATTATATAAGGCCAGCGATACCGTCGGCAAGGTGTTGAAAAGAGGAGATATAGTTATATATGAGTCAACAGTTTACCCCGGTGTAACCGAAGACGAATGTGTTCCTGTACTTGAGAAAGTGTCCGGGCTGGTATTCAACACGGATTTTTATGTCGGATACTCCCCGGAAAGGATTAATCCGGGAGATAAAGAACATACCGTTACCAAGATCAAAAAAGTCACATCAGGCTCAACTCCTGAGTCCGCCAGGGAAATAAATGAATTATATGGCAGCATTATTGTAGCCGGTACGCATCTCGCCCCGTCTATTAAGGTAGCAGAAGCGGCTAAAGTTATTGAGAATGCGCAACGCGACATCAACATTGCCTTTATTAATGAACTTGCAAAGATATTTAACCACCTGGATATTGATACATCTGAAGTGCTGGCAGCAGCAGGAACGAAATGGAATTTTCTCAACTTTAAACCTGGTCTTGTAGGCGGTCACTGCATCGGGGTTGATCCTTATTATCTTGCGCAGAAAGCAATGGAAGTTGGATATCATCCTGAAATAATACTGGCGGGACGCAGACTTAACGACGGCATGGGTTCATACATAGCGGAAAACGTTGTGAAGCTGATGATCAGGAAAGGAATAGCAGTGGCAAACAGCAGGGCTCTTGTTCTTGGCATTGCATTCAAAGAAAATTGCCCGGATGTAAGAAACACAAAAGTGATCGACATCATTGACCAGCTGAAAAAGTACCAGGTGAATATAGATGTTTATGACCCCTGGGCAGATGCAGCCGAAGTGGAACACGAATATGGGATCAGTATGCTTAAATCTTTACCGGAAGACAAGACTTACGACACGGTGATCCTCGCGGTAGCACACCGGGAGTTCAGCTACCCGATGGTTAAAAAACTTTGCGGCGAATCATGTGTGCTTTTCGATGTTAAGGGTCTTCTTGATAAAAACCTGACCGACGCACGATTGTGATATCTGAAATACTGTAATATATAAATATGTACGAACAAAAATTTCATAACGGCGACATTTCAGAATCTTCGTTCCTGGTAACAGGGGGTGCCGGGTTTATTGGTTCGAATATCGTCGAATACCTGTTAAAGAATAATGCGGGAAAAGTTCGTGTGCTCGACAATTTCAGTACCGGCAGTCAGGAAAACATCCACCCTTTCCTGGACAACCCGGCTTTCGAATTGATAGAGGGTGATATCCGCGAACTGGAAACCTGCCGCAGGGCGGTCGAAGGAATTGACTACGTGTCCCACCAGGCAGCGCTCGGATCTGTGCCCAGGTCAATAAACGATCCCATCACAAGTAATGAAGTAAATGTGAGTGGCTTCCTTAATCTGTTGGTTTCCGCCCGGGATGTAAAGGTTAAAAAGATGGTTTATGCAGCCAGCAGCAGTACTTATGGTGATCATCCCGGTTTGCCGAAGTTCGAAGACAAAATAGGTAACCCGTTGTCGCCTTATGCTGTTACAAAATTCGTAAATGAATTGTACGCGAATGTTTTTTCGTCGACATACGATTTTCATGCGTTGGGACTCCGGTATTTTAATGTGTTCGGACCAAGGCAGAATCCAAAAGGCCCGTATGCTGCGGTAATACCATTGTTTATTGAGTCGGCACTGAAAGGTGAAGCCCCGTTTATTAACGGTGATGGCGAAACGAGCCGGGATTTCACATTTGTTGAAAATGCCGTTCAGGCCAACATTAAGGGTTTACTGGCAGAAGGCATCAATAAACATGAAGTAATAAATATTGCGTTTGGTGAACGAACCACACTTAATGAACTGTGGAATGAGATCAAAGTTTTGGCTGGCATAAGTCTGGTGCCGGTGTACCGGGAAAACCGGAAAGGAGATGTAAAACACAGCCTTGCGAATATTGACAAAGCCGCCGGCCTGATAGGCTATCACCCGGGGGTATCTGTAAAAAGGGGTTTAAGCCTTGCATTTGATTGGTATCGCCAGAATTTGATGGCGATTAGTAGATAAAAAAAATAATATTATTTTTGGCTAACCCTTAAAAACAAAAGCTGTATATGAAGATTCGTTTCCTGGCGGGTTTATCCCGAATTTCATTGACCATCCTGGTTATGGCTCTGTGTCTTACATCCTGTACAACTGCAAAAAAGCTGCGCTATTTCCAGGATCTCCCCGATAGTGATGTCGTGGATCTTCCGCCGGCGCCGCAAGAAGAACGTGCGATTGAATATGGTGATCAGCTTGATATTACATTTAGTGGGAAGGATCCTGAAGCAGCATTATTTTTTACAAGAAAGGGTGTGCAACCTACTTTAGGTGAACCTGGTCAGATAGTTGATCCCCAGGGCTTCATCGAATTTCCGATGTTAGGTAAAATAAAAGTTTACGGGTTAACTGCCCGTCAGTTAAAGAACAAACTGACAGAGCTTGCTTCCCCGTATATGAAGGAAGCAATGGTGGATGTCAGGTTCATTACTTTTCGCATTTCGGTGCTCGGGGAAGTGAGATCACCGGGAACCTTTATTTTGCCTCAGCAAAGAACATCAATACTTGATGGACTTGCTGCAGCGGGAGACCTTCCTATCACGGCTAAACGTTACGACATCCAGTTGTACCGCCAGAATAACGGTAAAAGAAGTATGACAAAGATTGATTTGCGTAAAAAAGACGTTTTGCTTGATAAGGAAACTTTCCAGTTGCAACATGGAGATGTACTGATTGTACCTCCACGTTCAAATACGGTTATTCAACAGGAGACAGTGCTGTTTAGCACATTACTCGGCCTTACGTTAAGTGTTGTTAGCCTGGTGCTGATAATACAGGACGGAAACAACTAAAACTTAAAAACGAAAAACATGGATCAGTCATTCATTGACGAAAAAGAATCCGGGGGTGGTTTTGATATCAAGACATACTTTTCCAAATTAGGAAAAAACTTTTATTGGTTCATCATAGCCCTGTTGGTTTTTGGTGCTGGCGCTGTGATGTATCTTAAATATACCCTGCCGTTGTATAAGTTGTCTACCTATGTATTGATCAAAAAACCGACGGATGCCAAGAACCTTATTGGAGGAACTCCTTTTGCCGGAGGTGGATCAGAAAGCGGTTCAACCGGGTTAAACATCAGTAGTGAAATATTCAAGTTAAAATCCGGGGCTATACTAGGGGAGGCAATCGACTCCTTAAACCTTCAGGTGTCAATTACCTCCAATGAACGGGTTAAAGGCCAACCAGTCAGCCTGGATTCAGTACCTTTTACGGTAACTGCAAAAATGGCTGACCCTAATGCCGACGGGTTCGTATATACAGCGACTTTTAATAATGACTCGTATAAATTATCAACTGAAACTTCAGGGATTACTGGTCGATATGATGTTCCACTCAAGGTAGGAGATGATACCATTATAATTTCGAAAAAAAGCGGGTTTAAAAGTGGGATGGAATACGATCTCCAGTTAGTGGGACGGGATAATATTATCGGGAAATATATGGATAGGATTGAGGTCGCACCTGTTCCAAAGGGTGGACCGGATATGTTAGAAGTCTCAGTTACAGACGAATTTACATCAAGAGCTGAAAAACTGATTAACGTACTCGTTTACCGCTATGATCTGGCAAACCTCGACTATAAAAATAAGGCTCTTCGTGTTGAGATGACTTTTCTTCAGAAACAGTTGGATGAAGTAACGGCGGAATTAAATCAGCAGGAGAGCATTGTCAGCGACTTTAAATCCACAAACCAGGTAAATGATGTTTCTGCATCGGCAACAGAGCTGCTTGGTGATATGAAGGTTATTGACAAGCAAAAGAGTGAGAATGAGCTCAAGTTGAATATGCTTTCAATGATGGAATCGAATGTGAAAGCCGGAACCAATAATGACGAGATAATCAGCACCACCGGCCTCCAGGACCCGGTATTAAATGATCTCATTACAAAATACAACGCGGCCATTATCCAAAAGAAGGACATCTTGGAAAAGGGGACGGCGCTTGACCCACGACTTGAAACGATTAATCAGACGTTGACAGACTATCGGGCCAATATCTTAAAAGGCAGTAGTAACTTAAGGCAGGAGTTGAGAGCCAATGAATCTTTTCTGGCGAATCAGGAGCGGGCCACCACCTCCCGGTTCCGTACCCTTCCCGGCAAAGAAAAAAGCTATGTCCAGGTCAACCGTGTACTCAACCTCAAACAGGCAGTTTATATGTTTCTAATGGAGAGAAAGTCTGAAAAAGAAATCGAACTTGCTTCAGCAGAGATCGCCGAGTCCCGGATCATTGATTCCAGAATGAATAAAAGCAGCCGTGAACCGGATCCTATGCTTATCTATCAAATCGCATTGGGATGTGGAATACTGATACCGGCAATCATTATTTTTCTTATAACGATTCTTAATAAAAAAGTTGAAACCAGGAAAGACATAGAGGCAGCGACAAAAATTAACATTGCCGGCGAAATCGAATATGTAAGAGGTGAATCGGAGATGGTAATGCTTGCTGAGGCTGTAACCCCGGCCGCAGAGCAGTTCAGAACACTTAGAACAAACATATCATACCTCAGTCAGGATAAGGTTGCAAAAGTTCTTCTCGTCACATCCTCAATAAGCCAGGAAGGCAAAAGTTACGTTAGTCTGAATTTAGCAAACAGCTATGCTATCAGAAACCAGCGGGTAGTGCTCCTCGAGTTTGACCTTCGTAGCCCTGGATTATCGGAGAAACTGAATGTTTCTGAAACAGAAGGGCTTGCTAATTTTCTTGCAGGCGAAGTTGACGTGACAGATATCGTAAGACCAACTGCAGAATATCCCAATCTTCATTTTATCAGTGCAGGTTTCCCCTTGCCTTCAAATCCCGGCGAAATAATTCTCGGTAACAGGATGAAGATTCTTTTCGAATACCTAAAGTCAAATTTCGACATTATTGTTATTGACACGCCACCGGTAGGGCTGGTTTCAGATGCACTGACACTTGGAAAATGGGCCGACATTTCCTTTTTTGTGGTCCGTCACCGATACTCTCTCCGCAACTCGCTGAAATTGGTCAATAAATTGAATGAAGAAAAAAGATTACCCTCTTTGTCTATTATCATCAACGGGATAAAAGGAAAATCTTTCAGCAGGGGGAGTCAGTACGGTGGCTACGGATACGGTGCCGCCTACGGAAAGAACAAAAATAAAAGAAAAAGATTGGGAGCTGGCGCTTAAATGCCAGTGGTTAAGGAACTAATTTAAGTAAAAAAAAGCAATGGATCTTACATATAAAAATTCGTTTTGGGGCTATTTCAGTTTTTATTATCGCATCGTCGGAAGCCGGTTCTTTGTTTACCTTGGCCTTAGCATCATCATCAGCCTAATGGACGGATTGGGACTCGCAATGTTTATTCCGCTGTTGCAATCAGTTTCAAATGAAGATTCGGCGGGTAAAGATGGCGCACTGGGACAGCTTCATGACTTTATCAGGCTTATGGAGGGAATGGGTTTAACAATGAACCTGACCACGGTACTTATGATTCTGATATCATTGTTTGTCCTTAAAGGAATTTTCAAGTACATACAACTAAATTATTATGCTTCCATCCGTCAGTTTTTTATTAAGAAAGTAAGGTACAAAATGGTATCGGATCTTGAACATTTGGCTTATGGAGCCTTTATCAAGCATGACGCTGGAAAAATACAGAATACTTTAACCGGGGAAGTAGCGAGGTTATTTAACACTATGACGCTGTATTTTACTGCCGCTCAGTTGTTCGTGATGCTGGTTACTTACATAGGGCTCGCTTTTATGGCAAATTACCAGTTCGCATTGCTGGTTGTTCTTGGGGCCGCGCTTTCAAATTCGATCTATCGAAAAATTTTCGCGATCACCAAAAAGGCCTCCGCTGATTTGTCTGAAAAGGGCAGCGACTTTAACGGGTTCCTGGTTCAATCTATTCACTATTTTAAGTACCTTAAATCCACCAATACCTTCTCTCAATATTCCAGCAAACTGCTGCGGGTGATCGACGAGACTGAAAATCTCAACAAAAAAATGGGTAATCTTAAGGCAATCGCCCTGAGTATTAAGGAGCCAATAATCATTACAATCGTCGTAACGGTGATAATGATCCAGGTAAGCTGGATGGGAACAAACCTGACTACAATACTCGCCAGCCTTTTATTTTTCTACCGGGCACTGACCTTTCTTGTTTCGTTGCAAAACGATTGGCATGGTTTTGTAGAGAACAGTGGTGGGATGGAAGCAGTCAGCAAACTCAGTGCAGAGTTCACGGAGTTCAGAGAACCTACAGGTAACCGTATTTTCCACAGACTTGAAAAAGAAGTGTTATTCAGAAATGTTGAATTTCGCTATGACAATAAAGTCGCTCTCGACAATATAACAGTGAGTGTACCAGCGAAGCAAACGATTGCTTTTATCGGAGAAAGTGGATCAGGAAAAACAACGCTTGCCAACATGGTTGCTGCGTTGTATAAGCCTCAATTGGGTGATATTTTAATCGATGACATCCCACTAAAGGAATATGATCTGGCAAGCTACAGGAATAAAATTGGATATATATCCCAGGAGTCAGTCATTTTTAATGATGACATTTTTAATAACATTACGTTTTGGGCGCCCAGGACTCCGGAAAATATGAAAAAATTCATCGAGGTTACTAGGATGGCATCCCTGTTTGACTTCATCGATACACTTCCGGAAAAGGAACTTACGAAATTAGGGGACAATGGAATGTTGATTTCAGGTGGACAGAAGCAACGTATTTCGATTGCGCGGGAACTTTACAAAAACTCAGAAATATTAATCTTTGATGAAGCAACTTCGGCATTGGATTCTGAGACAGAAATGATCATACAACAAAACATTGAGCAACTTCATGGTAGTTATACGATGATTGTTATCGCCCATCGGTTGTCAACTATAAAAAATGCAGACCTCATTTATTTATTGGAGGATGGAAAGATTTTGGCGTCAGGCACATTTGATGAAATGATATCCAAGTCGACCAGATTTAAAAAAATGGTCATGCTACAGGCCGTTTAGAATAATCGACAAATATGTACCGAGAACCGAATTCTAAAATCGTTATTAGATGATTTCAATCATAACACCCACATATAACCGGGCGCTCCTAGTTCAAACAACCATTAAAAGTATACAGGCTCAAACCTTTAAAGATTGGGAACTAATAATTGTTGACGATGGTTCAACTGATAACACTGAGGAGGCAATCCAGCATTTTTTGGAAGATTCGCGCATACGATACGTAAAGAAATCAAACTCCGGACAGGCTGCAAGCCTCAACGTCGGTGTTCAATATGCAAAATACGATTTTATCACCTTTTTGGATAGTGATGACGAAGCCTATCCAGAATGGCTGCAAACGGTAACGAGAGAGATGAATAACGAAACCGGCATCGCCTGTTCTTGTGCAATCAGAAAGTTCATAGATGGGTCCCGGGTTGAAGAAGGGTTAGGCATGTTCAATTTATTCGGTGAAAAAATGATGCTTAAATTCACCTGCGGTTCTTTATTCATCAGGAAAAGCCTCTTTCATGCAATCGGAGGTTATGATGTTGAACTCCGCGCAAATATCCAGACTGATCTGGGATACCGCCTTATAGATGAGATCCGCAAAACTGACTACAAAATCGTTACCGTTCGCAAATTCCTTATACAAATCAACATTCATGCAGGCGAACGGATCCGTACAAACTGGCAGCGGAAAAGTGATGGTGGCGCTCAATTTCTAAAAAAACATTTTGCTTTTTTGCAAACACATGATCCCAAAGAAATTTCAAACATCTGCGCTACTATCGCATTTTCAAATTATAAAATGAATGATAGAAAAAAGTCCATGGAATATCTGCTGAAAGCCATTAAACATAATCCGACAAGAATCCTCAATTACCTGCGGATCGTGAAATACCGGTTTATGTAATCACTCATTTCAAACACCCTTTATGAATAACACTGTTTGTGCCGTCATGGTCACATATAACAGGCTGGAAATTCTCAAATCCACGCTTTCCCATGCTCTCGACCAGGAATATCCGCCTACTAATATTATTATTGTTGATAATTGCAGTACGGATGGCACTAAAGAATATCTTCAGACCTTACTCATCGATCAGCGAATAAAAACAATTCACCTGGATACGAACATGGGTGCAGGGTATGCAATTTCCCAAGGGATGAAACTTGGATTGAAGTTGAAAGACTTCGATTATTTCTGGGTTCTTGATGATGATTCCTATTACAAGCCAAATGTCCTGAAAGACCTGGTAACCCATATTAGTAAATCAGATTTCGGACTGGTAGGGTTAAGTGGTTCTAACATTCGTTTCGGAACCAAAAGAAAAGTGATCACATCCCAACCCCTGACTGAAGTTGATTATGCCCTGGTTGATGGCGCAATTATCCGTGGTGATGTAGTCAGAAAAATTGGAACAACCTGTGAGCGTTTTTTCATGATGTGTGATGATGACGAATACATCATCCGTCTCAAAAAACATGGTTATAAAATTGGCTTGCTTGACCTGGGGCCTGTAAACCGTTTACATCTTGGTGGTCAGGGTTCCTTTACGAAAGCAACTTTATGGCGGGGGTATTATTCATCCCGTAACCAAATGCTTATTTTGAAGGAATATTTTTCTTTGAAACGTTTACTCGAATATACTTTTCTACAATCAAAGTTATTAATCGGCGCGGCTGTTTTTGCACCGGATCGCTTTCAACGTGTTAAGTTAAGACTTACCGGCATCTGGCATGGGGTAAGAGGAGTTGAAGGTAAAACCCTTGATCCGAAATCCCTGACATTTCAAAGCAAAAATTCCAACTAAGCGCGTCATTATGAACTATCCCGAAGGGACGAAGAAGATCCTTTTTGTAATCGATACCCTCCAGCTTGGCGGCGCTGAACAAAGCCTTTTGGCTAACAGCAGCCGATTTGTTAAGACTGAATCCGTCATTTGCCATCTCTATCCGGGCGAAGCATTAAAACCACGGTTTCAAGAATGCGGCTTGAAGGTTTATTCCTTAAACATCCGGCAGAAATACGGATTTATCCAGGCTTACCAGCGATTAAAAAAAATTGTGAGTGAAGAAAAGCCGGATCTGATTATTGCCTATTTAACCCGGTCTGAGATCGTAGCAAGGCTGGTAGCAAGGTCTTCCCGTGTACCGGTAATAGGCACTTTTGTAAACGACCTTTACACTGCATCTTATAACCAGCATTTAAGCTGGAAGGCCCGCAAACTGGTGAATGTATTTAAAGCCATTAATCGCTATACCAGCAAATACTGTGTGGGCTTTGTGGCAAATTCAAAGGCAATAAAAGACGCAAACGCTGTTCATCTTGCCATTAAACCGGACAAAATAGAGGTCATTAACAGGGGTCGGGACAGCTTCAAAATTAAACGAAGGCCTGCAGGAAATATTCCTCTGAACAGAACTATCAATTTTGTAAACGTCAGCCGTTTGTTTACCGTAAAGGGCCATCGGCAGCTGATCCAGGGGTTTGGCAAATTTCTAAGTCAGCATCCGGATGCAACCCTGACAATCGTCGGGGACGGGCCCCTGAAAGAAGAGTTGACCAGGTTAATTTCAACAGAGAAATTAGAAAAGAAGGTAATGTTGTTGGGAGCCAGGAAAGACGTACCGGAGATATTGGCAGACTATGATTGTTTCGTGTTTCCATCCATCATGGAAGGCTTTAGCGGAGCCCTCGTGGAGGCTTTATTTGCGGAATTGCCAATCCTTACCACCAATATTCCACAGAACCAGGAGATAGTTACGCATTTGCAAACAGGCTATGAGTTCGGGACTGAATCAGCGGATGAAATTTTTAAAGCAATGACCTGGTATAAAAATAATCTTCAAACAGCACATGAACTTGCTGCTAACGGTTATATCTATGCGAAAACTAACTTCGAGCTTAGTGATATTGTGAAACAGTTCGAAGATTACCTTCATCGTAAAATGGGAGTACGACCGTGAAAATCCTTCACCTTGTACAGAAACCGCAATTAAGAGGAGCAGAGATGTTTGCTTCCCAGTTGGCCACACACTTGAATCAGAGCGGACATGAAGCAATACTTGTGTTTGTATTTCCGGGCGAGGCGCCACTACCCTTTAATGGAAAAAAATTCTACCTTGGTGGTAATAATAAGAAACGTTTTGTTGACAAAACTGCATGGAAAAGGCTGGCGGAAATTATCACACAGGAAAAACCGGATCTGATACAAGCAAATGCCGGGGATACCCTGAAGTATGCAGTCTCTTCAAAATTACTATACAGATGGAAACCACCGATTGTCTTCAGAAATGCAAGTACCATCAGTCTTTACATCAAATCTGTTACAGCTAAAGTGTTCAACGGTTTCTTCTTTCGTTATACTGACCTGGTGGCATCAGTAAGTAAAACCTCCGCGAAAGATTTTTCGGAAACTTTCCCAAACTTTTCGAAACCCATCGTCACCATACCCATAGGAATCGAGGAACCGGATCTTTTTGAAATCCAAAAGCCGGCGAGGTTGCCAGGACAGCCTATTCGTATCATTCATGTCGGGGGTTTTAGTTTTGAAAAAAATCATCGGGGGCTGATCAGCATTTTCGAAAAAATCATAAAAGCCGGGCATCATGCGACCCTTGAATTGGTGGGCAACGGTATCCTTAAGGATGAAATAGAAAACCTGGTGAGGCAGAAGGAGCTGAATGAAAAAGTGATTTTTCACGGTTTCCGTAAAGATGCCATGCAACTGATAAAACAGGCAGATCTGCTGGTATTACCTAGCATTATTGAAGGTTTACCTGGTGTGATATTGGAAGCATTTTACTGCAAGACGCCCGTAGTAGCATATAATGTAGGAGGAATCGGGGAAATCCTGATCGCCGGGGAGACCGGATGTCCTGTGCAAAGTGGCGATGAAAACGCTTTTGTTGCGGCGGTAGTGAAAACTGTCAATAATCCGTCAGAACTGATGATTGAAAATGCTTACCGCCTGGTAAAATCTGAATATCTCAATACGGCAATCGCGGAAAAATTCGTTAGTGCATACCGGAATCTGGTAAATAACTGATAACAAGAAGTTTTTGAGCTCAATAAATGGAAAAAAGAGAAACGATACATATCCTGCATATCATCAAATCACTCGGCAGGGGCGGGGCGGAAACCTTATTGCCCGAGACCCTGGCCAAACATGATCAGTCAAAATACAAGTTTCATTATATTTATTTTATTCCCTGGAAAGATCAGATGGTTAGTGCTATCAGGGAGGCAGGCGGAGTCGTTACCTGTTATTCCGCGAAAAACAACCTCGCTATTATGGCGAAAATTCCATCAATTTTGTCATATGTTAAGGCGAACGGCATCAGGTTGATTCATTGTCATCTTCCCTGGGCCGGGATATCCGGCAGAATAGTAGGGAAGCTGGCTGGTGTGCCTGTCGTTTATACAGAACATAATTTATGGGAGCGCTACCACAAACTTACCTACCATTTAAACAAAATTACTTACTCAAGCCAGGAAAGAGTCATCGCCGTTTCTGCAGAGGTAGCTAATTCGATAAAAAGCCATCATAAAAACAGCAAGCCAATTGTTCAGGTAGTCTTAAACGGCATTAACACCGTAAAATTTTCTGATTCTTACCATGTTGGCCCCGATATCCGCAGACAATTCAAAATACCGGAAAATACCATCCTGATAGGCATAACCTGTGTGTTCCGCGCCCAGAAAAGATTAACTACGTGGCTGGAAATCGCTCACCGGATTCACGAAAAATTCCCGGAGGTGAGGTTCATCATTATCGGGGATGGGGTGTTAAAGGATGAAATTTTTGCAAAAGCTGCAGAATTGCAAACATCAGGATATGTTCATTTTGCAGGTTTGCAGACGGAAATCAGACCATATCTCCGGGCAATGGATATATTTATGATGAGTTCTGAATTTGAGGGATTACCCATAGCTTTATTAGAGGCTATGAGCATGGAAGTGATGCCGGCGTGTACTGAAGCGGGTGGGATCAGCGAATTGGTTAAAGATGGATTAAATGGGGTAGTGGTACCCGTTGCTGATCCAATGATGCTTGCAGAAAAACTCGAACCGTTTATCCGGGACCGGTTTAAGATTCGTGCTATGGGGGAAGCTGCCAGGAAAACAGTGATCAACAATTTCAGCATGGAAAAGATGGTTGGCGAACTTGAAGCGATTTATCTTGAAACAATAAAATAGGTCAGGTGATAGGAGCTATAATTTTAATCCTTGTGTTGTTTGGTATAACCTTGCCATTATTGAACTCGTTCAGGGTTGGTAAACCATGGTTTGATATAAACCTGATGAAGGGGTTATATTGGTACCACATTTTCTTTGCACTGGTTTATTATATTATGGTGATGGACTCCCGGTCTGACTCCGTAGGTTACTTCCAAAGATCCTTGTATTATCATTATGACTGGCTCGGCATTTATACTACGGGAACTCAATTTATTGATTTCATAGCCTACCCATTTGTCAAACACCTGGGTTTTAGCTATGAAATGATGATGGTGTTGTTTACATATATGGGATACTGGGGCTTTGTTTATTTTTATGTGTTCTTTAAGGAAAATATTACATATCCGCACCGATTACTACCAAATATATCCCTGGGTGGAAGAAAGAATGGCATTGACATGATCACTCTTTTTATCTTCCTGCCCAATATGCACTATTGGACTGCATCACTGGGTAAAGGTGCGATCATTTTCTGGGGGCTGGCGATGACGATGTACGGACTAAGCAAACTGAGCCACCGGAAAATGGCTTTGTTACTTGGAATGGTAATTGTTTATCATGTGCGGCCGCATGTATTTCTATTCATGCTGGTCGGTATTCTTGTGGGAATGTTTACAGGCAGGCAAAAGGTGCCTGCATATCAAAAGGCAATAGTTTTTGTCGGTTCAGCGATTACGCTTGCCATAATGTATAATACCATTATCGCATTTGTGGGACTGGACACCGAAAACCTGGTTGAAAGTTTTGACAAGTTTTCTACTACCCGCTCAGGTGAACTTGCAAAATCCAACACAGGAGTCGACATTTCAAATTATCCGGTGATATTAAAACTTTTTACATTCTGGTTCAGGCCACTTTTTTTTGATGCTCCCGGAGCGGCCGGACTGGTCGTATCATTTGAAAATGTTGTTTATATAATGTTGGCGGCAAATCTTTTCAAACCCGGTTTTTTTGGTTTTATTAAAAAAAGTTCAGCACTCGTAAAGACCTGTGCTGTAGCGTTTCTGGCAACGTCATTTGCTATGTCCGCTACTCTTTCAAATATGGGAATAATCATCAGACAAAAAAGCATGGTGATGTACTTTTTTCTGTTTATTATCATCGCCTTCCTTGACTATAAGCAAAACAAAGTTATGGCCAGGAGAAAGAAAAATATGAATGACCAGAAGTTGGAGGAAGAAGAATCTGAACGCCAATACCAGGCAGGGATAAATGGTTTATAACATGAACGGAATTTTTACAATAAGTCTTGATTTTGAGCTCCACTGGGGTGTATTCGATAAAAGGAACAGAGACGAAAGAAAACGCTGTTACGAAAATACCCTGCGGCTGATTCCAGATATGCTGGAACTTTTTGATAAACATGGAGTACATGTAACCTGGGCGTCCGTGGGATCTCTTTTTGCAAAAGATCAGCAGGAATGGCAGGAATTGAAACCTGCCAAGGAACCTGAGTATGAAAACAATGTTTATTCAGCGTATCGGTATGTACGTGAAAACGGGCTTGCCCCAAGTTACAATTGGGCACATTTTGCGCCGGAAATGATTGAGAAAATCTTATCATATCCAGGTCAGGAATTGGGCACTCATACATTCAGTCATTATTATTGTCTGGAAAAATTGCATGGTGAAGATGCATTTGATGCCGATTTACGATCGGTACAACTTGCCGCATCAAAGTTCAATACTACTACTGTGTCTCTTGTATTTCCAAGAAACCAGTTTAACCCTGATCATTTAAAAGTCTGTTACCAAAATGGTATCAGAACCATCAGGTCAAATCCTGAAGATTGGTTCTGGCGCCCGGTACCGGACAAAGGAGGTAACCTCGTCCGGAAAATCTTCCGTACCGGCGACGCTTATTTGCCAATGGCTTCTAAAAGAACATCTTTTTCAATCAGCTCAATAAAAGTTGTAGATGGGGAACCGATCCAGGTGCCGGCGAGCAGGTTCTTAAGACCATGGCATCCACGGTATAAGCTTGCAAACAGACTTGTGCTTGGCAGGTTGATGGGCGAAATGAAAACCGCAGCAACAAAAAAAGAGTGCTATCATCTGTGGTGGCATCCGGAAAACTTCGGTGACTACCCGGAAGAAAATCTGGCGAACCTTAAACAGGTATTGAGTTTTTATAGTGAATGCAAACAAAAATATGGAATGGCCAGCTGGAATATGGGCGAATATGCCAGCTATTTCGAGAAAAAGATTGGAATTAATAGAAGCTAAAAATTGTCTTTAAAACAATTCAAGATCTCCCATGCTATATGACCAGTTGTCAATGTTAAGTAGTTTATCAAATTCTCCGGTAGCGGTGAGATTCCGTAATGTGATGGTCGGGCCGGCATTACGAATGGGGATCGGACCCAAGCCAGGAAGGTAATCTCTATATGCAAGCAACTGCCGACCGGAAATTGTTAACAAATTTGCAGAAGTTTCCCTGGCCACCCGTTTTAGTTTGAAAGAAATGTCTGTTTTAATACCCGGTTCTTTGTTAAACAAATAAAAATCTGTTAGTCTTAGCTCAGAAAAACGGCTATGCTCTTTGATACGATAAATCAGGATATAGTTTTTATCATCAGTAATAAAACTATACGGAAACAATGGGTTGCGGGCATAACGCCATTGCATATACGAAGCTGACCATGGGGTATGAAGGCCGCTGATTTTCACAACCTGGAGATTAGTTAAGTTTTTCAATACCCTGTTCCACTCAACTTCGGTGTTATTGACTCTGACGGCAATTTTGTTTTTCAGCAGTAGCCTCGCTGCAGTTCTCAGGGGACTAAGCACTTTTATTTTCAATGGCATTTTGCCCTGCACTTTCCAATCCATCTTCAGGTAACCGGGCAGACTCTGACTGTTGGGCGTATTGAAAACAAAGCTGATATTTTCTTTGCGGCAGCGCTCCAGTTGATCAAGTGTGAGTTTCTTAAAGATCCCTTTCCCCTGGTGTGCGGGATGTGTGGCAGTATCTACGGCGCGGATGCTGCTAAAACTTTTATCATCCCATTGCCATTTCCATTGCATAAATGCACGAAGACCTATCAATTCTTCGTTCTCTTCTGCAAGAAGTACGTAGGAATTTCCAAACGGATTTTCTTCGTGTTTCCAGGCCCATAAGGCTTCTGATTTTGGTATCGTAGATTCACCAAGTGATTTTCGTAGCAATTCTATAATTGCAGGTTTATCTTTGGAGGTAGCAGGTCGGATGTGCATCAAATATTTTTTTTGAAAATAATACTTAAATCCAATTATCCCTCTAAAACAAAAAAAATTAAACAATGAAGATATTAGTCACCGGCGCGGCCGGCTTTATTGGATTTCATCTCGTGAAAAAATTGGTATCAGAAGGATATGAGGTTATCGGTCTGGACAATATCAATGACTATTACGACGTAAATCTGAAGTATGGCCGGTTGAATGAATTGGGAATTTCCAGGGAAAGTCTGGTACTCAACGAACTCACACCTAGCAGATCTATGCAAGCATTTTCATTTATGCTTGGGCATCTTGAAGATGATGAGAATATTGAAGGCCTTTTTGCGAGGCAGAAATTCGATATGGTTTGTCATCTCGCCGCGCAGGCAGGCGTTCGTTACAGCATCGAAAAGCCGCTGAAATATATTCACAGTAACGTGATCGGTTTCACAAACATTCTCGAGGCCTCGAAAAATCACTCAGTCAAACACCTGGTATATGCAAGCAGCTCCAGCGTTTATGGATTAAATGCAGAAATTCCTTTCAGGGTTGACCAGCATACTGATCACCCCGTATCGTTATATGCGGCCACAAAAAAGAGCAATGAACTAATGGCTCATGTGTACAGTCATCTATATAATTTACCGGTAACCGGCTTACGTTTCTTTACGGTTTACGGTGCCTGGGGCAGGCCAGATATGGCTTATTTTTCGTTCACTAACAATATACTTGAAGGCAAACCGATTCGTGTGTTCAATGGTGGCGAGATGCGGAGGGATTTTACCTATATAGATGATATCATTAACGGTATCGTCAGGGTTATTCCATCACCTGCCCGGCCTTCTACGGAATGGAACGACCACCAGCCCGACCCCTCGAGGTCAAGAACACCTTTCCGTATTTACAACATAGGCAACAACAAACCAGTCAACCTGCTGGACTTTATCGAAACGCTGGAAGAACAACTTGGCGTGAAAGCCAACAAGGTGATGACAGAGATGCAGCCCGGTGATGTGACTGTCACCTATGCTGACGTTTCTGAAATGATCAATGATTTCGACTACAGTCCGTCGACCCCTATCAGCGATGGAATCCGTGAGTTTATAAAGTGGTTCCGTGAATATTATAAAGTGCAGCCGGCTGCTATAGCGAAATAATTAAGAATGTCGACCCAGCACAAAATTATCAGGATCACTACAGTGCCTATCTCATTGAAGGTTTTGCTCAAAAAACAATTGCGGTTTATGAGTGCCTATTTCGAGGTTATTGGTGTTTCATCACCTGGAAAAACACTCGGGGAGGTTTCTGAACAGGAAGGCATCCGCACGGTGGGGGTAAATATGACGCGGGCCATTACACCAGTGCAGGACCTTAAAGCGATCTGGAAGCTTTATCGTTTATTTAAAAAAGAAAAACCGGCGATAGTTCATACGCATACCCCAAAAGCAGGACTATTGGGGATGTTGGCAGGGCGCCTTGCAGGTGTTCCAGTTCGCCTCCATACGGTGGCAGGTCTTCCCTTGGTGGAAGCCACAGGAAAAAAGAGGTTGTTACTTGAAAACGTTGAAAAGCTTACTTATGGGGCAGCCACGAAAGTGTATCCAAACTCAAGAAATCTCGCCAACTTCATCCTGAAACGCAAATTCTGTTCACCCGCCAAGATCAAGGTACTCGGCAACGGGAGCAGCAATGGTATTGATACTTCATTCTTTAGCAGGACGCCGGCACTTGATCAAACGGCAGCAGACCTGAAGCAGGCGTTGGGAATAGTAAGTACAGATTTTGTGTTTGTTTTCATCGGAAGGCTTGTGAGGGATAAAGGCATTGAAGAACTTGTTGAAGCTTTCAAAAAGCTGAAAGATAAATTTCCTGCGGTGAAATTATTGCTGGTCGGGCCTTTTGAACCCGAGCTGGACCCGATCTCGGAACAAATAACGGCTGCCATTTCACAAGACAATCGTATCACACTAGTAGGATTTCAGCAGGATGTGCGGCCGTATTACCTGGTGAGCAATGTGCTCGCTTTCCCATCTTACCGGGAAGGATTTCCTAATGTGCCCATGCAGGCAGGGTGCTTTGATCTGCCAAGCATTGTTACAGACATAAACGGATGCAATGAGATCATTGTTGAAGGCGAAAACGGGTTGATAATCTCCCCGAAAAGTGTTGAGCAGTTGGTCACTGCAATGACGAAATTACTGGAAGATACCGCATTGTACGCCCATATGAAATCAAAAGCAAGGGAAATGATTGTTAGCCGGTACGAACAGAAATACCTTTGGAACTTAATATTAAAGGAATACGAGGAACAAATACACCATGCAGTTTTATCGTGATTTTCTAAAAAGATTGCTTGATCTGGTAGTCAGCTTCGTGGCTTTATGCCTGTTATTTCCGCTTATCCTGGCAGTGGCTATTTTCCTGTTTATTGCTAACCAGGGAAAGCCATTCTTTTTCCAGCGCAGGCCAGGGAAAAACGGCCGGATCTTCATGCTGGTAAAATTCAAAACAATGAATGATCGCCGGGATGCTGACGGGAACCTTTTACCGGATGAAAAAAGACTGACCGCCATAGGTAAGTTCATCCGCAAGACTTCGCTCGATGAAATACCCCAGCTTATCAACGTGGTCAAAGGAGATATGAGTCTTGTAGGGCCGAGACCATTACTGGTGGAATACCTGCCGTTGTACTCACCGTTCCAGCATCGCCGGCATGAAGTGAGACCTGGCATAACCGGCTGGGCACAGGTAAACGGAAGAAACGCCATCAGCTGGGAGAAAAAATTCGAGCTCGACGTATGGTATGCCGATCATCTGAGTCCATCACTCGATGCCAGGATTCTCTGGCTCACCATAAAAAAAGTTTTTAAAACAGAGGGCATCAGCCAGGACGGCCATGCGACAATGCCTCATTTCAAAGGCAGTAAATCATGAACATATTAATTACTTCAGCCGGACAGCGGGTTTCTCTTGTGAGGGCTTTTCAAAAACAGCTAAAATCCGTGTTTCCCGATGGCAAAGTGTTTACAACCGATATGCAGCCGCAGCTGAGTGCTGCGTGTAATGTTTCCGACGGTTACTTCCAGGTAAAAAGGGTCACCGATCCCGGGTATATCCCGGAGCTCAAAACGTGTTGTGTTGAAAATGGAATCACGATGGTGGTACCCACCATCGATACCGAACTATTGGTACTTTCGTCTCATAAAGCCGACTTTTTTGCTGCCGGAATTCATTTAATCGTTTGCGACGAAGTATTCACTGCCAAATGCCGGGACAAAAGACGGATCAATAACTTTTTCACTGATTCAGGTATTGAGATTCCGAGGTCCATTGACAAAAACGCGCCGGAGTTTCCCCTTTTTATCAAGCCTTTTGACGGAAGCCTGAGCGCAGACACTTACCTGGTCAGGTCAAAAGATCAGCTCACCGCCGAACTCCTTCGCAATCCCAGGTTCATGTTTATGGAATATATGGACAAGGAGCACTATGACGAGTTCACCGTAGATATGTATTATGACCGGAAAAATCAGCTGAAATGTATAGTTCCCCGGAAAAGGATGCTCGTCAGGGCAGGGGAGATCAACAAGGGACTAACCTGCAAAAATGTGATCGTCCCGTACCTGAAACACAAACTGGCTTTTATTGAGGGTGCTATCGGTTGCCTCACACTACAGCTGTTTCTCCATAAAACGAACGAAAGAATAGTTGCCATCGAGATCAACCCGCGCTTCGGCGGTGGTTACCCTCTGAGCTACCAGGCAGGGGCAAACTATCCTTTATGGCTCATTAACGAATACTTTTTACACCAGGACATAAGCTATACCGATGGCTGGGAAGATCAGCTGCTCATGCTCCGGTATGACGATGAAGTTATCATTCATGGATATAAAAATTAACGCACGCACTTTTTTTGTTTTTGACCTTGATGATACGCTTTACCAGGAAATAGACTTTCTGAGTTCAGCTTATAAACACATTGCATCGGCCATTGAGCCTTCTATAAATTCGTATATCTATGAAGAGATGTTGGCGCGTTATCATCGTAACGAAAACGTTTTCGCATGGATAATTGACCAATACAAAGAGCAACTGGGTGAACTCAATCTTGCATGGTTGATCAGTACCTACCGGGAACATATACCCGAAATCAGGCTCAGCCTTGAAACGGCCGCCTTTATTCGCGAGGTTCGCTCACGAAAAATACCCACTGGCCTTATAACCGATGGCAGGAGCGTAACCCAGAGGAATAAGTTAAAAGCATTGGGAATCGAAGATTTATTTTCTGAGATCATTATCTCGGAAGAATTCGGATCAGAAAAACCTGATGAACGCAATTATCTTCATTTCGTGTTGAAATACCCTGACAGCGAATTTTATTATTTTGGTGATAATACAAGCAAAGATTTTATTACTCCTGCACGACTGGGATGGACCACGATCTGCGTAAAAGATAGTGGAAAAAATATCCACAAACAGCGTTTTGATGGCATAGAAATTCCCCAGTTTGTTGTCGCAGGTTTCGGTGATCTAACCCTGACCGATGAACGTAATTAAGCGTTTCCATGTAAATTATTAAATTGTGTAGAATTCTTGGTTTACAGCAGTTTATATTGAAATCATGGTTAGTGGGTAATTTATGAAGAGGTATGGAGGTAGTATTACCTGAATTAATTTTTTTTGGAGATTATACTTTGCGGATTCAATAATTCTTTAGATATTGTGCTTCCAATTATAATCTTTCAAATCCCTTCCATTTTCCTTAGAGATGCCTACCGTCGTCAAATAGCTTTTCTTAATCAAAAACGGTTTACCCTATAAAATGAATTCAAAAATTTGGCTTTCCTCTCCTCATATGGGAGGGCAGGAACTAAACTATATTAATGAGGCATTCGAATCGAACTGGATTGCTCCACTCGGTCCCAATGTGGACGGTTTCGAGCAGGATTTGAAGGAGTTTCTTGGTAATAAAATTCAGGTTGCAGCGCTTAGTTCAGGAACTGCAGCAATACATCTTGCATTAGTGATCCTGGGGGTGAAGCACGGAGATGAAGTGATTTGCCAGTCTATGACTTTTTCTGCATCAGCCAATCCAATCGTTTATCAGGGTGCAACCCCGGTTTTTGTGGATAGTGAAGAACAAACCTGGAACATTTCCCCGGAGTATCTTGAAACCTCGATCAGCGACCGAATTCAAAAAACAGGAAAGTTACCTAAAGCAATCTTAGTGGTTCATTTGTACGGGATGCCTGCACAAATGGATAAGATAATGTCTGTAGCCAGGAAATTTAATATCCCGGTGATAGAAGACGCTGCAGAGGCGCTGGGTTCAACGTTTAATGGTCAACCACTGGGAACATTTGGGGATATAGGGATACTTTCTTTCAATGGAAATAAGATCATCACCACGTCGGGTGGCGGTGCACTTGTATCAGCAAACGGAGAGTATGTAAAGAAGGCGAGGTTCCTTGCAACACAGGCCCAGGATCCAGCCCCGCATTACCAGCATTCGCAGATAGGGTACAACTACCGGATGAGTAATATTTGTGCTGGAATTGGTCGGGGACAAATGGAGGTGCTGAGGGACCGGATCAACAAGAGAAGGAGTAATTTTGAGTTCTATAAGTCAAATCTTGCTTCTCTTGCCGACGATATTACTTGTGTGGGAGTACCGGATGAAAACTATTTTTCAAACCATTGGCTCAGTATAATTAAAATTCATTCTGACAGATTTTCACGCGAGGATATTCGGTTAGCCCTCGTGAAAGAAAATATCGACAGCCGGCCCCCCTGGAAACCGATGCATTTACAACCCGTTTTCGAATCTGCCCCGTATTACGGAGACAAGGTTAGTGAAACGCTTTTTGAAACAGGTCTTTGTCTGCCGTCCGGATCAAATCTCACGAATGATGAATTAAATCGTGTATTGTCAGTAATACAAGATGTGAGTTCACGAGCTGGCCGGATAATTGATAGAAGGCAACTAGTCTAGTATTTGTAATACTATTTATCCAACATCCTCCCGTAATTCCTACATAATCTCTTTTCCTAAAAAGTCCACCAGAAGCCACACATCCTATAAAAATCCATGGCCGATATCCTTTTTCATTATCTAAACCCTTGTTAGAGGCCATGAAAAAGTTACTTTTAAATGCTACAGTATTACCCAGGTGGGTTATATTACTGGTCGATCTTGTTATCAGCGGTTCTTCGTTTGCGTTATCCTACTTCGTGGTGAAGCAATTTGACTTTCCGGCTATCCTTAGAGGACACTTTTTCTTCTATACAGGCTTGTATTGCCTTATATCCGGAATTGTATTCTATCTCATGCGTGTGCATACGGGCCTGATCCGTTATTCGAACATTAAGGACATGCTTCGGATATTTCTCTCAGTGTTCGTAACAAGCCTGGTCTATCCGATTGCTGTTCAGTTCATAATGGTGAATAACCTCAATATTGCTTCGCTTAGAATCAGTACGGTATTATTTATCAACTTCTTCATTGCCTCGACCCTTCTTGTAATGTTAAGGACCAGTGTTAAGGAACTTTATAACTATGTAAAGAGAAACACTACGCCAGACAAGGAAAACATCCTCATCTATGGTTCAGATAACAACTCCATACTGTTAAAACAGGCGATGGAGTCAGGAAATACGAACAAGTTTGTAATAGTAGGTTTTCTTGAGGCCAATAATCGCAAGATCAACACCTATATTCAGCAAAAGAAAGTGTATCACCTGCGAGAGCTGGCCTCTTTGAAAGAGAAGAAAAATATTGCCAAGCTTATTCTGATGAATGAGCAATTAACCAGCATTGATAAAAAACTGGTAATTGAAAAGTGTCTACAGTTAGGCATTAAGGTTCTTACCGTTCCGCCATCAGATCAGTGGACCTCTGGCAAGCTGAGCTCAAACCAGATCCAGGCACTTAAAATTGAGGATCTTCTTCAAAGGGAGCCTATCATTATCAATAACAGCATCGTTTCAAATGACCTCCAGGGCAAGCGAATCCTGGTTACCGGGGCAGCGGGCTCAATCGGCTCCGAAATAGTGAGACAAGTACTTTCCTACAACCCGGAGATGGTCATCTTATGCGATCAGGCTGAGTCTGATTTGCACGAAATGCAGCTTGAAGTTGAAGAAAAATTCCCAGGCATTAAGATCCGGGTCTTTATTGGGAATATTCGTGAGAATAAGAGAATGGAGATCATGTTTAACACTTATCGTCCACAAGTTGTATTTCACGCTGCGGCTTATAAACACGTTCCGATGATGGAACACCATCCTTCGGAGGCTATCCTGACTAACGTGATGGGGACCAAAAATCTTGCAGATCTTGCTGTCACATACAAAGCACAAAAATTCGTAATGATCTCCACAGACAAGGCGGTCAATCCAACGAACATCATGGGCACATCCAAGAGGCTCGCTGAAATGTATGTTCAATCTATGAGTGGGAGATCAAATGATAGTGAGTTACAAAATATCGACTATATTTCGAATACAAAATTTATTACGACAAGGTTTGGAAATGTTCTTGGCTCAAACGGGTCTGTGATACCGAGGTTTCGTGAGCAGATCCAAAAAGGTGGACCAGTTACCGTCACTGATCCCGAGATTACCCGTTTCTTCATGACCATTCCTGAGGCAGTGCAACTTGTTCTTGAGGCGGGCACAATGGGAGCCGGTGGGGAAATATTTATTTTCGATATGGGCAAACCTGTCCGTATCGTTGATCTCGCAAAAAAGATGATTCGCCTCGCGGGCCTTACACCGGATGAGGATATCAGGATCGTATATACGGGCCTGCGTCCGGGGGAGAAGTTATACGAAGAACTGCTGAATAAAGAAGAAAAGACCTTGCCTACTCATCATGAAAAGATCAAGATTGCCCGGGTAATCCCATGCTCAAGGCAAACCAGGAATGAGATTGAGAATTTAATTGATATGTGTACTGAGGATGATAATAACGATGAACTTGTCCGAAAAATGAAAAGACTTGTGCCTGAATTCAAAAGTAAGAACTCAAAGTATGAGCTGCTGGACACGAACAATAATGTTTATTCAGTCTACTCCGACATGGCTTCAAATGCCATATAGTTTATCAGTAATCTCCATATTAGAAATACGGTTACGTGTACGCTATCTTTCAATATTTTGTTCCCGATGTCACTTTCATAAAATAAGGTCCGTCAGCGAAATAGTTACGCTTGTATATCCTGGCGGACCATGCTTTTTGTAAATCGCACCCCACTACCTTAATTGCAGGATTTTATCAATTATCCTTAAATCAGGCAGGATTATTGGTATGTCCTGTTCACAAATTTTAAACTTCCACCAATAACAGGATGAATCCGATAGAATGTGAAATTGAGTTTTTCCCAAACTTCCACCTAATGCAGCTATACGCTGGTTTTTTTGAGTTAGAACGTAAAGGCATCATAAAGTTAAAACTGAAACTCCTTAAGCAAAATCAGCATGCATATTCCCTTATTAATGTGCTCGTCAACAATAAGTATAGGGTGATCTATGATACACTGGATGGTCTCACATGGATCCACGGTGACGAGCAGGCCAACCTGGCATATTTTAAAAAAACTTACGAAGTTGACTTCTACTTTAAGAGGAGTTTCAATAGCCTTTTGCATGAACACAGGCCGAAAGATTGTAAAGTCTTTCCTTTGGGACTCAATTACAATGTACAACCGAAGAAAAATCTTCTCCTATATAGTGGCTCACTGAAAAATAAGGTGAAATATGTTTTGAAGACAAACAAGCTTCTAAAACAAATTTCAGCAAAGAGATTTTACTATGAGGAGGATTTTGAATTTCTTCCCATTAAACCGAAAACAAACAATATTTTATTTCTGACCAGACTTTGGGATCCCAACGAGGCCAAATCCGAACGTTCAAAAGAATTCAGAATAAGAATAAATAAAACCCGGGTTGAATGTATTGAACGATGTCGTGACACTTATGGAGTTGATTTTACCGGCGGGTTGTATCGTGAAAAATTTGCATTGAAAAATTTCCCTGATCTCATCATGGATGATGCATTGACGAATAAATCTGGCTTTCTCAAGGCTGTAAAAGACCACGCTATTTGCATAGCAACTACGGGCCTTCATAAGTCCATTGGCTGGAAAATGGCAGAATATGTTGCAGCTTCCCGGGCAATTGTTTCCGAGCCGCTGAATTTTGACTTACCAGGGCAATTCTCCATAGACGAAAACTATTGTCAGTTTGACACTGCTGACCAACTGATTGAACAAATCGACAAATTGCGGGGCAGTCAGTCAGAGATGTTAAAGCTAATGATCAACAACTTCCATTATTACAATAATTTTGTGAAACCAGAGAGGTTGATATTGAATTCGCTGATAACTGTTCTTAATAATAGTTGAAAAGCCCGGGACTTTATATGAGCGGGTAATATAAAGTTCTGAGGGATAGTTCCTAATGGTTAAAATTATGGCGAAATCCGTGATTAGCCTTTGATTTTTTCATATGTTTTGCTATCTTGCTCTTTAAACCGAGGGTGATCGTAAAACACACTGAAAACGACTCAACGTGGCTTTTTCAGTAAGCATTATTCCTCTTTAACATGCAAATCCATTTACTGGATTTGCGTACATACAATCAAAGGTCCAAGTCCGTCTGGCCTGCATACATAACACTAGCTTCTGATTATTTTCACTACTATTCAAATCCATTCTATCCGAGTATGAAGAACAAGTTTCCGTCATTTTTAAGTGACGATCTAAAACCGCGGATAGCTGAGTTGGGTAACACTTTAATAGTCATTTGTTATCACTGCAAGCAGAACCCACATCTTCAGACATTAAAAGGAGATGTGTTAAAATCGGAATAGAATGAGTAGAAAAATTAATCTTTTTTGTTTTCCTTTTGCCGGAGGCAATAAATACTCATACCAGAAATTTATTGAAAATGCTCCATCCTTGTTGAATATCATTCCGCTTGAATATCCCGGAAGAGGAGCAAGGATAATGGAACCATTAATGTCTAGTATTCAAGATCTCGCAAACGATCTTTATGACCAGGTGTGGCCACTTGCAAAACGGGGTGATTATGCTATATATGGTCATAGCATGGGCGGGCTGCTTGGATACCTTGTAGCAAGAAGCATGGTAAGAAATAATCACCCGCCTCCTTTGCATATGTTTATTACTGGTAGTTCCGCGCCCGCGTCTTCCAGCCGTACATCTAAAAACAGACATTTACTTCCAACACCACAGTTCATACAGGAATTGAAACAACTGGACGGCATTTCGGATGAAATACTGAATAACACTGAGCTGTTGGCTTTTATTGAACCAATATTGAGAGCGGACTTTAAAAGCTGTGAAACCTATCAATATGGCAATTATACTCCGTTGAGTATCCCATTTACCGTCATCACCGGAACTCAGGAGGATCTCGAGCCGGAGGAGATCCAATTATGGCAAAACGAGACATCCTGTCCGGTAGAATTTAAAACTATCCCCGGAAAACATTTTTTTATATTAAAACACCCCCGGTTAATCGTTGATCTGATCGCAAAAAAATTATCTCTTTATAATAAAGCTTATCAAAATGAATGACAAAAAATTATATCTGAAACCAAATGTTGTACTGGAGCCTCTTGTTGATAACTGGTATGCCTGGAGTCATCTGGTATCCCCAGGCAGTGCAGCCATGAACATTGTGGGACGGCATTTGAGCATAATTGAGTCATACCTGGCTTCGCCGTCAATTCATGCGGAAGCGGTGCGGAATCCAAAAATGAAAGGAGGACCATTCATGGACTTCGGAGGAGGTCGGGTGGAGGAAGTGAAAGCACTTCAGCAACAGACTTTTCAAAAGCAGGACCGTATCATTCAATTCGCTAAAGCAATTAAGGATTTGGATAAACTCCTGGCAACGGAAGCAAAAGGGTTTGGTTTGGAAGCTGTTTATGAAAAAGTGCCGGATATCCTGAAAGGCTATGTGGAATTGTATTATGACAGACAAAATAATCCAGGATTCAGATTTTTTGAATCGCTGTTGTATAACAGCGAATACTACAAAAAAGACATGCAGAGTATAGCCATGTGGATTACCAATAATGATGAACGTCCATTTTGTTTAAGCACACCTCGTTTATCCGAACCCGATGTACTGGCTTTAGACATTCCATTTGATCACCCCGGAATTGATGAACTCGCTAAAATGAAAAGGGTACCCCAAACCCTCGGATTTATTAAAGCGATGCTTGGAATATCGGAATCCCAGTCAACTCTGTTCGAGACTTTTTTCACGGAGACTCCGCCGCCACCATATCAGAAATATACAGGAGATAAAATAAGGATGCGCTATTTTGGACACGCCTGTATTCTTATTGAAACCAAAGATATCAGTATTCTAGTTGACCCACTGATCAGTTATTACGGCTACCATTCTGATGTTCAGCATTTTTCTGACGTTGATCTTCCGGATTCACTTGACTACGTCTTAATTACGCATAATCACCAGGATCATATCCTCTTTGAAACGCTTTTGCCATTAAGACATAAAATTAAAAACCTGATTGTACCCCGCACTAACAGTGGGAAGCTCGAGGATCCGGACTTAAAGTTAATGTTCAATAATGTCGGTTTCAACAACGTTATATCCGTAGATGAAATGGAAACGATTCGTTTTGAAGATGCAACGATCACTGGCCTTCCATTCATGGGTGAACACAGCGATCTGAATATTCTTACCAAAGCTTGCTATTTCGTTCAGATCGGTGATTTCAAGTTAATTTTTCTGGCAGATTCGCGGATCAGCGAGGCCCAATTATACAAACATATTCACAAGCAAATAGGAAATGTGGACGTGTTGTTCATCGGAATGGAGTGTGACGGAGCACCTTTGACATGGTTGTACGGTCCCCTGCTCACTAAAAAATTGCCGAGAGATATGGACGGAAGCAGAAGGTTGGCTGGTTCAGACTGTGGAAAAGGTTTATCTCTTGTTGACATCTTTAAACCAAAGGAGCTGTACGTATATGCCATGGGTCAGGAGCCCTGGTTGGAATTTATAAGCAGCATTAAATACACCGATGAATCCAATCCGATTGTTCAGTCGAACAAGCTTGTAAATATCTGTCGGGACAGAGGAATGATTGCGGAGCGATTATTTGGTGAAAAAGAGATCTTATATACAAAACAAGCTATGGGTTCTGCCGTTATGCAGTAACAAAATCGTGCGTTTTAGAGTTGTCAGTTTAACCTATCCTTTCTCAATGAAATATTCGAAACAACCCTTACATCCCGCCCAGTGGGAAGTGTTTACTGATCAACTCATAAATCCCGACAGTCCGCACTATAACGTGGGTGGTTATATAAGATTAGAAGGTGAGTTGAATTTAGATTGCTTTCAGCTTGCGGTGCAGCTTGGGCCAACGCATTTCGACGTATTCAAAATGCGTTTCGATACAAATTTATCTGAACCCTGCTGTTACCTCCAGGAAGATTTCGAATCCATGGAAATGGATTTGCTTGATCTTAGTCAAATGGCAGATCCTGAGGCAGAGGGTTACCGGTGGATGCAGGAGGAATTTAATACGCCCTTTGTGATAGCAAGGGACAACCTGCTTTTTAAACAGACGCTGATAAAAATATCTGCCGGGGAGCACTGGTATTTTGCTAAATATCATCACCTGATCATTGACGGATATGGGTTTATTGTCTGGACGCAATATTTAGCACAAAAGTATCAATCACTACTACTTTCAAACGAAACCCAAATCAGTTATCCCCGGTATGCTGAGGAGGCAATAAAAGCGATTGAATATACCAGGTCGCAGGCTTACGAGGCAGAGGCCGTGTACTGGAAGGAGAAGATCACGGGGAAACCTGGAAAAATTCTTCAAAAACAATATTTAGTTGGTAATAGTACAGTCAAAGCAAGTTCAACCTATGTACTGAGTCTTGATCAATCCCAGAACGATCTTTTAAAGGATATCCAGGTAACAACAAAAACCGGGCTGCAACAACTGACGATAGCCGCACTTTTGATTTACCTGGGAAAGTCGTTAGGGGAAAAAGATTTTACATTTGGCGTGCCGATTCATAAACGTGGATCCCGGCAGCTACGCAATACGCTTGGGATGTTTGCTGGAATGATTCTATTCAGGGGTTCGTATCAGCAGGACGCGACATTGATGGAGTTCATTAAAGAGGTGACCCAGATTCAGAAAAAAGACTATAGGCATCAACATTACCTGATCGGAGACCTCAGCAGACATCTGAAAATTGATTCTACTGAGGGATACTTGTTTGAAATAAGTATCAATTACGAATTGTTCAACTTCGCTGTAAACTTCGGTGACCGTATTGATGCCAAAGTCCTCCATCTTTCAACGGAACACGAACCGATTCCACTTCAATTGTGCTGGCAGGATTATGGCCCTCAACAGCCGTTGGCACTACACTGTCATTATCGCCATGATTATTTTACCGGTGAAGAGGTGAAATTATTCGCTGAGCGCATTATCGGCATTCTGCAACAATTTCCCGAAGCACTCGGGAAAAAACTTTACGAGATCGATATCCTTCCTGAACGGGAAAAATTGTTGATCAGGGAATTCAACGGGATGCATGCCGCCAGTGTACCGGATAAAAGTATTATAGACTTATTTCAGGACCAGGTAAACCTGGCACCGGCAAAACTGGCATTGGTATTTGAGGGGATTGAGCTGACATTTGATGATCTTAACCGGCGCTCAAATCAACTTGCACACTACCTGCGTTCCCGTGGAATTAAGGAGGACGTACTGGTGCCGGTGTGTATTGAGCGCTCTATCGAAATGATTGTTGCAATAATTGGTATTTTAAAAGCTGGTGGTGCCTATGTGCCAGTGGATCCTTCTTACCCAGGCGATCGCATAAACTACCTGCTGCAAGATACCCGGAGCACCATAGTCATTAGCAGCAGAACCAGCAAACACAAACTTCCTGTAAACAATAATATCGAAATTATTGAATTGGGTGGTGATTCTTCCTTACTGGATACTCAGAGCGTGGCAAATCTGCACGTGCCTGTTAAGGAAGAGCAACTGGCTTATGTTATTTACACTTCCGGCTCAACCGGCAACCCAAAGGGAGTGATGATTGAGCACCGGACACTCAAAAATTATCTACTGAATAGTAAGACGAAATATGTAAACGAACGATCAATATATTCAGGAACCTTTATCCACCTGGCCTTCACTTTTGATGCATCCGTAACTGGTATCTTTCAGCCGTTATTGTTTGGAAAGTCAATAGTTATCTCATCTAAAGAGGGTGCAGATATTTTCACTGATCCCAATTTCCGGAAGTTTGCACCATATGACTTCATTAAATTGACGCCTTCGCATCTTTTATTACTGGAAGCCGCAACAATAGATTTTGAAGGGAACGCAATTGCGGAGAAACTTGTAGTGGGAGGTGAGGCACTGCATTTTAGTCATTGCGAATTTCTGAGTAAACGAAAGGCCGGGGTGGAGGTCATTAATGAATATGGGCCAACCGAAGCTACCGTTGGGTGCAGTACTTATAATTTCAGTCCCTCGGAAAAATTTGATAACAATAGCCACGGCATATCTATCGGTAAGCCTATCGATAATGTGCAGATGTATATTCTGAATGAGCATCTTGAAAGCTTGCCGGTTGGTACACCGGGTGAGATTTATATCGGTGGCAATGGGTTAGCAAGAGGTTATTTAAACCGGCCCGACCTGACTGCAGAAAAATTCATTTCGAATAGTTTTGATAAGATGAGTGGAGCCCGACTATACAAAACAGGGGATTTAGGCAGATGGGGCAGCGATGGTAACATCGAATATATGGGGAGATTGGATGACCAGGTAAAAATCCGGGGTTTCAGGGTTGAATTAGGCGAAATCGAAACTGTACTTGAACAATGTGATCTTGTTCGCCAGGCGGTGGTGATAGCAAAAAATGATAAGCAGTTTAACAAAGAAGTCGTAGCTTATATAGTGAGCGAGGAAGCTTTTAACCAGCAAGCGGTAAAGACATTTCTAAGGGAAAGATTACCTGAGTATATGATCCCGTCGGTATGGGTCGAGATGAACGACTTTCCACTAACCTTAAATGGCAAAATAGATAAGAAAGGGTTACCTGACCCGAACTTTAACCGTTCACAGAATAACGAATACACTGCACCCCGCAACGAACTTGAAACAACTTTAGCCAGTATCTGGCAAGAAATCCTGGGTGTTGAAAAAGTTGGAATCTATGATAATTTTTTTGAGTTGGGAGGGCACAGCCTGCGTGCAATGCAGCTGATTTCCAGGCTGCATAAACTTTTGAACGTTAAAACCACCATCTCGAAAGTTCTTTCTAATCCTACCATCAGCGAACTTGCTCAGACACTTGGGCCTGATTTGATGGAAAATTATAAAGAGATACCAAGATTGGAGGAGCAGGACCACTACGAATTAGCGCATACGCAAAGACGTATCTGGGTAGTCAGCTATTTCCAGAACGGATCCACCATGTACAATGTTCCCGGCGCTTATTCCATAAATGGTCAGCTTGAAGTTAATGCGTTTAAGAAGGCCGTTGATATCGTTATCCAAAGGCATGAGATTCTGAGAACAGTATTTATACAGATAGAAGATGAGCCCAGGCAAAAAGTTTTAACCCACCGGGAACTTCCGTTTCGTATTGGGGAAGTTGAAATGATAAGTGAAAAAGATAGCATGGCAGTGATACAAAAATGGCTGGATGATGATTTCAGTAAACCATTTGATCTATCCAACGGGCCATTGCTCAGGATGACTCTATTTAACACAGAACCCGGCCGGTATATTCTTGGATTCAATATTCATCACATAATCAGCGATGGATGGTCAAAGGGGATTTTGATTAAAGAAATTCTACATTGCTATCATAAACTCGTCAACAATTTGCCTGTTAATTTGCCTCCGCTTCCCATCCAATACAGGGACTACGCGGCATGGCACGCTAATTCTTTTGCTCCTCAGAAGGACTATTGGGTTTCTGTCTATGGTACAAATATTCCAGTATTAAATTTTCCTGTTGACTTTGAGCGCCCGAAAATATTATCGTTCGATGGAGCAATCGTACAACTTCGGGTAAAAGAAGATTTAACGGCTGGTTTACGAAAATTAGCGGTTGACCACGGCACTACTTTAAACAACTTAATGTTTGCGCTATACGGCATCCTCCTGGCAAAACACACAAGGCAGGATGATGTAGTAATAGGTTCTTTGGTTTCAGGTCGCAATCATGCTGATCTTGAAAACCTGGTTGGACTGTTTATTAATTTTCTTCCAATTCGTCTTTTCCCACGAAGCGGATATAGCTTAAGTGAATATTTAAAAAACAGTTACGAGTCGCTGGGCGAGGCCTATAATAACCAGGATTATCCTTTCGACCTGATGGTCGATAACCTTCTGAAGAAAAGAGATTTTTCCCGGAATCCTTTTTTTGATACCATGGTTAACTTTCATTCAGAAAATAACCGTGATGAAAACAAAATAGCCTCCGGTGATAATTCGCTGGAGCTGGTACCACTGGATTTATCCAGAAAAAACTTTTTTCAATCAGTTCTTGATTTCAAGTTGGATGTGGAATTAAATCAGGCTTCTCTTGTTTTGAATCTCAGCTACAATGCAGGGTTATTTACAAAAGCAAGAATGGAATCTTTCCTTAATGATTATCTTGATATTCTTTCTACAGCAGTTGTTGATCAGGATATTCAAATTAATGACCTTCTCAGTGTTCCTTTATCCAGTCAACCGGTGTCAGTTCCTGAACAAGCAGTTGCGCCTTCAACTGAGGTTGGAATGTCGGTGATTATCTGCTCTTCATTTGTTGCTGAACCGCTGCAGGAATATATCGATTACTGGTCCGAAGAGCTGGGGATAAAACTACAGTTAGCCTTTACACCATACAATCAGGTTTTTCAGCAATTACTTGATCCCCTTAGTGATTTGCGGAACAATGCAGGTTTAAACATACTTTTTGTGAGGGTAGAGGATTGGTTACATGACCATAAAAATAAGTCTGAGCAGGAGCAAATTGAAATAGTCCGCCGGACCTGTCAGGAATTCCTCAGAGCACTTGAACAGGCACAGGAAAGCAATGTAACCCCATATCTTATCGCTGTTGTTCCCCTGCAACCAGCCCATTCATTTTCAAAAGATGTTGCGAATGCTGTAAATGAGACAATATTAGAACTGGAAGCTTCCTTCAGGCAATTAGCCCGTATTTATTTAATCGATTTTAATAAAGTTTGTGCCCTTTATGAGGTAGAAGAAATATTTGATCCGAAATCTGATGAACTTGGTCATATTCCATTTACCCAGGAATTGTATGCTGCCCTTGGGACGTTTATTATGAGAAAAATCAGGGCTTACAAGGGTCCCGCATACAAAGTAATTGCACTCGACTGCGACAATACACTTTGGAAAGGGGTCTGTGGAGAAGTTGGTGCACTTAATGTAATCATTGATGAAAACTTCACTGACCTTCAGCAGTTCATTCTTCAGAAGTATAACGAAGGGTTCTTGATTGCTCTCTGCAGCAAAAATAATGAGCAGGACGTCTGGGAAGTTTTTGACAATCACCCGGGCATGAAATTAAAGCGGGAGCATATTGCTGCCTTCCAGGTTAACTGGAACCCAAAACCAACGAATCTTGCGGCGATTGCCAACGAACTGAACCTAGGTCTTAACAGTCTGATCTTTATTGATGACAGTGAGTTTGAAATTGAACAGACAACCCTGGGATGCCCCGATGTTCTATCGCTTCAGCTTCCCCAGGAAGAACCAGGGAGCTTTTTGAGTTTTCTCAATCATATCTGGGCACTTGATCATTTCCAGATAACAGACGAGGATACTAAAAGGAACAGCATGTATAGGGCTGAAAAGCAGAGAAAAGAAGAGCAGGTTAAATTTGTGTCGATTGATGAATTCCTCGAGTCGTTAAATATCAAGGTAGAGATCCGGGCCTTAGAAGAGAGAGATCTGGACAGGGCGGTTCAGCTTACGTTGCGAACAAATCAATTTAATTTAAATGGAATTCGAAAGACGCCGGAGGAAATAGTGGGACTATTGCGCCGGAAGGATACCTTAAACTGGATTATCCAGATAAAAGATCGTTTTGGTGATTATGGCACTGCGGGCCTTTTGCTGGCAACTAAGTCTCAAAACGGCCTCATTGTCGAAACCTTCCTGCTTAGTTGCCGGGTACTGGGACGAAAAGTGGAACAAACTATCATTAATGAGTTAAGATCTTATTGCTTAGCTAATGGGATCTTGAGCGTTTCGGCACGCTATGAACAGACTTCGAAAAACAAGCCAATAACAGATTTTTTGATGAGTTCAGATTGGGAAGCCGATCCAAAAACCAACATTTATAATCTTAGACTTAAAGTGTCTCAATCAAAACGGTTGCTGAATGAAACACAATCCTCTTAATAAGGGCCAGGGGGCCAAGACAGGTAAGGACATCTTGAACTTGTTCAAGTCAAAAGAAAAAAAATCTTTTGACTTGAATGGTAATGCTCCCAAAGATGAAATTGAAAAACAATTGTTTTCAATCTGGAGTAGTTTATTGGGTCATGAGAATTTTGGAGTCAACGATGATTTTTTTCAAATAGGTGGAAACAGCATCAAAGCTGTTCAACTGGTTTCGAGGGTCGCAAAACAGTTTTCAATCAACATTCAGTTAACAGATGTTTTTTTACGAAGTACGATTGCTCAGCTGGGCCTGCTGATTAATGAAGGTCAAAAGCCTGGCCCCCAGGCTTCAATGCAAATACTGCCGTCAACTGACAAATCTGTTTATATTCCACTATCCTTTAACCAGGAACGTTTGTGGTTTATCGATCATCTTGAAGGATCTCTTCAATATCACGTTCCTGCTGTGTTGCACATCAAAGGTACCTTAAATAAGGACGCTTTAGCGCAGAGCCTTAAACATGTTATTGAACGCCATCAGGTGCTCAGGACAGTTATTCTGCAGGAAGACGGGAAGCCTTACCAGTCAGTTAAAGAAGCAACTGGCTGGCAATTATTTACCGAAGATGGCACCAGGTTTCTTCAGAACCCGCAGGGGCTAGAAGAATATATAACCGATCTAATCGAACAACCGTTTAACCTGGAAGTTGACTACATGATGCGTGCTTCGCTGATTGAATCTGGTCACAATGACTATATTCTGGTAATAACGCTCCATCATATAGCTTCTGATGGCTGGTCAACATCTATCCTGGTTAGAGAAGTGACCGAATTTTACAGTGGAATTATAGCGGGACAACCTTCGAAGTTTGAACCTTTGCCACTTCAATATGCCGACTATGCTGTATGGCAACAAAATTACCTGCAAGGTGATGTGCTGGAAAAAAAACTAAGTTATTGGCAGACCAGGTTAAAAGGGGCAACAGCATTACAATTACCTACAGACTTTCCCCGACCTCCCATCAGGAGTAACCGGGGTGCCAGAGCCAGTTTCGTTATAAATAATGAACTGACCGAACAATTGCGGAATCTTGGACAGCAGGCCGGCGCCACATTGTTTATGACGCTGATGACTGCATTCAAAACATTGCTGCAGCGATATAGTAGCCAGGAAGATATTTGTGTGGGGAGCCCGGTGGCAAACCGCCCCCAGTTGGAAACAGAAGGGCTGATAGGTTTTTTTGTCAACACAATAACACTGCGAAACCAGGTAAATGCCAATACTTCATTCTATGATCTGTTGAAGCAGGTAAAAGTAAGTACCCTGGAAGCTTATGAATACCAGGATGTGCCGTTTGGGAAAGTAGTAGAAAGCGTAGTAAAGGAGCGGGACCTAAGCCGGACACCATTATTCCAGGTATTATTTGTTTTACAAAACAATACTGAGTTACCAGACCTGCGTTTGGGAGAAACGGTGCTGACTGTAAAAAAACACGGGCCGCAAACCACCCAATTTGATATATCTCTGGATCTCACAGAAACTTCTTCTGGTTTGCAAGGGTTCATAGAATACGCTACTGATCTTTACAATGATGCGACTATCGTCCGGATGGTGAAACATTTTGAAACGCTGCTCAATTCAATAGTCAAAGATCCCAATGAAAAAATTGGCAGGTTAGGCATATTAACGGAAGAAGAACAGCATCAATTGTTGGAAGAATTCAATAACACAACACAGGTTTTTCCATCAGGAAGAACTCTAATAAGCCTGTTTGAAACGCAGGCAGCGAAGACACCGGGGGCGCTGGCCTTCATTTTTGGTGATGAACAAATAAGTTACGGGCAACTTGATCAAAAGTCTAACCAGTTGGCTCATTACTTAAGAAGCAAGGGTGTAAAGGAAGAAGTTTTAGTACCTATCTGCATGGAGCGCGGTTTAAACATGATCGTTGGCATGTTGGCGATATTAAAAGCGGGAGGTGCCTATGTTCCCATCGATCTGGAATATCCTTTAGAACGCATCAGCTATATGGTGACAGACTCCCAGGCCAAAATAGTGATTACAAGCCCGGAAAGCCGTTCAAAAATCCCAACATCTATAAATGCAGACATTTTAGAAATAGACGATGATCATGAGGAGATTGGCAGGCAATCAACAGTAGCTCTGAACAGCCCCATTCAACCCAACCATCTTGCATATGTGATCTACACTTCCGGATCCACGGGACAACCTAAAGGTGTGATGATAGAGCACAAAAATGTCTACGAGTTTTTATGCTGGTCTATGCAGGAATTCAGCGACAGCCAGTTTGATATACTCTACGCAACCACTTCGATATGTTTTGACTTATCAGTATTTGAAATCTTTTTTCCATTATGCGTTGGCAAACCAGTGAGATTACTTGTTAACGGACTTCAGATCGGTACCTATCTTCATATCGACAAATCAGTATTTGTTAATACTGTGCCTGTTGTTATTGAGAATCTAATTAAAGAGGGGACGCCGCTGGGAAACATCACTCAGTTAAATCTTGCCGGAGAACCCATTTCTCAATTTGTACAACAGCGCCTTGATGTGAAGACCAGAGAAGTAAGAAATTTATATGGCCCTACTGAGGATACTGTTTATAGTATGGTTTTTCGTCTAAAACAAGGAGAACCTGTATTGATCGGAAAGCCGATCAGCAACACCTGTATTTACATTTTAAACGACAGTCAGCAGCTACAGCCAGTTGGTATAACCGGAGAAATCTGTATCGCCGGAGCCGGAATTTCCAGGGGATACCTGCACCGACCGGAATTGACTGACAGCAGATTTGTGTTAAACCCTTTCAGCAAAACTACCGGGTCCCGGATGTACAAAACAGGTGACCTGGGCAGGGTACTGCCCACGGGAGATATCGAATATCTTGGCCGGCTTGATAACCAGGTAAAGATCCGCGGATACAGAATTGAATTGGGAGAAATAGAGACTATACTTCAGCAAAGCAGCCTGGTAAGCCAGGCTGCCGTTCTCGCGAAATCCGATAGCAATGGCATCAAACATCTGGTGGGATACATAGTTCCCAACAACGGGTTTGATAAAGATGCTATCATGATGCATTTAAAGTCCCGGATGCCTGAATATATGGTACCCGCCATATGGGTAGAATTGCAGGAATTACCCCTTACTCCCAATGGTAAAATTGATAGAAAGTCCCTTCCTGAGCCTCGCACGACGGAGTTTTTAAACCGAAATTTCGTGGCTCCGCGGAATGAGATTGAAGATAAACTGTCAACTATATGGCAGCAATTACTGGGAAAAGAAAAAGTTAGTGTTTATGAGAATTTCTTTGAACTAGGCGGACATTCTTTACTGGCCATGAGGGTGGTATCGGCTATACGGAAACAACTAAATGTTGAACTTAACATAAAAGATCTGTTTACCGATAGCAGTATTGCACAGTTATCCACCCGGGTTGAACAGAATGTCCGGGCTTTGCAAACTGGCATCCGAAGGACTGAGCCCCGGCCTGATTTTATCCCCCTGTCATACAGCCAGGAAAGAGTATGGTTAATCGACCAGTTGGAAGGAAGTGAGCAGTACCACTTACCTGCCGTTATGGGCATAAACGGAAATCTTCATATACAGGCATTAGGCAACGCTTTTAAAAAAGTGGTAGAACGTCATGAAGTACTTCGTACAAGTTTTTTAGAAAGAGACGGGCAGGTTTACCAATCAATCCGTGACGTGTGGGATTGGCAACTCGAAGTCATTGATCTTTTAAGCCCGCGAGAACACCCGGAAAGTTTGGAACAATTAATTCATGACCTTGTTTCCCGGCCATTCGATCTTTCGAAAGATTATCCAATACGGGCTTCTTTGATAAGAGCTGTCGATGGCGGATACAAGCTTGTTGTGGTCATGCATCATATTGCATCAGATGGATGGTCTGTTTCCATACTTGTTCATGAGATCCTCGGGTTTTATCGTGATTTAATTTCAGGTAATCAAAGCACTCTGCAACCGCTAAGCATTCAATATTCCGACTATGCCATTTGGCAACGCAGTCCAACGCATGGTGAGATATTGAACAATAAGTTGCCTTACTGGATCAAAAAGCTGGATGGTGTTTTGCCTTTGCAATTACCCGTTGATTATCCAAGACCTTTAGTAAGAAGTAAACATGGAGCTGAATTAACTTTTCATATCGAAAAAGAACTTTCGCTGAAGATTCTGGATCTTGGCCAACAACAGGATGCTACGCTGTTTATGACCTTGCTGGCTGCACTAAAAGTTCTTTTATATAATTATAGTGGTCAGGAGGATATTTGCGTTGGCAGCCCTATAGCAAATCGGCCACAAACAGAAGTAGAAGGATTGATTGGCTTCTTTTTAAACACACTCGCATTAAGAAGTGATGTTCATGCTGGTTTATCCTTTGCAGATTTGTTACAACAGATTAAAGGTACAACCCTGGAGGCCTATGGGCATAGTGAAGTACCATTTGAAAAAGTGGTAGATGCCGTAGTTAAGGAAAGAGACCTGGGCAGAACTCCCTTATTCCAGGTCATGTTTATTTTAGAAAATAATCCCGTGGTGCAGAAACCACAAATATCAGACCTGGACTTTATAACTGAGGATTTCTCATATGATACCTCAAAGTTCGATATTACCTTTTCGATCGCTCAAAGTGCTACAGGCTTACAAGGATCTGTGAGGTATGCTACAGATTTGTATAATGAAGCTACCATTAGCAGAATGATCGGTCACTTCTGCGTGCTCCTAAATTCCATATCGGAAGCTCCGGATAAGCGAATTGCTGAACTGGAGATGTTGACTCCATCTGAACGTCAACAACTGGTCAGTGGGTTTAATGACCTGGTGGTCGATTATCCAAAAGATAAAACGATTGTTGACCTGTTTGAGTCTTACGCTGCTTTAACACCTTCAGCTACTGCTGTTGTGTTTAATGGCGTTGAGATGAGCTATAAAAATCTGGATGAAAAGGCCAATCAACTCGCTCATTATTTAAGAAGTAAGGGGGTGAGGGAAGATAGGCTTGTACCAATTTTTGTAGAGCGGAGTGTGGAAATGATTGTTGGTATTATAGGAATCATGAAAGCAGGAGGAGCTTATGTGCCCATAGAAACCGATTTCCCGGCAGAGAGAATAAATTATATGCTCCAGGATTGCGGAGCTGAGGTAATAGTAACTACGATGGCAGGTAGTCTCAAATTACCCCCGGCACCTGGTGTGGAAATTGTCCGGATCGATGATGGGTCATCGCTCATCAGCCAACAGCCCGTTCAGAAGCCGGAAACGTCCCTTCAACCTTCCCACCTGGCATATGTAATTTATACCTCCGGTTCTACCGGCAAGCCAAAAGGGGTGATGATTGAACATCGGAGTCTGGTTGATTATGTGTTTGGTTTGAAGCAGCAAATCTCTATAGATGAGTGCAGGTCATTTGCACTTGTATCAACCATAGCAACTGATCTCGGAAATACAGTAGTTTACAGCGCTCTCGTTTTTGGTGGTGAACTTCATCTGTTCTCGAAAGAAATGGTAAGTGATGTGGAAAATCTTCACAAATACTTTGGCAAACACTCAATAGATTGTTTAAAAATCGTTCCCTCCCATTGGAGAGCGCTGAGCAACGACGACCAGCCTCTATTCCCTAACCGGTTACTAATATTCGGAGGTGAGGCACTGCAATCAAATATGATTGCTGACATCTTAAAGTCCGGCACCACCTGCCAGGTTGTTAATCACTATGGCCCGACAGAAACTACGATTGGCAAGCTGATGCATGTTGTAAATGCAAACAATCGTTATGGCTCCACTATTCCAATAGGTAAACCATTCTCCAATTCACAGGTGTATGTACTAAATAAAGGACTATCACTATGTCCAATAGGTGTAGCGGGTCAATTGTACATCACCGGTGATGGTGTGGCAAGAGGCTACTTCAACAAACCTGATTTAACAAAAGAAAAATTCATAGAAAACCCGTTTCGGAAAGCTGGAATGTCCCTGATGTATGGAACGGGTGACCTTGTCAGGTATCTACCCGATGGCAACATTGAATTCATTGGCAGGGTAGATGATCAGTTAAAGATTCGTGGGTATCGCATTGAACTGGGAGAAATTGAAAGCGCGTTACAACAATGCGCGCTGGTAAGTGAAGGAGTGGTGCTGGCCCGTGCAGATAGCTTAGGTAATAAACGGCTGTTTGGCTATGTTGTACCATCAGGAAATTTTGACAGCGAAGCGATAATGGCATATTTGAAAGACAAATTGCCTGATTATATGCTGCCTTCCGCATTGATAGAATTGGAAAGTTTACCGTTAACGGCAAATGGTAAGGTAGACCGTAAGGCATTACCTGTGTTGGATATAAAAGAGATCGGGAAGGAAGGATTTGTTGTGCCGGGAAGTGAAGTGGAAAAACAGCTGGCATCGGTCTGGCAGGAGTTACTCGGTATCGAACGGGTAGGCCTCCAGGATAATTTTTTTGAATTGGGAGGCGACTCCATTCTTACCATACAGGCCGCAAGCCGGATAAAGCGTATGGGATATGAGGTATATGCGAAGGATATTTTTATACATCAGTCAATCGGAAAGCTCTCGAAAGTTATCCAACAAAGATTAGTGGAACAAAGCAACGCTGAGCAAGGCATTTTAACAGGTGTCAGTGGCTTATTGCCTATTCAAAAACAATATCTGGAAGATAATTCTTCGGACCTGAACTATTATAATCAAAGCATCTTATTAGCAATAAACAGGGCAATATCGTCAGAAGAATTATCTCATGCCGTTGATAGACTATTAGAGAGTCATGATGCACTGAGATTCAAATATTTTAAATTAAACCGGCAGTGGCAACAGGAATATGGATCCGCAAAAGCCAATGTGTATACAGAGGATTTAAGCAAAGTTGAAAAGGGAGATTATCAAATTCTTATTCCTGAAATCGCAAATAAGTACCAGCAGAGTTTAGACATTGCGACGGGCGAATTGATCAGGGTTGTATATATTAAAATGCCTGATTCAGAAATGAAAAACAGGCTTTTTATTGTTATCCACCACCTTGCCATTGACGGGGTATCCTGGAGAATTTTGCTTGGCGACCTGGAGGAAATGTTCAACGAGTTAAAAAACGGCCTTGAACGGGGCTCAAGGAAAAAGAGTGGTTCGTACCGTCAATGGTATCATGCATTGGAGCAATACATGAAATCAGAGAGACTGCTTTCGCAACTCCCTTTCTGGCAGAACATAGCAAAAAGCTACCAGGAGTTAGTTACGGACAAAGGATATGCCCAGGGGGTGACAGTTAGAGAGATCTCACAGTACAGCGAGAAGCTCAGTGCCGAACATACACGATTATTGTTGCATGAAGTTCCAAGAGTTTATCATACAGTTATAAATGACTTTTTGCTTTGCGCTCTCAGTCTAACCTTAGCCAAATGGTCTGGAAGGGAATCCATCACTATTGGATTGGAAGGTCACGGCAGGGAGGATATTGGACTTAGTGTAGACACTGATCGGACCGTCGGATGGTTTACCACCATCTATCCGGTCTTATTGGAAGTGAGTTCTAATAGCGGACCTGACGACTGGATAAAATCCGTCAAAGAGCAACTTCGCCAGATCCCCGATAAAGGAATTGGATTTGGCATACTTAAGCATATTGTTAAAGACGAGAGCTTACAAGGTAAAGATCCCTGGGACATAAAATTTAATTACCTGGGCCAATATGACAATCTGCAAAAAGAAAGTCAATGGCTTGAAAGTGCAAACGAACCTACGGGACAGGGTAGAAGCCTAAGTCATAACATTAATGAAAAGTTTGTCATAAACTGCCATGTTAAAGACAGCGAACTGGTGGTTAATTGGAATTACAGCACTAAACATTTTGATGAAAAAACTATTCTGACACTTTCAACCGATTATATTTCGACACTGATCGAACTAATCAACCACTGTATGACCCGGCAGCAATCGGGCGAAGCCATGTTTACGCCATCTGACTACGGACTTGGTTCAGATATTAGTTATAAGGAACTCGATCGCTTCCTGCACGGAAAAGATGAAAGTGATGGCAATAGTGTTATGAGTTTTTAAAAGAGATTTCATTATGGAGATTAAAGAATTTATAGAGAGTTTGAAGAAAAGAAACTTTTCATTGGAAAGAGAAAATGATACCCTTATTCTGAAAAGTGAAAAAAACGTTGGACAAGACGAAATACAAGCTATAAAAAAGAATGAGTTCGTCATAAATTACATTAAAGAAAACAAGAAGAGACTGATCGAATTCTTGTCTTCATCGACTGAGTTTTATCCTGATAAAAAGTCAAAAGACATTTCTTCTATTTATCGACTGAGCCCGTTGCAGGAAGGAATGATGTTTCACAGCCTTTATAATCGGGGATCAGGAGTATATATTGAACAATTCAGCTGCGACATTATCGGACTTGAATTGGACGTTATGCGTAAAAGCTGGAGCCATTTATTAAAATGGCATAGCATTCTTCGTAGCTCATTTTATTACGCAGAATTTAATGTGCCAGTGCAATGTGTACATAACGAAGCTTCATTACCAATACAAGAGATAGACTACCGACATTTGGATAGCACAGAACAAGAGGAAAAAATAAAGGCTCACCAGATATCTGACAGTCAGAAAGAATTTGACTTCAAAGTTGCGCCCTTGATGCGTATTGCGTTGTTTCGGTTAAGTGACAATAAACACCGGATGCTCTGGACCTATCACCATATTTTAGTTGACGGTTGGTCTATGCCCATCTTAATGGAAGAATTTTTGACAACCTACGATTCGCTCGCACATGGTAATGAGCCGAAAATCAGAGATGAAGATCGGTATGAAGAATACATCCGTTATATAGAACGCACTGACAAACAAGCTCAGGAAGCTTACTGGCAACATTATATGCACGGGGTACAAAACAGTACCCAGCTACCATTTATTAATCAAAAGCATGAAAGAAACAGGGCGGAGGGGGCTTTTCAGTCCCTGTCACTGAGATTAGATACGAATTTAACTTCGAAAGCCGAAAGATATGTTCAGAAATTTCGCCTGACGCTCAATACTCTGATGCAGGGTGTTTGGTCTTATCTGTTAAGTCGTTATACCGGCAATCCAACTGTTGTGTATGGCGTGGTTGTATCTGGTCGACCTGACGACCTACATGATATACATAACCGTGTTGGACTTTATATCAATACCCTACCGACGCGTATTAGGATAACAGATCAACAAACAATAGCTGAATGGTTGCAGGAAATTCAGTCTGAGCAAGTTTCTTCCCGGCAGTATGAACATACATCATTACAAGACATCCAGCGCATTATAGGAATTCCGGGTGATTTTTTTGATAGTTTATTGGTTTTCGAAAATTACCCCGTGAGTAAGCTCTTAACTAACAGCCAATGGACGCTCGAGGTCGGAAATATATCTATTAAAGATCAAACAAACTATCCTTTAAACCTTATTATCTCAACTGCGGAAGAGATAGACATCAGATTTCTTTACAACATTGATGTACTCCCGGAGGCGAACGTCAGAAGAATACGTGAACACTTCGAGTATGTATTTATGCAGATAGTTGATAGTGCCGAGGAAAGCGTCGTCAAAAATATTAAACTGCTTACATCGTTTGAGGAGGAACAACTTTTGTTAAAGTTTAATAACACCGTTGTAACCTATCCTGCTGAAAAGACCGTTCTCGATTTGTTTAGGGAACAAGTGGCAAAGAATCCTCAGGCAGCAGCCGTCAGATTTGAAGAGGAACAATTAACATACCTCCAGCTGAATGAAAAATCAAACCAGTTGGCTCACTATCTTCGAGCTAAGGGAGTGAAGGAAGAAACGCTTGTACCCATCTGCCTTGACCGGTCTTTAGATATGATAGTAGGCATCCTGGGAATCTTAAAAGCTGGTGGTGCCTATGTCCCTGTGGATCCGGAATATCCCAGGGAAAGGATCAAATATATGCTCGAAGACACTGGCGCTGCCCTGATACTTACCAATAAACAAAGTCTTCCCAAAATTCCTGGAAAAGATCTTGAGATCATTGATTTGGAAAGTAGATGGTTGGAGATAGATAAACAGCCAACAAGCGATCCCCAGATTAATCTGTCTTCACATAATCTGGCCTACGTAATTTACACATCGGGTTCCACGGGCAGGCCAAAGGGGGTATTGAACCAACACAGTGGTTTATTTAACCGCTTGTGTTGGGCTCAGGATTTTTTTAGTTTAACGAGCCAGGATTCGGTGCTACAAAAAACCACTTTCTGTTTTGACGTTTCAGTCTGGGAGTTGATTTGGCCTTTATTGGCAGGCGCGAGATTGGTGCTTGCTAAACCTGGTGGTCATTTAGACATTGGGTACCTGAAGTCTGTCATTGAAACACAACAAATCACTATGGTGCACTTTGTGCCTTCAATGCTAAGTATTTTCTTGTCTGAAATTAAACCTGGTGATTGTCAAAACCTTAAAAAAGTGTTGTGCAGCGGGGAAGCTCTGAAATCCTCCCAGGTAGTGATGTTTAATAAGATGCTTCCATCCACGGAATTACATAACTTATATGGGCCAACGGAGGCAGCAATAGATGTTACTTATTGGAGCCCATCTCAGGATCATCAGGAGTCTGATCTGGTGCCCATTGGCCGACCACTGGCAAACACCTCTATATATATACTTGACATGGAGGATAGATTAGTTCCATTGGGTTGTATAGGTGAAATTAATATTGGAGGTATCCAGGTTGCACGTGGCTATCTAAATAGAGAGGAGCTGTCTGCCCAGAAATTTGTAAAGGATGTTTTCAAAGAAGGGTCAGGTGATAAAATGTACAGAACCGGTGATCTCGGCCGTTGGTTGCCAGATGGAAATATCGAATACCTGGGCAGAATTGATGACCAGATTAAAATACGGGGTTTTCGTGTTGAGTTAGAAGAGATAGAAGCTGGTATCATCTCTCAACCAGGAGCGGGTAATGCGAAAATTATAGTAACAGGTGATGAGTCTTTAGTAGGAAAATCGCTGAATGCCTACATCGAAATAAACAAAGATAGATTACCATTGCTGAGCAATTATTTGCAGATCATAAGGAACAATCAGGCGAAGACGTCCGATCTTAAAATACTACCCAATGGACTACCGATTTTAGTCTCCAACTTTAATGAGGTGAATTTCCTGTATGAAGAGATTTTCAGGAATCTTTGTTATCTGCAAAATGGAATTTCGTTAAATGAGAACAGTTGTGTGATTGACATCGGGGCAAACGTCGGATTCTTTTCGGTCTTTCTAAACATCCTAAGTGAAAATATAACGGTTTATTCCTTCGAGCCTATCCCGGAGATCTATGATCAACTGGTTGCCAACCGAAATTTATATAAAGTTAACGGAAAGGCCTTTCCGCTAGCTCTTTTAGATAAAGAACAGGAACTGGAATTTGAGTATTACCCTGGCATGTCCATTTTATCAGGCATAGGGAACGATAGACATCTGGTTATGGATGTAGTACGCCGGTATATTGAAAAATCGAATTCAGATGATTTAGTGTCACAGGAAATTGATGCTTTGCTGGAAACAAAGTTGGTAAGTAAAAAAGTAACCTGCCAATCAAAGACATTGTCACAAATCATTTCCGAAGAAAATCTACAAAGAATTGATCTCGTAAAAATAGATGTTGAAAATTCCGAACACCTGGTTATAGCCGGAATTTCAGATACCGATTGGGATAAGATAGACAGTGTAATAATCGAAGTTCATGACGTTGACCGTCGTTTGGAATCGCTCACAAATGTTTTAACTTCAAAAGGTTTCGAATTGCATGTTGAAAAACAATCGATTCTTTCGGTAGGTGATATCTTATATAATATCTATGCCTTGAAGCCTGGTTTGAAAAAAGCTCTCACTTCTCTGGGCGATAATGAAAAGATCAGGAGTAATGGGTGGAAGCAACCCGGACAATTTGTCAACGCTATCAAAGAACATCTTCAGACCAATCTGCCTGAATATATGGTTCCATCAACTTTTACTTTGATGGATCACTTTCCGATAAACCAGAATGGAAAGCTGGATAAAAATAAATTTCCTGCTCCCAGCGTCGATGCCCTGCGTAATACTGAATATACAGGCCCACGCAATGACGTCGAGACCAAGCTAGTGGATATCTGGAAAGAGCTCTTAAAAAAGGAACAAATAGGAATCGGGGATGACTTCTTTGAACTTGGTGGACATTCGCTGCTGGCAATGAAAATGGTTTCATATATCGAACGAAGATTATTGTTATCGATACCAATAAAGCTCTTATTTCAGCTAAGAACTATTAATGATCTTGGGAAGTATATAGCCACGCAACAAAAGGGATTAAACGAGGACCAGACTTCCTCTGATTTCGAATTGATAGATGTTTAAAATATCAACCTTACACCGAACAGTATGGAACAATCACTAACGAAGATTATCGACTTAATATACCTGGCAAAACAGAACGGTATTGACTTTGTCGTGACCGGGGAAAGGCTTCAGCTTAAAGTTGCTGAAAACAAAAAGATTGATAAGACCCTGATTGATCAGATAAAAGATAACAAACAGGCAATTATAGACTTCCTCAATAACAAAGATTGGGCAACAACAAGCGTTGAGAATAACCACAATAAGATAAACAAATTCGACCGGGAAAGCGTCGGGCAGATCCCCCTTTCATTCAGCCAGGAAAGTATTTGGTTCGTTGACCAGTTAGAGGGAAGCGTTCAATATAATCTACCCACAGTAATACGACTAAAGGGAATTTTAAACCGGCAGGCACTGGAAGATGCAATGAGGACTATTGTGAGCCGGCATGAGGTACTGAGAACAGTCTTCCACGAAGAACACGGCAAGCCCTATCAGATCATTAAGCACGGTGATGACTGGGAACTGTCATTTCTCCATGGTATAAGCTACCACGAAGATGAAGAGGGGCTGAAAAACTACATTCAGGAATTGATTACTGAACCTTTCGATCTCTCAAGGGATTACATGGTGCGTGCAACCTTGATTAAGCTGAATGAGATGGACCATTTGCTGGTCGTGACTATGCACCACATTGCATCAGACGCCTGGTCTGTTCCCATTATGACCAGAGAATTGATGGAACTTTATGGCGCATATTCCCTTGGCCAGCCTTCAGCATTGGCACCTTTAGCAATTCAATATGCCGACTATGCTGCCTGGCAACGCAGCTATCTTACGCCTGAGGTCCTCGGGTCTAAGATAAACTACTGGAAAAAGAAACTTGAAAATGTTTTGCCTCTGCAATTGCCGACAGATTTTAGCAGACCCGTTCTCAGGAACATACGCGGAGCATCAATAGAATTTCAGATTAACAAAGAGGTGTCGGAAGGCATACAGAAATTGTCCCAGAAGCAGGGCGCTTCCTTATATATGACCTTGCTTGCGGCTTTCAAGGTGTTATTACACAAATACAGCACCCAGGAAGATATTTGTGTAGGTACGTCAATTGCCAATCGAAGCCAACTGGAAGTTCAGGAACTGGTCGGTTTTTTTGTAAACACTCTCGCCCTGCGCAGTGAAGTAACCGGGGTGAAATCCTTTATCGAATTTTTACAACAGGTAAAAAACACGATGATGGAAGCCTATGAAAACCAGGAGGTTCCTTTTGAGCAAGTTGTGCATACTGTAGTGAAAGAAAGGGATGCCAGCCGCAGCCCCCTATTCCAGGTTATGTTGGTCCTCATCAACACTCCAAAGAATCAACAGCTAAAGTTAGGAGAACTTGAAATTAGCCTGGAAGAAATTGAATCGAAACTATCAAAATTTGATATAACTGTCTTCATTTCCGAAAGCGAAGATGGATTAAAAGGTTTGGTCAGGTATGCTTCAGATTTATATACTGAGCCAACAATCCGGAGAATGATGGCTCACTTCCAGAATCTTCTTGCCACTATAATACAAGAACCCACTGAAAGGATCGGAAACATCTCGCTACTGACGGATCAGGAAGAAAAAGAATATTTACAGGAATTCAATGCCAGTAAAGTAGAGTATTCAAAGCAGAGCACTATTGTCGATTTATTTGAGGAACAGGCAGCCCGGACTCCCGATTCAACTGCGGTTGTTTTTGAAGAGCATTCCCTGTCATATAAGGCGCTGAATGAACGAGCCAACCAGTTAGCTCATTATTTGAGAACCAGGGGTATCAAAGAGGACTCCTTTGTGCCGTTATGCATAGAACGTTCACATCACATGTTAGTTGGCATCCTGGGCATTTTAAAAGCAGGTGCCGCTTATGTGCCTATTGAACCGGATTTCCCCGAAGACAGGAAATTATTCGTGCTTAATGATACAGGTGCAGCCCTGGTGGTAAGCAGCTCGGAAAGTGCTTATTATTTGCCTTCGTTATCTGACCTTGAAGTGATTGAAATCGATGATTACTTTTCTGGAGTAAGGCAGCAGCCCGTAACCAATCCGCAAACGGATTTAAAACCCCATAACCTCGCGTATCTTATATACACCTCAGGGTCAACGGGCAGACCTAAGGGCGTGATGATAGAACATAGAAGTCTGGTTGATTATGTAGCCGGTCTAAACCAGGCGATACAGATCAATGAATGCAAATCTTACGCGCTGGTTTCCTCTATTGCAACGGATCTCGGAAATACCGTGATTTTTCCTTCACTCATCTTTGGCGGTGAGTTACACATATTTTCAAAGAATTCGGTCAGCAACATAGAAGAACTTCACCGGTATTTTGAAGATCACAAAATAGATTGCCTGAAAATAGTTCCATCTCATTGGAAAGCATTAACAATGCAGGATACATTATTACTTCCTGCACGCATTCTTGTTTTCGGAGGAGAAGCGTTGTCCTCAGACGTAATTGAAAAGATTAAAAAGTCCGGATCCGGTTGTAAGGTGGTCAATCACTATGGCCCAACCGAGACGACGATAGGTAAGTTATTACACGTCGTAGACTTTGGACGCAGATATAGTAAAACAATACCAATCGGAAAACCATTTTCAAACAGCAAAGCATATATACTTTCTGTTGATGGGAGATTGTGTCCTCCGGGCGTACCAGGCGAACTGCATATTGCAGGGGACGGCGTAGCGCGGGGATATTTAAACAACAATGAACTGACGTCAGAAAAGTTCATAAGAAACCCGTTTGGCAATAACCATACACTGCTGATGTACCGGACGGGAGATCTTGTACGGTATCTGGCCGATGGCAACATCGAGTTCATTGGCAGAGTAGACGACCAGGTAAAGATCCGCGGTTACAGGGTGGAGCTTGGAGAGATTGAGAACAGGCTCTTGCAGGGGGGCATAGTTAATCAGGCGGTAGTTCTTGCTAAAGATGATAAGGATGGTAATAAACGTTTGGTAGGTTATGTTACGGGTGGCGGGGATTTTGACAAAGATGAGATGTTGTCAGATTTAAAGGAGAAACTTCCGGAATATATGATTCCAGCCATATGGGTGGTGATGGAAAGTTTCCCGATGCTTCCCAATGGGAAAATTGATAGAAAGTCCCTGCCAGATCCTGAATTGTCTGAACAATCCGGTGGTCAGCACGTTGCGCCCAGGAACGAAACGGAGGAGCGACTATCGGTTCTCTGGAAAGATGTACTTGAAGTTGAAGAGCTGGGTGTACACGATGATTTTTTTGAGCGCGGGGGACATTCACTTCTCGCAGTACGACTCATATCAATGATCCGCAGGGAATTCCAGGTCGAGATGCCGATCGGTCATATTTTTGATTTCCCGACTGTCGCAACCCTTGCCAGCCAGATAGCAGTACCCTCAGAAGCACAAGTGTTACCTTCTATCAAACCTTCCACAAAAAGGCCTGAACAGATCCCGTTATCGTTTAGCCAGGAACGTTTGTGGTTTATTGATCAGATGGAAGGCAGTGTACAGTATCATGTACCGGCCGTCCTTCGCTTGAAAGGCAAACTCAATCTGGAAGCGTTGTCTTATTCGCTCGAAACGATTGTGAGTCGTCATGAAGTATTGCGGACTGTGATCATTCAACATGAGGGGCAACCTTATCAACAGATTAAAGAAGACAACGAATGGAAGCTGGAAATTGTAGACGGGTCAATATATAAAAATAATGCAGCGGCTTTAGATCTGTATTTGCAAAAAATAACCGAAGCTCCTTTTGATTTATCGAAGGATTCGATGATAAGAGCTGCTATCATTACTTTAGATGAGAACGACAACGTTCTGGTAGTTACCTTACACCACATCGCTTCAGATGGATGGTCCAGGTCAGTATTTGTTTCAGAATTGGTAGAATTATACGAATCACGTAATCAAAATAAACCACATCAGCTGCCGGCCTTAACTATTCAGTATGCTGACTATGCAATCTGGCAACGCAATTATCTTGTTGGTGAAGTGTTCGATAAAAAGCTTGGGTATTGGAAACAAAAACTTGCTGACGTACCACCTCTACAGTTGCCAACTGACTATAGAAGGCCGGCAATTCAAAGTACACGTGGTGCAGCACTGGTGACTGCTATTGACGTATCTATGTCAAACCAGCTTCGGGATTTAAGTCACAGACAAGGTACCACCCTGTTCATGACGCTTCTTGCAGCCTTCAAAGTCTTATTATACCGGTATAGCGGCCAGAATGATATCTGCGTAGGCACGCCGATTGCAGGGAGACTTCAGCCTGAGTTGGAAAAACTCATAGGCTTTTTTGTTAATACCCTGGCATTGCGGACTGAATTAAACGCCGGGCATTCCTTCAATGAATTATTACAACAAATAAAAACAAAAACGCTTGAAGCATATGCAAACCAGGAGATTCCTTTCGAGAAAATAGTGGATGCTGTTGTTTCGGAACGTGATCTTAGCCGGAATCCATTGTTCCAGGTGATGTTTGTTTTGCGCAATACTCCGGAAATACCTGAGCTCAAATTAGGAGACGTTAAGCTCGCTAATGAAAATCGTGAGCATAAAACGGCACTTTTCGATCTTACCTTCTTCGCCACAGAAACACCAGAGGGTATCCGGTTGTCTATAGAATATTGCACCGATCTGTTTAATCCGGAAACGATTAAACGGATGATCAATCATTTCCAGACATTACTTAAGGGAATTGTCGCATCCCCGGAAACTAAGATCAGCGACCTGGAAATGATCAATGCACAAGAAAAAGAACAACTTTTATCCGACTTTAATAACACATCTAAAACTTATCCGGGCAATAAAACGGTTATTGATTTGTTCGAGGAACAAGTCTTGTGCACACCGGATACTGTTGCTGTGGTTTTTGAAAAGGAGGAGATTACCTATAAAGAACTAAACAGGCGGGCGAACCAATTTGCGCACTACCTGATTGGTTTGGGCGTTAAGGCGGAGTCCCTGGTGCCGTTATGTATTGAAAGGTCCTCCAACATGATTGTGTCGATGCTGGGGATCTTAAAAGCCGGAGGAGCATATGTTCCTGTGGACCCTGAATATCCCGATGAGCGAATCAAATACATGTTGAAAGATTCAGCGGGCAGTTTTGTAGTAAGTAGCAGCATTGTAAGATCAAAAATAAAAATTTCCGCGGAAGTTCATATCGTTGAGGTGGATACTGAACAACCGGTAATTGACCTTCAGCCCTCAGACAATCCGAATATTGAAATTAACCCACGAAACCTTGCTTATGTAATCTACACGTCTGGCTCAACTGGTCAGCCCAAAGGAGTAATGATCGAGCATGGAAATATGTTTTCCTTCATATCATGGTGTAAGGATGAATTTTTGTCCAGTCAATTTGACATCGTGTATGCCGGCACTTCAATGTGTTTCGATTTATCAATATTCGAGATATTTTACCCGTTGAGTATTGGCAAGCGGTTACGCATAATCGAAAACGGACTGTACATTGGAAATTACCTGGCTGACGAAAAGAATGTGATGACCAATAGTGTCCCTACTGTTATTCAACATCTATTAAAGGAAGGAACAGATCTTACCAACATCAGCGTAATGAACATGGCTGGAGAGCCGATTCCCGAGTCGGTGCAGTCAAAGCTTGATGCGGACAGGATGGAGATCCGGAATTTATACGGCCCCACAGAAGATACCACATATAGCACGGTGTTTCGTTTGCAAAACCATTCACCAATTTTGATAGGAAAGCCCATTAGTAACACCCAGATTTATATCCTGACCGGTGAACTTGAGCTGGTTCCTGTTGGAGTAGCTGGCGAAATATGTATTGCAGGCGCGGGACTGGCAAGGGGATATCATAATCGTCCGGAACTAACGGCGGCCAGGTTTGTTGCAAATCCATTTGATGCCAAGCGAGACTCGCGGCTTTACAGAACCGGTGATCTGGGAAGATGGTTACCAGATGGATCGATAGAATATATGGGTAGACTCGACAACCAGGTAAAAATCCGGGGCTACCGGATTGAGTTGGGAGAAATAGAGACAATACTCAATCAGAGTGCGATGGTAAGTGAGGCTGTAGTACTTGCGAGGACTGAAAAAGAAGGATCAAAACAGCTTGCAGGATATATTGTGCCAAACTGGAAATCCGTAAAAGAAAAAGAAAAAGAATTGTATTATCGGCAAGTTGCCAATTGGAAAGAACTGTATGAAACAGAGTACGAAAAAACTGAAGAAGACGAAAACATAGATCCGGAGTTTAACATAATAGGGTGGAACAACAGTTTCGACGCGCTACCCATCCCTGCAGAACAAATGAAAGATTGGCTGTATGATATTATCAACCTGATATTATCCGGAAATCCAAAATCGGTTTTGGAAATCGGCTCAGGCACAGGCTTAATCTATTACCAGTTAGCAGGAAAAGTTAACAAATATATTGGTTCCGACTTTTCTAAGTCTGCAGTCAATCAGATCAGAAACAGAATCAGCGAAGGCCTGCGTGATTACGGGCCGACTGAGCTGCATGTTTCTGCTGCTCATGAGATCGCGGTCAATGAAAACGAAAACATTGATACGATAGTCATAAACTCAGTGGTTCAGTATTTTCCAGGCGATGATTACCTCACCGATGTCGTTAAAAAATGCATACTGGTATTAAAAGGTCAAGGCAGAATTATTATCGGTGACGTTCGCGATAAACGGCTCCTGAAATTATTCAAAAGCCGGTTGATCCTGTCTAAGTTGCAGGATACGGTGAATGTCAGAGAATTTCAGTGGTCGGTAGATCAGGAGGTTCTTAAAGAAGAGGAGCTATGTTTTTCTCCGGATTATTTCCGGGACCTCCAGGCAGTGTTTCCCCAGATCACGCATGTTGAAATACAGTGGAAGAATAGTTCCTTCATTAACGAATTAACACTATACCGTTACAATGTAGTGCTTCATGTAGGCATAACAAAAGACACAGTCAACCCTGATTGGCTAAACTGGAACGAGGTCGCAGATCAGCAAATACCTGGGAAACTTGAGTTGGGCGAACCCATTATTACCATCGCCAACGTTCCCAATCCCCGGCTATGGCAAGAGCGGATGCTGGACCAGGCTTTATCGAATCAATCTGAAAATACAGTTGGTAATCTCACAGCGGCTATCCGTCACCAAGATCAAACCAGCGAAAGGGTAAAACAGCTATTTCAGGCTGCCGATGCCAGAGGTTATAAGTATCGCCTTTTAGTGAATGGAGATCCTTTGAAAACGGATGTAGTATTTGAGCTTGAGCCTTCCCGAAGTATCTTTAAGCAAATCGCGAACGGGGGTTCGAACAACTTCAATGGATTATATACTAATGTACCATTGATGACCACCATTAGTTCATTATTACAAAGTGAAATCAGGGCCGAACTTCAACAAAGATTGCCTGACTATATGATACCAACGGCATTTATTATGTTGGATCATCTCCCGCTAACAACGAATGGCAAAGTAGACAGGAAATTTTTGAGTGAGAGGGAAGATAACTCTCTTCTCAATAAATTAGATTATGCCCCTCCGGAAACCGAAGTTGAAAAATCGCTCGCGCTCATCTGGCAACAGCTGCTGGGAGTTGAGAGGGTGGGCCTTAACGATGATTTCTTTGACCTGGGAGGTCATTCATTACTGGCAACCAGAGCAGTTTCGGCCGTACGAAAAAAACTAAATGTTGAGCTTGCGATTAAAGATCTGTTTAACCATCCTACGATAGGGGGTTTAGCAAAACAGGTTGAGAAACAAAACCGGGGTGAGTTGTTGCCGGAAATTCTCGTTGGAAAGAGACCTGTACAAATTCCGTTATCGTTCAGCCAGGAACGCCTATGGTTCATTGATCAACTTGAAGGCAGTTTGCCCTACCATATCCCTACAGTCTTAAGGTTGAATGGAAGGTTGAATGAAAAGGCCCTGCACTATGCCTTGCAGACTATTGTCAAACGTCATGAGGTTCTCCGCACCGTCTTCATGGAGAATGATGGAAAAGTTTTTCAACAGATCAGAGATTACAAAGAATGGGAGTTGCGGGTTACCGACGGAACGCGTTATCAAAATGACAGCCAGCAATTGCACCAGCTGATAGAAAACCTGATTAAACATCCTTTTGAACTGGCCAGGGATTACATGATTCGTGCGGACCTCGTTGTTCTCGCTCCGGAAGAATATATTTTGGTAGTTACTGTTCATCATATTGCCTCGGATGGTTGGTCCGTATCGATCATAGTTAAAGAGCTGGTGGAATTGTATGCCTCATTTAGTGAACATCGGGAGCCACTATTGCCCGAGGTTCCCGTCCAGTTTGCGGATTATGCTTTGTGGCAAAGAAGTTATTTGCAGGGAGACGTAATGGATAGGAAAGTTCAATATTGGAAACGGCAGTTATCCGACACTACACCACTCCAGTTACCCACAGATTATCCAAGACCAGCTGTCCAAAGTAACCGGGGTTCCATAATAAAGTTTAATATCAATGCAACGCTTAGCAAACAATTGCAAAGGTTAAGCAAAGAACAGGGTACAACATTATATATGACCCTGCTTACCTGCTTCAAAGTGTTGTTACACAGATATAGCAACCAGCGGGATATTTGCGTTGGAACTCCTATAGCAAACCGGATACAGAAAGAGGTTGAAGAACTTATTGGATTTTTTGTTAACACACTTGCTATCCGCACTGACGTGGAAGGAGAAACATCCTTTAACGCACTTCTGCAAAAGGTCAAACTCATCACGCTGGAAGCATATGCAAATCAGGAAGTGCCGTTTGAGAAAGTGGTAGAAGTTGTAGTTAAAGAAAGAGATTTGAGCAGAAGTCCCCTTTTCCAGGTCATGTTTGTATTGCAGAACACGCCGGAAGTTGAAAAATTAAAACTCGGCGACGTTGAATTAGCGCATGAGCGCTTTGGCCAGGACACCTCAAAGTTTGACCTGATCTTCTTTATGAACGAGACTCCCGGGGGTCTGCAGGGTTCTATAGAATATGCAACGGACCTGTTTACTGAGCAAACGATAACCCGGATGGCCGGCCACTTTAAACAGTTGCTCTCTGCCGCGATTTCTTCGCCGGAACAAGAGATAGATAACTTATCCATGCTAACGCCTGATGAGGAGAAGCAACTGACTTTTGATTTCAACAACACGAAAACACCATTTCCATCGCACTTAAGTATCATTGATATTTTTGAAGCGCAAGTGACTAAATCACCTGAAGCCAATGCAGTAATCTTTGGAAAAGAGGCATTAACCTACGCTCAATTAAATGAAAGAGCCAATCAGCTCGCAAATTATCTAAAGGCAAAAGGTGTAACCGCAGGTGCCATGGTACCTATTTGTATCGAAAGAAGCCTTAACTTGATAGTAGGCGTATTGGGCATTGTAAAGGCCGGTGCAGCTTATGTTCCGATCGATCCCGAATACCCCGAAGAAAGAATAGGTTTTATGCTTTCCGATACGAATGCAGCGGTGATTGTGAGCAGCGCCATTAGCCGATCAAAGATCACTTCCAAAGCAGAGATTGAGATCATAGAGCTGGACACACAGATGCCAGACATCAGTGCTCAATCAAAAAACAATCCCGATATTGATCTTAATCCTAATGGCCTGATTTATATAATCTATACCTCAGGTTCTACCGGAAGACCTAAAGGGGTTAAAATGGGTAGGGATGGAATGGTGAATTTATTGACCTGGCAGGAAAAACAATTCACTAATCACCACAGGCAGGTACTCCAATTTGCCAGTTTAAATTTCGATGTGAGCTTCCAGGAAATCTTTTCGACACTTTGTTTTGGAAGCACCCTCCACATTATCAGCGAAGATGATCGGCGTGATATGCCGAAGATGGCTGAGATATTATCTCACAACCAAATTACTCACCTGTTCATTCCCTTTATAGTCTTTAAAAATCTGGCCGAATACCTACTTTCCCAATCGCAAATATCTTTTTCGCTGGAGCAAATTATAGTGGCAGGAGAACAACTAAAGGTAACAGCAGATATCCGCGATTTTGTAAAGAAATTCGATCTGAGCCTGGTCAACCAGTATGGTCCGACCGAAGCTCATGTGGTCAGTAGCCATAATGTCGACGAGTATTCGATATCAACTGCTTTACCCCCTATCGGCAAACCAATTGATAATACAGCCCTATATGTTCTGAATAATAAAAAGGCACTTCAACCCATTGGTGTTGCAGGGGAACTATATATTGGCGGTGTGCAGGTAGCACAGGGATATTTAAATCGCCCTGACCTTACAGCTGAAAAATTTATCGACGATAAATTTAGTAAGGAGAAGGGTGCCACACTTTATAGGACAGGTGATTTGGCACGATGGCTGTCTGATGGGAATATAGAATACCTTGGCAGAATTGATGACCAGGTCAAAATCCGGGGTTACCGCATAGAACTAGGTGAAATTGAGAGTTGCCTTCAACAGGTAACGGGTGTCCGCCAGGGGGTCGTCTTGGCCCGCGAAGACAAAAGCGGTAGTAAAAGCCTTGTTGCATATGTAGTTCCTGAAGGGACTTTTAATAAAGAATCAATCGTCAATGAACTGAAAAATAACCTGCCGGAATATATGGTGCCTTCAATGTGGGTGGAATTAGAAAGCCTGCCGGTTACCACAAACGGAAAGATTGACCGAAGAGCTCTGCCAAATCCGGCGAGGCAAGCACTATCGATGAACGAATATGTCGCCCCGGTTAGTTATGTTGAAAAGGCACTGGCAAATATTTGGCAGGAGTTGCTGGGTGTTGAAAAAATCGGAGTAAACGATAATTTCTTCGAACTTGGGGGCCATTCATTATTAGCGGTAAGGGTTATTTCGGCCATTCGGAAGCAGATGGATGTAGAAGTGTCTATAAAAGATCTGTTCCAACTAAACACCATTAAAGAGTTAAGCAAATATGTAGAGCTCCAAACTGGTTCAGACAACGAAGAAGAAGCGTCCACGGAGTATGATGTTTTTAATATTTAACCAGTAATAAGTTTCAATTTAATGGTATCACATTTAACACAGGCCATCCACTTACTATACCAGGCAAAACAGGTTGGTATAAAAATCTCTCTTACTGACGACCAGCTGCAGATTAAACTCCCGCGTAATGGCGTTATTGACAAGAGTTTGCTCGACGATTTGAAGAATAACAGGCAGTTGCTCAATGACTTCTTTAAGGAACATAAGAAACCAGACATAGTAAACGATCCAATTGTTCGTCAGCCCAGGTTGCCATTAGAACCGATGCGTTTGTCTTTTAGCCAGGAGCGCCTGTGGTTTATCGACCAGATGGAGGGAAGTGTGCAGTATCATCTTCCAGCAGTGCTAAGACTCAAGGGGAACCTTGACAAAAGCGCGTTGGAAAAATCGTTGGGTAAGATTGTTGAACGACATGAGAGCCTCAGAACAGTTTTTTTAGAAAAGGAGGGTGTGGCTTACCAGTCTTTCAAAAAGCCGGAAGATTGGAAGGTTAATTTTATCATCGGACTTGCTTACCCGCCCGAGTCTGAAGATCTGAAAGGTATTATCGGGGAGTTGATCCGCAAACCATTTAATCTTGCAATGGACTACATGCTACGGGCAGATCTGATCAGCCTCGGTGCAGAAGATCATATGCTCGTCGTTGTAGTGCATCATATTGCCTCAGATGGATGGTCAATATCTATTCTGGTAAAAGAGGTCGTTGAATTATATTCTGCATTTGTCGAAGCCAGGCCAACAACGTTAGTTAACCCTGAAATACAGTATGCTGATTATGCAAACTGGCAGAGGAGTTATTTGCAAGGGGAAGTATTGGAAAAAAAATTGAACTACTGGAAAACAAAATTAAACGGTGTTACAGCATTGCAGTTACCCACGGATTATCCACGTCCGCCTGTTTGGCGTGCACATGGTGGCTCAAAAGCATTTAGCCTTGAGCCTGAATTATCAGAGCAACTGAAGGCTTTAAGTCAACACCAGGGTACCACCCTTTTTATGACCCTGCTTTCGGCGTTGAATGTCTTATTATTCCGCTATACCCACCAGCAGGATATTTGCGTGGGAACGCCGATCGCCAATCGCACGCGGAAAGAAGTCGAAGAGTTGATCGGCTTTTTCGTCAATACTCTCGCCTTACGTTCGGAACTAAACGGGGATACTCTTTTTACAGAACTATTGCAACAAGTAAGAGCCACGACCCTGGAAGCCTATAATCACCAGGATGTGCCGTTCGAAAAAGTAGTAGAGGTGGTAGTAAAAGAACGCGATCGTAGCCGGAGCCCTCTTTTCCAGGCAATGCTGGTTCTTATGAACACCCCGGAAATACAGAAGCTGGCGCTGAGAGACGTAGACCTGATTGCCGAAAAGTTTACACAGGAGAATGCAAAATTTGATCTATCGTTTTATATACACGAAACCGCCGGCGGTCTTAGAGGATCTGTTGAGTATGCTACTGACCTGTTCAGCGAGCAAACAATTGTGCGGATAATTACCCATTTCAGGAGATTACTGTTGTCCATTGTACAGGAGCCGACGCAAAAGATAGCTCAGTTGGCAATGCTCACCAATGAGGAACAAAACGAGTTGCTGGTCGGTTTTAACAACACTGATGCAGCCTATCGAAAGGACCAGAGTATTGTCGGCCTCTTCGAAGAGCAGGTTTCAAAAACACCTGAGTCGGTTGCAGTGCTATTTGGAGAGGTGACGATAACTTATAAAGAACTCAACGAAAAGGCGAATCAATTCGCTCACTATCTTAGAGGCAAGGGTATAGGAAAGGAAACCCTTGTCCCTGTTTGTATTGAACGCGGGCTGGATATGATTATCTGTATACTGGGAATATTAAAATCCGGTGCGGCATATGTGCCAATTGATCCCCAATATCCCGAGGAGCGTATACACTTCATACTCGACGATACGGCTTCAAAAATTATCATAACAAACTCTTTGAGCAGCCTAAAACTCAGAAAAGAACTGGAGGTGATTGAGATAGAAAATCACTGGGCACTCATTAAGGCGGAGCCAACCCAAAACCTTCAAACCGAGATTGCACCATCACAGCTTGCCTATATCATTTACACGTCCGGTTCAACAGGGAAACCAAAAGGTGTCATGATTGAACACAGGAATACTTACTCATTTATTTGTTGGAGCCGGGAAGAGTTTTCCGATAGCCCGATAAATATTATCTATGCCACCACCTCGATTTGCTTTGACCTGAGTGTCTTTGAAATATTCTACCCTTTGAGCGTAGGTAAGCAGGTACGAATGTTAGAAAGCGGATTGGCAATTAGTAAATACCTGTTACACGATAAATTTGTACTGTTAAACACTGTGCCGGTCGTAGTCGAACATTTGCTGAGAGAAGGCGTTAATCTACAAAATGTCAGCGCCATCAATATGGCAGGGGAACCAATATCAGCGTATGTTCTTTCAACGCTTGACAGAGAAAAAATAGAGGTGCGTAACTTGTATGGTCCAACCGAGGACACTACTTACACTACGGTCTTTCGTCTTAAACCAGGAATGCCGGCCTTAATAGGCAGACCAATCACCAACACAAAGATTTACATAGTAAGTCCGGATAAGCGTTTAGTACCTATAGGCGTCACCGGGGAAATTTGCATCGGTGGGGAAGGGGTCGCGAGAGGTTATCTGAATCGTCCTCAACTAACTGATGAAAAATTTATCTCTAATCCTTTCGGCAACAACGATTCACGCCTGTACACGACTGGTGATCTAGGCAGGTGGTTACCTGGTGGAGATATTGAATATTTGGGCAGGATTGACAATCAGGTAAAAATTCGTGGGTATAGAATCGAACTGGGAGAAATTGAACAGGTACTGCAGCAACATGAAATGGTAATGCAGGCCGTAGTGCTGGCCCGGGCGGATGAAAATAATATGAAACGCCTGGTGGGCTTCATAGTGCCAAAGACAACTTTTGACAAGCACTTAATCCATGCGTATTTGAAGAAAAGGCTGCCTGATTATATGATTCCTATGCTTTGGGTCGAATTAACAGCTTTACCTCTTACATCTAGTGGTAAAATCGACAGGAATGCCCTTCATGACCCTAAAGATGACTCCGCCGGTAGTGAATTGGCTGCTCCCCGCACTGACACTGAGAAAAAAATGCTGGCAATATGGCAAAACTTGCTTGGAAAAAATGATATTGGGATATATGACAATTTTTTTGAAATTGGTGGACATTCTCTTTTAGCCATACGTGTGATTTCAGCTATTCGGAAAGAATTACAAGTTGAATTGTTACTAGCAGACATTTTTCATTTTACAACGATCAGTGATATAACCAAGTATATTGAAATCCAGACAAATCGATACGATGAAGAAAAAGCAACTTCTGAATATGATTTGCTGAATTTGTAGATATCGAATACAGGAATTGGATAAGCATGGAAACACAAACAACAAGAGCAATTGATCTATTGTACCTGGCTAAACAGCATGGTATGGATATTCTATTGAACGGAGAGCAGCTTCAGGTGAAACTTCCAAAAAATGGCAATGTTGATAAGAATTTGCTGGAAGATTTGAAAAATAATAAACAGTTAATAATTGATTTTTTAAAGGAACACCGGAGAAAAAATCAGGATAGCAACCCAATAGTTCACCAGGAAAGGTTACCGGGGCAACCGATTCCCTTGTCGTTCAGTCAGGAGCGATTGTGGTTCATAGACCAGATGGAAGGAAGTGTGCAATACCATATCCCAACCGTATTAAGACTTAAGGGTAAACTCAACACGCACGCGCTGGAAAATGCGTTGTATAAAATTATTGAGCGTCATGAGGCCCTGAGGGCTGTATTCATGGAGGATGATGGTTTCGCTTACCAGTCTTTCAAAAATAGCGCAGACTGGAAGTTAGGTATGATTAATGGATCCGGTTACCAACCGGATTCCCCGGATCTACAGAATTTTGTCCAGTCGTTGATCAGGAGACCTTTCGATTTGTCGAAAGATTTTATGTTGCGGGCAGATCTGATAAATCTTGGCTATGAAGATCACCTGCTGGTTGTCGTACTGCATCATATAGCCTCTGATGGCTGGTCAATATCAATACTGGTAAATGAGGTTATTGAATTATATTCTGCAATTCAAGAAGGCCGGCCATCGAAGTTACATGATCTCGAAATACAGTATGCTGATTACGCAACCTGGCAAAGAGGTTATTTGCAGGGGGATGTATTAGAAAAGAAATTGAATTACTGGAAAACGAAGTTACAAGGCGTAACTGCCTTACAGCTGCCTACGGATTATCAGCGTCCACCCGTTTGGAGCGCCCGTGGTGCTACTAAAGGGTTTAGTATTGACAATGAATTGTCAGCACAACTCCAGGCATTAAGCCAGCAGCAGGGTACCACAATTTTTATGACCCTGCTCGCCGCCTTCAATGTATTATTGTATCGTTACAGCGGTCAACAGGATATTTGCGTAGGAACACCGATTGCCAATCGTACTCAAAAGGAAGTGGAAGAATTGATCGGATTTTTCGTCAATACCCTGGCCTTGCGTTCAGAAGTTAATGGTGATATCACCTTCACAGAATTCCTGCAACAAGTGAGAACCACCACCATGGAAGCTTACAATTACCAGGATGTGCCATTCGAAAAAGTGGTAGAAGTTGTGGTTAAGGAAAGGGACCTGAGCCGCAGTCCACTTTTCCAGGCTATGTTGGTCCTGCTCAATACACCACAGGTACATAAGCTTACTCTGGGAGATGTGCAACTGACGGCAGAGAAGTTTATCCAGGAAAGTTCAAAATTCGATATTACAATTTACCTGCACGAAACGCCAGGTGGGTTGACTGGTTCCATTGAGTATGCAACAGACTTGTTCAGCGAGGACACGATTGTCCGGATGGTGGCTCATTACAAAAGGTTACTGGGATCAGTTGTACAGGCACCCACGCAGAAAATAGCGGGGCTGGTTATGCTCACAGAAGAGGAACAGAATGAATTGCTTCAGGATTTCAATAATACCGGCGCAAATTATCCAACAAACAAAACTATCATTGATGTTTTTGAAGCGCAGGTTTCCAAAACGCCTGATTCGGTTGCGGTAATATTTGAAACATCACAACTGACATACAAAGCACTCAGTGAAAAATCGAACCAACTGGCGCATTACCTACAAAAAAAAGGAGTAAAGAGGGGGGACCTGATCCCTGTTTGTATTGACCGGGGACTGGATATGATTGTGAGCATCCTGGGTATTCTAAAAGCCGGCGCTGCTTATATTCCTATTGACCCAGAATATCCGGAGGAAAGAATCAGCTATATGTTGCAGGACTCCGGGGCGTTAACTGTTGTCAGCAGTAAATCAGCGACATTAAAGCTTAACAATTCAGCCAATTTTTCTATTATTGACCCAGACGGACACTGGCCATTAATTTCGCAGGAGGCTACACATAACCCCCAAACCATGGGTCAGTCACAAGATCTCGCTTACGTAATCTATACTTCCGGATCAACCGGTAAACCAAAAGGAGTGATGATTGAGCATAGAAGCCTGATTAACTTCCTCACGAGCATGCAGAAGCGATTACAGCTGGATTCAAATTCAGTCCTGTTATCCGTTACCACATATAGCTTTGACATATGTTACCTCGAATTTTTTCTTCCGTTAATTTCCGGGGCTAATTTGGTGATTTTGCCCAGGGAAAAAACCATGGATGGAATTAAACTTGCCCAAAGTATAGCTGATAACCGTGTAACCCATATGCAGGGAACTCCCTCAACCTGGCAGCTGTTGATTGATTCGGGCTGGCAAAACGAGGCGGCATTGACTATGTTGGTCGGAGGAGAGCCAGTTAAGGAAGGTTTGAAAAATCAATTGGCCGGAATGGGTATTGTGTTCAATGTGTATGGCCCAACTGAGACAACTATCTGGTCAACGATAATGAAACTGGAGGTTTCCCAAAAAGTGATGATTGGTAAACCTCTTGATAATACTACAGTATATATTGTGGGTGCAGATGGACAATTATGCCCGATCAACGTACCCGGCGAGATTTATATCGGGGGAGATGGGTTAGCCAGAGGTTATTTAAATCGCCCTGAGCTCACGGCTGAAAAGTTTGTTCCTCATCCGTGGAGTAAGAAATCAGGTGCCAGACTGTACAAAACCGGAGATTTAGGTCGATGGCTGAAGGACGGTAATCTGGAATGCCTTGGGAGATTGGATTACCAGGTGAAGATCAGGGGGTACAGAATTGAACTGGGCGAAATTGAAGCTACTCTCAATCAACATAACGACATCGCACAGGCAGTGGTAACCGTTCACGAAACTGCTGCAGACAAAATATTAATTGCATACCTGGTGCTGAAAAGCAGTAACCATGAGGGTGAGCCTGGGAAAGCTGAAGAACATAGTTTATTTATTCAGAATGTGAGAGGATATTTAACAAAGCTGATCCCAGCTTATATGATACCAAATAAATTTTATATATTAACATCGATTCCCCTGACTGCGAACGGCAAGATTGACAAAAAAGCGCTTCCGGTGGCAGACCAGGATTATTCAGACCATACATATATAGCTCCCAGGAATCATGTTGAGGAAACATTAGCCGCGATCTGGCAAGATTTGCTCCATATAGAAAGAATAGGTGTCAATGATAATTTTTTCGAACTGGGCGGACACTCACTGCTAGCAACCCGTATTGTTTCAGCCATAAGAAAAAAATTACAGGTGGAAGTGAATATTAAGGATTTGTTTAAGTATCCTAACATAAATGATCTGAGTGAATTTATCGAATGGGAGTTTAATCTGACCGGTGATTTCGACAGCACTTCATTTGATGAAGTAAAAATATAACACGCAAACAACATGGATAATATCGTTCATATATTACAATCTGCGAGGCGATGTGGAGTATTCATTTCAGTTGATAATGATCAGCTTTCATTAAAATACCAAAAAGGGCAGACTATTACTCCGGAGCTACTGGCCCAAATCAAGGAAAATAAGATTGCAATCATAAATTTTCTGAGTGATAAGAAAAAGAGTGAACGAAATTCTACTGGAATTTTGACAGAAATTCCCCATGTTTCAAGAGATAGTGCATCCAGGCCTCCACTTTCTTTCAGCCAGGAACGACTCTGGTTTATAGACAAACTCGAAGGAAGTATTCAGTACCATATGCCTACCGTGTTGCGCCTCAAAGGTGAAGTAAATATCGAGGCGCTGGAGAAGTCGCTGCAATCAATTATTGAAAGGCATGAGGTACTTCGAACAGTTTTCCTGGAGGGCACTCATGCTTATCAATCAGTGAAAAATTCAGCGGCATGGCAAATGACATTTGTAGACAGCAAGCCGGAATTCCGGGATCCTGCAACATTACAAAGGGTGGTTGAGGAATTTATCCGTGAACCTTTTGATCTTTCGGCAGATTATATGCTTCGGGCTCATTTGTTGAGAATAAGTGAGGACGAATATGTGTTGGTTGTGACCATTCATCACATAGCATCCGATGGCTGGTCACTATCCATCATCGTTAAAGAAGTTGTGGAACTATACGCCGCTTATGTTGAAGGCCGTGATCCTGCTCTTGCTTCTCTTGAAATACAATATATCGATTATGCATCATGGCAGCGTAATCATCTCCAGGATGAGGTGTTGAGCAGGAAGCTGGACTATTGGAAGCTAAAACTGGCAGAAACAGAGGTCTTACAGCTACCATGTGATTATCAGAGGCCCGCTGTCTGGAGTACCAGTGGCGCTACTAAAACGTTAACTTTTGACAAATCATTGTCTGCACGAATCAGGAGCTTGTGTGGACAGCAAGGTACCACTTTGTACATGACGCTTCTTGCAAGTTTCAACGTATTGCTTCACAAATATAGTGGCCAGGCCGATATCTGTGTCGGAAGCCCTATAGCTAACCGGACACGCAAAGAAGTGGAAGACCTTATTGGCTTCTTTGTCAACACTCTTGTTCTCCGAAGCAATATAAATGGTGAAACTCCTTTTTCTGAATTTTTGCAACACGTAAAGCAAAACACACTGGAGGCATACGAGTACCAGGATGTGCCATTCGAGAAAGTTGTAGAAGCAGTAGTCAAAGAAAGAGATCTTAGTACCAACCCGCTTTTTCAGGTAATGTTTTCATTGCAGAATACGCCGGAAGTTTCAAAGTTGCGTTTAGGTAAGGATGTTGAGCTTTCTGGTGTTGACTTCGTAATTTCTACAACGCTCTTTGATCTTTTCTTCAATATTACTGAAACCAATGATAGTTTGCGTTGCTCTGTTCAATATTCAACTCAGTTATTCAAAGAGGAGACCATCATTAGAATGATGAATCATTTTGAACAATTGTTATACTCCATTGTCAGTAACCCGGATCAGACTATTGGCGGGCTTTCTATGCTCACGAAAAGTGAGCAACACCAGCTGCTTGTCGATTTTACCGATACGTCAAGACCCTATCAGGTCAATCATTCTGTAATCCAAAGATTCGAACATCAGGTTGAAGCCACGCCAAATTCGATAGCCCTGGTTTTCGAAAGCCAGCAATTAAGTTACAGACAACTTAATGAGAGAGCCAATCAGTTGGCCCATTACCTCAAAGAGGCGGGAGTAACCCAGGAAACATTTGTTCCGATATGCATTGAACGTGGAATGCATATGATTATTGGGATCCTGGGAGTATTAAAAGCCGGAGGGGTACATGTTCCGGTTGACCCTGAATATCCCCGGGAAAGGATCACGCATATGTTTGCAGATACCCGCGCGTCGATAGTTCTGACAAGTACCAAAAGCAGGCATAAACTCCCTGCTACGGGGGATTTAAAAGTAGTAGAAATAGATACTGAATCGCAAACAATAGGTCTCCATTCTATAACAAATTTGCCTATACAACAGACACCAAACCACTTAGCTTACATTATCTACACTTCCGGGTCTACAGGTACACCGAAGGGCGTGATGGTAGAACACGGCGGACTGGTCAATCTGTTATGTAGTATGAGCAGCGATTTGTCGTTTACTTCACGTTCCAGTATCCTGTCAGTAACTACTTTTAGTTTCGACATATTCTACCTGGAGTTATTTATGCCTTTGATAAATGGGGGTAAAATATTTCTTGTTTCACGCGAGGTAGCTATGGATGGCTATAAGCTATCCGAAAGTATTTCTCACTACAGACCTACGCATTTGCAGGGCACACCGTCTACATTCCAGTTATTGCTTGAAAGTGAATGGAACAACGCGGAATCCGTGGTTATGATTATGGGTGGGGAAGCGGTGAAAGAAACATTGAAAGATAAATTAACAAGTATTGGCAAAGTGTTTAATGGTTATGGTCCAACAGAAACAACTATTTATTCTTCGTTGAAGGAGCTAACTCAAAATGAAAAGGTTTCGATTGGAAAACCTATTGCAAACACAAAAATTTATATTCTCAATGATCAACTCCAATTGTGCCCTCCTCAAATTGCGGGCGAAATATACATAGGCGGCCACGGGGTGGCCCGGGGTTACCTAAACCTTCCTGAATTAACAGCTGAAAAATTTATCGACGCTGCTTTTAATAATGAATCCGGTCAGAAAATTTACAAAACAGGTGATGTAGGCAAATGGTTACCCGATGGCAACATCGCTTACCTCCGGAGAAAGGATGACCAGGTAAAAATAAGAGGCTATAGAATTGAGTTAGGAGAAATTGAAACAACTGTACTAAAAACTGGCTTAGTTAACCAGGCAGTAGTGCTGGTAAAAGATAACGGCGATACCGGCAAAAGCCTCGTGGGTTATTATGTTCCACAATGGAAACCAATAGAATCGAAAGAAACCGGATTGTATGAAAGCCAGGTTAAAAGCTGGCAGGAGATCTATGAAACCGAATACGCTCTGAATCCTTCCGGTAACAATGAGGAGTTCGATACTGACATCTGGATGGACAGCTTTACCGGGGAGCAGATTCCTGTTGACCAAATGCGCGAATGGTTAGCAGATATTGTACAGGTTATAATGTCCCAAAAGCCGGCGAACCTGCTTGAAATTGGCTGTGGAAAGGGACTTATTTATTTTCAACTTGCAGGAAAGCTCAAAAAATATATTGGCACGGATTTTTCACCGGCAAGTATTTCGCATATTCGCAGAACCATAAATAAAGTAACAACCAAGGGTGGGGTAACTGAATTAAGGGTTTGTGCTGCCCATGAAATTATACAATCTGTCCCAGAACAGGTCGACACAGTGCTTTTGAATTCAATTGTTCAATACTTTCCGGGGCAAGGATATTTGACTGACGTTATCCGGAAATCACTGAGTCTTTTGGGAAGTAAGGGTCGAATCATTATAGGCGATGTAAGAGACCTGCGCTTGTTGGAATTATTTAAAGGGCGAATGCATTTACAAAAATTACATGGCACCGTTTCCATACAGGAATTCAAATGGGCGCTGGATGATGAGGTTTTGAATGAAAAAGAACTTTGCCTTTCACCGGAATATTTTTATGGACTTAAGGTGCTGTTTCCTGAAATTTCTCATGTTGAAATTAAATGGAAACAGGGCTCTTATGTCAATGAGTTGAGCTTATACCGTTATGATGTAATCATTGATGTTGGTGGCACCTCAGAATGCCTCAGGGCAAAATGGTTGCCCTGGGGTCAGATCTCTGATGTGCAGGATGTGTATACTCAACTGGAACAGGGTGTGGATCGTTTAGCGTTCCAATCCATCCCAAATCACAGGTTGTGGAAAGAAAAATTATTGGACGTGGCTTTAAGCGACAAAAGATTAACGACAGTGGGAGACCTTGTCAAAGTTTTGGCTACGGAGGATATAGAAACCGCTCAAATCAATAAACTTCTGAATCACGCGAAAACGAAAGGTTATCACTGTAAGTTTCTGGTCAATGATAATCCTTTGTTGATGGACCTGCTGATTGAGTCAATTCCTTATCAGGGATTTGTCGATCAGCCGGGTAAGGAGTCTGCCTATTCTACGCGTGGCCTGAAAGCAAACTTTCCACTGTTTAGTCAAATTAGTGTTCTCTTGCAAAAAGATCTCAAAAGTGCATTGCAACAACGACTCCCGGAGTATATGGTGCCAACTGAATTGATTCCGGTAAACCGCATACCACTAACAGCAAATGGCAAGATAGATCGTAAATTCCTGAGTACCAGAGACAATAGGGTATCCGTCAGCACCCTTAATTATGAACCGGCAAGTAATCCTCTGGAGGAATCTCTTGTAAAAATCTGGCAAGAATTACTCGGGGGAGCTCGTGTAGGTATACACGATAATTTCTTTGATATTGGCGGGCACTCATTGCTTGCGATGCGACTTATCGCAGCCATCCGCCGGGAGTTAGCCGTGGAGATTCCATTAAGTCACATTTTTGACTCGACTATTAAAACGCTCGCCGATGAAATAGATACAATTAAGTTCAGACAAAATCTGCATCTATATACCCCTGAGAGTGAAAAGGACAATGCTTTGCGGCTTACCGAAGTTTCCACTGTAGCGCAGAAACTGGAAACGGAAACCATCGAATGGGTTGATGGCAAAGGCAATTATTTAATTCCTATCAAGAAAAATGGAAATAAAATTCCGTTTATTGGGGTGATCAGTTTTAAGGCTTACCGGTTACTCGCCAATGTAATGCCTGATGATCAACCCATGTATTATCTACCACCCACACAATCGGCGTCGGTTGACGAGATAGCCTCACATTATGTTAAAGAACTTAAATTATTGCAGCCGAAAGGGCCATATTATATTAGTGGTTTTTGTGCCGCTGGTGCAATCGCATATGAGATGGCACACCAGTTAGAAGCTCAGGGAGATGATGTATCAGCGCTGATATTATTCGAATTTTATTCACCATGGGCAACGCTTTCTACCAGCTCCCTTCAGTATAAGCAGCGTCGATTGTCATATTATAGTCGTCGTCTCCGATCCCTGGGCAAACTTGGAAGGCCTCGTAAGGAGTTATTCCGAATGGTCGTTAGAAAAGCTGCGAAAACGGTTCAAAAACTCTTTTCTAAGCGTCCACCTTCCAGATTCATGGTTAGTCCCGACTATCATAAATATAAATATCGTCCGTATTCAGGACGGGTTATCTTATTTCAGGCTGGCACCCCGCCGTTAGAATATAAGGAAGCTGAACTGATGGGTTGGGCCAATCATTTCACAGGTGAAGTAAAACATATTACAATTGAGGGGGGACATCTGGGTATTTTAAGGCAACCGGCGGTTCAGAAGGTGGCTGAAAAACTAAGCGAAATTCTGAGCGAAAGCAATCATCTCAAAGTGATTGTTCCCGAAGGCAAATTAACCGTTTAACTGTGGCTACAGGCTACCCATCTTAAAAAATTTTCGTAACAAAATTCAATGAAACATATTCCTAAGGTATCTGTGTTGATTCCGACTTATAATTATGGTTATTGCCTTGATGTGGCGGTACAAAGTGTAATGGATCAGGGCATGTCTGATTTTGAATTAATCGTTATTGATGATCATTCATCAGATAACACTGACGAAGTGATGGAGAAATATCTGTCAGATCCACGTATTACCTATGTAAGAAACGAACAAAACCTGGGGCTGGTAGGTAACTGGAATAAGTGCCTTTCTTATGCAAAGGGTGAATACATCAAATTTTTATGCGCCGATGATTATTTCAGGAGTGATCTGCTTTGTAAAATGGTGAATGTAATGGAACAGCATCCAGGTGTTTCATTAGTGGTCTGTAACAAACAAATGTTTGGCAAATCTTCAGCGGCCGTAAAATTGCCCTTAACATATCTCCATAGCGGCCGCGAAATAATACACAATACCTTATCAACGTACGGCTGGTTGGGTGAACCTACCTGCATTATGTTCAGGCGTTCAAACATGAGTGTTGGTGTTTTCAGATGTGATGTTACCTGGCTACCAGATTGGGAAATGTGGCTGCGCCAGCTTAACGTCGGGGACGCCTATTTCATCCCAGAACCACTCGCCTTTGTTCGGAATCATGAACAGCAGGTGACCAAGACCGTTATGAAGAAATTCATTAATTACTTTGAAGAGTATCATATGTGCCGGGACATCCGGGATAGGAGGGGATATGATATTGACACGTCCGGTATTGACATGAATAAAATTGTTAAAGCGCGTGCTCAAAAAGTTGGTAAGGCAATGTATAAGCTAATACCCAAAGTATATATGCCCGAAGAGCGGAAGATTTTTCTTAAGGCTTTAAAGATCGCCTGGCACGAACAAGTAATCCTTTCGTCGCTCGGACAAATGTTTAAAAAGGGCACCGGTAAAACGATGCTCACAATTGAAGAAACCCGGTCGTCATAAAATAGCGATTCAACAATGCCCAAAGTCTCGGTTCTTATTCCAACTTATAATTATGGCCATTTCATAGGCGAAGCCATCGCAAGTGCACTTACTCAAACCTATAGCGATTTTGAATTGATAATCGTTGATGATAATTCGACCGACAATACCGATCAGGTGGTGGCTGGGTACTTAACAGATCCCCGGATTACATATTTTAAGAATCCCAAAAACCTCGGCCTCGCAGGAAATTTCAACCAGGCATTGAAATACTCAAATGGCCAGTATATAAAGTTCTTATTGGCTGACGATCTTTTTCATCCAACACTTCTGGAAAAGATGGTTCCCTTAATGGAACGGTATCCCAATGTTTCGCTCATTACTTCAAAACGGGAAATGTTTGGTCTCCGCGTAGAAAGCAGTAATTTACCTTTGCTCCATATGCAGGAGGGCAAAAAGGTTATTTATGCCTCTATCAGAGAAAATGCAGGAAATTGGATAGGGGAGCCGACAACAGTTATGTTCCGGAAGTCAGCTCTTTCCGTTGGCAATTTTAATACGGACTACATTTGCCTTGTTGACTGGGATTTGTGGCTGCGCATACTCACAGTAGGCGATTGTTATATTATTCCGGAAACCTTATCTTACTTCCGGGTTCATGATAAACAAGCCTCAAAATTGATCATGAAGAACTATCAATATACATTTGAGGAATACGCTTTTTATAAAGCCATAAAATCTGATAATGTACTTCAACTGGATTTATCCAGATTAGAGATCGATGAAATGATTAAAAAGAGGGCGACGTTTTGTGCAAAGGTAATGTACAAATCGGCAGCAGGCATTTTCCGGAAAAAGTCAAGGAAAAATTTTTTAAAGGCACTGAAAATCGCAAGTTCGGAGAAAGTCCTACTATCACCAATTCTTCAAATGCTCCTTCTCAAAAATTAGTTTCATTCCATTTCATACTTCCGGGAAAACTTCTTAATTTGCTTGATACATGTAGGTGTTAACACCTACATCAGTACGATATCCTTTAAATATACCATCGGGTTCCCCTAACCATAACACAGAAAGGCCGATTGACATTGCGAAGGTCGTTTATGTCCGTTACTCCCAGGTGTGTAAGTTAGAGCGAATAATAAAATATACGCCTAGACTTATCTAAATATGAAAAAATTTCTAACGATTTCTATCGACGTGGAACCAGACTGTTCACGTGACTGGACTTACAGCAATCCTCTAACTTTCCGCGGTGTTCATGAAGGAATTGGGAAAATCCTTCACCCGCTTTTCCAGCGTCACAAAATCAAACCGACCTACCTGATGAACAACGTCGTGATGGAAGATCCGGATTCTGTAACCCTGATGAAGAGTCTGAAGGGAGAACTGGAAATTGGGACTCATCTGCATCCTGAATTTATTGAACCCCAAAAACAATTTTTTGACTATGCTGGCAAGACAGCCAGACGGAATTGTTGTTTCTATTCACCGGAAATTGAAACCGCAAAATTGGCAAACATTTCGCGGCTGTTCGAAAGCCGCTTTGGTTACAGCCCTACATCCTTTCGGGCAGGAAGGTTTTCCGCCGGTCCTAATACTGTTAAGTCTTTATTGGATTTAGGTTATAAAGTAGATACAAGTGTCACTCCGCATATCAATTGGTGTGACCCGACACGTGAATACCCGGTTGATTTTACTGGCGCGTTAGAACAGCCTTATTTTATTGAAGGAGGTACTATCCTGTGCGAATCAGATAAAAAGCAGGGATTGTTACAAGTTCCGGTAACTATAGGTATGTTAAGAAAAAGTCGGCTTCAACACCTGGCAACTTCCGGGATAGGTGTTTTCCGCAAAGCACAGCGGAATAAACGTTGTTGGCTAAGGCCCGCTTACTCCCGCTTTGCAGATATGAAGGAGCTGGTAACCCAATATAGTCACAACTACGGGGATCGGGAGGTCATTGTATTTAATATGATGTTCCATAACATCGAAGTGATTCCAGGTCTAAGCCCCTACACCTTGACAAAAAGAGACTGTGACAAGTATATCAACACGCTTGAACTTTTCTTCGATTATTGTAATGTTCAAAACATAAGGAGTGTAGGTCTTACTGACATTCATTCGATACTCACTGAAAAAGCAGTTGTCAAAATGGAGACTGTCAACACAGTGGAAAGAGTTACTATGTAACTAATGATAATTAATATCGGAGTTTTTAGTTTATAATAACATTTGAAAACAAATCATACACCTGGTAATCTCAATGGCTATCTATTGAACCGGAAAGCAACCAAAAATAATTGAAAGAACCGGTGATAATATTACAATCCATGACCGGTTACTTTATCCCTGTGTAGTGATTCAAACTGCCCGGTGAAAGCTTCCGCTGGAAAACAGGAGAACATATCTGTTATCTTTATGGCCCGCAAAACGGTGGCCATTAAAGAGCTGAGCGGCAACAAAATCCATTTTCCCGCATTGTTACAAATGTTTATCTAAGACAACTCCTTGCGCTGTGCCGCGCTTTTATTTCCGACGTGGTCTTTTGGTCACCGGTACTTCTGCATCTCCCAGCAACGGTGTAATTGGCCGGATTTTTCGGCATGGATCAACCTCACTCTACAACGGTTACGCAAAAAAGTAAGTACGATTTATTTACGAGGTATTGGTTGTAACGAGAAACAGCTATAACGCCGTAGAATATATCTTATTGTAGGGAGTCAAAGATTTATTTACCTCGTCAGTCAACGGCCATCTGATTTGCGTTTGTTCGGACCCGAAAGTTACCTGAAAATACTAATGCTTTAACACCCTCAGGGGATCATTGTCAATAGTTAATGCTCCTTGCCACGCTCAGGTAATTTCAAATACTAATACTCACTGGTTCTAAAAACATAATAAAAAAAAACTAAGAGTTTCTCCTGTAATATGCAACAGATCAGCATTTCAGATACGAACTTATGTTAAATATCGTTTGGCATAATGAAAGTAAGATGGCAGCATAAATATCGGACTCAACTACTTGAAAAGTTAATCAGGTGTTGAGATAACAGTCGGGGGAGTATTTCTTTTTCAGAATCTGAATATAAGGTCTAAGTATATAACAAAGAGGAACACACGATTATTTAAAGAATTTATGATCAAGATCAATAAAAAATGAAAAACGTTCGTTAAATTTTATTTGGGCATTAAAATTGTTTCATCAACACAAATTGAAAAACTTGCAACCATCTAACTAACAAAATAAAAATCTAGTACTCTAAAATTCCAATTTACTATGAATCACTCTACTCGGAGAAAATTTCTTCGCAATTCCTCAATTGCGGCGACAGGGCTAGTTCTTGCCACACCATCAGGAGCAAAAATCGCAACAAACAGAAGAAAGGCAATTGCATGTGCACCAGGAAGTATTACTCAGCTTTTTGGGACAATTGCCAGTGTTAAATCTGGCAGTTGGTCGGACCCGTTAACCTGGGGTGGACGTATTCCCGGAGAAGGGGATACCCCGGTAATCTCTGCAGGGCACGCCGTAGTACACGATCAGGCTAGTTCAACTGTAAGTGGTGTGAATGTTAACAGCGGCGGAACGCTTCTGTTTGATGCCAACAAATCAACTTCGTTACTTTCATCACGGAACATTGTTATTTATGGAAGGTTAGTGATGAGACCTTCATCTCCATCAGTCGAGCAGTTTATCCAGTTTATTAATGTAAATGAAAATGGCTTCATCGGTAGTGGTCACGATATAATCGAGGGCGATGTTGGTTTGTGGGTTATGGGTGCAGGCCAGCTGGACATTTCAGGTGCAAGGAAGAAATCATGGACAAGAGTTACCGGTTCTGTGAACAGGGGGGCTACGAGTTTCACTGTTCAGGATGCCAGCGGATGGAATACAGGCGATACCATCTTTATTGTACCAACCGATAAGCCTGAAGCAAACACAAACAATTGGGATGATCGTCTTCAGACTTCAGTTGATTCATTTGGTGTTAAGTTTGAACGGAGAAAAATCACGGGTATCAGTGGTAACACCATTCAACTGGATCAGGCGCTTAGTTACGATCACCTTGCAGTAAGTACTGATTCAGGTAAAACCTGGACGGCTGAGGTAGGAAATATCACCAGGAACGTGCGTATAGAGGGCACCGAGAGAGGAAGGTCACATATCTTCATCCGGTCAAGTATGCCACAAAGTATTTATTATATGGCTGGCCGCTTTCTCGGCGCCAGGCAAGGTTCCGGAAGAACTTCACTGGTATCGGGAAGATATGGTCTGCACTTTCACCATTGCGGAGACGGATCCACGGGTTCAATGGTAGACGGATGTTCTCTTTCTGACATCGGTAATCGTGCTTATGTACCTCACATGTCACATGGAATTACAATGGCTAATTGCATTGCTTTTACAGTGATGGAAGCATCATTCTGGTGGGACTTCCAGGAACTCAGTCATGAAATTGTGTGGGATGGCAACCTTACTGCCTATGTCAAATGGAACGGTCAGGAAAATGGCTCACGTGGAATGGAAATGAATATGGGTGATGGCAACGTTGCTAAAAACAATGTTGTTGTATTTGCACATTGTGGCGATGAGCATAATCAGGGAGCATATGTATGGAATGCGGATAGTGAGGGTGTCTGGATATTTGAGAATAATCTCTCTCATAGTAATCGCAGTGGTTTGTTTGTGTGGCAAAATACCGGTAACAATCACACGATAGTAAACCAGGAAAGTTATAATGATCACCTTGGTGTTTTCCATGGTGCTTATATCAATTCATATACTTATACCGGTGGTTATTTCCATAATTCACTGGTACGTGTAAAAGCGACTTCAGGTAATAACAGTGGCGTTCGCTTTGAAAAAGTGACATTCGACGGGGCCGGCAAAAGGCCATATGTTGTTGAAGTGTTCCCTTCGCCCGTTGGATCAGGTGACGATTTTAATACGTTCAGGGAATGTACATACAAAGGATATACTGATGTTGCGGTGATGATGAACACTTTTTCATTGCCCGGTGAAAAAGCAAATAAAAATATAGGACTTATCCAGTGCACGTTTACCGGCAGACAAACCGGATTTCTCAGTAGCTCTGTCTATGAATCAAAGATCTTTGTTCAACCATCTGCCGGCGAACCTTCATTGGTAAGCCAGGCAGGTATTAACAGGGTAGCCAAATTTGCACCTTCCATCTATGGTACGGGCCGCGGTCTGAAAGGCGAATATTTCAATGGTTCGAACTTCGAGAACCTGGCTTTTACCAGGATTGACAGCATGATAATGTTCGGCCAATGGACCTACGATAAAGCGGCATCTCCAACGCAGGTACATCGGCGGATTACAAGCGGCAACTATTCCATGCGTTGGACAGGCCAGGTGGAAGCCCAGTTTTCTGAAACATATACATTTAAGACAAGGGGAAGCGGCGGCTTCCGGTTGTGGGTCAATGGTCAGCAGATTATCGATAGCTGGATTGACCGTGCAGACAATGCGGATATCGTGGCCAGCAAGCCGATTGCACTCCAGGCCGGGCAAAGATATAGCGTTAAGCTTGAGCACATGAACCTTGGTGGAGCAAGGTCATGTCATTTCTATTGGGAGTGTCCGGGATTAGGCAAGATGGTTCATGTTCCTCAAAGCCAGATGTATACAGATGCTACGGTTGTTGCCCGGCCGCCTGTTCAAAACCAGGTACCGGTTGCAAATGCAGGAGAAGATATCATTCTTACCCTGCCTGTAAACAGTACTACCCTTAATGGCACAAAATCGAGCGATCCGGACGGGCAGATCAGTTCTTACAACTGGTCAAAAGTAAATGGACCGGCTAAGGCTACTATAGTAAGTTCTAACCAGGCACAAACTGAACTTAAGGATCTTGAAGAAGGTGTTTATGTTTTCAGATTGCGGGTTACTGATGATAAGGGTGCGGTACATGAAGACGATGTGCAGATTAGCGTGAAAGCAGGCAATCAGTCGCCCGTTGCTAATGCAGGACCGGACATCAATATCATTTTGCCGGTGAGCAGTACTAAGCTCGATGGCAGTCAGTCAAAAGATCCTGAGGGAAAAATCACAAAATACACCTGGACAAAAACCAGCGGGCCTGCAAATTTTACACTGGCCAAACCAAATGAAGCAGCATGCGATGTTACAAATCTTGCGGCAGGTACGTATAATTTTAAATTAACTGTCACCGACGAAAAGGGATCAGAACATGCTGATGAGGTTATTGTGAATGTAAAAGCTGCAGGAAACCAGTCACCGGTTGCCAACGCAGGACCAGACATCACGCTCACTCTTCCGGTGAATAGTACAACGCTTTCGGGAACGGCCTCAAAAGATGCAGATGGCTCCATAGCTTCGTACAAATGGACCAAGGTTAGTGGACCAGCATCTGCTACAATTGTAAACAGTACCGGCTCATCTACTGAACTAAAAGATCTTTCGCAGGGAGTCTATGTTTTCCGTTTGCAGGTTATAGATAATATCGGCGCTGCCCATGAAGATGAAGTGGTAGTAAATGTAAATGCAGCGACTCCAGGTAACCAATCACCTGTTGCAAATGCCGGCGATGACGTTACAATAACTCTTCCTGTTAACAGCATTACCCTCGACGGGCGTGCATCAAAGGATCCTGATGGCACCATCACAGCATACAAATGGCTGATGGTTAATGGACCTGCTGAGTACACTTTCTCAAATCAAAACAATTCTTTCACTGCTGTTAATAACCTGGTTGCAGGCACCTATACTTTCAGACTAATGGTGACTGATGATAAGGGCGCAATTCACAACGATGACGTACAGGTTGTGGTCAAAAATGCAGCAACTTCAGGAAACCAGGCCCAAATTGCAAATGCAGGACCGGACATCTACATCACCTTACCAACAAACAGAACAGTATTGGATGGTAGTGCATCACAAAACAGCGACGGAAGTATCACCGCTTATCGCTGGACCAAGGTGAGCGGACCAGCCATTTTTAATATCACGAGGAACAATGTTGTCACAACTAAACTGGAAGATCTCCGCGAAGGAGTTTATGTTTTCAGACTTTCGGTTACTGATGACAGAGGTGCTGTGCATACTGATGATGTAACGGTAACTGTTAGCAAAGCAGGTGCACCTTCAGCAACAAACCAGCCGCCGGTGGCGAGAGCCGGCCAGGATGTTGTGATAAATCTTCCCGTCAATAAAGTGGTTGTAGACGGAAGTGCCTCAAGCGACGCAGATGGTTTTATTGCAAACTACAGATGGAGCCGGGTTTCCGGACCATCTCAATACACCATTGCGCGCTCCGACAACGCCGTAACTGAAATCAACGGACTAGTTCAGGGCATTTATGTTTTTAGATTAACGGTAACCGATGACAAGGCCCTTACAAACGCTGATGACATCACAATAACTGTGCTGCCGGCATCTCAGCAGCCCGCGGAGCCTCAGCAGCCACAACAGCCGTCAACCGGCTTAACTGCAAATGCAGGATCAGACATCGTAGTCACGTTGCCAAAAAATGAGACTGTATTGTTGGGTAGCGCTACCGGTGGCGTGATAGTCTCTTACAAATGGACAAAAGTTTCAGGCCCTGCCGTGTACAACATCTTTTCAAATACAGCACCTTCAACTATCATTCAGGATTTGAGGGCAGGAACCTACGTATTCAGGCTCACGGTGAGGGACGACCAGGGAAAAACTGCTTTTGATGATGTCACTATTACCGTTGGATATTCATTGGCCAGAATCGAGCAGCCAACTACGCTTAATGCTACAGTATGGCCGAACCCATCAAGCAGTATGTTTAATTTAAACCTGTTAAGTGGTTCAGAAGATCCAATCACACTGAAGATTCATAATCAGTGGGGACAGGTAGTAAAAGTTATTAACGGAGCAAGGAACAATTCAACTATGATGGTAGGGGAGGGTCTTAGCAAGGGCCAGTACTTCCTCATCGTTGAACAAGGCACACAGAAAAAAATCATCAAAATCATTAAATTGTAACATTCAAAGTTTATGAAGCAAAAGGTCGTCTCAAAAGTATGAGGCGACCTTTTTATTTTCTTGAGTATCAAAAGTTGATATTTCAATAATCAAAATAAAACAACGATCATTATCGTATGGGTTATCTTGAGGTGCAGCCTCAAGAATCTGAAGATCTTATTTTTACAATCCCTGTTTTGCACCGGCATTGCGGATTAGTTTAAACCGCGTAATAGGATACCAGTCTGTCAGAAAATATATACCAGCCGCAAGACTCTAAAGGCATTTGTACAAAATACCATGGATGTGGCTGATCCAGGCTGTTAGAAACAACGCATCTATCATGCTTCGGCACATTATCGATGCATAAAACTCAGATATGTCGTTTTTACTATCCATAACTCTGCAACGATGGTTTGATAACATTTCCTAAATTTAAATCATCAACCTGTTTTTGATCAATTATGCTCCAATGAGGATATATCATGTAATTATATTGTTTATAGGCATTTCTTTTATCTCTTGCAGACCGGCGACGATGGATTCGGGATGGTTTTATGACAACTATGACAAGAAGGAGTTATACATTCCCATGCGTGACGGGGTCAGACTTTTTACGTCGATTTTGAAGCCGAAAGATGTCTCCCGAAAACACCCGGTTCTCCTTATACGAACTCCTTATTCCTGCGCTCCTTATGGAGAAGACAAACGTCCCGAGTACTGGAAAACTTATTTCCGGCATTATCTTAAGGAAGGCTACATCATTATACGGCAAGACGTCAGAGGTCGTTGGATGAGTGAAGGTGATTTTGTAGATATAAGACCATTCAACGCTGATAAAAGAACGAATAAGGACATAGACGAAGCCAGTGATACTTATGACTCCATCGATTGGATTGTCAGGAATGTAGAATCTAACAATGGTAATGTAGGGGTAATGGGCATATCATATCCTGGCTTTTACAGCGTTATGGCGGCTTTAAGCGGACATCCGGCACTGAAGGCTGTGAGCCCTCAGGCACCGGTTACGGAATGGTTCCTCGGTGATGATTTCCATCATAATGGTGCTTTCTTCCAGATGGAAGGTTTCAGGTCTGGCAAAACTTTTGGCCAGCCACGTCATGCACCCACTACTATCGGGCCCGCAGCCTATAATCTTCCGACACCGGATGCGTATGATTTTTTTCTGAAGACAGGGCCGGTAAAAAATCTTACTGCAATTATGGGCGACAGCATCAAACTCTGGAATGATCTGATAAACCATCCTAATTATGATACCTTTTGGAGAAAAAGAAATCCCCTGAACCATTTGACGAACATAAAACCTTCAATGCTTATCGTCGGAGGTTTATTTGATGCAGAAGATGGTTATGGCGCGTGGAACCTGTACAAGGCAATTGAAACATCGAGTCCTTCAACAGAAAATCGTCTTGTGATGGGTCCCTGGTATCATGGACAATGGGCCTCCAGCACCAGTAAATCAGATCTGTGGAATGCCCTGTTTGGGCAGAACACTCCTGAATGGTACCAGGAACATATAGAAATTCCATTCTTTAATCACCATTTAAAAGGCCAAAAAACGGATACAAACTTTGCTGAAGCCACCATTTTTTTTACAGGTGAAAATAAGTGGCGGAAACTTGCCCGGTGGCCAATGCCAGAGAAGAAAGATGTGCCGATATACCTGAGCCAGGAAAAGAAGCTTTCCCTGGACAAACCAACAATAAACAACGCTTTTAGTGAATACATCAGTGACCCTGCTAAACCGGTACCCTACTATGAAAAGATAGGCCGAAACGTCACACGTGAGTATATGATCGCGGATCAGCGTTTTGCGGCGCGCAGGCCAGATGTGCTTGTTTTTGAAACGGACGCTCTTAGTGAGGATATGACCCTGGCCGGACCGGTTATTGCAGACCTGTTTGCAAGCATTAGTACCACAGATGCGGACTTTATAGTTAAAGTGATTGATGTTTTCCCCGACAGCTTCAGGATAAAAGAGCCAGTCGCCAGTGCTGCAATGAATGATATGGTAGTGGGTGGTTACCAGATGCTTCTGCGGGCAGAGGTGATGCGTGGAAAATTCCGGAATAGCTATGAGCAACCTTCACCATTTTTGCCGCACAAGGTGGAAAGAATAAAATTTGCTCTGCCGGATATAGCCCATAGCTTCAAAAAAGGACATAGATTAATGATTCAAATTCAAAGCAGCTGGTTTCCACTGGTTGACCGCAACCCTCAAAAGTTTGTTGATATCTATCATGCACTAGAAAGCGACTTTCAGAAAGCCACTATACGCATCTTTCGTGATGCTGAACACCCGAGCAACATCGTATTGCCCATTATTCCAAAAATGGGACATCAAAGAAATGAAAATTGATGACCTGCTTTTATGGGTCACTGATTAAGTTTCCCGGAAGTCATTAATCATTTTAAAATTTCCTTACTACTTCCCCCAGGCCACGTCAGCCATCGGGACATTCCCGTCTTTTTTCTCCTGTATGACTGGCCATTAATAACACAATTCTATTTGTGCAACCACCTTGTGAGAATCTGCACCCCGAAATTTTTGGTTAATCTAAATCATCCTTATATTACAGCCATGCGATTGATTTTTTTTATACTTACGGCATTGCTTACCTGCCTGTTAGTTTTTATCCTTAACAGAAGCTGGAGATCCATACCTGCACTGGGAAGATTTGTTAGCCCCCAGCACGGGTTTTGGAAAAATGCCGAGCGGGCCGATCTCGATCCAACCGAGAGATTCAACCTGGAAGGGTTGGATGGGCCTTCGACTGTTTATTTTGATGAACGGCTGGTTCCACATGTAATTGCAGGGACGGAGAGTGACGTATATTTTATACAGGGATACCTTCATGCAAGGTTTCGGTTATGGCAGATGGAAATGCAAACCTTTGCAGCTGCCGGCAGGACCAGCGAAGTAGTAGGGGTCCGCGCCCTGAAATTCGATAAGCAACAACGCCGTATGGGTATGGTGTTTGCGGCGCAAAACATGTTGCTTGAAGCTGAAAAAGATCCGATAACGAAGAAAGCTTTCGACCGATATACGGCAGGTGTAAACTTTTACATTGACAACCTGTCGGCCCGCGAACTGCCACTTGAATATAAACTGCTGGGATACCGACCTGAAAAATGGAACAATCTTAAAGTGGCGCTTTTCGTAAAACAGATGGCAAAAACCTTAGCATCCAACGAAGACGATCTTGCATTAAGCTATGCGAAAAATTACTTCAACGATGCGCAGCTTAAAATACTGTTTCCGCAAACTGCAGATTCACTTGAACCCATCATTCCACCAAACACCATTTTCGCGCCTGCGTCAATTACGCCATCGAAACCATCCGATATTGACTCAGCGTACATAAACAACAATCATATTATTCCACTTAAGGAGATAGATAAACCAAACCCGGCGAATGGAAGTAATAACTGGACTGTGAGCGGCAGCCGGACAAAAAGTGGTAAGCCTATTCTGGCCAATGATCCACACCTCGACCTTACACTCCCTTCAGTCTGGTTCGAGATGCAACTGTCTACGCCCGGGGCAAATGTTTACGGGGCGTCTTTCCCTGGCTGCCCTGGCATTATTGTGGGATTTAATGATTATATCGCCTGGGGGGTTACTAACGCTGGCAGGGACGTACGGGATTACTTTGAAATTCAATTTAAAGACAGCACAAAAAGCCATTATTGGTTCGACAATGCCTGGAAAAAAGTCGACAGCCTCCATATTGAGGCCTTCCATGTGAAAGGAAGCAAAGTTATCTATGATACGGTTGCTTACATTGATCAGGGGCCTGTGATGTTTGACGAAGATTTTGAAGCGGGTGTGAGCCCAGGCCGGGCATACGCGGTGCGGTGGACCGCCCATGATCCCAGCAACGAAATGCTGGCCATACGGATGCTGAATTATGCGCGTAACTATCAGGACTATCTTAACGCAATCAGACACTTTCTGACTCCTGCTCAGAATTTCGCTTTTGCATCAGTAGATGGAGATATTGCGATATGGCAACAGGGAAGATTTCCCGCCCGTTGGGACCAGCAAGGAGTTTACGTCCTTCCGTATGTTGATAAGCGTTATACCTGGCAAGGGTACATCCCTCAAGAGGAAAATCCACATATTTTGAATCCCGCAAGAGGTTATGTCAGCAGTGCAAACCAGCAATCAGTAACACCAGATTACCCTTATTTCATCCCTGGTAACTTTGATCTATACCGCGGAATCCGGATAAACCGGAAACTGGCAGGCATGGAAGCCGTTACGCCTCAGGATATGATGAATCTTCAGAATGATAACTTCAATTCATTTGCCGCGACAGCGGTTCCCTTGTTTCTGAAACATCTGGATACCGCAGACTTAAACGAAGTGGAAAAGAGATTTTTTGATTCAATAGCAACCTGGAATTACTACAATGAGGCGGAATTGATTGTGCCAACACTCTTCAAACTCTGGTACGATAGCCTTGAAACGTTTGTTTGGAATGACCAGTTGAAACCCTTGAATGACATTGGGCTACGTCCGAAGGAAGAAACGCTTGTTGAAGCATTACTCCGGGATAGCAATTTCACCTATATCGACAATGTCAACACTCCCAACCGGGAAACTATCTCGGATGCTATAACCGCAGCATTCAGGGTTGCGGTGGTAAGACTATCAACACTAAAAGAAAAAAAAGGTCAAACCTGGGGTGCGTATAAAAATACAACCGTTTACCATCTCCTGGGACGAGCAATGCTACCTTTTGCGCGGACAGGACTGCCAGTCGGAGGCGGGACACATGTTGTAAATGCAATGCAGCATAGTCATGGTCCAAGTTGGAAAATGGTTGTTGAAATGACCACCCCAAAGCAGGCATGGGTAATATACCCGGGAGGTCAATCCGGTAACCCTGGGAGCAAATACTACGATAATTTTATCAACGATTATGCTGCCGGCAAATATTACAAAGCATGGATTATGCAGGCTGCTGATAAAGATGATCCACGAATATTATCAAGATATTTCTTCGAGCATAAATAAGAGCTTGAATTTCTGTGGACACTGTTTTTTATTCAAACTAATTCAATTTTATGCGATTCATTCTGTCAGTTCTGATAATTTTAATTCTCAATTATGTTCTTGGATTGTTTTTACCCTGGTGGATCATTGCCATTGTAGGTTTTCTATCCGGTTACCTGATTGTACAAGCAACAGTAAAGTCAGTGTTGTCAGGTCTCATTGCAGGATTTGTACTTTGGTCGGTACTTGCGTTGTTTATTGACATAGCAAACGAGCAAGTATTATCAAAAAAAATAGCTGGTTTGTTCAGGTTACCACAACCCTGGCTCATGATTATTGTGACCGGTTTTATAGGTGGATTGGTTACAGGAATGGGTGCTCTTACAGGATCCTTACTAAGGTCCTTCACTCAACGGCCAAAATCAATATAAACCCTTGATATTATTTTCCGGCGAGCGCTGCTTCCGATAAAACATATTTACCGTGTCGTATTTATTTCCCGACAGGCTGCCGATCACATTAATTAGTTGAATTTTCGTTTTATGATTGCAACGGCTCTTAATGTTATAATATCAGAATATGAAGGAAGACGTGCCTTCAAACCTATGTGCAAAATCTGACGCATATTTGATAACTTTTATTTACTTATTTTTGGCCAACAATCAGGTTCCACTATGCCGGAGTTAATAATAGATTTGAAACATGCAAATATTTACCAGGGACAGAACCTGGTGCTGCAGGATGTGAATTTCCAGGTGATGAAGGGTGAATTTGTTTACCTGGTTGGAAAAACCGGCACAGGAAAATCCAGCCTGCTTAAAACTTTGTACGGTGATCTTGAGCTGAAAGAGGGTGAAGGAAAAGTAGTGGGCTTCGACCTGAGAACAATGGATTGGAAAAAAGTACCATATCTCAGGCGTAATCTTGGCGTGGTATTCCAGGACTTCCAGCTACTGACGGACAGAAATGTGAACGATAACCTGAAGTTTGTGTTAAGAGCAACCGGGTGGAAGGATGAGAAACTGATGGACGAAAAGATCGTTGATGTTCTTGATAAAGTGGGGCTGAAATCAAAAGGTTTTAAAATGCCTTTTGAAATGAGTGGGGGAGAGCAACAAAGAATTGATGTTGCGCGCGCACTGCTCAATTCTCCAAAACTAATCCTGGCAGACGAGCCCACCGGCAATCTTGACCCGGAAACCTCAGACGAGATTATGCAGTTGTTATTTCATATCTCACGCGATTACGGAACAGCTATCGTGATGGCAACACATGATTACATTGTCATCAATAAATTTCCTGCGAGGATGATCAGGACGGAAAGAGGAAAGATTTCGGATAATGCTACAATTTCAATGGACTAATACCTACCAGATCCACCGGATCAGCCGTTCTGCATTTTTTTGATTATTGAAGACATCCTGCAATAAATGGCTTCGCAAAATAGTTTCGTCCTCTGTGAAAGGACGATGATACAGTTGCGTTACAATACTTTTGAAGCCACTTGCATTTCCTGCAACATGGCAGGCGGATTCGAAACCCGTTCCCTTAACGGTTGCATCATTGACGACAGCATGCCGCCCGTTATAAAGGACGTTCAATAATTTTAGCTTTACACCCGTGTCATTCATTGAAGGCAGGATATTAATCTGCGCCTTGCTGATCAGGTCACCCATCTCCTGATCGTCCGGATTTGCAACCACACAGATATTTGACTTCGTTTTTACGCTGCGAACGAAATTATCTGAAGGGTCCTTACCGGCTATTACAAACGGAATATTGAGATCGTTGAATACATGATCGGATAACCAACGGGCCGCCTTTTCATTTTCCGGCACAGATAAATTACCGTGATACAGGCAGAAGCAACCAATCCCTTCCTGTGACTTAATTTCATTATAGCCTATAAAAGCTGGCATACTTGCAATGTTCTTCACACCAAATTCCTTTTTATATACATCTTTATCTGCATCGGAAATAGCCAGGATCAGGGATACTTTTTTCGCAATACAAGCCTCATATTTTTTTAAGAGTAAGCTTTCGGCAAGGAAATATAATTTTTTCAGAGAAGTGGGAGATGAGCGGAACAAATGATGGTAATAAACAAATTCTACATTGAGAAGCCTTAATATGATTTTCCGATCCGATAAATTTGAGAATCTTTCATCATGCAGGAAATGAGTACAATGGATACCCTCTATAAGAATAGGATAATTGTCTTTGAGCAGATTCTCAACAAGTTCATCACTGTTCCTGGAACTAACGATATAGGGTAGGTTATACGAAAGCCCTTTGTGTCCCGTTTGCCGCGGATAATAATCAACCTTTTCACAGTACTGCCCGAGTATTGGTTGAGGCCCGCGCTTATTTACAAAACAGTGAAGATGAATCCTGATGCCCGCTTCCTTTAAAAATTTCAGTTTGTAAAAAATATCAAAGACGCCGCCGTAATCGACCGGATACGGCACGTCAAGGGAAACTATATGTAGATGTTTATCCAATGCTTATTTAAGTTTACTATAAAACAGAACGAGCTTTTTTTCTTCGTATTGCCAATTCAATTGTTGTCTTACAACCAGGGAGTTTTCCTGCAGTCTTTTATATAAGGAATCATCATTAAGCAGTTTGTTAATTGCTGCAGCAATGGTGTCCGGCAAGATATTATCTATGAGAACAGCGAAAGGGAGGGGATTGTTTAAATCATGATAAACGGGGTAGTCCACACATATCTGGGGTATGCCTGCGTGGAGATAATCGAAAAACCTGTTTGCCAGTGAATAATAGTTGCTGAGAGACTCCTTTTCGAACAGCGTTATGCCGATCCAGGCATTTACGGTATAACTCCTCAACTGAGCCGGTTCTATTCTACCTTTGAAGATTACTTTTTGTTCAAGACCGTGTTCAACAACGAGTGCTTTTGCCTGGGTGATAAAGTTCCCGTCGCCGCAAATAAACAAACGTGCATTTACCTGCTTCATAGCGGGAATGAGGGTTTCGAAGCACCTTCCTTCGTTAACCGCACCCTGGTAGAGTATATATCGTTCCGGCTTTTCCGGTATTTCCAGCGCCTCGAGTGATGAAATGTTACGAATGACCTGGTATTGCATCCCGTACATGATCCTGAACTGGTTGGCGATGGCTTCGTTAACGGTATAACCATCAGGAAAATGCGGCACCATCTTTTTCTCAAGCCATTTCCAGGCCCGGTAGATGTGGGGTCTTTCCACGATTTCCTTCATTTCGCAGAACAATTCATGCGCGTCGTAAACCCTTCTTATTTTCCTGAGCTTAGAAACCAGGTAACAAGGCAGGATGGTATCCAGGTCAATGGCACATACCAGGTCCATTTTTGCAAACAGCAGGAAAAAGAAAAGCCGGATATTAAATTCCGCATAAAACAGCTTTCCTTTTTGAAACAAACAGGGAAGACGCTTTTGTCTGAACGCCCTGGACGACAAAGGCCTGGAACCCTCCATGGTCCGGCCCACCAGTAAAACATTGTACCCCGCACGCGAGAGAGAGCCGCAGATCCGGATCATTCGTTGATCGTAGGTCAGATCATTGGTAACCGCAAAAACAAGGTTTTTCATACAACGGGGAGCTTTCTTCTGAGACAAATTCTAACTTACTGAACCATAACCCGTAAAAATATGTTTTTCCGGGTATCAAATTCCCAAAAAAGACGCGAAATAACGCTGGTTAATGGACAAATTGGCCACACAATAGATCAACAATTGATAAATTTCCGTACCTTCGCCGGCAATTTATAGATGAATTAATTTGGATGTTTCTAAAAAAAATTTGAGATGCCGTATTTAACAAACGAAAAAGTTTCGGGTATTTTTTCACAATTTGGTGGTAAAGCCACTAACACAGGGTCTATCGAAGGCCAGATAGCGCTCCTTACCGAGCGTATCAACAGTATTTCTGATCATTTGCGTAAAAATCAAAAGGATTTTTCTACTCAGCGCGGGTTGATGAAATTGGTCGGACAGCGTAAAAGGCTTTTGAACTATCTGAGCAAAAATAACCTTCAGGGTTATCGCCAGCTGATTGAAAAACTTGGAATTAGAAAATAATTATTCGTCATTACGATAGTGATTATATAACACCATTCCCAACTGAATGCTCAGTTGGGAATCGTTGTTTTGTTTAACTCCGGGTTTTATTTCGAAATTTGTTTTTTCACTGGATTTCCGGCCTTCATCATTCCCACCTTCGCCTGATCGCCGGTAATTTTAAACGTAATTGAATTTATGCTTTCCCAACCAATCAGTTCGAGTTTCGATATAGGAGGTGGCAAAATCGTCACCATCGAGACCGGCAAATTAGCCCGTCAGGCAGATGGTGCTGTAACTGTCCGCCAGGGCAATTGTATTTTATTAGCAACAGTAGTTGCCAACCAGGAGCCAAGAGAGGGCCAGGATTTCTTTCCCCTTTCTGTTGATTACCAGGAAAAATTCGCGGCTGCGGGTCGTATTCCAGGATCTTTTTTTAAGAGAGAAGCCAGGCTCAACGACTATGAAATTCTGACCAGCCGTTTAATTGACCGTGCCCTTAGACCTCTATTTCCAGAGGATTATTTATGTGATGTACAGGTACTTATATCGCTTATCTCAAGTGATATTGAAGTTATGCCTGATGCTCTCGCCTGCCTTGCAGCTTCCGCCGCACTTGCCGTCAGTGACATTCCAATCAAAGAAATTATTAGTGAAGTCAGGATAGCCCGGGTTGACGGTCAGATGATCGTAAACCCAAGCCGGACAGAACTGGAAAAAGCTGATATGGAGTTCATTATAGCCGCTACAGAGAAAAATCTGATGATGGTTGAAGGTGAAGCGAAAGAATGCTCCGAAGAGGACCTTATTAAAGCACTTGAATTGGCCCATGATGCAATCCGGATTCAGATCAAAGCCCAGGAAGAACTTAGGACTAAAAAAGGTGTAACTACAAAACGTGAGTATACCAAACCCGTTCAAAATGACGAATTACTTGAAAAAGTTAACGCCTTTGCAAAGGATAAAGTCTACGAGATAGCAAAGTCCGGGAGTAGCAAACATGCGCGCACAGAAGCTTTTGCAACGTTCAGGAAAGAAATGATGGAAACCCTTCTTGGTGAAGAGGCAACTGAAGTTGATAAGAAACTTTTGAAAAAATACTATGAAGATCTCAAATGGGAGATAGTCAGGAATATGATCGTGGATGACAATGTGCGTCTTGATGGACGCAGGTTGGATGAAGTTCGTCCCCTGGCGATGGAAATTGATGCATTACCAACGCCGCATGGTTCGGCTTTATTTACAAGGGGTGAAACCCAATCACTTACAACGGTAACTTTCGGGACACCATTAGATGAAATACTTGTTGAAAGTGCAGCAAAATCCGTAGACTCTAAGTTTTTTCTCCATTATAATTTTCCTCCGTTCAGTACAGGAGAAGTCAAGATGATGCGCGGTCAGAGTCGCCGTGAGGTAGGACATGGTGCACTTGCGATGCGCTCCCTGAAGCAAATGATGCCGGGTTCTGATTATCCATATACAGTACGTGTAGTCAGTGACATCCTTGAATCAAACGGATCTTCTTCGATGGCCACTGTTTGTGCGGGATCACTTGCATTAATGGATGCCGGTGTTCCTTTGCCGAAGCATGTAAGCGGAGTTGCCATGGGTCTCATTACCAGGAACAGCGATGGCAAATATGCGATCCTGACAGATATACTTGGAGATGAAGATCACCTGGGAGATATGGACTTTAAAGTCACGGGAACCCGTGATGGTATCTGTGGTGTGCAGATGGATATTAAAGTAGACGGTCTTAGCATGGATACCATGAGACAGGCACTTGCCCAGGCACGTGGCGGACGTCTCCAGATCCTTGATGCCATGTATGAGTGTTTACCTGCCGCCCGCACTGAGGTTAAGCCACATGCGCCCAGAATGGAGAAACTGTTTATCGATAAAGAATTTATTGGTGCGGTTATCGGACCCCAGGGTAAGATCATCCAGGAAATTCAGCGTGAGACAGGAACTACCATCAACCTTGAAGAGGTTGGTAATTTTGGAGAGGTCAGCATATTCAGTCCTGCCAAAGAGGGCCTGCAAAAAGCTGTCGCCTGGATCAAGGGTATCGTTGCCATGCCTGAAGTAGGAGAAACTTATGAAGCAAAAGTTAAGTCAGTAATGCCTTATGGTGCTTTCGTTGAGTTTATTCCTGGCAAACAGGGTCTGCTTCATATAAGCGAAGTGAGCTGGAAAAGATTGGAGACGATGGAAGGAGTGTTGAAGGAAGGGGATACCATTAAAGTAAAACTTATCGGGGTTGACAACAAAACCGGCAAGTTCAAGCTTAGCAGAAAGGTACTGATGCCAAAACCTGAGCAAAGAGAAAGTTAATCAACAGACTCGTTTATATTGAAAATGGCGGCCGGCTTTGGTCGCCATTTTTATTTTCAGCTATCCTGCAAGGTTGGGCCGCTGAATCAAAGCAAGGCAGACAAAAGCCGGCAGCAGGACTCTAACATCTTTCTTGACCGGGGCCGTTTTTGCCATTGTTCCAGGTTCAGCTGAACGCTGTTTCTCATATCGTTCATGAACGCCTCTTTGAGCTCACTATGAATCTCATGATCAAATACCACGGCGTTCACCTCAAAATTCAGATCGAAGCTCCTGATATCCATATTGGCTGTTCCAACCATTGAAAGGGAATGATCCGCTATGACAATTTTAGAATGATTGAATCCTTTTTTGTACAGGTATATTTTTACACCCGCTTCAAGCAGTTCTTCATAATAAGACATGGCTGCGGCATTCACCATCTTTGAATCTGAAATGCCCGGAACAAGCAGCCTGACATCCACCTTCCCCAATGCTGCTTTCTTGAGTGCGTTCAGGATACTTTCGTTGGGAATAAAATATGGTGTGGATATATAGACATACTCCCGCGAATTGTTGATAGCGGCAAAATAGCTAAGCATAATACTCGCGCGGTCAGAATCTGGTCCGCTGTAGGCAACCTGTACCAGTTGTGTTCCATTACCGTTGTACTCAGGAAAATAGCCGCCGGCAAGATCAACTTCTTCATCACAACAAAAGTTCCAGTTCAGGAGAAACAGGTATTGAAATAACTTGACCGAATCTCCTTCAATCCGGAGATGCGTATCGCGCCAGTATATATGACCCGGCTTTTGGATGCTGTTGTCGTATTTGTCTGCAATGTTAATACCCCCGGTGAAAGCAATCACCCCATCTACGATGATTATCTTCCGATGATCGCGATAGTTGTTCCGGTTTGCCAGTAAATGAAAATAAACCTTGTAAAACGGGAATGCCTGGACCCCGGCCTCAGCCAGCTCATTCAGATAACCCTTTCCGAGATCGCTTCCGAAATCATCATACATTATACGAACCTCCACACCTTCCCGCCTCTTCCTGATCAACAGGTCTTTTATAATATTCGCGAGGCGCCCCTCTTCAAAAATGTAGTACTCAATATGGATATGATGTTTTGCATTGGCAATTGCCTCAAAAACTTCAGGAAATTTTTCTTCCCCGTTATGTAAGACCTTCACTTTATTGTTGACAGAGATGGGTAGCTTGCTATCGTTGACGAGCAGCCGAACAAGCTGGGCGTTTCCTTTAATTGTTCCCATGTGACTGGCAAGTACTTCCTCAGACAGGCGGACCATGTAATTTCCGAATCGCTCTGAATTCTGTTGATCGGTCAGCCATTTCTTTTTATAGATTTTTTTCTTACGGTAGTTTTCACCGAAAATGAAATATACCATAACGCCAATGTAAGGAAGCGCAAAAAACATAAGGAGGTAAGCCAGCGTTTTTGAAGGACTGCGGTTTTCAGAGATGACGAGCAATGCCATAAAAATGCTGAGCAGATAGCCTGCGACCAGAATGATAGTAGTCAGATTAAGTATAAACCACGAAGAGGCCAGAAAATGATGAAGCAGGTACATACGAAATGAAGATACATTTTAGAATATTATCTTCGTCACTACACAGACAAAAATGGATTCATTTATAAAACTTTCGCTGATCACGCGCAATGCTGCAGAAAAGGATCTTCTTATAGGTATCATGAGCGAAGCAGGATTCGATGGATTCGAAGAAGAACAACATACACTGCACGCTTATATTTCTGCTGACATTTATGATGAGATGGCCGTGAACAACCTGTTGCGGCCGCATGGGATTTTATTTTCAACTGAGTTGTTGCCGGTAAAAAACTGGAACGATGAATGGGAGAAAAACTTTCAGCCGGTGCCGGTGGATGACTTTTGTTGTATCCGGGCATCCTTCCATCCCGCCCAGCCTGGGGTGAAACACGACATAATCATAACACCCAGGATGAGTTTCGGAACCGGGCACCATGCGACCACATACCTGATGATCCAGCAAATGGAAAGCATTTTTTTTGGAAAAAAGACGGTGTTGGATTTTGGAACAGGCACGGGTGTACTCGCGATTCTTGCCGAAAAGCTGGGTGCAGATGATATACTTGCCATCGATAATGATCCCTGGAGCATTGAAAATGCGGGTGAAAATATCGTTGAAAACAACTGCTCAAAAATCAGGATTGAACTTTCGGGAATCATCGCCACGGCTAATCAGTTCGATGTTATCCTGGCTAATATCAACAGAAATGTATTGTTGGACCAGATGCATAGTTTGTCGCAACATTTAAGGCCGGACGGCGTTCTCTTAATGAGTGGATTGCTAAGCGGGGACCGGTTTAAAATTGAAAGCGCGGCAAACGATTCCCTATTGGTGATAACCGGCGAGAAAGAAATGAATGGCTGGATCGTTTTAAGGCTAATACGCACTGATAATCAACAATTTTAATAGAAGGGTAAGCGATATTTTTGTATTTTCGTTATCCAACTTTAACTAATACTATTCAATGAAAGAAATTTTACTCATTGTAATAGCATACCTGATTGGCTCAATTCCAACCGCAGTATGGGTAAGTAAACTGTTTTTTGGCATTGACATCCGTGAGTATGGCAGCGGCAATTCAGGAGCTACAAATACATTCAGGGTCTTAGGCTCCAGGTGGGGCGTATTTGTAATGTTAATGGATGTTCTTAAAGGGGTAGCTGCTACCAGCCTTTATATACTCCTTCCTTATTATTTAACAAGCGAATGGGATCGTACCAACTTCATGGTCGGTTTAGGTCTCGCAGCGGTGCTGGGGCATATTTTCCCCATATGGGCTGACTTCAGAGGGGGTAAGGGCGTTGCAACATTATTTGGGATGATCCTCGCCATTCAACCCCTGGTTGCTGTTTGCTGTGTCGGGGTTTTCCTTCTTGTTTTATATCTCACGCGGTTTGTTTCATTGAGCTCGATCCTGGCAAGTATCGCATTTGCCGTCTTTATCTTGTTTGTGTTCAACGAAAAGGAAACGCTCTACCGCGGATTTGCCATAGCAGTCACACTGCTGGTGGTTCTCACCCACCAAAAAAACATCGGTCGTCTGCTGAAAGGCAGCGAAAGCAAGGTTCCCATTCTTAAACATCGGGACAGGAAAAAGGAGAGGAGAAGAGCATCAGATTCCATCTGAATCGGGATTGGCTGACTAACACTATACCCTGCGTCCGGGGCCGCAGGTATTGAATTTTAACGTCTTATTGCAACTGCTTTAGTATAATTTAGGCGTTTAGTGAGCCTGTTGGCTTTTTGCTTGGTACACTTTTTTTAAGCATTGACGAAAGATTAATTCAAATTATGAAGAAAGGTATTTCAAAAATATTGATCGCAGTTACTACAGCTTTGGTGTTCACATCGTGCGCAGAGAACGCAATCACGGGACGCAAACAGCTCGCGCTTCTTTCAGATGCGGATCTTACGAACATGGCGAAACAGGAATATCAGACATTTCTTTCCCAGAACAAGGTAGTCAGCGCAAGCGCGTCAAAGGATGCCGAGATGGTGAAAAGGATAGGCCAGCGCCTTACAAACGCTATTACGAAATATTACTCTGAAAAGGGCCTCTCCAAAGAACTGGAAGGATATGCATGGGAATATAACCTGGTAGATTCCAAGGAAGCAAATGCCTGGTGTATGCCCGGCGGTAAAATCGTGGTTTACACCGGATTATTGCCAATCACACAGAACGAGGCGGCACTCGCGGTTGTTATGGGTCATGAAATTGCGCATGCCCTCGCTAAACATGGTAATGAGCGTATGAGCCAGACTATGGTGGCGCAGGGCCTTGAAATAGTCGGTGGGGTTGTGACTTCCGGTAACTCGCAGGTTAGTAATATTTTTAATAATGTATATGGTCCGGCTGCGCAGGTTGGTGTTTTACTTCCCAATTCAAGGAAACAGGAGCTGGAAGCTGATCGTTACGGACTAATCTTCTCAGCTCTTTCCGGCTATAACCCACAGGAAGCAATTGCTTTGTGGCAGAGAATGGCCCAGGCAGCAGGTGATTCCAAACCACCTGAGTTCTTAAGCACTCACCCTGCGGAATCCACGAGGATACAGAAACTTCAGCAAATGATGCCGGAGGCTCTGAAATATTATAAGCCAATGAACTAGGGTAGCACCTTAGATTAGAATTGATATTGCTCAATTAATCTGTTGTTTTACTGATATATTCTTTGCTAAAACGTTTTTTTTAAGGCAAAAGTTTTAACTACGACCGGGATTGCATACCTTTGCACTCCCGTTTGTATTTAAACCTAAGCTTTACTTAAAACTTCTTTTGCATGACTCAAAATTTGTTAGAGAAGCTTCAGCTTCAGGAAGAGAAAAATGTTTTGATCCAGGGACTGCCATCATCAATTGAAAAGCAGTTTGTTAAATTATCTTTCGCCAAGAGCATCACCCCACTTTTAAAGAGCCGGAAAATTGATTTCGCACTGATTTTTGCAGTGAACGAAAATCAGTTGAGTTCTATTTTGAAAGAGGTGATTCCATGCTTGCAGGCGGCAGGAAAATTCTGGATAGCATACCCGAAAAGCTCTTCTAAAATTGTGACCGATTTAAACAGATCCTGTAGTTGGAACTGTGTAATGAATGCCGGTTTTGAAGGTGCGGCTGAGATAGCCCTGGATCATGTGTGGACAGCAATGCGTTTCGACAGGTGTGAACCTGTGAAGCCTGCGGTAGTTAAAGCTAAAAGGAGAGTAGCAGCACTGGCTGACTGATTGTTTCAAACTTATTGGTTAAAAAAGATGGGGTCCGGTTAAACGGCCTTACATCACGAACGAAAAAAGCGCAAATTACTTTGCGCTTTTTCGTTTTATATGGGGAGGCTTAATGGCTTGTTCCGCTATGTGCAGGATGACCGGATCAGATAATCCGGACGATTTTTACCATAGTGGTTTCACCTGGTAGTAATCCAGGATTTTGGTTCTCAATACATAATCATATTTTGAAATAATCAGGTTAACATTAGCCCTGTCCAGGAAATTCTTCGACGTAAGATATTCGACCGAGTTGATGGCTCCCGCATTGAACTTTACCTCCGCGGCCCGGAATGATTCGCGGAAAGCAGCAACCTGCTTCGAAGTGGCATCATAACGCTGACGTGCTGCCGTCATATTGAAATAAGCCTGTTCAATAGCTTGTCTTAGCCGAACACGGGTATTCTCTTCAATGATCTCGAAATTTTTCCGGTCCAGCTTCGCAGTTGCCACCCGGTTCCTGGCCGTCAACCCGTTTAAAATCGGAATCCTGAGTCCGACTCCGACCCCGGTGCCATAGTTGTTTTTGAATTGATCCCAGTAACCGATCCTGTCAGACGCAAAATTATCACGTCTTACCAATACCGGTTGGTTGGTGCCTTTTACAAAGCCGACCGAATCATTGGTATAACTCAAAAATGTTTGTGTGCTGGCTGAACTGGAGTAATTGGTTGAAAAGTTGCCATAGAGGCTCAGGACAGGATACATGTCTCCCCTGGCAACACTTACTGCCTTGTCTGCACTTTTTGTTCGGAGCACTGCAGCTCTTACTAAAGCAAGTTCAACAATGGCCTTATCATATATCGACTGGATATCTCCCTCATATTGCACCGGTAGTTGGTCGGCCGTTAGCCTTTCAACCTGGAGCGCCCTTGAATAAGGCACATTCATCAGCTGGGCCATGCGCAGCTTGTTGCTTTCAAGAACGTTGCGGGTATTCACAGCGGTTAGTTCGTCGCTCGCCAACTGACCACGGAGATCATATAAAAGATTTGGAGCGATGGCGCCTTCCTCGTTCATAATTTCCAGCCTGGCAACCTGTTGCCTTGTTACATCTGCCTGGGTGATCGCCTGGGTGAGCTGGTCTTCATTGTTTAGGATCTGCAGATACGTCAGAATGATATCCAAGGTAAGATTATCCTTCATTTGCTGGTATTCCAGCTTGGCCGCCTCGTACGCGTAATTATTAAGTTTAATGTTATTCTGGATCAACAGACCGTTGAACAGAATGATGCCGCCATTAAGATTATAACTTGCATTGGTCAATGACTGATCAACATAGGAGTTGGTGAATGGATCGATGCTCCGTCCCTGGTTGATCCCGTGATTGATGTCAGCATTAAGATCAGGCAACATATTGGTTCGTGCCTGGCGAAGATTTACCCGCTGCCTTTCCATGGCTATGTTGCTTTGCTGAACCTCAAGATTGTTTTTGATGGCGATCTCAACAGCCTGTTGTAAAGTGAGTTTCTGACCAGGAATAGAATCCTGTCCGAATGAAATGAATCCTGATATAATGAGACATAACAGCCCCATCATTTTACGCGTAACCATAATGATATTCTTTAATTGTTTTAGTTTCCCTGGCTCCTGTTCTCACTATTTTATTGTTCAATTCTTCCATCGAGAAGATTGACGATCCTGGAGCCATAGGTTGCATTTTTTTCTGAATGGGTTACCTGTATGATTGTTACTCCATCCTTATTCAATTCCGTAAAAAGGTCCATGATTTCCTCGCCCTGCTTCGAATTAAGGTTCCCTGTTGGTTCATCTGCAAGCAATAAGGCCGGTTTTGCAACAAGTGCCCTTGCGATACCCACGAGCTGCTGCTGCCCACCTGAAAGTTGGGTAGGAAATAAATCCTTCTTCCCTACGATCTGGAAGCGGTCAAGTACATCCGCAACAATCGCTTTTCGTTCACTGCCCTTGATGTTCTGATAGATAAGCGGAGTTTCGATGTTTTCGTAAACGGTCAATTCATCTATAAGATGATAAGCCTGGAACACAAAACCAATATGTTGTTTGTATAAAGCAGAACGTGCCTTCTCCTTCAGGCTTGTCACATTGTTGTCCATAAATGTGTATGTGCCTTCAGACGCATCATCCAGCATTCCGATAACATTCAGCAATGTTGATTTACCGGAGCCCGAGGGGCCCATGATAGAAACGAATTCGCCTTGTTTGATGGTCAGGTTAATGTCTTTCAATAAAAAAACCCTGTTGCCTGCTACGTTGATCCATTTGGAAATATGTTCTAGTGAAATCATGCTGATTGGTTAAGTAAACTTTAGAATTTTATGAAATCGAATTATTCGGAACGTAGGCTATCTACGGGATTTGCGGCTGCTGATCTGATTGTTTTTATACTCAGAATTAAAAAAGCAATGATAATAAGAATCGAAGCGCCGGCAAGAAATATCCAGGGATTCAAAGGTGCCCGGAAAGGGAAATCTGCCAGCCACTTGTGACAAGCCCACCATGCGACCGGTACTGCAATAAGACACGCGATTATGACCAGCTTAAGGAACTCCCTGGACAACAGGTTAACCATCTGGGTTATGCTTGCACCGAGCACTTTACGGATACCAATTTCCTTCTGACGCTGGTTAGCTGTATAGATTACAAGGCCCAGTAAACCAAGACAACTTATAAAAACTGAAAGTGCAGTGGACCAGTTTAATAACTTTCCCAGCTGTTGTTCCCTGATGTAAAAATCTTTGATGCTCTGATCAAAAAAAGTATAGGTGAAGTCAGCATCCGGATAGATCCCTTTGAATTTTTTTTCTATCCCGGAGATTGTTTGCTTTTGGTTTGCGGTTGCTGTTAGCGCTGGTCTTAGCTTAATCTGCACATATCGCGCGACCCTCGGTATTGCCCTGAGGGCCATTGGACGAATCTCGGATTTTGACGAAGAGAGATTGAAATTTTTCATTACACCGGCAACCATGATCTGATCCTTATCTTTTTGTTTTCCAAAACGCGCACCTACTGCGTCAGCAGGATTGGGATAGCCCATTTCTTTGGCGAGGCTCTCGTTGATCAGAAAAGCCGAAGTACTGTCTGATGCGGTCAGGTTGCGTCCAGCGAGCAGTTTGATACCGAATAGCCTGATAAAGCCGGAATCAGCATTCCTGATCTCTACATTAAGCTCAGTTTCCTTGCCTTCCCTGGTGAATTTGTAGGTGCTTGACATGGAACCGCTGATGGCTGGCTTATCACCGGTACTTATCATCTCAATTCCGGGTACAGATTTCAATTCATTATAAAATAAACTGATCTTATTGTCCGGCCGGTAATAATCAAAGGGAACAGGAACAGTGATAATATTTTCTTTCGTGAAACCCATATCCATATTGATTGAATAATGGATTTGTCTTCCTACAACTATAGTTGCAATAATAAAAAACTGTGCAATTATAAATTGCGATACGGTCAGTGCCTTACGAAGCCATGCCGTTCTTGATTGCCCGGTGTTTGCGTAAGCCTGGTTTTTCAGGACCAACACTGGCTTGAATCTGGAAAGAACCAGCGCGGGATAAAAACCTGCAAGTAAAGTAACAACAAGAACAAGTACCGGGACAAAAACAGCAATCTTGCCTAAAGACGAATTATCGAATGACAAACCTTCAGGTGTGAAGTCTTTGAAGATGTTCAATAGCAGTGGAGTCAACAGAACCGCGGCTAGTGCCGCTATAACCGTTAGCAAAAAAGTTTCACTCAGAAACTGGCGGATAAGTTGTTTTCTTGTACTACCGATTGTTTTCCGTATACCTATCTCCTTTGCACGACGTGCTGCCTGTGCTGTGGAAAGATTGATAAAATTTATACAACCCAACAGCAGGAGAAACCCGGCCAGGATCATCAGCCCGTTCAATGTTGATCTGTCAGCCGGCCCACCATACTGTTGGTTGAAGTGGACGTCGGCCAAAGGCTGCATAATAAACCTGGTAAAGTTCTTTTTTGGATCAACTCCGGGTTCTGGTTTTTTATACTTAACCAGCAAAGCCTGCAACTGCTTTTGAACAGACATCGCAGCGGTACCGGGTGCAAGCTTAACATAAAGCTCGTTACTGGATGAAACCGATCCCCATTCTTCAGGATCAGTGGGATCAAAATAATTGGTTAAACCCGCGGATTTGATAGTAGGAAGAGAAATAAATTCCTGGTGATCGAGGTCAGTTTGATTTTTATTGTCAGCCATTACCCCGGTCACCCGCACGGGTATGGTATCATTATAATACAGAATAGAACCAGGTACCTGGCTTATCGGAATGGCAGGAAAATACAGACGGGCACGTGATTCAGATATTATACCGACGTTTGGCTCCTGGTTCATTCCGCGCACGGTACCAGCAAGAAGTTTTCTTTCGAAAATGGAGAAGAAATCTTCATCCACAAATCCGATGCGGGTTTGCTTTTTGAAGGTGATTTTTTTTGCATTTCCAGCCCGCTCTACTGAAACCTGCGGTTCGAAAAGGATTCCAAGTACCGCCGTCGATGCTTTGAGTCCTGTCACTTCATTTTTGATCGCCGTGGTAAGCGGGGATGGTACTCCGGAGTTTTTAAAATCAGTTTCAGCAAACCGAAGATGGGTGACCACCCTGTAGAGCCGGTCATTATCCTGGTAATGTTTATCAAATCCTAGCTGATACTGAACAATCAGGTAAATAACCAGTGCTGCGCTTAAACCGACAGATAACCCCAGGATATTGAGCGAAGAGAGAAACTTATTCCTCGTTATGTTTCGGAAGGCAACCTTGAAGTAATTTCTGAGCATCCGCTGAATTGATTTGTGCCCTATCTTATAAACAATGATATGCCAGTTTGTAAGTCAATGATCTTCATTTGGTTAAGTCTCAAATCAATACGAATCAGTTCGTTTTCGATACAAAAACTGTCCGATAATGAACACACCTGAAATGGTGAGGATAACTGCAAAACGTTACGGTCCAGTGGTGATCGGGAAACAGGAAAAAGCACGGCTTCTCAATCCGCTTTTAAATTCTTTATAGGGTTTGTCAGCGCTACCTTCATTGCCTGGATGCTCACCGTCAGGAGGGCTATAAGCAGGGAAAGGGAGCCTGCTACCACGAAGATCCACCAGCTAAGGCTGACCCTGTAATTGAAGTTCTGCAGCCAGTCTGACATTACCAGCCACGCCAGAGGTGCCGCGATCAGGAACGCTATAAATGCAAGTTTGACAAAATCCCTGGACAACATGGAGGCCAGCTGGATCAGCGATGCGCCGAGCACCTTACGAATCCCGATTTCTTTTATACGCTGCTGTGCGGCATAAGAAGATAAACCAAACAAACCCAGGCAGGCCAGCAGAACCGCCATGCCCGCAAATACGTTAAGGATTTGACCCATCTTCATCTCTGAATTGTACATTTTGTTGAAGTCTTCATCAAGAAAATGGTACTCGAATGGACGATGAGGAACCAGTTCTTTCCAGGTTGCCCCTATAGCCGCGATGGTTTGAGGGATATCCTTACCGTCAAGCTTTATCATCATGACATTAAACCAGGAGCCAGGGAACAGCACAAGTGGCTTTATGGTAGTGTGCAGAGATTCGAAATGAAAGTCTTTTATTACACCCTTTACAAACCCGGGCCGGTCATCACCGAGGGACATTTTTTTTCCGATTGCCTCTCCGGGAGTCCAGCCAAGTGCTGCAGCGGCTGATTCATTAATGATGAACTGATAAACATTCTTTGACCCATCCTCGTTTGCTATATCCTTCATGTCCTGCAAATTGTAGTCGGAGCCGGCGACTAACTGCAAGCCCGTGGTCTTTATAAAGTCCGGGTCGACGGGATTAGCTGTTACACCCATTTCTTTTGCACCGGGCATCATATTATTTTTCATGGAGTAACCACCCTGGATATAGTTTGGAGTGTTATAAGCCGTTGCTACCTGTTTTACATGGCCATTCTTTTTGAATTCAATTTTCAGCAGGTCGATTGCTTTCACAATTTTCCCGTCAGTGGGAAGTACCAGTACCTGGTCGCGGTCATAACCAAGCTTTTTATTCCGGATAAAGTTTAGCTGATGTTGAATCGTAAATGTTGCGATGATGAGAAATACAGAAATGACAAACTGGAAAACAGTGAGTGATTTCCTTAACCAGAGTCCTGAGTTTGTATTTTTGAATGCACCTTTCAACACTTTAACGGGATGGAAGCCTGAAAGTATCAGTGCGGGATAACTTCCGGCAAGTAAACTTATGATGGTTATGATGAGCAGACCAGTCAACAAAACAGCGGGATCAACAACATGAGATGTGGTGAGATTTTTATCCGCGAGGCTGTTGAACCAGGGCAAAACCAGTATCGCGGTTGCAATGGAGAGCAGTAATGCAATGAATGATACAAGCACTGACTCGCCGATAAATTGCCAGAATATCTGCTTCCTGATTGCTCCTACAACTTTTCGTATACCTACTTCTCTGGCTCTTTCCATTGACCTGGCGGTGCTAAGATTAATATAGGTAAAACATGCGATGGCCAGTATCAATAAAGCAATACCTGCCATCACGTAGATATATACGATATTGTTGTTTGGTTCAAACCCATCGTGGGGCGAATGAAGGTGCACTTTTGTATAAGGCTCGAGGTAGAAGTTTAACGATACAGTTGGTTCGTTTGCGAATTCCTTTTTCATAAAAGGCGGAATCTTCCGGGAAAGCGATTCAAATGAAGAAGGATCCTTCAATAACAGATATGTCGTAAAGTTGGCATTCCACCATGTTTCCTCCTGGGCAGGGCCAAGAGATGAAAAGGAGGCAACCATATCAAACTTCAGCTGTGAATTGGTCGGACAGTTTTCCATCACACCGGTCACCAGGTAGTCAGTAGCGTCTGAACCGGTTTTTAGTATTTTCCCAACAGGACTTTCGTTCCCAAAATACTTTTCTGCGGCATCCTTAGTGAGCACTACGGTCTTGGGCGCATTCAGCACCTGGCCTGGCAGCCCTTTCAAGAGCCTGAATGAAAAAACATCAAAAAAAGTGGAATCAGCAAACAGAAACCGCTTTTCATCAAAAAGTTTATCTCCATATTTTACAACTCTTGCAGTTCGGGTCATTCTGACTCCGGATACTACTTCCGGAAACTGTCTTTTAAATTCCGGAAACACCTTTGTGCTCGTGAAAGTTCCCGCCTTACCATCACTACCAATCTTATACTCCATAATAACGCGCGCAATACGATCGCCATTCACCTGGAACCTGTCGTAGCTAAGTTCATGTTTTATGTATAGCGCTATGAGCAAACAACAACTCAGACCTATGGTCAATCCTGTGATGTTGATGGCAGAAGACACTTTATTTTTTCTTATACTTCTCCAGGCAATTTTCAGGTAGTTCTTAAACATATAGTTGGTGTACACTTTAAGCATTGGTTAACTGATCTGAGACGAAGTTTTAGGAGCCAATGTTACATCAGAACGAGAATATCCCTGGCGATTTTGTCGTGCTAATCTGCTTTAAGACTATTAACCGGGTTTGCAGTAGCTGCCTTTATTGCCTGGTAGCTGATAGTTATGATGGCAACCGAAAGGGCAAGCAAACCTGAGGCAATAAAGACCCACAAGCCGATATTGATCCGTGTATTATAATCCTTTAGCCATTCATTCATCAGCAGCCAGGCAACCGGTGATGCAATCAGGATAGCAATACAGACGAGTTTTACGAAATCACCCGAGATCAGGGAGACAATACTTTGCACCGATGCCCCGAGCACCTTACGTATTCCAATTTCTCGTGTACGTTTCGAAATAGTTGCGGCAGTCAATCCCAGGATTCCCAGGCAGGTGATGAAAAATGTCAATGCGGAAAAAATGCTGATTATTTGCCCGAACCTAAGGTCCGACCTGTATTGCCGGTCGATCAGTTCATCCAGGAAAAAATATTGAAATGAATTCTCCGGGAAGGTACTTTTCCATATGCTTTGTATACCTGCTATGGTTTGTTCAATATTTTTGGTATTTATCTTGAGAGAATAGTAACTATCGTTGGCTTGAGAATAAGTATGAATGATAGGAAGCATTGCATTCTTTACGGACCCTTGTTTATAATCCATAATCACTCCGACTACCGTTGAAAATTTTACACCCCTTCCGCCATAGGTGATCTTTCCCCCGATTGCCTGTTCCGGGGATGCATAGCCGAGTAGGCGGGAAGCCTCCATGTTCAGTAATACCTCGTTCCGCTGATTTCCCGCTCTGAAATTGCGCCCGGCCGCAAGTTTTATCTGCATGGACGGAATAAAATTTTCATCAATATCATAATTGCAGTAGTTGAGACCTGATTCAAGATTAGTTCCCAATTGTACGATACCGGTCGTGGTATTGAGCTGATTAATATTTTCGCCAGGCACGGCACCGCTTGATGAAACCATGCTGACGGCTCCAATATGCAGAAGCCGGGTTTTGAAATTTTGTACTTTCTGCATATGTACTGAGTCAGGCTCCGAATTCATAGGACCTTTGAGAACGAGCAATTCACTTGCATTCATTCCCTTATCCTGGTTTCGCATAAAGGTTACCTGCCTGTACACAACCACCGAAGCAATTAAAACAACAATGGAGACAGTAAACTGGCCGACAACTAATCCTTTCCTCATCCAGGTGCCGGTGACGGACTGGGTGAAACTCCGGCGGATAACGGCAGTGGGTTTAATAGAAGAAAGCACAAATGCGGGATACAGCCCACTTAACAATGCGTTTACCAGGAACAGAGTGGAAAAAGCCCACCAGAACGATGATTCAAGAAATATATGTTGCCTGAAGCTCCTGCCGGTTAACGTTAGATAATAGGGATAAGCGATTTCAATCAGCAGAAGAGCAAAAAGGAAAGCCAGTATGTTGACGATAAATGTTTCGCCCAGATACTGTTGTATCAATGATGATTTTGATGATCCCAGGAGTTTCCTCATACCTGCCGCTTTCGCCCGGTCGGAAGCATTTGCTGTAACAAGATTTACATAATTTATACAGCCTATGACTACAATCAGCATTGCTACAACAGTCAAAAAATTTACCGTCTTTATATCGCCATTAATATCTGGTTCGAAGGCACGGTTTGAAAACAAATGGATATCACTTATACCCTGGGCAACGAGGTTCTCGTGTTTGAGTCGCGCCTTAGCAAACAATCCCAGTTTGTTGTTCAGGCTTTGAAGATCCGTTTCTTTTTTCAGTAACAGGTAAGTGAAGTTGTTATTGCCTTGCCAGGTGGATGTGTCACCCCCGATTGTCGGAACAGAGTTGAAAGAAACCAACAAGTCAAAACGAAGGTGAGTATTTAACGGGACATCCTCCAACACACCCGTAATCACCATGGGATGGGTATTCACTTTGATCACTTTACCTATAGCTTTTTCATTCCCGAATAAACGCTTTGCCATTGTTGCGCTGACTACGGCCTGCATCGGCGCGGACAATGCGGTCCTGGCATCTCCCTCAATCAGCTGGTAATCGAACACAGAAAAGATGCTTGGATCTGTCGCATACAATTTCTCAAGGGCGAACACCTGGTTTGTTTCCTTCACCTCAACCGGACTGTAGTCCTGTAACCTGACAAAATCAACCACCTCAGGAAATTCTTTCTTCAGCGCCGGACCAAGGGGTGGATATGTTTCACAATCAGTACCGATGATCTCGGGACCGTTATACAGGTCGATAGTCAATCGTGCAATGCGGTCAGCTTTGCTATGAAAACTTTCATAGCTTCTTTCAAACCTGATATAATGCAGCAGCAACAAAAAAGCAGCAGCCGCTATTCCAAGACCGCAGACATTGATAAATGTGTTGCCCTTTGAAAACTTCAGGCTCCTGAAGGCATGCAATAAATTTCGTTGTAACATAAGTGCCTTTGATTTGATACCCTGGAAAAAATTTTCATTTTGTGCAATGACCTTACTCTGCTTTCAGTTTCGTCGCCGGGTTAGCGTAGGCCGCCCTGGCGATATTGAGCCAGACGATGCTCATTGTGAGCAGTATCACTATGATACCGACTACACCGAATATCCAACCTTGCACTGTTACGCGGTAAGAATAATTTTGTAGCCAGTTATTCATTGCCCACCAGGTTAACGGGACTGCTATTAAAAATGCAACCATCACCAGTTTTATGAACTCCTTTGCAATCAGCATGAGCAATTGCTGGACGGAGGCGCCGAGGATTTTCCGGACGCAGATCTCACGGAGCCTTCTTTCTATTGTGTAGGAAGCCAGACCCGCCATTCCCAGGCAACAAATGAAGATAGCAAGTCCTGCGAACAGATTAGTGAGTTTACCTATCAGTTCCTCAGTAACAAACTTCCTGTTGAATTCAGCATCAACAAAACGATACTCAAATGGTGAACCCGGATTGTATTTTGTCAGCACTTTTTCTATAGTGCCGATTGCCTTCTGCGGAGCAGTATTTTGATTCAACCGTATGGTGATGGTACCGCGCGAACTCTGGCGATACATGATTATCATCGGGTCTACCGGTTGATAAGGAGAAGTCATAACCACGTTTTCGGTTACCCCGCGCACAACGAAATTGCGGTCACCGTAACGCATGATAGCACCTATTGGATTTTTCAGGCCCATTGTCTTGACGGCTGCTGCGTTCAGCAGCATCGAAGATGTGTCAGCGGGCGTGTTCCCAAAATCGCGTCCTTCAATGATCCGGATACCCATCGTCTTTGTAAAGTCCTGTGAAACTCCCATCGATGAAACGATCATCTGGCCTTCCGGCTTGCCTTCGTAATCGGGTGCCGGCGTATAATTATAGATCTCGGTAATAGGCGAAGAAGTTTGTGTGAGCGAGTATACATCACCTGACTGCATCAGTTCGTTCCGGATTGCCTGGATATTGCGGCTAATGTCGGGGGTGGAGGGAAGCATGAGCAGGTTATCATTTTTATAACCCAGGTCGCGGTTTTTGACGTGTTGGATCTGCTGGTAAATAATTAAAGTGGATGAGATCAACAGTATTGAGATTACAAATTGAGCCACAACCAGTAATCGCCTGGGTGTTGCAGCCGCTTTACCAGGCAGAAAAGTTCCTTTCAAAACAGTGACCGGGTTGAATGATGAGAGATAGACAGCCGGGTAACTACCGGCTACCAACCCGGTGAAAACAACGATACCACCCGAGAGCAGCCAGAACTGCCAGTTGGAAACGGGCAATTCAAGTTGCCTTCCGATCAGGACATTAAACACCGGTAAAAGCAAATACACCGCAATGATTGATATGATCAAGGCAATGATTGCGAGGATCACTGACTCACAAAAAAACTGTAACATCAGCTGCGATTTTCCTGAACCCAATGTCTTCCTGATTCCGACTTCACGCGCACGTTTTTCAGAGCGGGCCGTAGACAGATTCATGAAGTTTATGCATCCGATCAATAGGATCACAAAAGCGATGATCGAGAACATCTTTACATAAGTGATCATTCCGCCCGTATTCTTTCCGTCCTTGAAATCACTATACAGCCTCCACTTTTCCATCGGATGCAAAAAATATGATGAATTGTTATTGTCGCTATGTTTAGCCACGATATTGTTGACCGCTTTTTCAAGAACACCAGCTTCCTGTACACCATTTGTCTGCACATAGACGTTATTATACGAATTGACCCAATCCTGCATTGAGGCAGCTTCGAAATTGTACGGACTAATGAAGTCAAAAATAACAGACGAGTTACCAGGCACATCTTCAATCACTGCGGCAATCTTGACATCACGGCTATTATCAATCCTGACTATTTTATTGATGACATCTTCTGAATTAAACAAAGCAAGTGCAGTGCTCCTTGTTACTACCAGGCCATCGGGTATGGCCAGGGCAGTTTCCGGATCTCCTTTCAACACTTTTTGAGGAAACACCTTAAAATAATGCTTGCTGACGCGGTACCCTGACTTTTTAAGCTTTTTGTCGCCATTGGCAAGAATACGATCTTCACTGTAGGATGTGAAGGTTGCATATTTTACCTGGGGAAGTTCTTGTTCAAGGGCGTCAGCAAGAGGTAGAATGATAGAGTTGTCTGTATATATGTTGCCATTGAAATTACGGTTCGCGTATAACTGGTATGTAGAACTATAGTTCTTATAATGTTTGTTCCATGAAAGTTCGCTCTGAACCCAGAGAAGGATCAGCAGTGTAGCGGTAATGCCAATAGTAAGGCTAACGAGGTTGGTAAGGGCAAAACTTTTGTTTCTAACGAGATTGCGCCATGCTGTTTTAAAATAATTCCTGAACATACGTTAAGAGAGTTATGAGTTATGAATTATGAGTGATGAGTGGAGCCCACTGAAATCACCGCTTATTCAGCTTTAAGACTTTTTACCGGGTTTGTCCACGCTGCCTTGATTGCCTGGAAAGACACCGTCAGCAACGCAATGACAAGAGATGCAACTCCGGCAAGGGCAAAGATGAACCAGTTGATTTCAATACGGAAAGCAAATCCCTCCAGCCACCTGGTCAAGGCAAACCAGGCTAATGGCCATGCAATAATATTTGCAAGTACAACCAGCTTTACGAAGTCAACTGAAAGCAGGCTGACCATACTCTGAACAGAAGCCCCAAGCACTTTCCGTATGCCGATTTCCTTTATCCTTTTCTCTGCTGAAAAAGAGGCGAGACCAAATAAACCAAGGCAGCTGATAAGTATTGCAAGCCCGGCAAGGATTCCCACAACTTCACTTACCTGCTTGTCGGATTTATATAATTCATTAAAATGTTCATCGAGGAATTTATAATCGATAGGATAGTCAGGTACAACTTGTTTCCAGATTGCTTTTACCTGCTCTATCGCTGCCTTTGTATCCGTTCCTTTCAGTCGAACCGACATTTCAGAATAACCCCAGTCTTTCTGGGTAAGCAGGCAAAGCGTTTCAACCTTATGATGCAGGGAATTAAAATTGAAATTCTTTGTTATCCCGATGATGGAGCCGGTTGAATCCATTCCTCCAAAGCCAAATCTTTTACCAATGAGCGACTCAAGTTTTCCATTCTTATCATCCCGCAATAGTTCCCTCGCCAGGTTCTCGTTGATGATATAGGCCTTCGCATTGTCCGTCTGATAATCCCTGGAGAAATTGCGGCCGGCGATCAATTCAATTTTATAGAGGGTGAGGAAATCAGGGTCGACAACATTCTGTGATACGGCCAGCTCTTTGGCACCATTGGGGCCATGATATACCACGCCCGTTTGATGGAGGTTATTGCCGAGTCTCTGTTGCGATGCTGAAACAGCAACGACTGCTGTTGATCCCAGCAAAGACTCTTTGATCGTATTGTATTTTGGAAAGGTTTTATTATTTAGTTGAAGAAGCATAACGTGTTCACGGTTGAATCCGGGATCTTTATCCTGCATAAACCGAAGTTGTTTCACCGCAAAACTGGTTGCAATGATTAGAAACACCGAACCGGTAAATTGTGTAACAACAAGCGCATTACGAAAAAAACTTTTTGATTTCCCGGATACAATTGATCCCTTTAGTACACGGGCAGGTTGGAAAGATGAAAGATAAAGAGAGGGATAAAGACCAGCTATTACGCCTGTCAATATCGTCCCTCCGAAAAGTATTCCGAAAAGGGATGGATCAGTGAACAACGGAAACTCCAGTTGCCTCTCACTTAAATTTCTTACGTAAGGTAAAGCGAGGACCACCATCAGGATGGCAAGCAGCAGGGAAAAGATGCAGATCAATACGGATTCGCTGATAAACTGAAAGCCAAGCTGTATTCTGAGCGCACCTATTGATTTTCTGACTCCAACCTCCCTTGCCCTGTTTGCCGATTTAGCCGTTGCAAGATTCATGAAATTTATACAGGCAATAAGCAGGACTATTATGGCGATCACAGAAAATATCCTGGTATAACGTTTATCAAATTTTTGGAAGTTATGGTAGTCATGGGTGATATCGACAGAGTTTGCATGAATGTCCTTTAATGGTTGTAAAAACAGTTCATAAAAATTCCGGCTCTCTTCATTCATGTATTTTTTTAGTATTGCAGGGAACTTCTTTTCAAGATTACTGATATTCGTGTTCGGGGCAAGCTCAAAATAGGTGATGAGCCAGTTACCGCCCCAGTTGGTCATGAGCTCGGGCCTCGCAACAGTGCTGAACGAAAACACTCCATCGAATTGCAGATGCGATGGTTTCGGAATATCCTCGAGTATACCGGTAACCTTGAATATAATGGTATCACCATCGAACCGTGTGACTGTTTTCCCTATGGGATCAGTATTCCCGAACAAACGTGCAGCAGAAGTTTCGGTTAACACAATGCTGTTCGGTTTTTCCAGCACCGACCTGCGGTTGCCTAACAGCAATTTGAAATCGAACATCTGGAGGAAGTTCGAGTCTGCGCACAGAATTTTTGGAAAGATGATCTTTTTATCTTCAAAGGTCAGATCCATATTGTTCCTGGCATTTAACCTGGTAAAATCCAATATCTCAGGATATTCCTTTTTCATTACCGGCGCCATCGGATACATGGATAACGCAACTTTCTGGGGTGCTACCATACCGGGAAACTTCTGAACCTCATCCAGGCGGTATATATTTTTTGTGTGGAACCTGTCAAAGCTTGTCTCATAGTGCACAAAAAGCATGATGACGATGCAGGCCGCCATTCCTGTCGCCAGTCCGAGTATATTAAGAGAAGAAAAAAAGGAATTTTTCCAAAGGTTCCGCCATGCGGTTTTAATATAATTCCTGATCATATTCTACTATTTTTAAACGACGCAATTTTATGTCGGCCATGTTGTAATGCCAGGTGCCAGTTAGTTAAATCAATAACACTTGCCAAATTCACCGGCTTATTCAGCCTTCAGGCTTTTAACCGGGTTTGCGAGTGCAGAGCGGATGGCTTGTATACTAAGAGTTATCAGTGCAATTAAAAGCGCAGTTCCACCTGCAATTAAAAATACTGTCCAGTTAATCTTTACCTGGTACGCGAAATCCTGTAACCAGTATCTCATGGCCACCCAGGCAATGGGAGTCGCTATAACGAATGCGATGGCTACGAGCTTCAACAGGTCAACAGACAGAAGTTTAACGATGCCCGCTACACTTGCGCCCAATACTTTCCGGATACCGATTTCTTTAGATTTCTGGATGGCGGTGAAAGTAACCAGTCCAAACAAACCCAGGCAGGCAATAGAGATTGCGAGTACAGTCAGAATAAGTAATAATGTGCCTTGCTTTTGCTCACTCTTATACTGCGCATTGAAGTTTTCGCTAAGAAACCGGAATTCGGGATTGGCTGAAGGATCGAATTGTTGATACGTTTTCTTAAGAAAGGCAAGGGCAGCAGGAATATTTTTAGCGCTCACTCTTACATAAAGATTGTCCTTCATCACTTCTGCCTGGGGCATTTGTAATATCAGTGGTTCCAGCTTGTGCTGAAGGGAATAAATATGAAAATCCTTTACAACGCCAACAACAATTGATTCCCCCAGCTTACCCTCATTATTCACCGGATACCTCACTCTTTTGCCGATAGGTTGTTTCCAACCCAGTTCTTTAACCAGCGTTTCATTCACAAGTATGCTTGAAGCCTGGTCTCCCTTCCTTTGTTCAGAGTAGTTTCTCCCGGCAACCAATTCTATTTCAAGTGTCTTAAGATAATCGCCGTCAACCATGAAGTTTTGTGTCTTCCGTGTTGAGCTGGAAAAACTTCCTGCTTCACCAGGCGTCTTAGATTCTTCCTCGAAATATATTCCATTTGACCCTATATTATTATTTCCGATCGGGTTGCTTGCTGCCGAAACTGATTCAACCAGCGGGCTTCGTAAAAACGCTTCTTTCAATGAAGCTGTTTTTTCTCTCAGTTCATCATTGTCTATATGGAATGTCAATACCTGGTCCTTGTTTAAACCAAGGTTTTTATTTTGAATATAATTAAGCTGCTGGTAAACAATATATGATCCAGCAATCATCATGATGGTGATAACGAATTGGAAAGTAACCAGTGCTTTGCGGAATAAGGTGGTGCCCGTTCTAGAACCTATCTGACCTTTCAGAGAGGGGATCATCATGAAGCCAGACATAAAAAATGCCGGGTAAATGCCGCTTATCAATCCGGCTGCAACTGTGAAGGAAAACAAAGTCAGCAGTGTAACCGCCATGCCAAACCGCCAGATTGAAAGTTCTTTTCCGGACAATTGATTGAATAATGGCATAACCAGTTGCGCAATCAATACTGCCAGGGTACCCGCAAAAAGACAAATGAGGACAGACTCTGCCAGGAACATAATAACAAGCTGCCTTTTACCAGATCCTATTACTTTCCTGACACCGATTTCCTTAACACGATAGGAGGCCCTTGCTGTTGAAAGATTCATGTAGTTAATGGATGCAATCACAAGTACCAGCAGTCCAATGATCGAGAAGACATAAACATACTGCATGTTGCCATTGGTTGCCAGTTCGTATTCAAGGTTAGAATGAAGATGAATTGATGACAAGGGTTGAAGTTCCATCCGGTAATCTATACCCTTACCCATCGAAGGTTCCAGGTGTTTACTGAAGAAGGCAGGTAATTTTGATTCGAGATTCTTTACCTCGGCGCCTTTTTTAAGCAGGATGTAGGTATAGAGTTCAAATGCCTGCCAGTCTGCCGTATATCCCGCGGGCAGTGATCTTAAGCCCCGGAACCTGAAATGTGAATTGGCAGGCAGATCTTCTATTACTGCACTGACCGTATTCGGGAACTTGTTTTCGAAGTATATCGTTTTTCCCAACGCAGTGCCCGCATCGCCAAACAGGGTTTCAGCAAGTGAGCGGGTTATAACAATTGTTTGCGGTGCTGAAAGAGCATTTGTTGGACTGCCTGCAATAAACTGATAAGTGAACACCGAGAATATGCTGTTGTCAGTGAACATTATATCATGTGCCTGTATAGACTTATCACCAACAGTAATGATACCGCCCCCTTCAGCGTTAATTCGCACTGCTTCTTCCACCTCAGGATATTCCGCTTTCAGTGTCGGGGCAAAAGGTGCCGAGGTGGGAGCGAGGTGGAAACCACTTTCCTTCCAGCTGGCGTGATGTACAACACGGTAGATACGATCCCCCTTTTTGTGATACCGGTCAAAACTCAGCTCATCGCCTATATACAAAGCGATCAGCCAGAAAGCTGTCAATCCGATAGAAAGCCCGGCAATATTTATGATCGAAAACACTGGCTGCTTGCGAATGTTTCTCCATGCGATGGTAAAATAACTTTTGAGCATTACAAAGCATTTAAATGTTACAGAATCCACAAGCCAGGTACCTCACCTTACTCGGTACGTAAACTATTTACCGGGTTGGCTGCTGCCACTTTAATCGTCTGCACAGTGATGGTGATCAGGGCTATCAGTATAATCAGCAATGCCGGAACTATGAACAGCCAGGCACTGACGGGCATTTTAAAAGCATAGTCCTGCAACCATTGACCAAGCAGGTAATAGGTGACAGGGATTGCGATCATTAGGGCAATAAGTATCGGTTTTACAAAGTCTTTTGTTAACAACAAAAGGATGTTGAAGCGATTGGCTCCTGACACTTTCCTGATACCAACCTCCTTTGTTCTCTGGGTGGTGATGAATGATGCAAGACCAAATAGCCCCATACATGACACTATGATGGCAAGGACTGCAAAAAGTCCGAATGTTTGTCCGAAACGGTTGTCATCCTTGTATTGAGCTGCATAATGATCGTTCAGGAAAAAATATTCAAACGGATTCCCGGGAAAAAAATTTGCCCACTTTTGTTTTGAATTGTCCACTATACTGTTCCACTGCTTATTACCCGGATCGATCTGCACAGAATAGTAATTCCTTGCATCCGGTATCAAGCGGAATATATGAGCATCGTATGCTTCGCGGAGTGACTCCTGGTGATGATTTGAAACGACTCCGATTATAGTGTACTGATCACCCCAGAAATCAATCCTTTTGTTGATGGCCTCTTCCGGCTTATTGAAGCCGAGCAGCTTAATCGCCGACTCATTAAACAAAACAGCGTTAGGATCAGTTTTATATTGCATCGAGAAGTTCCGGCCTTTCAGAATTTTCAACCCATAAGCGTCAAGGAAATCATAGTCTATTCCAATTACGCGATACTGATTTGTCTTTGATCCATCACCGCCCACGAGTCCTATTCCGCCAGCGTTCCACCCGACCTTATTACCGGGCACTTCGGTAGAGGCGGTTACCTTAGTGACCCCCGGAATACGGAGCATCTCATTTTTGAAGGCATTGATCTTTTCAGAGTAGAGCGAATCAGTCACATTGGGGCCGCGCAAAACCAATGTCTGATTGATATTCACACCGAGTTCCTGCTGCTGCATAAATTTCAACTGGCTATATACACTGAACGTCCCCACTACCAGTGCCACTGAAGCGGCAAACTGGAGTACCACAAGGCTGTGCCGGAGAATCGCGCCATGTTTACTTTTCATGAGACGGCCTTTCAACACTGCAATAGGTTTGAAAGAAGATAGTACAAAAGCAGGGTAGAGGCCCGACAAAAAGGTTCCGATCAGGAATAGGCCGGCTAAGGCAAACCAGAAATTCCGGTCCAGGAAATCATTGAAGCTGAAATCTCTGCCGGTAAGATTATTAAAAAGCGGTAAGGTTGCGAAAACAATAAGCATAGCCAGGAAAACGGCAAAAAGATTTACCAGCAGTGATTCCATCAGGAACTGGCCAATCAGCTGACTTCTATAAGAACCCATCACCTTTCTTACTCCAACTTCCCGGGCACGCTCAACAGCCCTGGCGGTCGAAAGGTTTATATAATTGATCCAGGCAATAACAATGATAAACAGCGAAATGATAAGCAGGAAACTCACGGATTTAGCATTGCCATTCGGCTCAGCTTCCATCATATAATGACTGGTCAGATGGATGTCTTTTAATGGTTGAAGATTATACTCAAGCCCGGTATTACCAGCCTTCATTTCCGCGCCGAAACGTTGCTGAACAAGCGAATTGATTTTTGATTCAACCTTCGCGGCATCGGCCCCCCGTTTTAAAAGGATATAAGTATACCAGCCATCCCAGTCAAAGGTGGTTTCTACGTCATTATTACCATTATTATTGTTCGCCCGAACCAACTTCACAAAAGTTGGCATTGACAGCAAGAGCTCAAATTTCAGGTGCGTATTCTCCGGCATATCTGCCATGACACCGGTGATCTTGTAGTTCTCCTGTTTATTCCGGGAAAGAACTTTTCCCATCGGATCTTCGTTACCAAAATATTTCCTGGCGCAGGAAACGGTAATCACCGCAGTATTCGGTTCTGTAAGTGCACCTTTTATCTTCCCGCTGACAATAGGATATGAAAAAATATTAAGGAAATCCTCATTGGCATAATAGGCGCGGGTTTGACGGAACTCTACATTGTTGTAAGACATCACTGCCGTACCGGCTGACCTGAACCAGGCGTATGATTCTATCTCAGGTAAGGCCTGCCTGAAAGTTTTACCTGCCCCGGCTGCACCGGCTGCCCATTGTGTCGACAACTTACCTTCATTGAACCTGTCTTGCTGCAGGCGGAAAATGCGCTCGCCTTTTGAATGGAAGTTGTCGAAACTTCGTTCAAACCGCACATAGTGAAGTATCAACAAACACGCAGCGATGCCGAGTGATAAACCAAACACATTTATGAAAGAAAAGCCTTTGTGCTTGAGAATGTTTCTCCATGCAGTCTTAAGATAACTTTTTATCATAAAAAGAGTATTAAGTGCTTTTTATTCGGATCTGATGCTTTTGACAGGATTGGCAAGAGCCGCCCGTATAGCTTTGTAACCAACCGTTATCCATGCGATAATTAAGGATATGATTATTGCAAGGATAAACACACCTGCACCGATTGGTATTTTGAACTCGAAGTTGTTGAGCCAGTCACTCATCACATACCAGGCAATGGGTGCAGCAATGGCGAACGCGATCGTGATCAGGATCGTAAACTCCCGGGAGAACAGGTACACAATGTTGCCCACCGATGCGCCCAATACTTTTCGAATACCAACCTCCTTGGTTTTCTGAACTGCAAGAAAAGAAACAAGCCCATATAACCCGAGGCAGGAAATGAATATAGCAAGCCCCGCAAAAATCTTATACAGGCCGCTCAGTTGATTTTCCTGTTGGTAGAAATTATCGATGCTTTCGTCCATGAAGAGATTGGTGTTTGCGTATTCAGGAAAAAATTCATCCCATTTTCCAAGTACTGCAGTTTTTGCTTTCAACATATCGGCCGAGTGTAATTTAATGGCAGTAACCGTATAGAAATTACTGAGGCTGCTGATCATTAGCGGTTTTACAGTCTCACGGAGAGAATTTGTTTTAAAGTCTTTGACGACTCCGACTACCGGCAACCATGCATTGCGGCCGATCCGGATATTTTTTCCAATAGCTTCATTGGGAGATTTTAGCCCTAATTGTGTCAGGAGTGTTTCATTGACCACTGCCTCGTGCATGGTATCACTCCTTGCGAAGCCGCGGCCGGCAACAAGCTGGAGACCGAAGGTTTTGAAATAATCCTCATCGGCAAATTTAAGGTACAGGTTAAAGTCCTCGTCAGGCTTCATATCAAAAGCGAAATTGGTAGAGGAGTTATTGTCAGACGAGGGTACGTCGCTGGTAAAGGAAACCGCCTTTACACCGGGAACCTGGAGCACTGCAGATTTAAATGCGGACTGGCGTGCAAGCAATGCACTGTCGGCATTGCTGTTAATGACAAGTACCGCATCCTTATTAAACCCAATATCCGCATTCTTGACGAAGTTCATCTGGCTGACGGCTATGATCGTGCCGATGGTCAATACCTGGGAGATACCAAACTGCAACACAACCAACGCTCTTCTGAGGGATATGCCCCCCGCCATCGATGAAGTCATTTTGTTTTTCAGGACCTGTGCGGGACTGAACCCTGAAAGGATCAGCGAAGGATAAACTCCTGATAAAAATGTAACAGCGATAAGTACTACCAAAAGAAATAGGGCTGAAGATCTATCAAATAGACTCAATGGTTCATTAATAGAAACAAAGTTTTTCACATAGGGTAAAACAATGTATGCAAGAGCCAGAGAGATAGTGATGGATATACAAACGATCAGACCGGTTTCTCCCATCATCTGCCTGAAAAGCTGGCCGCGGCTGCTTCCCAAAACCTTTCTTACCCCCACCTCCCGTGACCGTCCAACAGCCTGCGCGGTGGAAAGATTCACAAAATTGATGGAAGCCATTATGATGATAAGGACACCAATAAAAGATAAGATATTTAAAGTGGATCTTGAAATGACGTGATCGCCGAGGTTTTCAAACCTGGTATCAAAATGAATTTCCCGCAGTGGCTGAACCATGTTCTTCCTTACCTCCCGCCGTGATGATACAGGGTAATGCGATTTGCTATATGTTTCGAGTTGTTTGTTGAATGATGATTCAGTTACCCCGGCCGGCAGAAGTGTATAGATCTGGAAGTTGCTGGTGATATGCCCCCATTGATCTGAATAGCCATTGGGACCTTTGATGTTTTTATAGGTCTCAAACGAACCAATCAGTTGCAAAGGAAAATCTGAATTAACCGGAGGCGTCTCAATGATACCAGCTACAGTTACAGGCGTTGCATTATCAATCAATAATGATTTGCCCAGGGCTTCTTTCCAGTTGCCAAAATATTTTTCAGCTTTGGCCTTTGTGAGCACGGCTACATTCGGTTCATTGAGAATCTGCGGCTGACCTTCAAGCCACTTATAACTGAAGATCTCAAAAAAACGGGCATCAGTATAAATCAGGCCATTTTCTTCGATGTATTTAGGATTGGCAACCGCTGCCGGAGATTTGTCTTTCAGAACAGTGACCTGGCTACCAAAGCTTGAATACAAGGCTCCGAATTTGATAGTGGGAAAACTTGCCCTCAGTGCGTCGAGGTTTGGATAGGGGTTACCTATTGTATATTGCAATTCACCACCTTTAGGTTTGTCAACGGTAACTACGCGGTAAATGTTATTATATTCCTTTTGAAATGTATCATAGCTGTATTCATACCTGATGACCAGGAACAATAATAAACTGGCAGCGATTCCTATCGATAAACCAGCGATATTAATAGCCGAATAGCCTTTATATCTTATGATATTCCGGACGGCGACTTTCAGATAATTTCTGATCATGATTTTTGATATGATGTTTACTACTCGCTCCTGAGGCTTTTCACCGGGTTGGAAAGTGCTGCCTTTATCGCTTGCATGGAAATAGTAAGGATTGCAATCAACGCCGCAATAATACCAGCCAGCAAGAATATCCACCATGCGATCTGAACACGGTAAGCAAAATCCTGCAACCAGGAATACATCGCAAACCAGGCAATTGGGAATGCTATCAAGGCAGCAACACCAACAAGTTTCAGGAAATCTTTAGACAACAACTGGACTATACTGTTGACACTCGCGCCAAGCACTTTGCGCACACCGATTTCTTTCATGCGTTGGGTAATAGCGAAAGCTGACAGACCAAACAAACCCAGGCAGGCAATGAAGATTGCAATTCCCGAAAACACAGCGAATATGGATCCCTGTTTTAATTCTGAGTCATACAAACGCTGAAATCTTTCGTCCAGGAAGCTGTATTGAAACGGTACCTCGGGAAGGAATTTTTTATGGGTCTTTTCGAGATGACTGATCGCTGCAGGAATATTTTTTCCAGTGATGCGGATCGAGATATCGCCATAAGCATTACCGGTGGACCGGTCAGTAAACAATACCAGGGGAACGATTTTCTGATGCATGGATTCGAAATGAAAATCACCCATGATGCCGATCACCGGGCCGGCATCTCCGCCATAACTCATCGTTTTGCCAACCAGGTCGGCAGGTTGCTGGTAGCCCAGGTTTCTTGCAGCTGTTTCGTTCAGGATATAGGCGCTGGTATCGGTGCCGAAGTCTTTTGAAAAATTTCTGCCCGCGATCATTTTTATTTTGTATGTCGGGATGAACTGATCATCGGCCATAACATATTTGAGATCGGTATTCGAGGGAGTAATTGAGTCTCCCTTTATCATCCCCGCACCCTGTGAATCCAGTAAGCGGCCGGTAGGGACACGCGAGGAGCGGCCGGCAGCCGCAATTCCGGGATACTGTAATAACTCCTGCCGGAAGCTTTCATAATTTGGTGTGATCGCGGTATTATGATCGATCGTAACAATATGTTGCCTGTCGTACCCCAGGTTCGTTTGCTGCATATAATGCAATTGCTGGAATACGATTGCGGTACTTATGATGAGGATAATCGAAATCGCAAATTGTAATACGACCAGCACCTGCCGGAAGGAGACGTTGCCCGAGCCGACTTTCAGGAAACCTTTCAGCGTTTTGACAGGCTGGAATGACGACATAAAAAAAGCTGGATATAATCCGGACAACAATCCAACCAATACCGGGATAATTAAGATCGGTATCAGAATGTTCCATTGCAACAGGGAGTTGAAACTTAATTCCAGACCTGATAATTTGTTCATCAGCGGAAAACAGATCGCCGTTAATACGAAAGAAATGACCAAAGCAATCAATGTAATCAGCACTGATTCTGTAAGAAACTGTGTTACCAGTTCAGTTTTTGTTGCTCCGCTGACTTTACGTATTCCTATTTCCCTGGCCCGCAATACCGACCTCGCAGTGGCGAGGTTCATGTAATTGATACAGGCTATCAACAGGATAAATAAGGCAATGGCAGAGAAGATATAGACCCTTTTTATGTCGCCATTTGGTTCAGCTTCATCATCCATATGCGAAAAAAGGTGGATGTCTGTCAGCTTTTGAAGATTGATCGTTGTATATAACGACGGTTTGCCACCACCATAGTGGCCGGCCATATGTTTGTCAAGAAAAGCAGGGAACTTTTTTTCCAGACTTTTTGCCGGATACTTTTCCGGCAGCATAATATAAGTCATGAAAGCATTATTCCCCCAGTTTGTTCTTAACCGTTCCTCTCCATAAATATCAGGGCTCTTCAAGGTATTGAATGAAACAAGGACCCGCGGGTGAAAATGACTGTTTAACGGGAGTTCCTTATAAACCCCGGTGACCTTCAGATTGAATTGATTGTACAACCTGATCACCTGGTTGACGGGATCCTGTTTTCCGAAATATTTTTCAGCAATTTCTTCAGATAACATAAATGTGCCCGGTTCATTCAGAGCCGTCTTTGAATCACCTTTCACAACTTTTACGTTGAAAAAGTCAAAGAAGTTCTCGTCCGCTGCATAAACCTGGGTTTCATTGAAATTTTTGTCCCCATACTTCATGGCAGGGCTTCCAATGTTGAGCACCCGGGTCATTTTTTGAATGTCCGGGTATTCATTTACCAGTAAGGGACCAAAAGGAGGAGCGACACTTGCAAGCTGGAGCGATATTACTCCTTTATCAGAATGAAACTTCCGGGAAACACGGTAGATATCCTTTGCTCTCGGATTTGACCGGTCATAACTTATCTCGTTGAGGATATATCCCACAATCAGCAAACAACACGTAAATCCTATTGCCAGTCCCGACACATTTATAAATGAAATGAATTTGTACTTTAGCAAGCTTCGGTACGCGATCTTCAGATAATTATAAAGCATGGGAGTGATATTAGGGCAAACCTTGTGGAAGTCCTTTACTTAGCGGCCCGGTGAAAAAAGAAAAACTTCGGATCAGACCATAATATTCTCAGTTACTGCCTGGCCATCCAACATCCGGATGATACGGTGGCTGTAACGGGAGTCATGTTCGCTGTGTGTAACCATGATAATAGTTGTACCCTGTTCATTCAGATCTGTAAGCAGGGTCATCACTTCATTACCATTTGAAGAATCGAGGTTACCTGTAGGCTCATCGGCAAGAATCAGTTTGGGTTTGTTTACAACCGCCCGGGCAACGGCCACACGCTGTTGCTGACCACCAGATAACTGCTGAGGATAGTGATTTCTACGATGCATGATCTGCATTTTATCCAGCACCTCTTCTACGCGTTGTTTACGTTCCGCACCTTTCACCCCAAGATAGATCAGCGGAAGTTCAACATTTTCATACACGGTCAGCTCATCAATCAAATTGAAGCTCTGGAATACAAAACCGATATTCCTTTTGCGGAGGTCGGCTCTTTTTCTTTCGTTGAATTTCGCAACTTCAATGCCGTTGAACAGAAAGCTACCACCATCCGGATCATCAAGTAATCCTACGATATTGAGAAGGGTTGACTTACCGCAACCTGAAGGTCCCATAACTGCTACGAATTCGCCTTCTTTCACCTCGAATGTGAGTTTGTTAAGGGCAACCGTTTCTACTTCCTCGGTACGGTAGTATTTTTCTAGTTCTGTGATTTTGATCATTTTACTTGATTTAGGTGATTTACTTTCGGTGAATAAAATGTTATACGTTTTAACGCTTGTTGGTGTTACGCTATCTGAAATTAAAGCTGGATGCTTATGAGTTCAAGAGGAAACACTTCCAATCCATGCCCCGCCTTCCTGGCTGATCTTACCGCCGTTTCAGGATCGCATGATTTTGACAACTCCGTTTTTAGGAAAGCAGCATCCGCCTTAGCACAGGTATTGGTGTAAGATGGCAACACGCTGATACAGGTTACCAGGGTGAGGGTGAAAAAGAATTTTTTAAGCATAAAACAAATATTATAAGGTGAATAAGGTTGATCTGATATTTTCAACCCGGCCGGCGGTAGTTATTGGTTTAAAAAACCGTCGGCAGTGGCTATATTATTCTTTTTTAAGAATTAATTCCTGCATCGTTCCATAGTTTTCGTAACTGGAAGTCACTACTTTGTCCCCTGGTTTCAATCCTTCCATTACTTCATAATATTCTGTACTCTGGCGGTTCAGCTGTATGTCAACCCGATAAGCTGATTTGCCATCCTCGCTCACTTTATATATCCAGTTACCACCGGTTTGCTGGTAGAAGCCGCCTTTTGGTAACATGATTGCCTCTGTTTCATCACTCAAAGCAAGCAGGATCTGTAAGGTCTGTCCCCGTCTTACACCCTTGGGAATCTCACCAAGGAATTCCATATCAACCTGGAACCGCCCGTTGGTCACCTGGGTATACACTTTTTTGATCTCCAGTTCATAATTTTTGCCGGCGAACGTGAACTTGCCGCGTAGCCCGGTCACGATATTTGAGAGATAGTGTTCATCGATATCTGCACGCACTTTGAAACCACTCAGAACGTCAATCTGTCCCAGTCGCTCTCCTTTATTTTTTGACTGACCGATTTCAGCGTCCAGTGAAGTAAGCTGACCATCTACAGGTGCACGAACCACCAGGTCACCAACTTTCTGCTGCATCAGGGCGAGGGCGTTTTTCATACGGTCATAAGACTGGGCTGTCTGATTGAGTTGCTGCCTGTTGGAAACCGAATCTTTATTCAGAATCTGAACGGTCAGATCTTTTCTCAGGACCTGGTATTCATACAGATTCTTGGAAGAATTATATTCCTGTGAGCCGATCGCTTTCTGCTCATAAAGCGTCTTATTCAGTTTATATACCCGTTCTGCTTCCTTCAATGCGTTATCCACATCAGCCATCTGGTTCAGTTTGGTGATGGTGTTTTGCTCAGCGGCATTTTTTTGGATCTGCATCTGGGTGAGTACGTTGAAAACACTGGTTTCCTGGTTTGACAAAGTAAGCTCAAGATCAGTGTTGGACAGCTTCATGATCGGTTCGCCTTTCTTCATCAAAGCTCCGTCGTCTACATATCTTTCTTCCACACGTCCACCTTCAATTGCATCAAGATAGATCGTTGTTATAGGGAGCACGATACCATTCACCGGTATCGTAACCTGGAAAGGACCTTTTTTTACTTCACTGATGGTTATCCTCTCAGTGTCAACATTCAGGCGGCTTTTTCCGGAAGTGAAATATACACTCGATGCAATAAGCGCAACCAGGGCCACGATCCCGCCTATCGTTAATATACGTTTTGTAGTCCAGGTCTTTTTTGCAATTACTCTATCCACTTTGTAAAACTTTAGATTAACTTTTTTAAAAAGTGACCGGCTTTCCGATAGAGGCCGGCCACCAAAACAATCACATAAGATTAAATCACCAGTACTATCATAAGAAACAATATGCCAGAAACAGACCCGATTGAAACACAAGGGCTTAGAGTGCATATCCCTACGAATCTGTTCGTTAGCGGTACATCCGGTGTTCGGTTTTGATACAGTAGCTTTGGGACACAATGATTGCATAAAAAATTAATTGCCATGGCGTTGTATTTATGGTATAATTGTAGATCTGAATGTTGCATCCATTGCAATAAATATTTTTCAAGACTATGTCACTAAAAAATTCAAGCGTCCTGGTGATCGATGACGATCCAGATGTTCTTACGGCTGTCCGGCTGCTTTTGAAAACGGAAGTAAAGGAAGTTGTCACAGAAAAGAACCCGGAAAACCTGAGATGGCTGTTATCAAAACAGAAATTTGACCTCATCCTGCTGGACATGAATTTCAACAGTTCAATAAACACAGGCAACGAAGGTCTTTTCTGGCTCAAAAAAATCCATGGTGAGTACCGGTCGGAAGCTGCAGTAATTATGATTACTGCATACGGGGATATTGACCTGGCAGTAAGATGCCTGAAAGAAGGCGCCGCGGATTTTGTGGTAAAGCCGTGGCATAACGAAAAACTGATCGGCATCATAAAAGATGCGCTGAAACGTAAGGGCGGAAAACTCAGCTCGCAACCATCTTTTAGTGCCGACTCCATTATTGGTAAGGAGCTGATGGGAGAATCCGAGGTTATGGCTGAGATTTTCTATAAAATAGAGAAGATCGCTCCCACGGATGCGAACATACTCATCCTTGGCGAAAACGGCACGGGTAAGGACATGATCGCAAAAGCGATACATCAGCAGTCATTGCGGGCGGCAAAACCATTTGTAAAAGTCGATGTCGGCGCGCTAACAGAATCACTTTTTGAGTCCGAACTATTTGGACACAAAAAGGGTGCGTTTACTGATGCCCGTGAGGATCGTATGGGCCGTTTTGAGGCGGCTGCCGGTGGAACACTGTTCCTGGATGAAATCGGGAACATCTCCCTCCATCAACAGGCGAAATTGTTGAGTGTGCTCCAGAACCGCCAGGTGACCAGGCTCGGAACGAACGATTCCATCCCCATTGACATCAGGCTGATCTGTGCCACCAATGTGCCCCTGAGTGAGCTGGCGAATGAAAACAGGTTCCGGAAAGACCTGATCTACCGTATCAATACAGTTGAGATCATGTTACCGCCCTTACATAAGAGGGGAGATGATATCATCCTGCTCGCGAAACATTTCAGCAAACTGTATTCTAACAAATACCTTAAACCCGGTTTGCAGTTTGATGAAAGGGCACTGGATAAATTGATGCATTATCATTATCCGGGAAATATCAGGGAGCTGCAGTATACGATCGAACGCGCTGTTATCATGTCAGACGGCGACGTGTTGCAGTCAAAGGATCTTATTTTTTCACCGATCGAATCACCACGCGTTGTTGAGTCAGAACCCACTGAATTCAAATTGAGTTCAATTGAGAAAAACACTATCATGAAGGTGATCGAAAAACACAATGGAAACATCAGCAAAGCCGCGAAGGAACTGGGGTTGACAAGAACTGCCTTATATCGGCGGTTGAGTAAATATGATATTTGATTTTACGTCGTAACTCAATTTTTTACATGGCTTTAAAGAATTTCGAGTGGCGCATTCTCGTCAGGGTGCTCCTTTTACTTTTCACACTTACTATTGCTTCTTATATTCTTGTAAAAGGGATGATGGGTAAGGGTTGGTTTATTTATCTCACTATTTTATTGCCCATAATCGCATACCAGGTGGTGGAATTTTACCGGTTTCAGCGCAAGGCACATACAGAACTTGATCAGTTCGTTGAATCGGTTCACTATCGTGATTTCTCAAGGTATTTTGACGTTAAACATGCACCGGTTGACCTGCAGCCATTGCGCCAGGGTTTTAATGAGATCAATTCTACGTTTAAGGATATCAGTAAGGAACGAGAAACGCAGTATCAATATCTTCAAAAGATTCTGGAGTTGATTGATACAGGAATCCTGATGTACGCAGAAGACAATGGGGAAGTGCTCTGGATGAATGAGTCACTTAAAAAAATGATTCATCTTCCTTATCTCAAAACAATTCATTCTTTAACAAAAAGGGATGAAGAACTATATAAACAGATCCTTGCACTTAAACCGGGTGAATCAAAGATTGGAACTGCGCACCTGGACAGGGCTGCGTTCAAAATTCTCTTATCGGGAACTGCTTTTCAAACCGACGGGAGAATTTTTAAACTGATTGCCTTCCAGAATGTGAATGAGGCCCTCGATGAAACAGAATCCAAAGCCTGGCAGAAGCTCCTCAGTGTAATGACACATGAGATCATGAACTCAATTGCACCGATATCTTCGCTTGCTGAAACGTTGAAACGCCGGGTACAGCAATCTGTAAAATCACTGAATAATGAGAGTGGTGCACTCGATGACCTGGAATTGGGCATTACAACTATCCAGAGAAGAAGCGAGGGTCTTCTGAAATTTGCCGAGACTTACCGCAACCTTAATAAGATCACGCAGCCCAACCTCAAAAAGATATATGTCCGCGATCTTTTCGAGAACCTTCATCACCTGATGGAGCCAACGCTGGAACAAAAGGATATTGAAATGGAAATCATTCTTAAAGATCCTGACCTGGTACTCGAAGCGGATACGAATCTTGTGGAGCAGGTGTTAATCAACCTGGTTGTGAATGCGATCGAAGCCGTTAAGGACACGGCTAACGGCCGGATCGTATTATCAGGTTATATTGCTTCCACTCGTAAAACGGTGATCAAAGTTTCCGACAACGGGCTGGGAATGAGTGAAGAAGTAATGGACAAGATCTTTATTCCCTTCTTCAGTACAAAAAAGACGGGTTCAGGTATAGGCTTAAGTTTGTGCAAGCAGATCATGATGCTTCATCATGGGAACATAAATGTGCAGTCTGTGGAGGGAGAGGGTACGGTCTTTATGCTATCATTTTAAAATCATTGTACCTAACCCTGATCACTTACCGGCAGCTTGAGTTTTTTCGCAAGCCAGCTTGATCGGACGGGGATGATCCAGTTGTTGATCAGCTCCGCTTTCGTCTGCACAAGATTATTGAAGTATAGGGTATCTCCCGTAATGAACGATTTTTCCACTGCATAATTCAACTGCGACATCGGAAGAACCTGTATAGATTCCTTTACTATAAAAGCCAGGGATTGCCTGTCGAATAATGACACCTTGAAAGTCTGTTCAATATCTTTCATCAGTCTTACAGAACTGTCGGTGCTGCATCCACTCACCCCCGTGGCAGACTCGTCAGCCATGAGTATGATAAACTGTCCGAAAAAGAGGTTTGCATAACCTTTGACTGGTGTACCATGTGATTTCCAGTTACTGGCGAATGCCTCAAGGATTTCTTCCAGTTGCAATGCTTCACCGAGAGAAAAAAGGCGGCTGCTTTGGTAAATCCATACCCGGGAATCAGGACTAAAATCCGGTGGTAATAACGGCACGTATTCAAGATTCATCATTCTGCAAAATTAAGCAATCTCCTGCGTTTCTGTAGCGGGTTTAATGTTAACATTCGCCGGAAAGTATTGTCAGGGAAAGTCTATAACGCTAAAAACACCTGTAAGATAAAATGAGTTCACTGCGAAAAATTAAACCATCGAAGCAGCTATGAGCTCTGCAATATCCAGCACCTGCACACTTTCTTCTTTTTCGTTGTTTTTTACACCGTCAGTAAGCATGGTATTACAAAAGGGGCAGGCGGCGGCTATGACCGCGGCACCGGTATCGATGGCTTCCCTTGTTCTTTCGAAATTTACTCTCGTGTCGCCTTTTTCTTCTTCTTTAAACATTTGGGCTCCACCTGCGCCACAACACAGGCCCTTGCTCCGGCACCTTTTCATTTCCACCAACTCGCCGTCCAGGGCTTCCAGCACTTTTCGCGGGGCTTCATAAATATCATTGGCACGTCCAAGATAGCAGCTGTCGTGATAGGTTATTTTCCGGCCCTTAAAAGCACCACCTTCTTTAATCCGGATCTTTCCCGCATCAAGCAATTCCTGTAAAAAAGTAGTGTGATGAATAACATCATAAGAACCACCGAGGACCGGGTATTCATTTTTTATGATATTGAAACAATGCGGGCAGGCCGTCACTATTTTCTTTATACCGTAGTTATTAAGTACCTGGATGTTCTGATATGCCATCATCTGGAACATAAACTCATTGCCTGCACGGCGTACGGGGTCGCCCGTACATAATTCCTCTTTGCCCAATACCGCGTAGCTGACACCGATTTTTTCAAGGATAGTCACAAAGGCACGGGTTATTTTTTGTGCACGTTGATCAAAGCTGCCTGCACATCCTACCCAGAAAAGAACTTCCGGCGATTTCCCTTCTGCAAATAATTCTGCCATTACTGGTACCTGCATCCTCTTGTTTTTTGTAAATCTAATATAAATGGAGTGAAGATAGAAGTCATCACTTTGTATATTCATTGATATCGCGGAACTTACGAGCCAAATGATTATTCCATGCTTCGTATGCTCCTGAGCTTTTCCCTGGTATTTGCATTACTTAACGTTTATCCACAGGCGCAGATACCAGTCCCGGGAGAGTCTAAAATTGAGTTTAAGATCCGCAACTTCGGTTTTTCGGTTACCGGGAGGTTCAGTGGACTTGAGGGTAAGATTTTTTTTGATCCGGCATCCCCCGCAAATTCCTCAGTGAATGTTTCAGTAGATGCAAATACGATAGACACCGATAATAATACACGCGATAATCATCTCCGGAAAGATGACTATTTTGATGTCGCGAATTACCCCCGCATTCGGTTCGTTTCTTCCGGTATTATACCCGGAAAAAAGAGCGGGGAATATGTAATAAACGGAAAACTGACCATCAAAAAAGTCACTAAAGACATTTCGTTCCCTTTTACCGCAAAGACCTTATCTGCCGGTTACCGGCTGAAAGGGGAGTTCAGGATTAACCGGCGCGATTTTGGTGTTGGCGGGGGCAGCACTGTATCGGATAATCTGCTGGTATGCCTTGAAGTAGTCACCAGGAAAGTCTAACATGTTGAAAAACAGTTATAACAAATCGGTTAAGGGTAGACGGTTAATTAGAAAATAACATTATTTTGCACAACAAAATTTTTCAATGCAATTACAACAAGCTGTAAATAATGTGTTTGTACAGCTGGCCGAGACTTTGAACCGCCTGTCTCAACAGGAGTATGTTCAACCGTGCAGTACATTATTTAAAAATACTATTGGACAACACGTTCGCCACATCATAGAACTTTTCCAGTGCCTGGAGAACGGTTATGATGGGGGAACCGTGAATTACGAAAAGAGGAAAAGGGATACCGTAATAGAAAATGATAAGGAATTTGCGACTAATTTATTGACTGAAGTGTTTCAAAACATTCACAAAGCTGATAAAGAACTGATACTGGAGGCGACTTATGACGACCTCGGGGATGAGCCCATACGGATCCAGACAAATTTTTATCGTGAGATTGCGTACAATCTCGAGCATACTATTCATCATATGGCGCTGATCCGAGTGGGGATCAGCGAGGTATCGGATATTAGTTTACCCGCGGAATTCGGGGTAGCTTCTTCCACAGTAAAGCACCGAAACCAATGTGCACAGTAACATTTCTTCCTACCAGAAAGGGCGTTTATATCACTTCTAACCGGGACGAAAAGAATGTCCGGGCATCGGCGCTGTATCCGGAAGCCTATGAATTTTCGACTGGTAAACTCATCTTCCCAAAGGATGCTGATGCCGGGGGAACCTGGATTGCTGCTCATGAAAATGGCAATGCCATCGTACTTCTGAATGGCGGTGTGGTAAAGCATATATCCATGCCACCTTACCGAAAGAGCCGCGGCTTAATTGTCCTTGACCTTATTAACCATTCCGAGCCTTTCCAGGCCTTTAAAGGGCTGGATCTGGAAAACATAGAACCATTTACGGCGATTATCTGGGAACACCGTTCTTTGTATGAATGTCGCTGGGATGGCAATCAGAAATTCACAAAACAACCGGATGCTGCTCAACCCCATATCTGGTCATCAGTTACGCTTTATACCCCTGCTGTTATCATGAAACGAGAGCAATGGTTCGCAGAGTGGCTCAGAAGAAATCAGGCTCCATCCCAGGATGACATTTTGAACTTCCACCAATTCACGGGTGATGGGGATACCAATAATGATCTGCTTATGAACAGGGATGGTGAAACCTTTACGGTGAGCATCACTTCAATCAGCCTTGAGAAATACAAGGCCCGGGTAAGTTATCTTGATTTGAAACAAAATCAACGAACTGATGCTGAATTTGCACTTCAGAAAAACCTTGTGAGTGTGAAATGACGAACCGAAGAGGATTTTTTCATCGTCCGTTTTTTATCAGGCTGTTTAATTGGGAGTACTGGAGCTTCAATACCGTTTACCTGCTGATTTACCCGATCTGGATTTACCTGTGCCTGAGGGCAAGATCTTTTTTCTTCTTTGCAGCTTCGAATCCTTCCATTCAGAATGGCGGCTTCCTGAATGAATCTAAAGAAGATATTTATGCGATCATGCCCGATTACCTTCATCCCAAAACCATATTTTTCAAATTGCCGGTTTTGCCGGAACATGTACTTAATGCCTTAAAAAACGGCGACCTGAGGTTCCCGCTGATTGGCAAACCAGATAGTGGTGGCCGGGGAAGGGGGGTAAAGAGACTGATGGATGAAGACGACGTCCGTGCATATGTAAAAAGTGCAATCATGAATTTTCATATCCAGGAATATGTTGCATATAAAAATGAAGTAGGCATTTTTTATTATCGGTACCCGGGAGAAGCGAAGGGTAGAATTTCAGGCATAGTAAGAAAAAAGTTTCTCACCGTAAAGGGTGATGGGGAACATACGATACGCGAATTGCTGACAAACGACAAGCGCGGAATCATGTATGTGGATGCCATGAAAAGAATGCATGGATCTGCTCTCGAGCAGATACTTGCGCCGGGTGAAGAAAAAGTTGTTTCGCCTTACGGTAATCATGCCCGTGGATCATTGTTCCTTGATGAATCCTACCTGGTGGATGAAGAACTTACTGAAAGTATTGATCGCATTTGCCGGCAGGTCAAAGACTTCTATTATGGACGACTTGATATAAGATTCAATAGCTGGGAAGAACTGAAAAAGGGAGAAGCGCTCAGCATTATTGAAGTGAATGGAGCAGGGTCAGAACCGACGCATATGTATGATCCGCGTCACAGTATTTTTTTTGCATGGAAGGAGATTGTCCGTCACTGGTTTATCTTGTGGCGGATAAGCCGGATGAATCACAGGGCAGGTCATCCATATCTTACTTTGAAGGATGGTATTGCTATGTTCAGGGAAGACAAAGCACATTCCCGGAAGCTGGCGGAAATGCCTGAATAAATGCGGTATTATTATGAATACAGCGAACAACCAACCAACGGGTATTGTATTGGCCCGAATTGCGCTGACGGGGTTATTCATTAGTTTTCTTGGAACGTTACCACTTGGCACGCTTAACATAGCGGCTATGCAGATTTCTGTTACGGACGGAATTGTGCCTGCGATATATTTTGTGCTCGGTGCCATGGTTGTTGAAATAATATATGTCCGGGTTTCACTGGTGGCGATGCAGTGGGTAAGAAAACATGAAAGACTATTTACCTGGCTGGAATGGCTCAGCCTGGCTATGATCGTCGCACTTGCTGTCACTACTTTCATGGCTGCAGCTAACCCGGGCGGCACAGGTAAGAATGTAATTCTGTCAAACACCATGCATCGTTTCTGGCTGGGTGTATCAATGAGTGCCATCAATCCCGTACAAATTCCATTCTGGTTCGGATGGAGTACCGTACTTGTTACAAAAGGAATCCTATTACCCCGTACAAGCCATTACAATTTCTATATTATCGGAATTGGGATCGGCACCCTGATTGGGAATGCCGTATTTATTTTTGGGGGCCGGCTTATAGTTGATGAATTAAATGCCAACCAGAATGTAATGAACTGGATAATCGGTTCGGTGTTTACGTTGACTGCGATAATCCTTTTTATCAAAATGATCAGGAGGAAAAAACAGCCAGTGAAAATTGTATCCGAAAAATCAGAAAAAACCATCGAGGAAATTAACCATATTCATTAATATATTCTTTATGACTGAAAAAGAACTCCTGATGGGGGAAATCAAAAGAGAAGCGGCTAATACAAGGAAAATGCTGGAAAGGCTGGAAGATGTCCATCTCCCCTGGAAACCCCATGAAAAATCATACAGCACCGTTAAGCTTGCGCAACATATATCCAATATACCGGTCTGGATATCGCTGATCATTGAAACCGATGGGCTGAACCTGGCTAATCCGATCCCAAGGCTTGAACCCCTGGGAAGTGCTGCGGCCCTGCTGGCTTTTTTTGATGAGCGCCTGGCAACCTGCCTCAACGCACTCGAACGATGCCCGGATTCAGAACTGGACAAAACCTGGGCGCTTACGCAAGGTGATAAAACCATCATTAAAGCGCCAAGGAAAATCGTGATGCGTTATTTTGCGCTTAATCACATCGTCCATCACCGTGGACAACTATCACTTTATCTGCGTTTGCAAAACATCCCGGTACCAGGTATGTATGGTCCAAGTGCAGATGAAAAGGAGCTTAACAGATAACTAGATTGCACAAGTTTGAAGTTGATCCGCAAAGCAGGTTCAGCTTCTCAATTCTTCGGTCCATTTATCCCGCTCCTCAGGACTAAATTTCCATGGAGCAAAATTGTTTTCTACGTTTCCAAACATTGCGTTCCACTCCTGGGGTGCATTGCTTTCTTCCATTATGAGGGACCTGCGCATTTCGATGATGATTTCAAGAGGGCTGATGCTGACGGGACATTCTTCGACGCAGGCAGAGCAGGTCGTACAAGCCCTTAATTCTTCCGCTGTGATATAATTGTGCAGAAGCGTTTTGCCATCATCCTTGAATTCACCGTTGAGACGAATGTTTTCACCTATTTCGGTTATCCGGTCACGTGTGTCCATCATTATTTTCCGGGGAGATAATTTTTTGCCAGTTTTTGTGGCGGGACAGGCAGCACTGCACCTGCCGCATTCGGTACAGCTGTATGCGTCGAGGAGGTTTCTCCAGCTTAGGTCCATGGCATCTTTGGCGCCAAACTTCTCTGGCGGGGCTGCATCGGTCGGAGCGAGTTCAGGCTGCATTGCATATAAAACCTCGTTCTGAATGGAAGGCATATTTTTGATGATACCCTTTGGCAGTAGTCTCGTGTAGTATGCATTGGGAAAAGCCAGCAGAATATGCAGATGTTTTGAATAGGGCAGATAATTTAAGAATGCAAAGATCCCGACAATGTGCAACCACCAGGCAGTTCTTTCTATACCGGCAAGGGTTGCACTGTCCATGTTTTGAAACATTGGATGTAATAGCTTCGATATCATGAAACTTCCGGTGTTGTGCCCGGCATATTGGCCATAGCCCCTTTCCTGTAATAATGTGTCCGTTGCATTCATGGTCAGAAAGAGGGCCATCAGTACAATTTCTGTTATCAGGATATAGTTTGCATCAGATCTGGGCCAGCCATCAAGGTCACGACTGATAAAGCGGCGCAACTTAAGCACGTTTCTCCTGATCAGGAAAATGATACAAAAAAGGACTACACCGAATGCAAGTATTTCGAAAGCGTTGATGAGCATCGGGTAAACACTTCCCAGCACAGGCGCAAACAGACGGTGGGTTCCAAAAATACCATCGAGTACTATTTCAAGCACTTCAATGTTGATTATTACGAAACCGGCATATAACACAAGGTGCATCACCGCCACCAGGGGATTCCGGAACATCTTTTTCTGACCTAAGGCAATAAGCAGCATGTTTTTCCATCTTACGCCTTTATTATCCGAGTAATCCTCATCCCGACCCAGCAATATATTTTTCCTGATCTGCATAGCATTTCTTGAGAAAAGCCAGATAGCTATTGCAGATATCAGTACAAAGAGGATTTGTTGTATATAATTCATACGCGACCAATTGAGGTGTAATATAATAATTTCCGTCCTGAGCTCCCATTGGTCTAAAATTATTAGAATTTAAAAAAATTAATGAATCTTGCGGGAATAATTTAGATACATACAATTTCAAATGAAATCGACATTCCTTCGCTTAATCCCTTTCATTTTTCTTTTTTCATGCGAACCACAACCAAAACCAACTGCTGAATCAGCTGGAGCATTGCCCCTGAAAGGCACCTGGAAGTTGTTTAGCGGAACGCTGATCGAAAAAGGTGACACCGTAACGACAGACTTTACTAAAAACACTTCTTTTATCAAGATCATCAATGACACTCATTTTGCATTCCTGCAGCATGATCTGGCAAAAGGAAAGGATTCAACGGCTTCTTTTTCTTCCGGTGGCGGGAAGTACACCCTGAAAGATAGCGTGTACACAGAATTCCTCGAATATTGTACAGCCAGGGAGTGGGAGGGCCACGATTTTAAATTCAATATTCAAATCTCAAATGACACACTTATTCAGCGGGGAGTGGAAATCGTTGAAAGTGCCGGGATAAACAGGGTAAACATCGAAAAATACACAAGAGTGAAATAATATGTTTGTTAGTTTTACAAAAAATTGAAATGGCTGATAAGAAGTATATTCTCGATGAGGCAACAACAGGCAGGAAACTAAAAAGAATGGCTTATGAGATCCTGGAAAATAATATCGATGAAACCGAAATTATACTGGCCGGCATTGAAGAAAATGGTGTCGTGATCGCAAAGGAGATTCAGAAGATGCTTGCTGAGATCTCGGGATACAAAACACATCTTATCAGCATCGCCCTTAATAAAAGAAATCCCACAGAAATACGGCTCAGTGAGAACCTGGACTTTGATAATAAAGTCATCATCATAGTTGATGATGTCGCAAACAGCGGAAAAACGCTGCTATATGCATTAAAACCGTTTCTTGAATATCACCCCCGTAAAATACAGATCCTCGTACTTGTAGAAAGAACCCATAAGGCCTTTTCGATAAAACCGGATTATGTTGGTATCTCCCTGTCCACAACCATTCAGGAGCACATCTTCGTTGAAGTTCAGCGTGAGAAAGTAACAGGGGCATGGATGGAGTAATAGCTGTATAACAGCGATGGAGTAATAGCTGTAAAACAGCGATAATGATAGCTGTAAAACAGCGATGGTGGTAACTTTAAAACAGGGATGGAGTGATAGCTTCAAAACAGCGATATAGTGATAGCTTTAAAACAGCAGTGCATGGAACTTCAGTTTTCCGGTCGTATTGTATTCAATGGCAGGTGCCGGAATTTTTACCATATTCAGGACAAAGAAAACGGACCTGAAGAACTTACTTCTGGTTTTAATTTTTGTAAGGTCAATATCGGGAGACAGGTAAAATCTCCGGACCCTTGGTATATCAGTTCTGTCAATATAATTCCCATCTTCATCTGTCCACACGTTTGAATTTGCACCATACAGGCCATCGGAACTATAGCCAAAAGAAAGGTTCAGCCATGCTGGCATCCTCGAACTGCCTGACAGAGACTTCAGATTAGCGCTAAGCCAGTAACGCTGGCTGTTATAATCTTTTAAAAGTTGTTCCGCTAAAGAAGTACCAAACAGCTGATCCCGGCGGGGTTTCAGATCATCCGGGTAATTATATGGATTGTAGCCAAACTTAATTTGAAATATCTGTTCTTTTAATAACAGTTGCTGCGCCACAAAGCCGCCGGCACCAATCAGGTTCGCTTCCATATCTCCGATACTAAATCCCCACTCGGCTGAAAAGCCGTCGAGGATCTCAATAATACTTTGAAACGCAAAAGCGCTGGATCCACCGAGCCAGGCACTTTGCCTGTCCGTCATCCCTGCCCATTTCCATGATGCCGCCGAATGCCGGCTCAGCTGGTACGTGGTCCACACATGACCCGCCTTATCCATTTGGTGCCACTCCATTCTGTCATCAAATAAGTGGAACGGGGATTTTGGATAGTCCTTGTACCAGGCATGATTCAATGCAATGAAAGTACCTGCCCAGATTGCCGCATGGCTACCGGCGACTATCCATAACCGTGATTTGTTTTCCGGAAGATGAAGTGGAGTCGAACGCGCGGATGAAGGCGCGGTCGTTAAGAATTTACCGGCCGTAGAGCGCGTATCTGCAGGATCTGACAAGGTATATGCAAATACGCTTGTACCAGGACTTCCTGAGCCTTTCTGTAATCGGGGAAGCGAAGAAGCCGGTTCCTGGGCAACAAGGCCAACGCACAGAAACAAAAAGACAAAAAGGTGCCCAGCAAACTTCAGGGTCGCAGCAAACTTACTGTATGGCATCACAGCGGCATCTACGTAATTATTTACCTTCAGGATCTTACAAAATGATCGGAGTCTCAACACACAGTCGATTGAAAATATTTCGCCCCAAAATACAACTATCTGCGTTTGGAATCGAATTTGTTAGTCTTACCAATCTTCCCGAAATTGGTTGCCCGTTACATTACAAAGTACAATCAACTATAAATCATGGATACAGCTATCAAAGAAAGAGTTAATGCCTGGCTGAATGGTACCTTCGACCAGACTACCAAAGATGAGATTTTGAGACTTCAAAAGGAAAATCCTACGGAAGTTGTTGATTCTTTTTACAGAAATCTCGAATTCGGTACAGGGGGCCTTCGTGGCATAATGGGCGTTGGTACCAATCGTATGAATAAGTTTACGGTTGGTATGTCAACCCAGGGATACGCCAACTACCTGAACCAGACATATCCTGGTGGTACAGTAAGGGTAGCCATCGCTCACGATTCCCGGAATAACGGCCGTATGTTCGCCGAAATTGTGGCTAATGTAATGGCAGCAAACGGCATTAAGGTCTTTCTTTTCGAATCGTTAAGACCAACCCCGGAACTTTCGTTTGCTATACGACATCTTGGTTGCCAGGGCGGCGTGGTTTGCACAGCTTCTCACAATCCAAAAGAATATAATGGTTACAAAGCGTATTGGAATGACGGTGGCCAGTTGGTTCCCCCGCATGACAAAAACGTTATCAAGGAAGTTGATAAGATCACTTCGATAGACGATGTAAAATGGGATGGTGGTGCTGCCAACATCCAGATCATCGGGAAAGAAGTTGACGACGCTTATATCAAAATGGTTAAGGAGTTGTCTGTCTATCCTGATGTAATAAAAAAACAACATGACCTCAAAATAGTCTACACACCGATTCATGGTACAGGTATAAAACTGGTGCCTTCGGTATTGAAGGAATTCGGATTCACCAACGTTACCATTGTACAGGAACAGGCTGAACCTGATGGAAACTTTCCGACTGTTGTTTCGCCTAACCCTGAAGAGCCGGATGCCATGAGCATTGGCCTCAACAAAGCAAGGGAGATCGATGCAGATATCCTGCTGGGAACAGATCCGGATGCTGACAGGGTTGGTATCGCGATCAAAAACAACAAGGGTGAATGGATATTAATGAATGGAAACCAGACAGCAGTACTGGCGTTCAATTACATGATTGAGGCAAGGAAAGCGAAGGGAATTTCACAATCTAATGACATGGTGGTGAAAACAATTGTCACTACCGACATGATTGATGAGTTTAGCAGGGCCAATGGCATCAAATGTTATAATGTATTGACAGGTTTCAAGTGGATCGCGGAACTCATCCGTGAAAAAGAAGGCAGTGAAAACTATGTAGTCGGGGGAGAAGAAAGTTATGGCCTGATGATAGGAGACAAGTTGAGGGACAAGGATGCTGTTTCAGCAGTTGCGATTCTGTGTGAGATGGCAGCTTATGAAAAAAACCAGGGAAAGTTATTATACGATAAGCTGATCGATCTGTATGTTGAATACGGGTTTTATAAAGAGCACCTGATATCCATCACTAAGAAAGGAATGAATGGTCAGCAGGAGATCGCGGAAATGATGGAGAACTTCCGGAGCAAACCTCCCAAAGAAATGAACGGCTCGCCGGTTGTGCAATTGCTGGATTATGAATTGAGCAAGGGTAAAAATCTGCAGACAGGAGAGGAATGGAACATCAATCTGCCGACGTCAAACGTATTGCAGTTTATTCTTGAGGATGGTAGTAAAATTTCGGCCCGCCCTTCCGGTACTGAGCCAAAAATTAAGTTCTATTTCAGCGTGAACAGCAAGCTGAATTCCAAAGCTGATTATGACGCGGTGAATGAGACACTGGACAAAAGAATCAAAGGATTACAGGCCTACTTTAATTAGTGATCGGTGGGGTAGTTTGCAATCCGTGTTTACCATCAATAAGTGATAATCAGGTATATGATGAGTTATGAATTAATCTTTGATTTCTTCATAACTCATCACTTTTTTAAGTTCATTCAATACTTTAGTCAATTACCTGTTCCGTGATCTTGCCTGTCTGTTTGTTTTTCAGGATCAATTTTTTTGCGCCGTAGTGCGTTACTTCTTCTTTTACCAGGTAGTGGTCCTGGTCATATTCAACAAGGTTGCTTGCTTTTTGAACATTTTCCTGTCCTCTCCAGATCTCGAGTTTTACCGGTTCCCACAATTTTGATTTGGCAGATTTGTAGGCAGCATCGAGCACGGCGTTTACTACATAACCATCATAAAAAGTTTCTTTGGGTGGGCGTCCTTCTTCGATGGCATCAAACATATCCATAAACATATGGTTGTAACCGAGTTCATTAAGTTCATCACCTACCGGGAACAGCCAACCGCTGTTGCTTTCCGCCTTTTCAGCAACATAGTCGGCGCCTTTGCCGGTGGTAAACATCTCAAAACCGGTTCTCAGGAAGTTGTTGATCCAGATCGTTCCTTCAGTACCCATCACTTCGTCCCGAAGATCCAAACCACCTCTGAAGGTCCAGCTTACTTCAAATTGAGCTATGGCACCATTCTCATATTTGATTAACGCTATTGCATGGTCTTCGGCATCGATGGGTTTTACCTGGGTGTCGGCCCAGCACATTACTTCGACCGGCCTGATGTCTTTCCCAATGTAACTACGGGTAATCTCAACGCAGTGGCAACCAAGATCCAGGATACAGCCGCCGCCTGCCAATTCGATGTTCCAGAACCAATCGCTGTGCGGCCCGGGATGAGTTTCGCGGGATTTTGCCCAGAGAATCCTACCCAACGCTCCGTTTTTTACACTCTCATGAGCCTTGAGAAATTTTGGCGAATAAACGAGGTCTTCGAGATAACCGTTGAATATGCCGGCCTCTTCCACGGCCAGCAACATGCGTTTTGCTTCTTCTGCATTCCGGCCAAGTGGTTTTGTAGTGATCACCGCCTTTTTGTGTTTACAGCATAGCATCACCGCTTCTTCGTGCAGGTGATTTGGCAATGCGATACAAACAACATCCACCTCAGGATGAGCAATCGACTCCTCCATATTGATGGTTACATGCCCGACCTTATAATCGTCAGCGAACTTTTTTGCGCTTTCTTCTCTGCGGGAATAAATGCTTACAATTTTATCCTTGGCCCTGTAGCCCTGGATAGAGTCAGCATAAAACCGGCCAATAAAACCGGAGCCGAGCATTGATAATTTTCTCATCTCATTTTATGTTTAATTAATAAGTCATCATTTGTGATCTATCTGCCGGATGTCTCTTTTTTCCTTGAACAGCAATACGAAATACAAAAAGACGCCAACGGCAATAAACGCGGGCACCATCCATATGCCGAGCCAGTTGTGTCCTTCTCCAACGGCATAATGATCTACTACAAAACCGGAGAAATATGTACCGATAAACATCCCCAGCCCGTAGGTCGCAAATGTGAACAGCCCCTGGGCAGCGCTCTTGATATTTGCAGAAGCCTTCTTTTCTGTGTACATATACCCGGTTACAAAAAAGAAATCGTAACAAATTCCATGAAGCAGGATACCGGCATAAAGCATCCACTCTCTACCCCCGGTGTCACCATAGCCAAAGGCAAGATACCGGAGAATCCACGCGGTCATACCGAGAAGCAGCATATTTTTCACACCGATCCTGTTAAACAGGAATGGAATCGCAAGAATAAAAATGCCTTCTGAGATCTGTCCCAAAATCATCTTGCCACCTGCATTTTCCATCCCCACTTCGTTCAAAAACTTATTGGCAAACCCGTAATAAAATGAAAGTGGAATACAGACAAGAATAGCAGCGATAAAAAAGATAAGATACGGCCTGTTGGTAAACAGCACAAAGGCTTCGGTTCCCAGTGACTTTGCCGCAGAAGCTTCCGTTGATTTGCCTTTTGGTGGTGTGTTTGGTAAAATAAAACTAAGCAGGCCGAGAAGCGCAGAAGCACCGGCAGCCATCAGGAAAGTATTGTTTGATTTATCAAGGCCATATTTACCGATGAAGAGACCCGCTACGATCCAACCCACAGTGCCGAATACTCTTATCCATGGAAATTGTTTTCCCGGATCGTTCATCTGCCCGAAGGCAATACTGTTTGAAAGCGCGATAGTGGGAGTATACATCAGCGCGTAAAAAAGTATGATCCAGTAAAAGCTGGTATTGTTTGTAATAGTTGAAGCATAAAACAAAAGCACTGCACCAGCCAGGTGAAGTAATCCCATAATTTTCTGAGCGGCAAAAAAACGATCTGCAACCATTCCCATAAAAAAAGGAGATATCATTGTAGCTATAGCGAAAGAGCTATAGGCAGCTCCGATCTGAACCCCGCTGGACTGGAGATTTTCACCCATATATGTTCCCATCGTTACATACCATGCGCCCCAGATAAAATATTCGAGGAACATCATCAGGCCCAGTAATACACCAGTGTTTGTCTTCATACTAATTAGTACAGTTTAAGTTAGTTTTGAATATATGAACGCATGATTTAATGAAGGCGAAAATTTACGAACAAATTTTCATTATCGGGGATGCAATGATTATCAGGGATAAAAACTGAATTTCATTTATATTGAAGCTGGGCAAAACAATCAAATGAACGACACATTTCAATACGGTATAGAAACGCTGACCATCGAAAAAGTAACGGGCCTGTGTAATGGTTCAATCCGCGGCATCCTGAGCGATGAAGCTGTGAGAAACATTCTTAAGAGCCAGCTTTATGTAAATTACATTGTTGAGACCAACCAGACCGTTTATGGCATCAACACTGGTTTTGGCATACTGGCCAATGAACGCATTTCTGCCGAGGACACGCGTTTGTTGCAACACAAGATCCTTCAAAGTCATAGTGTCGGCGTGGGTAAACCAGTTGATCCGGAGATAGCAAAGCTAATGCTGATCACCAAGGTTCATGCACTTGCCCGCGGGTTCTCCGGGGTGAAACTGGAAACGCTGGAACGTATACTGTGGCACGTCGATAATAATATCATACCGGTTGTTCCGGAAAAAGGTTCAGTCGGAGCTTCGGGTGACCTTGCACCGCTTGCTCATCTTTTCCTGCCCCTGATCGGGCTTGGGGAATGTGTTGAATACGATCCTTTATCCCGGGTCGCATCACCGCCTAAACAATCTAAATCTGTACTCGATACAAATGACCTGTTGCCTTTGCAACTGGGACCAAAAGAAGGACTCGCACTGATCAACGGCACGCAGTTCATTCTCGCTTTTGCGATCAAGGGCGTGCAACGTATGCTCAATTGCCTGGAAGCAGCCGATATCATCGGTTCAATGAGCCTGGAGGCCTTATCCGGCACCAAAGCTCCGTTTGATGAACGACTGCACGCCCTGAGACCTTATAAGGGAACCATACAGGTGGCCAGGCGCCTGAGGAACCTGCTCTCAGGCTCGGAGATCATGCAGAGCCATATTGATTGCGGCAGGGTGCAGGACCCTTATTCATTACGTTGTATCCCGCAGGTGCATGGCGCATCCCGGAACGCCTGGGCTCACCTCAGAGAACTGACAGAAACAGAACTGAACTCAGTTACTGACAATCCGATCATCTTTGATGAAAACAATACCATCAGCGGTGGCAACTTTCACGGGCAGCCTTTAGCCCTCCCCCTGGATTATGCCTGTTTTGCGGCTGCAGAGATCGGCAATATAAGCGACAGAAGATGTTACCTGTTGCTCGAAGGCAAATGGGGCCTTCCAATGTTGCTGATGAGAAAAGTGGGACTCAACAGTGGATTCATGATACCCCAGTACACAACCGCAGCCCTGGTGACAGAAAATAAAACCCTGTGTTTTCCGGCAAGTGCAGACAGCATACCGACTTCGCTTGGACAGGAGGACCACGTGAGCATGGGCAGCATCAGTGGCCGGAAACTTAACCAGGTGCTGGACAACCTGGAATATATACTGGCTATCGAACTACTCACATCCTGCCAGGCCATAGAATTCAGGAGACCCCTTAAGAGCAGCCTCCTGCTTGAAGCTGCGCATGACCATGTACGTCAGTCCGTCAGTTTTGCGGAAGAAGACAGGGTTTTCTCAGATGATATCAATAAGATAACTGCCATGATCAGTGATTTTTCGTTTGTAAATCACGTGAACAGGGTAGCATCCATTAACAATATAATGCTGGATTGATGCAGACAAAATATGACCCGGTAAAATACCGGACACCTACCGGAACCACTCTCAACTGCAAGGGATGGATACAAGAAGCAGCATTGAGAATGTTGTTAAACAACCTTGATCCCGCGGTGGCAGAGCGGCCCGACGACCTGATCGTTTATGGAGGCCGCGGCAAGGCAGCAAGAAATTTCGAATCATTGGATCTTATCATCAGCTCACTTAAGAAACTGGAAAATGATGAGTCGCTCCTGATTCAAAGCGGCAAGCCCGTGGCCATTATGAAAACACATGAGAACAGTCCAAGGATCCTGATCAGCAATTCGCAGCTGGTACCTAACTGGGCAAACTGGAAACATTTTGATGAGCTTGAGAAAAAAGGGCTGATGATGTATGGGCAAATGACTGCAGGCTCATGGATCTATATTGGCTCGCAGGGGATTGTACAGGGCACTTATGAGACGTATGCGGCGATTGCAGACAAACATTTTAATGGAAGCCTGAAAGGGACCCTGCATGTTACCGCAGGACTCGGAGGAATGGGTGGCGCGCAACCCCTGGCCATTACTATGAATGGCGGGGTGGCGCTGATTGCAGAGGTTGAAAAGTGGCGGATCGAAAAACGATTACAGACGAGGTATTGTGACTTATTGATCGAAGACATCGACGAAGCCATTGACAAAGCAGTCGAATCTAAAAACAACAACCAACCTTTGTCTATCGGGGTTCTGTGTAATGCGGTTAATTTGCTGGAAAGACTTATTGAAAGAGAAATCGTTCCGGATACCTGCACTGACCAGACTTCCGCCCATGATCCGCTTATCGGGTACTGGCCTCACGGCATTAACCTCGAAGATGCAAGAGCGCTGAGATCATCTGACCCGGAAAAATATCTCGAAATGGCTTACCGGTCAATGTACCGGCATGTTGAACTGATCCTCGCGCTTCAGGAAGCCGGCTCGGTTTGTTTTGACTATGGTAACAATATTCGGGCAAGGGCCGCAGAAAAAGGGCTGAAAGATGCATTCGGTTTTCCGGGGTTTGTGCCCGCTTATATCAGGCCCCTGTTTTGTGAAGGCAAAGGCCCCTTCCGGTGGGCGGCGCTAAGCGGGGACCCGGCAGATATAGCAGTAACAGATGATGTTATCAGGAGTTTGTTTCCCAATAACCGGTCATTGATCCGCTGGCTTGACCTGGCAAGAGAAAAGATCGCTTTCCAGGGCCTTCCTGCAAGGATTTGCTGGCTGGGACAAGGTGAACGGGAAAAAGCCGGCCTGGCCTTTAATGACCTTGTAAAAAGTGGAAAGGTAAAAGCGCCCATTGTAATTGGCCGGGATCACCTTGACACCGGATCGGTGGCCTCACCCAACCGTGAAACCGAATCAATGCTGGACGGCAGTGATGCCGTCGCCGACTGGCCAATTCTCAATGCGATGGTAAGCATTGCAGGAGGGGCAAGCTGGGTCAGTTTGCACCATGGCGGCGGTGTTGGCATGGGCTATAGCATCCATGCAGGGATGGTGATTGTGGCTGATGGAACAGAAGAAGCAGCGCACCGGCTAAGCCGGGTGTTAAGAAACGATCCCGGGATCGGTGTAGTCAGGCACGCAGATGCCGGTTACGAAGAAGCAAAAGCAACCGCAGAAAAGTATTCACTGGGCTTATAGTGCTTAAGAAACACTAGTCGTGCGGCCATGCACGGCTTCGATAAACAGGATGCCGGGTAATGGCCAGATTACTCTACTTATTTTTCGCACCTTCATTAAGAGAGCGGGAATCATTAAGTGTTATGCTTTCAGATTTTTTCCGCAACCTCATATTCAGGAGTTCGACCAACAGCGAGAACGCGATCATTGTATAGATATAGCTTTTACTGATTTCCTGGTGAAATCCTTCGGCAACAAGCATGATACCTATAGCAATAAGGAACGAAAGCGCCAGCATCTGGAGCGTAGGGTTTTTATTGATGAAACGGCTGATTGCGCCACTGAAAGCGATCATAATACCAATAGAAATTACTACGGCGATAATCATAATAAAGACCTCATCCACCAGGCCAATGGCGGTTAATATGGAGTCAAAAGAAAAAACCGCATCGATCAGCACGATCTGTACAACCACACTGGCGAAGCCCGTATACACCGGCTTGGCGCCTTCCACCTGAAGCGGTTTTTCCAGTTTATGATGTATTTCGAGTGTACTTTTTGCGATCAGGAATATACCACCGGCCATGAGAATAAGGTCCTTCCACGAGATGCCAATGGGTTCACCATCTACTTTTATAAAGGGAATTGTGAACAATGGTGCGGTAAGACGCATAATCCAGGTTATAGCAAGTAACAGGAGAATCCTGAATGCCATAGCCAGCAAAAGACCCATTGTCCTCGCCCTTTTTTGCTGATCCGGACGGAGTTTATCTGAGATTATTGAGATGAAGATGATATTGTCAACACCTAATACTATTTCAAGGAAAGTCAGTGTCAGCAGGCTGACCCATATCGAGGGGTCCGAAAAATCTGGTATCTCCATCCTAATTTTATTTAACTGATTGAAACATAAAAACTATGCCATTTCAAGTAAAAAGTATGGCGCTTGTCGTAACCGGAAACGCTGCGACAAAAAACCGTGATTTACTTAAAGAGTGGCAAAGATATTAAAACGGGTACTGTAAATTCAGTTGAAGTATGTTTGTAACAAAAAATACACGTTCAGAAAAATCTGTCAATGAAAGCGGCAACTGTACAGGAGATCAAGCATGAACTTATTCATCTGCCAACTGCCCGGCTAACTGAAATCTGTTTACGTCTTGCAAAATTCAAAAAAGAGAATAAAGAGTTATTAACCTACCTGTTATTTGAAGCAGGTGATGAAAGCGGTTATATCCAATCGGTGAAAATGGAGATAGACGATATGTTCAACGAGATCAATCATTCCAATATCTACTATACCAAGAAGACGCTCCGGAAAATATTAAGGGTGACAAACAAACACATTCGTTATATATCCGGGAAAACTGCGGAAGTCGAACTTTTGATATATTTTCTTCATAAGATAAAGCAGCAAAAGATCCCGCTTCACAAAAGCGTCTTACTGTCAAATATTTTCGCCGGCCAGCAAAAAAAAGTTGAGAAACTGATCACAGGGCTTCATGAAGACCTGCAGCATGATTATCTTCAGGAGATAGAACTGCTCCGGTAATGGCAACCACCATCCTGACAAATATCAAATCAATAATTAATTGCAGAACAGAAACAAAACTTCTGCGTGGGGCAGGACTTTCTGACCTGCCGTGTATGGATGACGCCTATCTTATTATTGAAGACAGCGAAATAGCTGCTTTCGGTCAGATGAAGGATCTGAAATATGCTGACCGTTCGCAGGTAACTGATCTGCAAGGCCGGCTCGTTCTTCCATCCTGGTGCGATAGTCATACTCACCTGGTTTTCGCTGGCAGTCGTGAAAACGAGTTTGTCGATAAAATCAATGGACTCACTTATGCTGAGATTGCCGCCAGGGGCGGAGGTATTCTAAATTCAGCAAGGGTGCTTAACGATACGAGTGAACAAGCCTTGTACGAATCTGCGCGAACGCGACTCAGGGAAATCGCAAAACTGGGAACGGGGGCTGTTGAAATAAAAAGCGGTTATGGCTTAACGGTAGGAGGCGAGTTGAAAATGCTCAGGGTAATTAAAAGATTGAGGCAGGAAAGCAACCTGCTTATCAAGGCTACTTTCTTGGGAGCACACACTTATCCACCCGCATACAAAAACGATCATCAGGCCTATATCGATCTGATCATTAATGAAATGCTTCCTGCGATAGCGGCGGAGAAACTTGCCGACTATATAGATGTTTTCTGTGAAACCGGTTTTTTCTCGCCCCTGGAGACTGAACAGGTTTGCCGGGCGGGAATGGCCCTTGGTCTGAAACCGAAAATACATGCTAACCAACTGAATCTGTCCGGCGGTGTTGAGACCGGCATAAAACTCGGGGCACTGTCAGTTGATCACCTGGAAACGATGAATGATAAGCTGATCCGAGACCTTGCCGCTTCTTCAACCATCGGCACACTGCTTCCGGGAGCTGCATTTTTTCTTGGGATGCGGGTAACCACAGCCAGGCAAATGATAGATGCCGGTTGCGCCATTGCACTTGCTTCCGACTATAACCCCGGCTCCAGCCCCAGCGGAAACATGAACCTTATCCTGGCCCTGGCCTGTATCCAGATGAAGTTGCTGCCTGCTGAAGCCATCAATGCCGCCACCATCAACGGCGCATTCGCGATGGAGGTAGAAAAACTGGCCGGATCCATCACTCCGGGTAAAAGGGCCAATCTCATCATTACAAAGCGGGTTCCATCGGTAAATTATCTTCCTTATGCTTTTGGATCAAACCTGGTGCACCAGGTGATCCTTGCAGGAAAACCATTAGATGAGTAAGATTTCCGTGGCCGATGTTCAGGAATAAGTTTTAAATTAACGATCGAAAGGTTGACATTACCGCACCAAATAAAAATTCGCATGATACATTTCAAGTTTTACAAAAAGCAGGATGTATTATATCACACAAAGATCAGGAGGTTTGAAACGAAGTTGGGTGAAGAGGTTCATTGTACTGACGGTGCCGGCACCCTGGAGAAGACGATCAGTGATTCCAGTTGCAAGTATGTGGTTTTTGGAATTCCGGAGGATATTGGAGTCCGTGCAAATGAAGGTACCGGCGGTACCGATTCCATCTGGTCCCCTTTCCTGTCGGCCTTTCTAAACATCCAGAGCAATGATTTTTTATCGGGCGATAATATCCTGGTTATTGGCCATTTTGATTTCGGGGATATCAAGTACCTCATCGAACAAAACGCACATGGTTACGAAGAAAAGCTGGACGCTTACCGACACGCAGTGCATGTGATTGATGAAGAGGTAGAAACCCTGGTTAAAGTAATAACTTCTCATAATAAGATTCCTATTGCCATTGGCGGGGGACATAACAATGCATATCCACTTATAAAGGGCGCAGCGAAAGGTTTATATAAATCAGGCCTGATCCCACTGGCCCAGATAAACTCCGTGAACCTGGATGCCCATGCTGATTTCAGGCCGATCGAAGGAAGGCACAGTGGTAATGGATTCCGGTACGCGGAAGAAGACGGATTTCTTGAAAAGTATTGTGTAATAGGTTTACACGAGAATTATCTTCCTCAGAATGTCTGGCTCGATATCGCAAATAATCCTTTCATGGACTTCATTACCTACGAAGACATCTACGTGCGTGAAAAAAGAAATTTTATCCAGGCGGTTGCCCATGCCACCACTTATATGGAAGATAATTTTACTGGCATCGAAGTAGATCTCGACTGCATAGAAGGCGTATTATCAAGTGCTGAAACACCCAGTGGGATATCAGTGCGTGACGCACGGCAGTATGTAACTTTTACCGCCAGCAACCTGAAAGTGGCATATCTGCATATTTGCGAAGGAGCTGTACAACTCATTGATGGAAGGAAATGTGAGACAACCGGTAAACTGATCACCTACCTCGTAACCGATTTCATCAAAAGCCGTGAAGCATTGGCAGAGTCAGAAAGAAATGCCAAGGCTGATCACCGACTGCACGTGCTTTGACTGGTCGCTGTACGTTGCGCTGATTTCCAGGGGACCGAGAGCGAAGTTATAACCCATAGACAATGCATGGCCGGATAAAAATGCCGGTCTTTGCAACACATTATCCTTACTGATAAAATTATTGATCAGGCCGTTCGAACGAGCAATGATGAATAAATTATTGAACAACTGGTAACGATAACCAAATTGAATAGCAGCAACACTTGGAGTATAAATCGCGGCTTCATCAAGTCCTGCAAATGTTATCTGGTTCCTGAAGAGGCTATACATTCCACCAATGATGAAATCATTTAATACACTCTGGTTATAACCGAAGTTGATTCCACCCTGGAAATTGGTGAAAAACGTGGAGCGGCGACTAAGCGTAACATAACCCTCGATGTTCAACTTTGCCTGTTGAAAATTAGAATAGCTGATCCCGAATGAATCAAGATTACCCACGGGAACGCCTTCTGAAAAAAATGTTACATCTGGCGACTGGTTATACACAAATCCGAATTCACCGTCAATTTTCAAGCCCCGTCTTGGATAGACAGATCGGTCAAGCGTGTTCACGCCAAGATAACCATAGGTGGTCAGAAATTCATTTTTGCCATCGAGTTCAAAACTTGACGGAATAGACGGATCATAATGTATCCATTCATATCTTGTACCGGCACCCAATGTATATTTCCTGCTTTTTGAATATTGCATTTTTGCGTCTCCCTTGAACAGGTGCATCTTGTACAAACCATCACGTTTGTAATTCTGGTAAGTGTTCAGGTCAAAACGCTCATACTGTGTTCCCAATATCAGTGCAACATTTTTTCCCCGGCCGAGGTACTGAAGATGTTCTGCCCTGGTACGGAATGTTTCGCCAAGATTAACCGTAACAAGGCTCCTGGAATGCGGCAAAAAGAAATTCCTGCTCGTAAGATTAAGTAATAAGCCAATCCCGGTGAACTGGGTATAATGAATGCCTACCTTGGCAAAAGTTCTCGGGTTTTCAACCACATCAACAATTATTTTCACGGAGCCGTCGGGAAGAGATTCCAGGCGGTACACAATCCGACTGTAATACCTTGTCCCGAACACCCTGCGGATCATGTTTGACACCCGGGCAGTAGTGTAAAACTTGTTCTCATAAAACCCCATCATGTGTTGGAAGAAATCCTTGGTTGTTTTATTAAGACCGTTGACTTCTATTTCTGAAATTCTGAGTGAGTCGATAACGGGCAGTCGTCTTTTTGCAACAACAGGAGATCCATAAATCTGGTTAAGACTATCAGCCAGGCGTTTCAATGCCGGATACATCTTCCTGCCTTCTTCGAGCCCGATCTGGAGGAGTTCGTCGGACCGGCTGAAACTTCCGGCATTATAGTTTTCAATAGGGTGGGTGATATAAAGGTCGGTCGCCTCGACTTCTTTCTTGTTATCCTCAGATTCCTTAAAAAACGCGATCTGCATCAGGACCTGGATCGCATTCGTCACCTTTTCTTTTGGCAACAATCCAAGTGCAACATTCGACCCAATTACATAATCTGCGCCCATTTCACGTACATCACGAACAGGGAAGTTGCGTACAACGCCGCCATCCACAAGTTTGCGCCCATTGTGCTCCACCGCGGTAAAAACTGAAGGTATCGCCATGCTTGAACGGATAGCGGTGACAATCTCACCACTGTCAAGAATAACCGTTTCACCGGTTGCAATATCAGCAGCGATACATTTGAAGGGAATGGAGAAATCTGAAAAGTTTTTGATATTGTATACAGGAAAGAATAACTCGGAAAACTTCAGCCATAATTCTTCGCCTTCCAGTACCCCGCTGGGCAAACGGAACCCGTGATTCACCCATGGCAGTTCAAGGGCATATTTCCCATACTCAGCCTTTTCCTCAATAATCAACGCTTTGAGGGATCCCTGGTTGGAAAGCAGGATATCCCAATCGATCTTCCTGGCCAGTTTTTCAATGGAATCCGCGGAATACCCGATAGCATACAGACCACCGATTATACTACCCATGCTGGTACCTGTAATAAAATCGACTTTCAGACCGGCGCTGTCGATGGCTTTAAGAATGCCGATATGTGCCAGTCCCTTTGCGCCACCACCGCTCAAGGCTACACCGATCTTTGGCCGTACACGGATGTCCTGGCCATTCACCGGGAACGCCCCAAGCGTAATAAGCAGGAACATCAATATGTATTGCAGCCTCATCCTGGTAAGTGACAAAGTTTTCAGATTAGTAACGATTAATAAACGGGAGCCTGGAAGAAGTCTGAATAGTTGTCACGCCAGTCATTAACTTCCCAGTTCGGTTTCCAGCTCCATTATCTTTTCAAAAGCTTTTTCATAATCCTTATTCAATAATTCTATCTCCTGTGACGCTTTTTTATATCCGGATTCTGCTGCCACGAACTTGTTGCGGTCTGCATATACTTCGGGTGAGGCAAGGTCTGCTTCAAATTTTGATTTCAGCTTATTCAACTCTCCAAGTTTCTCTTCCAGTTGTTGGAAGATTTTCTGTTGACGCTGCAGTTCTTTTTTGGCATCCTTATTTATCGGAGCCTGGGGTTGGGCTATTGGTTTGGCGGGAGCAACCGGTACATCGGTTTCCTTTTTTGCAGCTACATCCTGGCGGGGTTGTTTGCGGGAATCGTTATCGTCCTTTTTTTTTGATTCACTTTTTACGGAAGCCTGCTGAGCCTTTTTCATCCTTTCCTTCCACTCAACCCACTCTTCGTACCCCCCGTCAAATTCTTTTATCTGCTGGTCAACGATCTCCCAGATCTTGTTGGCGGTTTTTGAAACAAAATAACGATCATGGCTTACCAGGATAATGCTTCCCTGGTATTTGTTCAGCGCACCGATCAACAGATCACAAGAGTGCATGTCAAGGTGATTCGTCGGCTCATCGAGCATCAGGAAATTGGCTTTACTGACTATTGTTTTTGCGAGGGCAACACGTGCCTTTTCACCACCGCTTAGAACCTTGATCTTTTTCTCTACATCATCACCGCTGAAAAGAAAACACCCAAGCAGGGTTCTTAGTTCCTGGTCCGTGCGCTGGCTGCCACATTCCTTCATTTCTTCAATAACCGTATTGTTTACATTAAGGGCTTCCAGCTGGTGCTGAGCATAGAAACTTTCTTCAACGTTATGGCCCCATTTACGTTCGCCATTATAACTTTCCACGCCCGCTATGATGCGCAGCATAGTTGATTTTCCTTTTCCGTTTGCACCAATCAATGCAATCTTATCACCCCGGTCGATATAAGCTGAGGCATCTTTGATTATGACATTATCTCCAAAAGATTTATTGATGTGTTTGAGTTCGCACAACACTTTACCCGGTACCTTATCCACCTGGAAATTGATCCTGAGATCCGGCCTTTCTATCTGAACATCTTCGATGCGGTCAATCTTATCGAGCCGCTTCATGGCACTCTGGGCAGCGGCAGCCTTAGAGGCTTTCGCCCGGAACCTTTCAATAAATCGTTCCTGTTGCTTTATATAATCCTGCTGGTTTTCGAATGCGCGTTGCTGAAGCTCGACCCTCATTTCCTTTTCTGCCTCATAATATTCATAATTGCCACTATAGATATGCAACTCTCTTTGATATACTTCAACGATCTTGGTGACCATGCGGTTCAGGAAATACTTATCGTGACTTACGATCACCACGGAACCCTGGTAGTGTAACAGGTACTTCTCCAGCCATTCGATTGATGGCAGATCAAGGTGGTTCGTCGGCTCATCGAGTAACAAAAGGTCGGGTCCCTGCAGAATCATCTTGGCAAGAAGTACGCGCATTCTCCATCCCCCGCTAAACTCCCGGAAAGGCCGCTTAAGGTCGGCATTTGGAAAACCCAGGCCTTGTAGCACCTCTTCTGTTTTATGATGAATATTATAGCCGTCAAGTGTCTCCATTTCATGGAGCTTATCGGTGTATTGTATTAATAATTCTTCTTCTTCCGGCTTGCCTGCACTTTGTTCCAACTGCTTGCCAATTACATCAATCTCATGTTCAAGTTTGAGTACCTTTTCAAACGCCCCCAGCGCCACTTCGAAAATGGAGTCTCCCGTATCAAAGCTCAATAGATCCTGGTGCAGATACCCGATCGAAGTGTTTTTGCTCCTTTCAACAGTACCGGCAGAAGGAGAGTATTGGCCCACGAGTAATTTCAGTAAAGTTGATTTTCCGGTTCCGTTGAAACCAATCAATCCAATTCTTTCATTTGGCTGGATATGCCAGGTAGCGTTCTCAATTAAAACACGGGCCCCAAATTCAAAAGTCACATTAGTTAATCCTGCGAGCATAAAACAAATTAGCAATTATAAAATGTACAAAATAGTGAATAAGACCGGCAGCTTCCAGCGCTTCGCCCACATTCAACATACAGAATTTGCAAAAATACTGATAAACACCTAAGCGGCATGAATTTAAACCGCAATCCACTAACTTTACGAAAATCACAGGGTAAATGAAAAAAGTCGCCTTAATCATTGTTGTTCTTGTTATTGCAGCCTTTGTAACGTATCTGATCATGGGACGGAAATCCGATGAGCCCAGGGTAGAAAAGCCGAAGCCGCTGAGCCTTGGTCAGAAGTCAGGCGCTTTCAACGATTCGTTCAATGAACTGATGACTGCTTATTTCTCGGTGAAAGATGCCCTGGTTGAAAGCGACACTGTTAAGGCCAACGCCGCGGCAGCGAATCTTGCCCGGGCTGCTGAAACCCTGAAAACAGATGAGATCACCGGTGACTCTACCGGTGTGATCAAAGAAACTGCTAAAAGCTTTGCGGGAACCATTACCGGTTCGGCGCTGGGTTTGCGCGGGGAACAGAATATTGACAATAAGAGGAAGGAATTTGAAATGATTTCGGATGCATTATGGAGCCTCACCCGGACCGTAAAATATGAAGGACAAAAAGTTTATTACCAGTTCTGCCCGATGGCCTTTGATAATAAAGGCGCTTATTGGTTGAGCAATGATCCGAATATCCGGAATCCATATTTCGGCGAGAAAATGTTAACCTGTGGCAGCACCCAGGATTCTCTTGAATATAAAAATTAAACAGTAGCAAACTTTCGTTGCTGCCTGACTGTTAGCCTGAATTGAATCATTTTCAATATTGTTCATGCGAATAGTTACTAGCCGGCTGTCAGTAGATGAACCAAATGAAAAATTCTTCGTAAGTGCTGGTGTGAGCCGGTTGTTGATTATCATCATTTCATTTGTATACTGCCTGTTTCAATGCCCGTTGGTAACCGCCCAGGCGGCGCCTGTCAACGGTGAGCCCAGCCGCCCGGCCATCCCGACGATTACAAGTTCCCGGATATCCCTGAAAAAATACACGCTGAGCGGTTATGTACGTGATTCATTGTCAGCGGAATCAATGGCGGGAGCGTCCATAATTATTAATGGAGGTGGCAAAGGCGTCAACAGTAATAGTTACGGGTTTTATTCAATTACGCTTGAAGAAGGTAAATACCAGATCACCGTTTCTTTCGCGGGTTACCAGTCTAAAGTAATCGAAGCAGATTTAAATCAGAACCTTCAATACAACTTCCAGCTATTGCCCCAGGGTTACCTGGAAGAGGTTGTCGTATCCTCCCGGAAAAGAGATGCAAACGTTAAAAGCTCACAGATGGGAAGGATTGATCTTTCCATCAACCAGATAAAATCTGTTCCTGTTTTAATGGGAGAGACAGACATTCTCAAGACACTGCAGTTATTGCCGGGTGTAAGGAACGCAGGCGAGGGTAATACCGGGCTGTATGTGAGAGGTGGCGGACCAGACCAGAATCTTATCCTGCTGGATGATGCGATTGTATACAATACAGGCCACCTGTTTGGTTTCTTTTCAATATTTAATGCGGACGCCATAAAAAACACTACCCTGATCAAAGGTGGAATGCCACCACAGTATGGAGGCAGGCTTTCATCTGTGCTTGACGTTGCCATGAAAGAAGGAAATATGAAAAAGATGGAGGTGGATGGCGGACTTGGCCTCATAGCCTCAAGGATATCGGTCCAGGGACCCATTCTTAAAGACAAAGCTTCTTTTATTGTATCGGCAAGACGCACCTATATTGATGTATTGACAAAACCATTCATCCCCAAATCGAACCCGGCTCACGGGTCCGGTTATTATTTCTATGATCTGAATACGAAAGTGAATTATAAGTTTTCAGATCGTGACCGGCTTTATCTGAGTGGTTATTTCGGCCGGGATGTGTTTGATTTCAGGAATTCCGAACGTGGATTTAAAGCAGACATTCCCTGGGGAAATGCAACGGGAACGCTGAGATGGAACCATGTATTCAACCGGAAGCTTTTCGCAAACACCACGGCGGTTTATAACAGTTATAACTTTTCATTCGGGGCGGCACAAAATGATTTTGAAATAAAGCTATCCTCAGGAATCAGGGATGTTGGTGTAAAACTCGATTTTGACTATTACCCTGCACCACAACATAAATTGAAGTTCGGGGGTATTGCCACCTACCACACATTTATTCCCAACGTGTTGAGTGGGCGACAGGGCGAAACCGTTTTTGAGCCTGATAACGTAAATAAAAAGTATGCACTGGAAACAGGAATCTATATCCAGGATGATTGGGAGATAAGTGACAAGCTGCAGCTTAATGCTGGCCTGCGGTACAGTACCTTTAGCCAGCTTGGTCCACATACTATATATGAAAAAGATGCAGATGGCAACAGGCTCGATAGTGTTGTTTTTAACAGCGGGGTAGTGAAAACATATGGCGGACCAGAACCGAGGCTTTCCCTAAGGTACGCGATAGATGAAGAAACATCCGTAAAGGCAGCAGTTTCGCGCAATCTCCAGTATATACATCTTGTCAGCAATGCCGGTTCTACTTTGCCAACTGACCTCTGGGTCCCCAGCACTTACCGGGTTCAGCCACAGAAAAGCTGGCTCTATGCGGTTGGTGTATTCAAGAATTTCAACAACCATCTTTTTGAAACTTCACTTGAAGTCTATTACAAAAACATGGAGAACCAGATTGAATACGGAGAAGGCTATACCCCATCTTTAAATGATCCGGAGGAAGAGTTTGTATTCGGTCGCGGATGGAGTTACGGGTCTGAACTTTTTATCAATAAGTCCAGGGGTCAGCTCACCGGTTGGATCGGCTATACATTATCATGGACCAGGCGAAAATTTCCTGACTTAAATGGTGGCGAAACCTACTATGCAAAGTTCGACAGGCGGCATGATCTGTCAGTGGTCGGAATGTATGAGTTCAACAAGAAATGGAAATTTTCCGCTGTGTTTGTTTACGGTACAGGCAATGCCACAACGTTGCCGGAACGATTCTATCTTGTCAGCGGGGTATTAACGCAGGAGTACAGCAAACTCAACCAGTATCGATTGCCCGCTTATCACCGGCTTGATTTCTCGGCGACCCTGACGCCACAAAACCGGCAGAATAAAAAACTGAAAACTAGTTGGGTGTTTAGTATTTACAATGTCTACAGCCGGTTCAACCCATATTTCATTTATTTCGATCAGACAGGCACCGCCACCTCAGGAGATCTGAAAGTAGAGGCGTTAAAGGTTTCCCTTTTTCCCATCATTCCGGCCGTTACCTGGAATTTTAAATTTTAGACTGCCGGACCTGCAATATGAAGCACCGTTGCAATAAAACGTTTCAGCTGAAACTTTTCTGCTTGTATCTTCCCAGCTTAGCCAAAAAACTTATTGCATGAGAAAAATTTGTATCTCCCTTTCATTGCTTGCATTGAATGTCATCGCGACTGGTCAGGAAAAAATTGACCAGGACATGATGCAGAAAATACGGGCTGAAGGCCTGAATAATTCGAAAGTCATGGACATTGTGTTCCAGCTCACGGATGTAAACGGACCGAGGCTCATGAATTCACCCGGTTACCTGAAGGCCGCCAACTATGCTAAGACAGCTTTATCCGGCTTTGGCCTGGAGAATGCAAAGCTGGAGTCCTGGGGTGAATGGGGCAAAGGCTGGGAGCTTCAGAAATCTTATATAGCCATGACGGCACCTTATTATCGGCCACTTATTGCATTGCCAAAAACGTGGACAGCAAGTACCAACGGTCTCCAAACCGCGGACCTGGTGTTGCTCACCGCAAAAAACCAGGAAGAGTTGAAAGCCTTCGAAGGCAAACTAAAGGGGAAGATCATCATTCTTCCCAGGACCGATACGTTGATACCTACTTATTCGGCTGACGCTTCACGTTACACCACCGAACAACTGCAAAAAATGGCAGACTATGATCCCAAAGCTGTACCAGCAAGGGCACCCGGCACTTTTCGCCAGGTCCAGGGTGGTGGATCTGCAATCAACCTGGCAACACTCAAAGAAATGGCCGTTAAGGAAGGCGCCGTAGCAATCATCAGCACAACTCCCCGCGGCCGCGACGGTACTTTATTTGTCCAGGGTGGAGGCGCTTATTCAGCTTCAGCCCAGGCAAACTTCCTTGACATCGTTGTTGCCTTTGAAGAATACATGAGCTTATACAGGCTGGCGGCAGCGAACGTACCGGTGAAACTGGAACTGGATGTGAAATCAAGATTTACTGCCGCTGATACGAAGGGTTATAACGTCATAGCAGAGATCAAGGGTACTGATAAAGATTTGAAAGACGAGATCGTAATGCTTGGTGGTCACCTTGATTCATGGCATGCTTCACATGGCGCAACAGACAATGCAGCGGGTTGCGCAGTAATGATGGAAGCTGTCAGAATTCTGAAAGCCCTCGGAGTTAAACCTCGCAGAACAATCCGGATTGCGCTTTGGGGCGGAGAGGAGCAAGGTCTGCATGGTTCCCGCAATTATGTCAAAAATCATTTTACGGATACTACAGTTGTTCCCCGCCGTTTCAATAAAGAGGGCGACAAGGTTTCCGGATATTTTAACCTGGATAATGGAACAGGCAAGATCAGGGGAATATATACACAGGGCAATGCAGGGGTTAAGGATATTTTCAAACAGTGGTTAAGCCCTTTCAATGATCTGGGTGCAACAACCGTAACCCTGCAAAATACCGGCGGCACAGATCACCAGGCCTTCGATGCAGTGTTTATCCCGGGATTCCAGTTTATTCAGGACCCGATTGAATACGGCACAAGAACACATCATACAAACATGGATGGATATGATCATTTGCAGGCCGATGATCTGAAGCAGGCTGCCACGATCATTGCTGCATTTGTATACAACACAGCGCAGCGGGATGAAAAGCTGCCAAGGAAACCTTTGCCATGATATGCGATGATTGGGAAGTATGAGTGACCCTGTTCTAATATCCTATAAATCATATTCAATTCTTGTTTATCTGGTCACCAACCGATAATTTTGCCCAACTTAAATTTTAGAATCAATGGCAAGACAAATTGCATACCGGGAAGCACTACGTGAAGCGATGAGCGAAGAAATGAGGAGAGATGATCGTGTGTTTCTTATGGGAGAAGAAGTTGCCGAATACAACGGTGCTTACAAGGTTAGCCAGGGTATGCTGGACGAGTTTGGTCCGAAAAGAGTTATTGATACACCTATTTCGGAGTTGGGTTTTACCGGTATTGCGGTTGGTGCAGCTCAGAATGGCCTTCGCCCGATTGTTGAATACATGACCTGGAACTTTGCAGTTCTTGCCTTAGATCAAATATTAAATACCGCTTCTAAGATGTTGGCAATGAGCGGCGGACAGGTTGGATGTCCAATCGTTTTCCGCGGTCCGAACGGTTCGGCAGGCCAGTTGGGTGCACAGCATTCCACTGCGTTTGAAAGCTATTATGCAAACATACCCGGACTAAAAGTTATATCGGTTTCAAACCCGTATGACGCTAAGGGCTTGTTGAAAGCCGCTATCCGTGATGACGATCCTGTTATTTTCATGGAGGCGGAACTTATGTATGGAGAAAAAGGAGAGGTTCCCGATGGTGAGTACATTATTCCTATCGGCAAGGCAGACATAAAACGCCCCGGTTCGGATGTCACCATTGTTTCATTCAACAAAATGATGAAGGTAGCCCTCGGAGCTGCCGTAGAACTGGAAAAAGAAGGGATCAGCGCAGAAGTGATTGATCTCCGGACCATCCGTCCGCTGGACTGGATGACCATCCTGGAAAGCGTTAAAAAAACAAACAGGTTAGTAATAGTTGAAGAGCAGTGGCCTTTCGCCTCCATTTCTTCGGAGATTACTTACCAGATACAAAAAGAGGGATTCGATTACCTGGATGCTCCGATCCGTAGGATCACTGCTGCAGATGCGCCTTTGCACTATGCTCCAAACCTGGTGGCTCTTGCGCTTCCGGATGTTGCACGTACGGTAAGACTGGTGAAAGATGTAATGTATCAGAAGAAGTAATCTTTAGCAGGTTGTTGAACACCTGTCAGCCTAATAACATATCAGCCAGTCTCATAATGTTTCTACAATCCCGGGATTACTCCCGGGATTATTTTTTGATACGTGTATAGGCAAAAAAAAGCCGGAAGCAAAAGCATCCGGCCGTTAATGTTCTTATCGCAACTATTCAAATATTTTCACTGCATTAACAAACACCATCAGGACTCCGTAAACGAGGCCAAGGGTAAGTCCCCCTAAAAGTGCTAGCTTAACAATAGTTCTACTGACAACAGGAGTTGCTTCGATGTGTAGTTCTGTTTTCATAGGTGATACTTTTTTAGGTGTTGGATAATTGTTTTTACATGGATACAGATCTAAATTAATCCAGATTAGCCAAAAGTGCAAGCCCGGTAGGGAAAATCTGACCTCTTTTTTCCCCAGATACATGTTTTTTGGCATTAGGTACCTGATTATCATTTAATTCCGGAATCAGCTTTGAATTCTGGATAAGATAGATTACCACTCCATGAGCTGGTCCGTTGTGAAGGTCCATTCCGGTGTCACGATGGGCATCAGAGAGTTGTCTGCCACGTACCAGGGTGAAACTGAATTCCCGGAGGGATTCTTCAGGACGTGAATGGATTGTGCCGGCATGTAACTTTGGGCAACCATGTAGATCTTTCTTCCTGAACGGTTCATCGCGACATCCATCACGATCACTGCGTGCCCGGGAAATCCTCCCTTGATCAAAATATCTCCCGGCTTGATTTGTTCAAAGTCCTTTACCTTTTTCAGCTGGCGGGAAAGGGAGGCCGTGCCACAATAACTGTAAACCCTTTCGAGATATCTCTCAAAACCTAAAGAACTTCCGGTGGCGTTGTACAAGTACTTCCTGCCTGCATTATCGATAAAACATATTTCATTGTCCCTGCCGGCATCGAGCAGGTACTCCGCCCTCAGTCTCATAATCGCGTCAGCACACTGTTGCAGGTCCTTTTTTCCGACAGGCTTCTCCAACACGGCGAACTGGGCTTGCTGGTTAGGCTTCCTGGTTCCGTCATACAGATAGACCACATTATCCTTTCTCAACCTGATCTTCCTCAGCCAACTCCCAAAAGATGCGGGAGCTATATCTATCCTCGAATAACCGTCGGGAAGCGGAATATCACCGACATGCTCAAATAAAGTATTATTTTGCGGCGGCAAATCCGAAACGCTTTTTTGTTGCGAGTGGGTCAATCCTTCAAGAAAAAAAGACAAAAGAACCGTGAGTATCATGGGAATTTGCATAAAATCGGTTTAGGTTCTGTTAATACTGTTACCTGGACTGTGATGATACTTCGTAATTAATCCACGCAAAAGACTGTTAAAATTATATGTCGAATATTCTGATCATAGATGATGAAAAAGCAATCCGGAAAACCCTGACGGAAATTTTATCTTACGAAGGATATAAAATTGAAGAAGCCGGTGATGGCGACGAAGGTCTAAAGAAGTTCCGGGATAAGGCCTACGACGTGGTGCTTTGTGACATCAAAATGCCCAAACTCGATGGCCTTGAATTTCTTGATAAGGCGCGGGAAGTTAACCCCGACATCCCGGTGATCATGATTTCCGGTCACGGCACGATTGAAACTGCTGTTGAAGCCGTAAAGAAAGGTGCTTACGATTATATCTCAAAACCGCCTGATCTGAACCGCCTCCTGATAACCATCCGCAACGCGATGGACAAAACCAACCTGGTGGCGGAAGCAAAAGTGTTGAAGAGGAAAGTGAGCAAGGTGGAGGAAATGATAGGCGAATCAAGTCCGATCACGAAGATTAAAGACACGATTGATAAGGTGGGACCCACTGAGGCAAGGATCCTGGTTACAGGTGAAAACGGGGTGGGTAAAGAATTAGTGGCAAGATGGGTTCATGAAAAAAGTAACCGGGCGACCGGGCCGCTTATTGAAGTGAATTGTGCCGCTATTCCCAGCGAGCTGATCGAAAGCGAATTATTTGGTCACGAAAAAGGATCGTTTACTTCCGCTGTTAAACAAAGAATTGGCAAATTTGAACAAGCACATGGAGGCACACTGTTCCTCGATGAGATAGGTGATATGAGTTTGAGTGCGCAGGCGAAAGTGTTGCGTGCGCTCCAGGAAGGTAAGATAACAAGGGTAGGTGGTGATAAGGATATCAGCGTAGACGTTCGTGTAATTGCTGCAACTAATAAGGACCTGTTAAAGGAGGTTGACGAGAAAAATTTTCGCCTGGATCTTTACCATCGTCTGAGTGTTATCATCATTCATGTACCATCACTGAATGACCGTCGGGATGACATCCCTTTGCTTGTCGATAAGTTTCTGACTGATATCTGTACCGATTATGGCATTGCTAAAAAAGGAATTGACAAGGATGCAATTGACACACTGAAACAACATAACTGGACTGGGAATATCCGCGAACTGAGGAACGTTGTTGAGAGGCTGATCATACTCTCAGGCAAGACGATTACGGCAGACGATGTACGCTCTTATGTACTGCCTAATCATGGATCATAATAACCGCAATTGGCTTCAAGATAATATGACGGGCAAATACTGAGCTGATGAAATCCGATCTGGATAACCCGGCATGTAATAATTGCGGATAACCATCGTTAACATTGCGGTCAGACAATAATATATCAGATGAAGGAACAGCACGGGAGAAGTTATTTGTGAAAAACAACACCGAATATATTTATTGCCTCAGCGGGCTGGGGGCAGATCAGCGCATCTTTAAAAATGTTACTATCCCCCACGCAGATCTTGTACACCTGGACTGGATGCTGCCGCAGGAAAAATCTGAAGCGCTGGAAGCTTATGCAAAAAGGCTGGCAATAAATATAAAACACGAATTACCTGTTCTGATGGGTGTTTCGTTTGGGGGAATGATGGCGATCGAGATTGCGAAACTTATTCCTGTGAAGGCGGTAATACTGATCTCTTCTGTGAAATCAAGTCATGAATTACCTTACTGGATGAAGCTTTTTGGAAAATGTAAGGCAGAATATCTGTTGCCCTCCGTGCAGTTGAAATCAATAAGGCCACTCAGCGCAATCAAACCGATCCAAAATTATTTCCTGGGAGCGAGTAGTCGTGAAGCGATAGAGATTGCCAATGAGTTCACAGACAATGTTGATCCGCGTTATCTCAAGTGGTCGGTGCATAATATCTTCAATTGGAAAAACCAATGGAGTCCCGCCCAAACCTTTCATATTCATGGCGACAATGACAAACTGTTTCCGATTAGCAAAGTGAAGCCTACCCATGTCATCAAAAACGGGGGGCACTTTATGGTGATGAGTCATTGTGATGAGATCAATAAGATCGTTACGGAGATCTGTTCGGGGCTTAATAACTAGCCGGTTTCAATCAACTATTTTCACTTACAGATTCAACATCAGCCCCGCGATGTACAAATGCAGTTAACTCACTGACAGTTTGCAACAAGGTGACATTCGGCGGCCGGACGTTCACTTTGCAGACATGAGCGCCACCAAAAAAGATGTTCTTGTCGGGGAGCTGGGCGGAGAGCTCTGTAACAAATTTGTCGATGTTACAGTTGACCAGGTTTGTAATCAGGTAAAAATACAATTCGGTCACAGGCTGTTTTGAACAGTAATGAATCACAACTTCGGTGTCTGTGTTTATTCCAAGATAGATAACCGGAACTTTATTTTTTTTCAACAGGTACCACATGAAAAGAAGTGGTATTTCATGAAATTCATTTTTGGGTGCAAAGATGAGTACTTTCCGGGGGCTTTGGGGATCAGGTGTGTCCAGTTTGTTTATCGCAACTATCATCTGGTTTTTAATAAAGGAACTGGCAAAATGCTCATGAGCGGGAATAACGCGTCCGGTAAGCCACAGCATTCCGATCTTGTTCAGGAGTGGAAAAATGACCTTCAGAACCAGTTCTTCATAACCGAGCGCAGACTCAGCAGTCCGCAAAATATTATCAAATCTTTCCTGGTCAAAATCGATGGACGCTTCCATCAGCCAGTTAATGAAAATGTCATGATTGTCCTTTTCATATTTGACATCAACGGCCAGATCATGAATCTCTTTTTCAGACAAACAGGCAATGCGTGAAATCTTATAACCCTTGTTATACAGGTATGCGATCCTGAGGATATATTTCAGATCATCGTTATCATAAAAGCGATGGTTACCCGCTTTACGCTTAGGCGACATCAGATTGAAACGCTGCTCCCAAATCCTGAGGGTATGAGCCTTAATGCCGCTTAGATTCTCGATATCACGAATAGAAAAATGGTTCATATCCTCTGTAACAATTTGAAAGATATTACAACTAACAAGTTTAGCGGAATATTGTTTTTTGCAAATACACCGTTAATACATGGTTTGTTTGCCCGTATTTATGGTATTTTTGCCCGAATTTTAAAACCCTGAGAATGAGTTTTTCCGATCTTTCTGTTCTTGTTCTGATCTCCATTTTACTAGTTCTGTTACCTGCTCCCGGTTTGGCGGCAATGTTCAAAAAAGCCGGAATTCCCTCCTGGAAAGCCTGGGTTCCTTTTTTAAATACCTGGGAAATGCATAAAGCTACCGGGCTTCGTAAACATTGGTATTTCTGGCAATTTATACCCGTGGTCGGCTGGTTCATCACACTCTGGATATTTGTAGAATGGGTTAAGGTGTTTGGCAAATTCAGACTCTGGGAACATGCAGCTACTGTCTTTGTACCATTTCTATATTTTCCCTATGTAGGATACAATAAAGATGACCGTTTTCTAGGCCGGGAGGTCGTGAAAAAACATCAGAAATCTGTAGCCCGTGAATGGATCGATGCCGCAGTATTTGCCATTGTTGCGGCTACACTTATCCGGACTTTCATCTTTGAGGCATACGTTATTCCAACAGGCTCCATGGAGAAAACGTTATTGATCAACGACTTTCTCTTCGTAAGCAAACTCACTTATGGGCCCAGGATTCCGAATACACCGCTCGCTGTACCTTTTGTACATCATACCCTGCCACCGATGAATACAAAATCGTACACCGAAATAGTAAAGATTCCATACACCCGCTGGTTTAAAAAACCGGTTGACAGGAATGATGTGGTAGTCTTCAATTTTCCTGCCGGTGATACTTTGACAAAAGAATTTGATTCGAAGTTTCCTTATTATGATATGGTCAGGGCCTATGGCCGGGACAAGGTCTGGGAAGACTACACCGTCTCAACAAGACCCGTTGATAAAAGAGAAAATTACATCAAAAGATGTGTTGCTATAGCCGGCGACACACTTGAGATCAGGGAGGGTATACTGTATGTCAACGGCCAGGCAGCCTTTGTTTCTCCCACGCAGTCCACCTATTACCTGGTAGAAACAAATAATGTAAGACTGGATGAAGATGTATTAAGAGAAGCCGGGGTTCATCTGAACCAGGATGATGAATCGCCTGATTTTGTAAATCGCCAGGGATATTCTTACATGATCAACCTTACAAATCCCGAAGTGGATATCGTAAAAAAGATCGCCGGCGTCACAAGCGTAAAAAGAGATATCATCAATAATTACGGAGATACCTACCCGAACGATACTACTTATTTCAATTGGTCCATCGACAATTTCGGAAGACTGTGGGTGCCAAAAAAAGGATCGACCATACAGCTTACCCCACCGAATATTGCGCTATACAGACGTGTGATCAAGGTGTATGAAAACAATGAATGGGAAGAAAGGGATGGAAAAGTTTACATCAACGGTGCTGTGGCTGACAAATACACTTTCAAGATGGATTATTTCTGGATGATGGGAGATAACCGCCATAAATCGCAGGACAGTCGTTTCTGGGGCTTCGTTCCGGAGGATCATATAGTCGGAGGTGCATGGCTGATCTGGATGAGTTGGGACAAAGGCCCGAGATGGAACAGGATCTTCCATAGAATTCATTAAAACTGATAGCAAACGGCCGGATCATTTCTCCGGCCGTTTTGTTTAATGGTTTATTTTTAAGTATTCTCAAATTGTATCGCGAATGAAAAAAACCCAACATATCCTGGATTTTGAAGAATATGACTCTACGAAAGAGTTGAATGCGAGTGACGCGGAACTTTTAGCCGAAGCAAGAACTGCTACCGCCCATGCCTATGCGCCATATTCTAATTTCAGGGTCGGGGCCGCAGCCTTGCTTAAAAACGGCATAATAGTAAGAGGTTCAAACCAGGAAAATGCATCATATCCTGTCGGCATTTGTGCTGAAAGGGCCTTACTGGCTGCCGTTGCAACGCAGCACCATGGTGTTGCGGTTTCGGCCATTGCCATCAGTTATAATAATGTAGGCGGAGATAGTGATCATCCGATCGCTCCCTGCGGTATGTGCCGTCAAAGCCTTGCCGAGTTTGAGTCGCGCATGAACCAGCCGATCAGGCTGATCCTTGGAGGAATGGAAGGCAAAGTGTTCGTATTGCCAGAAGCCGGCGCACTACTCCCACTTGCATTTGACAAAACCGAACTCAGCAAAAAAACCTAGGACGGCTTTAGTTGTAAAAATGCCTTGCCCATACAGGTGATAAGATCCGAAGCAATGAGAGCTTCTTTACCCGTTTCTCCTGCAGCGATATCTCCGGCCAGGCCATGCAGATAAACGCCCAGAACGGCAGCGTCTTCCGGCTTGTATTTTTGAGCAAGTAAACCGGTGATAATACCGGTGAGTGTATCACCAGTGCCGCCGGTGGCCATCCCCGAATTTCCGGTTGTATTAAAATAATTTTGTTCAGGGGTAGCTATTAATGTAAAATGTCCCTTAAGAACTATGATAATATTGAGCTCTCTGGCCATCCTTGAGGCAGTATCCATTCGTTCAAAATCATTATCAGTTTTTCCAAATAGCCGTTCAAACTCTTTTGGATGTGGAGTAAGTATGGAACCTGGAGGCAGCTGCGCTAACAAGGCATGGTTAGCAGAAATGAGATTGAGTGCGTCCGCATCGATCACCAGTGGAAGGGGATAATTATTAATCAAATTATGAAGTAGTAATGAGGTTTCTGCCTCCTGTCCGAGGCCTGGCCCGATACCAATACATGCGTAACGTTCGGTCGGATTTGCCAACCGGGTATTATAACGTTCGCCCTCATCCGTTTCGGTCATTGCCTCCGGGCAGGAGGTTTGCATTATCTCGAAACCACAGCCAGGTACATGCACTGTGCACAGCCCGACACCTGATCTTAAGCATGCATTGGTAGCCAGGATGGCTGCACCCATTTTCCCATAACTGCCCGCAATGATCAAAGCATGGCCAAAGCTTCCTTTATGACTGAAATCGTTTCTTGATTTGTATATACGCTGAATAAGTGATCGATCCACGAGGTGATTATTGCTCCGCTTCTCAAGAAGGAATCCGGGGTGCAGTCCAATGTCAAGGGAAAGTATCTGCCCGCATGCTTCCTCGTTTTCAGGCATCAGGAAAGCAAGCTTATATTGCTGAAAGGTGAGTGTGTGTTGTGCAACAATATGAACATAATTTTTCGAACTCTGATCTGCCGAGAGGCCACTGGGAATATCGATGGAAATAACTTTACAACCGGATCTGTTGATGTGTTTGATTATGGATGCATTAAGGTCCCTGGGTTCGCGGTTCAGACCAGACCCAAAAATTGCATCAATAATTATATCGTCTTTCGGAACGGGATACATACCTTCTTCCGTCGAAATAAACCGTATTACTGCATTGGTTGTGTGAAGAGCAGCAAGGTTCTGTTGAAAATCATCAGTTCCCTTGTGACCGAATTCCAGGATGTAAACCACCACCGTCTGGCCGTTAATAGAAAGCATTCGTGCGATAGCAAGCCCATCGCCTCCATTATTACCCTTCCCACAAAATATGGTAAAACTGCTTTTATTGTAACCCTTTGCCATCAGCCACCTGAAGCATGCTCCGGCTGCTCGTTCCATTAGATCGAGGGAACTGATAGGTTCATTCTTTATCGTATACTCATCCCATTGGTGAATCTGCGAAGCGGAAAAGATTTGCATAACAGATCTGCTTATGAATTTGTCATTGGAGCAAAAAACAAAAACAAATCTATTGATTATAACAATCCGGCAACAAAAATTTGCTAGGGTGCAGGATCGACGCAGCCAGCTTATACAAGGGTACTTACATCATTATGACGCACGACAATTGCATCGTCACTTTCCCATGGTGATCCCAGGATACTTATTGCATTACTCAGGGCAATTGACTCATGCTATCTCCGGGTAATAGCATCATTCTTTGCCGAGTCATCGTGGAAGTAATTGCCAAAAATATCTGCCATGTCCTTGGTCTTGTAGATCATTTTGGAATCGTTATTACAGAAAGCGATGATAGCGACATTTTCATCAATTAAGCGATAAAATGCTGCCCGGTTACCATGCCACCAGCCATTGTGGTAAATTACCTTTTTGCCGTTTTTGAGAAGTAGCATTCTCCACCCCAGACCGTAATTATGTGTTCCTGGTTTTTCGAAACTATAAGGAGAATACGCAGAGTCGAGCAGCAATTTGTTCACAAATTTGCCGGAGTTTAGTGCCTGGTCAAACTTGAGCATATCGCGTGCTGTACTATAAATATTTTTGTCGCCGTAAACGAGGTCAAGGAAATCGAACGCATATTGTCTGCCGTTGTGAAAATAGGAGGGAAGAGAGCGGGCACTGTCAGCAGTAGTATAAGCATAAGTATCCTTCATACCCAGTGGCTGAAAAAGGTTTACATGGAGATATTGACCGTAAGTTTGGCCACTCACTTTTTCGATGAGCAGGGCAAGCAATGCATAATTGGTATTTGAATAACTAAACCTGCGGTCAGCGGCACCAATGTCAATATCCTGGTGACGGGCTACGATAAAGTCAAATACGTCCTGGTTTGTAATCGTTCTCTTTTTATCCCAGCCGAGTTTTTCCATATAATGGACATAATTCGGCAGTCCGCTGCGATGATTCAACAGGCTTTTAACAGTAACACCGGGCAGGGGAAACTGGGGCAGATAGACGGAAAGAGGATCAGATACCTTTATTTTACCCTCGTCCACCAGCTTCAGCACCGCCATAGCTGTGATCGTTTTGGACACAGATGCCAGGTGAAAGGGTGTGGTAGGGGTGATCGAATCTTTATGGGAACGCGGATTGCGGAATCCGCTGTACATTTCGTAAATGATCTCTCCGTTTTTGGCAACGAGAAGGCTGCCATTCAAACGGCCATTACCAAACAGTTTTTGCGCAAATTCTTTACTGGCATTTGAGTATCTCCTGAATTCTTCAGGCGACAGAGACGAGGTGTTGTGAGCGATAGCGACACCAGTTGGGGCGCTTTCACTGATCCGGGATTTATTTTCTTCCTGGCCACAGGCAGCCAGTATTACCAAAATAGGTATACACTTCAACAAGTTTTTCAAAAGGACCGTTTTATGGTGGTTAGTAATTACATCAAAATTAAAGCCTACATCCTTGTTTTACCAGGAGATTGGCCCTAAAAATGAATTTTTAAAAAGTTTTCTTCCAAATGCTAATGATAACTGACTAGTGTTTAACAAAAGCCGTTATGGTAATTGCTAAAAATCTCCCTAATAGCAAGCTTCGATCCAATCTGTTTTTCCATTCCGGTTTTTAGATCCATATTTGCAAATACCATCAGAAAACCTAACGCAAAAACAGACCAGGGCAATATGAACGACAAAAAAAATACCAGTTATCCCAAAGAAAAAATTAATATACTTTTTCTTGAAAATATCAGCGATACAGCAGTAAAACAGTTAAAAGATGCAGGTTATAGCTCAGTTCGCAAGCTAAACGGTGCTCTTTCGGAAGAACAGCTCATAAAAGAGGTCAAAGATGTGCATTTGTTGGGGATAAGATCCAAAACCCAGATTACTGCCAATGTCTTGAAGGCTGCAAACAAATTACAGGCTATCGGCTGTTTCTGTATCGGGGTGAACCAGGTGGACCTGAAAGCTGCCACAAAACTTGGGGTAACGGTCTTCAATGCACCATATTCCAATACCCGGTCCGTTGCTGAGCTGGTAATAGGACTTTCTATTATGCTGATCCGGCGCATTCCTGACAAAAACAAAGCTGCGCACGACGGAATCTGGATGAAGGACGCAAAGGGAAGTTATGAACTAAGAGGTAAAACGCTGGGAATCATTGGTTACGGAAATATTGGCTCCCAGGCTAGTGTGCTGGCTGAAGCGCTTGGAATGAAGGTGATTTTTTATGATATAGTTACCAGGCTCCCGCTTGGAAACGCCGAACCAAAAAAATCATTGAAAGAAGTGCTGGCTGAAGCCGATATTGTCACACTGCATGTTCCGGATACTCCGTCAACCAAAAATCTGATCAATAAGTCCACGCTGAAACACTTCAAGAAAGGCTCGATCCTTATTAATTACGCCAGGGGAGAGGTAGTGGATCTTGAGGCTTTGAGAAAAGCATTGCTCGAGGGGCAGTTGTCAGGTGCCGCGATCGATGTTTTTCCATGGGAACCTGAGAAAAACGGTGATCGTTTTCAAACTCCCCTGCAGGATCTGCCGAATGTGATATTAACACCACATATCGGAGGTTCTACAGAAGAGGCTCAACAAAACATCGGTCAGGATGTTAGCAACAAATTATACGAGTATCTTGAGATGGGCATCACGATCGGTTCGCATTCCGTTCCGCCACTGAGTATGCCAAGGCAGGAAGGTGCTCACCGGATTCTTCACATTCATAGAAACGTACCTGGTGTTTTATCAGAAATAAATACCCAGCTATCTAAAAATAATATTAATATACTTGCCCAGTACCTTAAGACAAATGATGAAATAGGTTATGTGGTACTTGACCTGGATAATCAGCTTTCAACAGAAGCGTTAGAATTGTTAAAGAAGGTAAAGGAGACGATTAAGGTCAGGCTATTGTATTAAAAGGGAACGTCTAAACGTGGGTTTATGTCACAGGAAATGATTACCTCCCTGCAGGAGGCGCTTAATGTTTCACCGGATAATATTCCATTGCGATTGCATTTGGCAGAAATACTACTGACTGAAAAAATGTATTCAGATGCCGCCCGTGAATTCAGGGAAGTGCTGAGTCGCAATTATGGAAATCTCAAGGCGAGCCATGGTTTGGCCGAGGCATATTTTCATCTCCAAAAATATTCCGCTGCGATTGTTATTTATGAAGAATTAGGCAACAGCCTCCAGATGAATTCGATGATACATTATATTAAATGCCTGGTCAGGGAGCACTCCATTGAACCGGCGCAGGAATTGTATCAGCGCGTGTTGGTATTGAATCCGGGATTCCGTGATGAGGAAATTGATTCAGCGCTCCGTATGCCTGGTGGCAATAATCTTCCGGAGGATTTCGAATTCAATGATGAAGACGAGTTTGGGGACGACAGCAAATATTTCCTCGAAAAGCCTTCAATAAATTTTTCAGATGTCGGTGGAATGAAACGGGTGAAGGACGAAATCGCCCTGAAAATCATTCAACCCTTAAAGAACCCGGATCTTTATAAAGCATTCGGCAAAAAAACCGGCGGTGGTATCCTGTTATACGGTCCCCCCGGCTGCGGAAAAACATTTATCGCAAAAGCAACAGCAGGCGAGATCAATGCAAAATTCATAAGTATCGGCTTACATGATATCCTCGACATGTGGATTGGTAACAGTGAAAAAAATCTCCACGAAATTTTTAACGTTGCCCGCCGTAACACGCCCTGCGTATTATTCTTCGATGAGGTTGATGCCATTGGTGCAAGTCGCAACGATCTTCGTCAATCAGCAATGCGCCACGTGATCAACCAGTTTCTTGCAGAACTTGATGGTGTGAATTCGGACAATGAAGGCATTCTGATACTCGCGGCCACTAATGCACCCTGGAGCGTGGATGCAGCGTTCAGGCGGCCGGGTCGCTTCGACCGTATCATTTTTGTGGAACCTCCTGACGAAAATGCAAGGATAGATATTATCAATACAATGCTCAGGGAAAAACCTGTGGCCGATGTTGATACAAAAAAGATAGCCCGCGAAACCGATCAATATTCCGGGGCTGATCTTAAAGCCCTGATAGATCTGGCCATTGAGGATAAACTGGAAGCTTCTATGGCAAGTGGAAAACTGGAACCGATTACCACGAAAGATCTGCTCAAAGCGGTAAAGTCTCATAAAGCCAGCACACTCGAATGGCTGGCCTCCGCAAGGAACTATGCGCTCTATGCAAACGAATCAGGTTTGTATGATGAAATCCTGAAGTATCTGAAGATTAAAAAGTAAGATTTAGGAAGATGGAGGATATCAACCCAAACATACAGCGCGCGCACATTCTGCTGGAACAGGGAAGACCGAAGGATGCTGAAAAGCAGCTCACCGAAGCCTTACAATCTGATCCGGATAACCATTATGTACTTTCACTGCTGGCAAAGTGTAAACTGGATCTGAGAGACTTTGATGGTGCGACAAGTTTGATTGAATCAGCCATTAGGCAGGCGCCAAATGAGGATTATTATTTTTACCTGTATGCATTTACCAATTATCAGCAGGATAAAAATGGCAATGCACTCATTCACCTGCAAAAAGCGTGTGCGCTTAATCCTTATGCTTCGGCATATTTCGGACTTTGGGCGATGATCCTTATTGAGGAGAAACAATTCGAGGCCGCGCTCATGAAAGCTGATGAAGGCCTGGCCCTCGACCCTGAAGAACTGACGTGTCTTAACGCGAGAGCAACTGCATTAAATAAGCTTAAGCGTACGGACGATGCAGTGGCCACTATGCACAATGCGCTGAAACAGGATCCCACCAACGAATTTACACATACGACAGTAGGATGGAACTATCTTGAGAAGGGCAAACACAGGCAGGCCGTTGATCATTTTAAAGAGGCACTACGGCTTAATCCAACCCTGGAGTCTGCGCGAAGTGGACTCAAAGAAGCACTTAAATCCAAAGTTGCGCCATACAGGTGGTTGTTGAAATATAATTTCTGGATAACGAATAAAAGTAAAAACGCAAGATGGATAGTTCCCATTTCCATTTTTGTGGCTGTAAGGATCTTTGCCGGCGCTTCCTCAACGGGCAGTGGAAACTGGAAGATGGTTGGAGGTATTGTGCTGGGACTTTATCTGCTACTGGTCATAACCAGCTGGGTGATCAATCCATTGGCTAACTTCTTCCTGCTGTTTGACAGGGATGGCAAATATGCTGTATCAGCTAACGAAAAATGGAATGCACTTTCTTTCACAGGTGCAATAGTGCTCGGATTAATGGTGGTCATCGCATCTATATTGATGACGTCTCAAAACGATCAGAGTAATGGTATGCTGGCAGCAGGGCTTATACTTATGTCAGTGGCTATTCCCCTTGGGCATATGAGATATCCGTGGAAGATCAGGGGATCAAACTTTCTGCAATGGTATTCTATGTCGCTTGTAATAACAGGCTTTGTCACTGCGATCTTCTGTGTCTTCAGTAACGAAACCCTGCCTTCCTTTGCTGCAATTTACCTCTTGGGTTTTGCAGCATATATGTGGGTCCATGCTTTTTCAACACGTTAACTGCGAAGATTGACGATGCAGGTGTATGGTTTTTCAACACGCTAAACGCAAAGATTGACGATGCAGGTGTATGTTTTTTCAACACGTTAAACGCGGAGCTTGGCAATGCAGGTGCATGGTTTTTCAACACGTTAATTCCAGGGCATAAAACAATTGCGCAAAGAATTTGTTTTAACAGCACAAGATGATAAAGAAGTCTAAGTTCCTGACTGCAGAATGGCGCAAACTCATTATGGCGAATTATGCAGTTGATGCATCCGTTCTTCAAAAATTTCTTCCTTTCAAAACCGTATTGGATTCGTTTGAAGGAAAACATTATGTGAGTCTTGTGGGCTTTATGTTTCAAAACACAAGAATGCTAAACCTGAGCATTCCTTTTCACACGGATTTTCCTGAGATAAACCTCCGTTTTTATGTCAAATTCAAGGATGGTGACACATGGAAAAGAGGAGTGGTATTTCTAAAAGAGATTGTACCGAAGCCGGCTATCAGCTTTGTTGCAAACCTCATTTACAAAGAAAACTATGTTAGTCTCCCGGTAAGGCACAGTGAAGAGTTTAATGAAGACAAGCTAAAAGTAAGTTACGAATGGAAATTTCGCAACCAGTGGCACAAGCTCGCGGTAAACACTTCATCATTACCCGTCGCACTTGTACCCGGATCGCAGGAAGAATTTATCACCGAACACTTCTGGGGATATGCAAAAATCAATGGCCAGTCTACCGGTGAGTATGAAGTTGAACATCCAAGATGGGAAATCTATCCGGTAACTGATTACAACATCAGGTGCAATTTCAAGGAATTATACGGAGCCCAATTTGCAGGACTCGACGCCATGGAGCCGGAATCTGTTTTTCTTGCAGAAGGTTCAAAGATCAGTGTCTATAAAAAAAGGCTCATCACTGAAACGGGTTAAGTCGCGGTAACTCACGGGGTAGTTGAGAGAACGAATAATATTATTGAGCCCCGTCTTCGTGAGCATCGTCAGATTGTTTGGATAGCTAAATTTTTTTTAGCTTTTTAAGGATCTTTGCTGCCCGGCTTTTGAACGCCGGTGACTCAGTTTCCATGCCGGATTCAATTACAGTTTTCAATTCGTCCCTGATATCGGGATAGCGTTCCCTTAAATGATCTAAAATAGTCAGTGCATTCGCTTTTACAGCAGGAGGTTCGCTGTTCGAGGTGATTATCTGGAAACATATATTCATCATTGTGCCATGCTGGGAAGGCGGAACAGGCACATGCTGAAAGATCCTCAGCGAGTTTCGCTTTACTCCGCTGTCGACATTTTTACCAGCAAGATTCGTAATTATATCTTTTGCATGGGGCTTAAGAAGATCCGGCCTGATAGTGCATACTTCGCTGGCGATCCAGGCTGCTCTTTGTGCAACCCTTTTGTCCTTGCTGAAGAGGTAAGAGATCAATTCGGCAAACAATTGTTTATTGGCACCAATCAATGCAATAACTGTTGAAGTATTATCTCTTGAATGTCTTTCCAGGATCAAATGTTTAAGCCCTGTTTCTCCCATAGTATTTACGTTTAAGAGGTACAATGACAACCCGGTTTGTGGCAATGCCAGCTAAGCGTTATCAAGAGGAAAAATTATACATCAGTACTTAATTACTATTCGTTTTTTAACTTCACAACTTTGAAAGTTTACAAATTAAAACAAAAAAACAAGTTGATCCATAGAGTAGTACTGTTGTTAATCGCTGTGAGCGGTCTGGCTTCCTGTCACTCAAAAAAAAGCGCCATTGTTTTTCAGACAGATTTCGGTTTAAAAGACGGCGCCGTGAGTGAAATGAAAGCCATTGCTTATGGCATAGACCCGGACCTTGCATTGCATGATCTCACACATGAGATACCAGTATTTAATACCTGGGAAGCTGCTTATCGTTTGCTACAGACCGCTGTTTACTGGCCTGCAGGAACTGTTTTCGTTTCTGTTGTCGACCCGGGCGTAGGAACAAACCGACGATCTGTGGTAATGCGAAGCAGGACCGGGCATTATTTTGTAACTCCGGATAACGGAACCCTGCAGTTTGTAGCGGGTGCGCTTGGCATTGATGAGGTGAGGGAAATTGACGAACAAAAAAACCGGCGAACTAATTCTTCTCATTCCTATACATTCCATGGGAGAGATGTTTATGCTTATACCGGGGCCAGGCTTGCCGCTGGCGTGATATCTTTTGAAGAAGTGGGCAGGCGCTTACCCGATTCCGTTGTGAGCTTCCCGTTTCAACAGCCATTGTTCCGGGGCGACAGCTTAGTCGGAAATATTCCGGTGCTGGACATTCAGTTTGGGAATATATGGACAAATATCCCTGACTCGATCTTTAAAAAACTAAATATTAAGACCGGGGAACATATTATGGTTACCATTCTGAAAGATACAAGTATAGTGTACCGGGGGCATGTTCCATTTGTGAACACTTTCGGTGAAGTACCCCATGGCACTGCGCTTGCATATATGAACAGCCTGATGAATTTTTCGCTGGCAATAAATGAAGGAAGTTTTGCGGATTCACTCAAGGTTTCAAGCGGACCCGAATGGAATGTGCATATTTCCAGAACTCCGAAAATCAATACTTTTGCGCCACGTCAATAACGCCTCGTTCATAAAACTTCTGAAGCATGCCTGTCTTTAATGATTCATTCAGTATACCGGTTTCACTTCCCGGCAAATCAACTTTACCACTAAACGGTCTCAAAATTCTTGCCGGCGACATTGGCGGAACAAAAACAAATCTTGCGCTCTTTCATGCCACACGCAATAAGCTGGAACTTCTTAATGAAACAAGATTTGCCTCTCCCGATTATAATTCCGTCGGATTAATGATCCGGGATTTCCTTACAGCCACAGGTGAGGGACTACCGGACAGAATCTGCCTGGCGGTAGCCGGACCGGTGATAGATGGCAAAGCAGAACTCACTAATCTCAACTGGGTACTGGACAGTGATGTGTTGATGAAATCCTTTCTTGTTGAAAGCGTGTCAATGATTAACGACCTGGAAGCGGTGGCATATGGGCTATCCAACCTGGGTTCTGAAGAACTGATGGTCGTAAGGGAAGGAAATCCACTTGCTCGTGGAAACATGGCCATTATCGCCCCTGGAACAGGTTTGGGCGAGGCAGGTCTCTTCTGGGATGGAAAGTATTATCATCCCTTTCCGACAGAAGGGGGTCACTGCGACTTTTCTCCAAGAACCGAAGAGGACTTTCAACTCACCAGGTTCCTGCAAAAGGAATATGGTATCGTGAGTTGGGAAAAAGTCGGATCGGGCCCTGCGATATATGACATTTATAGATTTCTTGACCAGGGCCGAAATGGTTCTTCGCCTTCATGGCTCGTAGAAAGTTTGAAATCTGAAGATCCTTCAGCGATCATCAGCACAGCCGCGGAGGATGAGAAGGATCCGATATGCGAGCAAACCATGGAATTGTTTGTACGTTACCTGGCCAGGGAGTCGTCAAACCTGGTACTTAAGATGAAAGCAACAGGTGGGCTTTTTCTTGGGGGAGGTATCCCTCCGAAAATAAGTTCGCTATTGGCAAGATATAATTTCTTTGAACATTTCATGGACTGCGACCGTATGCATCACCTGTTAGAAGAAGTGCCAATTTACCTGATTCGTGACGACAAGACCGGTTTAAATGGCGCAGCTGCATATGGTGCTTATGGTATTCACTGATTCATTTGTTTAAGAAAATACCCGCCTCCAACGAACTATCATTCACCAGCATCGTTAATTAAACGCTAAAGCAGGAGTTTTTTTCCTGTAAGTGTACCCAACGCCTGTCGCGTGGCACTGTTTTATTACTGTTTAATGATATTATAATTTTTCATTGACTAGTTATTAGTCTTCCGTGGCGACCTTTGCCCGTTATATCAAATTTTATGACAAAGTGTGTACCTCTTCTTTTTTTACTGTTGAGTTTCGGTTGGATGGCAACTGCCCAGGACGAAACCATGGGGGGAACTTCCTCATCACGGGCGAATCCTAATGGCGGCAGGTTTATTGGAAAAATAGTTGATGGAAAAACAAACAAGGGCATAGAAGCTGCTTCAGTCCAGTTATTTGTAAAAAGCTCCGGGGCATTGGCCGGCGGAATGCTCACCAAACCCAATGGTGATTTCAGCCTGGAAAACCTCCCGGCCCGTGATACTTTTCGGTTAGTCATAACCGCTATAGGATACAAAGAACTTGAGCTTCCCGTTTTCCTGGCCGTGATTCCCGATAAACCACTGATGAAGGATCTTGGCAATATTAAAGTTGAACAGGAAGCGCAGTATCTCGGAGCCGTTACCGTTACAGCGCAAAAGCCTGCGCTTACCATGGGCATCGACAGGAAAGTATTCAATGCAGATAGGGCAATTACTGCCGCTGGTGGCACAGCCATAGACATTATGAAAAACATTCCCTCAGTCAGCGTTGATGTTGATGGCAATGTGCAACTCAGAAATGCATCTCCGCAGATCTTCGTTGATGGGCGTCCTACAATCCTTACGCTTGACCAGATACCTGCAGACAACATTGACAGGGTTGAATTGATCACTAACCCATCTGCTAAATTTGACGCTGCAAGCAGTGGTGGAATTATCAACGTAGTGTTGAAGAAAAACAAAAGGTTAGGACTGAATGGAAGTGCTTCTATTGGAGCAGGGTCACCTGACATTCTCAATGGCAATCTTACGCTCAATCTACGGGAAGGGAAGTTTAACTTTTTTGCCAGTGGAAACTATAATCAGTCGGGGGGACAGGCAAAAGGGGAAACCTTCAGGGAAAATAAAAGACAGGGAGTAACCCAGGATTACTTCATTCAAAACTCGGTGAATGAAAGAGAAAGAAAATTCAGGTCAGTAAGGTTTGGGCTCGATTATTTCCTGGATAACAGGAACACCATCACGGTTACGCAGAATTTTGTGCGGGGAAGTTTCAAATCATATGAAGTTCAACAGCAGGAGTATCTCGATGTTAACCAGCAGCCAATAAGATATGGTGACCGGAATGCCGCCGGTAATGCACAGTTTGACAGGAGCAATACGCAGCTGATCTACAAACATAATTTTGCGAAGGAAGGCAAAGAGCTGAGTGCTGATATAAGTTACAACACCGGTAAAAACAATGACAATTCAGCTATAGTAAATAACTACTACAACATAGACGGCTCAGTCAACAAAGATCCGAACAGGGTTGAGAACTATGGAAATAATAACAATAATCAGCTGACTATTCAGGTGGATTACATAAACCCTGTTTCTGAAAAAGCAAAATGGGAGCTCGGGCTAAGGTCATATCTGAATGATTATAAAAGTATATTCAATGCTTATTCAGTGGCAGGTTCAGGGACCGAAACAAAACTACCACTGAGCAATCATTATGACTATCGTGAGAACGTGAATGCAGCATATGCGACGTTTTCAGGAGGAGTCAAAACATTGAAGTATCAGCTTGGCCTGAGAACAGAATTCTCAAAGTTTGATGGAGAGCTGGTGGACAGTTCGCAAAAATTCGGATACCAGTATCCAAAGACTATCAAAAACATCTGGGATGCCTTATTTCCAAGTATCTTCCTCACAAAGGAACTTAGCGAAGGCCATGAACTGCAGGTTAACTATTCACGACGCATAAGGCGACCAAACTTCTGGCAATTGAATCCCTTCGTGGATATCAGCGATCCGGTAAATCTGAGACAGGGTAATCCAGCTCTCAGACCAGAATTTGTGAATTCTTTCGAGATCAATTACAATCACACTTATAATAGTGGAAGCTTTCTGGCGGTGTTGTACTATAGGAACAATCCTGCTGATATTACCCAATACAGCGATACCATAAGCTCGGAGCAGTTTGAGAAACTAAATAATGCGGCTGTTGATCCTAACGCCATCCTGAATACCTTTGTAAACGCCCAGAGCAACAACCGCGTCGGTGTGGAATTTACACTGCAACAAAAAATCGGGGACAATTTTGATTTTACACCAACCATTAATGCGCAATACCGGACAGTTAAAGCAGTAATTAACAACCTTGATCTCAGCAATGATGGTTACAACTGGGAAGCCAAATTAATTGCTAATTACCGGGTTCCGGCGGAGAGGACGTCAGTATTTAATAAACTAAGCTTCCAGGTTACCGGGGAATACGAATCTCCTGAGGTAATACCACAAGGAAGACAAAAAGAACAATATAGCGTTGACTTTGCACTCCGGAAAGAGTTCCTGAAAAATAGCAAAGCGGCCTTAACTTTCAGTATCAATGATGTTTTTAATACCCGGCGGTTCGGAACTATCTATGACACCGAACAATTCTACCAGGATTCATATCGCAGGTGGAACGTCAGGAGTTTCCGGCTGACTTTTACATACAAATTTGGAAGCTCTGAATTTTCATTGTTTCCAAAAAGGAATAATGAGAGACGTGACGACGAAAACAATACACCGCCGCCCGATAATGGTTAATTTCATTGCCGCGGGATCTAAGGGACGATTTGAACTGGAATACTATGACAAACAGCAGCAATTCTATTATGGATGCCATCAGTATGAATCTTGCGATCCGGAACAGGCGATCCGTTTTTGTTAGCCAGTTTTATAATGACCGTAAAATACCCGATGAAATAATCATAGAAATCCTGCAGAATGCCAATTCTGCACCGACACACAAACTGACTGAACCGTGGAGGTTTACGGTTTTCTCCGGTAGAGGCCTGGAATCGCTTGCCCTAAAACAAGCATCGATATATAAGGACCATTCGGGGGATAAGTTTAAGGAAAATAAGTATAATAATCTGCTAAGTACGCCCGCGTTATGCTCTCATGTAATAGCCATTGGGTGTAAAAGAAGCGTGGGTGTTGTTCCGGAACTCGAAGAGATCGCAGCCGTTAGCTGCGCCGTTCAGAATATTTATCTCAGTCTTGATGCCTATGGTATTGGTGGTTATTGGAGCACTGGTGGCATTACTTTCATGAAGGCAGCAAACGAACTTATGGGCCTGGGACCTGATGATATTTTCATGGGATTTTTTTACCTGGGGTATGTACAGGTACCGTCTGTACACCGGTCACCGTCATCGCTGGATGAGAAAGTGCATTGGGTCAGGGAATGAATTTAAAATCATCATCGCGCTCCCGCCGTGCAACTCCACTTTCTTATAATATATATTATGTTAAATAGATAATTTTCGGATAAGTCCGAAGTCCATTCAACTTCTTCATCATTGATTCGACCATTTTCCTCATCATTGATTCGACCATTACCTCCTTTGGGTATTTAGGCTCGGTCTGCAACTACCCGATTCACTTCTTTCAATTGCCTTAATAACAAAGGGCCGCGATTGCGGCCCTTGTTGAGAAATATTCGTTTTCCTATTCCAGTTAATAACTGGCCAGGGTTTTTAGTGTTTTTTATCAACGTCATTAAACTTGGCGGTATATTCTGTTACCTTATCGCCCTGTTGTTTTTGCTCATAAATGGTGATGGTCAGATCATAAGCGTCCTTGAGAATATTCTTTTCATCCAGCTTAAGTTTTCCCTGTGAACCCAGAATCTGGTCAACCTTTGCAAAGTAAGTAAGCGCCTCGTCGAATTTCTTATTCATTTCGACCCGGAGTTCTTCTTTTTTCTTCAGTTCGTCTGGTTTAAGTTTGGCACCTCCCTGTGGACGGATCGCTTTATTTTTGTTGTTGATATCAACGCCCTGATTGTAAAGAATCTGGCCCATTAGCATTTGTGAGTTTGCATAGTCGGCTTTTTTCTCAATACTTTTTGCTATTTGCTCCCTTGCGCGCTCAATAAGTTCGGCTGAGTTGGCCGGGCGTTTGGTGCTGTCCTGGTTATATCCTGCCTGGTACAATTCTACACCGTAGTTGAAATAAAACAGATGATTATCCGGGTTCTCTTTGATAACCTGCTCGTATTTGGTGAAAAGTTCATCTTTAGTTCCTTTTTCCCTGGCCATGTCAAGTTCGAAACCGGACCAGAAAGTTTCCTGAGGATAAACTTCCCGTCCTAGTGTAGCAAATTTTGTAGCGTTCGCCATATCGTTTTTCTGACGGTAGTGATCAGCCAGCCATTTGTAAATCTCTACGAAACCTTCTGCCTTGGCCTTGCTTTCTGCAATCTTTCCATAATAGATAGCTGCTGTATCAGGTTTGTTTGCTTTTTCCGCGGATATACCTGCATACAAAGTGGTAGTTGTGTCTAATTTAATCGGAATCATGTTGTTTTTGGACATGATATCAAAAACTTCCAGGCTTTTCTGAAAATTTGTTAAAGCGTCGTTGAAGTTCCCTGCATTATAAAAAGATGCACCATCTTTTGAATATCCCGAGTAAATATCTACCAGCGGCTTGTTGCCATCCATTGTCAGCAAGGTGTTTCTCTTGGTAGAATCCTTCGGAGCTTCGAGTTCCATGTATTTTTTAACCGCATCAAAAGCTACGACCCTTGCATCAGGAACAGTGGCCTTCATACTTGAGTCTGCATTAATGGCCAGGTAGATCTTACTTTTTGTATACCAGGCTTCAGAGTTAGTCTTATTTTTTTCGACTGCAAGGAAATTGTCAATTTCCGTTTTTGCTTCAGCCAGTTTTTTCTTTTCCAAAGATGTTTTGGCTTTGTCCAGCTTCTGTGCGAACACACCAGCAACTGAAGCAACAAGCATTACAGTCAGCAATATTCTTTTCATTTTTTCCGTGTTTATTTAATTAAAATTATCGTTAGGCAATCGGTTGATCCTTATCTTCTCCAGATGAGGCGGAGCTGTCATCGGTTGTATCGTCTTCATCTTCCGCGGAAAATTCATCATTTTCCGTGAGATCATCTTCCGGATTTTCCTCTTCCGGGAGGCTGTCAGTTCCGGTCAATTCTTCCGGAGAAACAGCTGAACCAGACAGGGTTTCTAATCCGTTTACTTCATCTAAAGTTGTTATTCCATCTACTACAATTTCTGCGCCCGTCACTTCCAGTTCGTCCAGATTAGTAATAGCAGCAATTTCATCGCCATCGTCAACCCGGATCAGTTTAACACCCTGGGTTGCACGGCCCTGCTCACTAATGCCATGGACCGGCATACGGATGGTTACCCCGCTTCTGCAAGTGATCATAAGGTCTTCTCTTTCTGTAACATCGAGGATTCCAACAAGTCCGCCACTCCTGGAGGTAACATTTATGGTTTTTACTCCTTTACCTCCCCGGTTTGTGATCCGGTATTCATCTATCTGCGTCTTTTTTCCAAAACCTTTTTCGCTGACTACCAATACGGTCCGGCTCTTATCTTCACGACTGACACATATCATGCCAATCACTTCATCATCCTTGTCATCTACCTCAATTCCTGCGACTCCGATGGCTCCCCGGCCGGTCGGCCTGACTTTTTCCTCGGGGAATCGGATTGCGCGACCACTTTTTACGGCCATCATTATTTCGCAATTTCCATTGGTCAACTTTGCTTCCAGTAATTCATCTCCTTCTAATATCGTAATTGCGTTGACACCGGTTTGCCTTGGCCTGCTGAAATCTGCCAGGGCTGTCTTTTTGATAATACCTTTTTTGGTACACAAAACGATATTGTGCCCCGCCACAAAATCCTTATCCTGCAAGTCTTTTACGTCGATTATGGCTCTGACCTTATCGTCCGGCGGAATCTGTATAAGGTTCTGAATCGCCCGGCCCTTACTGGTTTTGTCGCCTTCCGGGATCTGGTAAACATTCAGCCAGTAGCATCTGCCGTTCTCTGTAAAAAACAACATTGAATGATGGGTCGAGGCGACAAAGAGGTGCTCGATATAATCTTCATCCCTTGTTTTTCCGCCGATCTGTCCCCTTCCGCCGCGCCGTTGAGCACGGTATTCAGTTGCTGATGTTCTTTTGATATATCCGAGATGTGAAATGGTTATGACAACATCTTCTTCTTTGATGAGATCTTTGATCTGCATTTCATCATCCAGGAAAGTAATTTCTGTTTTTCTTGCATCACCGAACTTGTCCTTGATTTCCTGCAGTTCTCTTTTTATCAGGTCGAATCTGAGGGTCTCATTGCCAAGCAGTTCCTGCAGGTGACTGATGACCTTCATCAACTCATCAAACTCCTGTTTGATCTTATCTCTTTCCATACCGGTGAGACGTTGCAACCGTAATTCGAGAATGGCCTTTGCCTGTATCTCATCGAGGCCCCAACCGGCATTTATCAGTGCTTCCCTGGCGATATCAGGCGTTGCAGATGCCCTGATCAGTGAAATAACTTCATCAAGGTGATCCAGCGCAATAAGATAACCCTGGAGGATATGCGCTTTTTTCTGTGCTTCCCTTAATTCAAACTGGGCGCGGCGGATCACTACTTCATGACGGAAATCAATGAACTCGGAGATCATTTCTTTGATGTTAAGGGTCCGCGGACGGTCCTTTACAATAGCCACGTTATTGATTCCGTATGAGGTCTGTAACTCAGTAAACTTAAATAACTGGTTTATGATTACGTTGGCGATGGCGTCCCTTTTCAGATCTATAACAACCCGGGTTCCTTCTTTCTGATTTGACTCATTATTGACATGTGCTATTCCCTCGATGATCTTTTCATTTACAAGTTGACCGATCTTATCACAGAGTGCGTCACGGTTAACCAGGTAGGGAACATCAGTGATGATGATCTGCTCGCGTCCGCTTGCCTTGGTTTCTACATGCATTTTACCGCGAAGGACCACCCGGCCACGTCCTGTATGCATTCCGGCTTTGATACCTTCCATGCCATAAATTACCCCACCCGTAGGAAAATCCGGTCCTTTGATAAACTGCATCATCTCATCGATGCTGATCTCACGGTTATCAATAAACGCAACGCAGCCATCAATTACTTCACTAAGATTATGAGGCATAATGTTCGTGGCCATACCAACGGCAATACCGCTTGAACCGTTAACCAACAGGTTTGGTATCCGTGTTGGCAATACTTTAGGCTCTTCGAGGGAATCGTCAAAGTTGGTTTGGAAATCAACGGTTTCCTTATCGATGTCCATCAGCATGGATTCGGCGATCCGTTCGAGTCTCACCTCGGTATAACGCATTGCCGCAGGGCCGTCTCCATCCTGGCTTCCGAAATTACCCTGACCGTCTATCAGCGTATATCGCATGCTCCATTCCTGGGCCATACGTACAATAGAATCATAAACCGATTTATCACCATGCGGGTGATATTTACCCAATACTTCACCGACAATACGGGCAGACTTTTTATGCGGCCGGCCGAACCCCATGCCGAGTTCATTCATGGCGTGAAGTATACGGCGGTGAACTGGCTTGAGGCCATCCCTGACATCAGGAAGCGCCCGGCCCACGATTACCGACATTGAATAATCAATATAGGCGGTTTTCATCTGCTCCTCGATATTGACCGGAACTATCCGGTTGATATCGTTTGTTTCATTGGGGGTAATGTTATTTTCTTCCATGCTTACTTTTAAGGCTGAACTAAGTTTGAGAAATTAAAAATTAATGGAAATTGGTAACCGGGCAAAGGCTCGCAAATTTACCAAATCCGGGCCTCATAACCTTATCTAAATCGGCGTTTTGACAGGTATTTTTCCACGATTGTGGATTGCTCCCGGATAACGGCCAAATGGGTTTAACAAACCCTTCTATAACATTTCCGTAGCACTATTTGGTATAGATGTTGGCTTTAAGTAACTTGTAGGTGAACTGTAATTTCAAACGAGTTACGCTTATCCCCTCCTCTGAATTACCGCCCTAAACGTCCCTTTTTTTATGATGGATTTGATCTGCCTTCGCTGACGGCGCGGAACGTTTTAATAGTGACAGAACAATCTTTTGTATGAACAGATATTTGCTTCTCAGAGATAACAAACAATCGGGTCCATATACCGTGCCTGAACTTATTGAAAAAGGCATAAAGGCATATGACCTTGTTTGGCTCGATGGGAAAAGTGCAGCCTGGCGTTATCCCAGTGAAATCGAGGAGCTGAAACCTTACGCCCCCATAGTAGAAGAACAGCCATTCGACAGGTTTTATAAGAAACCTGCCGCAGAGAAACATTTTATTGAACGTGCAGCCGGTTCGGCAAGTGAAAGCAAGGTTTCAGAGATCAATGCAGCGGGTCACAATGTTTACCGGGAAAGATACCAGCCGGCCCAGGAAAAATCCAGTGTGGTGGTTTCAGAAGAAGCGATCATCCAAGCAGCTTCCACGAAAGCTACAGCCTCAGTTCCCGATACTTCAGCTTCAGCGGAACCTACGGCTAAAGCTCCGATACAAGGTACTTTGACTAAAATGGAAGCGACAGCTAAACCGTCAATACCCGAAACTTCAACACTCACTGATAAATCGTCCTCCCCGGTTGAACCTGCTGCTAACCCCGCTCTGCCAGCGCATGAGGGTCCAAGGAAAATATATGTTACTTTGCCTGGCGCAAAGGCAGTTACCAGGATAAATACCGAAGCTCCAACGCCTGCAGCATTGGCCTCACAGTCAGAAAGGTTAACTGAACGCCCTGTATCCCCGACATCGGATGTTTACCGGGATGATCAGCCACCTTACCCAAATGCTGATACTAATCAGAATGAGCGGTTTGCTCCTACACCTGCTCCGAGGTACAGGAAGATCGAGTCAGAGTATAAAAAACCTGAACAGCCAGATACGAGCTTCAGTAGCAAATTTGCGGGCGCAGATCTTCTGACGGATACGGTTTTTCCGGGCAAGTCCAGGAAGTCGTTGCTGGCAGGCAAACAAAATGCTGCTATTATGACGATGGCTGCCTTGTGTTTACTGCTTGGGGGCATAATCATCGGGCTCGCCATCAGCAACAGTAAAAAAGAATCGGCTAAAGAACTTAATAACCTCGTGAAGCAGATCCAGGAAAGAGAAAGGTTGAAACAGCTACCTGCCAGTCAGCCTGTGGCCAGGCAGGAAGAGCCTGTGGAGAGGATGACAGAGAGCGTGACTCCGGGAGCGGAAGAAAAGGCGGTCGCCGAAAAGCCAACAACCAATCCGAACTCACAGGCAAAGTTGGCAGTAAGCCGCAACGTTGCTAAAAATGATAAGTTACCCGAAGCGCCACCCGTCCAGGCAGTTTCTCCAGACGTTCAACCGGTAAACGTTCAACCTGCCGTACAGGAAAACAACAGTGTATCAAGCGCGGCCGTGGAGTTAGCCAGGAAAAACATCAGGCAACTGGTATCATTGCAAAGCAGTAAATATAAAACAGGAGTCCTCGGCGGCATCTCGGATCTTTCATTGACGGTGACAAACAAAAGTGAATTTGTAATCGACCGGGTTGAAGTTGAAGTTGCTTATCTGGGTCCTGAGAAAAGAGTCGTAAAAACACAGACGATTGTGTTTAATAATATTAAAGCCGGTAACCAGCTCACACTGGATGTGCCCCGCACAAATCGTGGCGTAAGTGTAACAACAAACATCAAAGTTATTAATTCAAAGTCCCTGGGTCTCTCCCCATCAGGTACATAATACGCAATCAGTATATAATCAGGTATACAATAAGTGGCGGCACTTTTATTTGTGTCATTCGCTTATGTTTTGTCTCCGCCTGGTAATAGCCATGGTTTACCCTCACAACTATTTCGTTGCATATATTCACCAATCAGGAAAGCTGATTCATTAATTTCGGTCCCGACTCTGAAGAGTTAAATATCGAATGACATTTGTTATCATTCATCATCATGCAGATATACCCACTCGCATTAGATCTTTGTTACCATTTCTGAAAAGTGTCAGCTTGGCATAATAGTTGAAATTTGATTACACTGCCAACCCTTCTCCTATTAAAGTTTATGCGTTTTTATTAAGCTTGCCCAGGGACCAAACACCTAATAAATACAATAAATGAAAAAGACAGCCATAATCCTGCTAGGGGTTATTATTGCGGTTATAGGACTTCATGCGTTCAGGGCATCACAAACGAGCCTGGTTACGGGACATTTGAAGATCAATCCTAAGGGATCACGTATAGTGGCGAGGCAGGGAAATGATTCTGTTCACATCCCCGTGTCAGCAGATGGAAGTTTCAGGATATCGCTGACCAAAGGAAAATGGGCGCTGGAAATGGAACGATATAATAACAGTAAACAGGTTCAGAATATATTTATTGATACCATGGTTATCAGGGAAAGAGAAGATATTGATCTTGGTAACATTCTGCCGGATCTCTGAATATTCCCTGTGAACACATATCTTGTACAGTCAGCCGGGAGGCTGACTTTTTTTTATTTGTTGAGCGGCAACTACAGGTGGGTGAAGCAAAAAATCAATAAATCCTTATTAAGTATATTGCAATAATATACAGCAAAGTAATGAACTCCATCTTGATTTTAGGTGCAGGGAAATCATCCGTTTACCTGATTGAATACCTGATAGCAGAGGCCCGGCTTCACCAATGGAAGGTCCGTGTGGCGGACTATGATATTGAAGCAGCCAGGTTAAAAACCGGGAATTCTGAATTTGCAGAAGTGTTGTTTCTCGACATCCATGACATGGAATCCAGGAAAAAGATTATCGCGGGATCAACCATTGTCATCTCCCTTTTGCCGCCGGCACTTCACTATTTTGTTGCCCTCGATTGCCTTGAACTTGGCAAACATCTTTTCACTGCTTCGTATATCGATGAAAATATCAGGCAGCTTAGTGCTGAGATTGATGCAAAAAATCTTTTATTCTTATGTGAACTGGGTCTTGATCCAGGTATCGATCATATGAGTGCCATGCAGCTCATTAATGAGATCAGGGATGCAGGTGGTACAATTCAGTCTTTTAAATCGCATTGTGGTGGGCTTGTTGCACCGGAAAGTGACGATAACCCATGGCACTATAAGATCAGCTGGAATCCGCGGAATATAGTGTTGGCCGGCCAGGCGGGAGCTGTGTTCAAAGAAGCCGGAGAGATAAAACATGTTCCCTATGGCCAGTTGTTTAAACCCGAGAATACCGTTGAGATACCTGAACTTGGTGAATTATGCTGGTATGCAAACCGTAATTCAATTCCGTACATGGAGCTATATGATCTGGAAGGCTGTCACACTTTTTTGAGGACAACGCTGCGTTATCCCGAGTTTTGTCTTGGCTGGAAAAACTTAGTTGATCTGAGGCTCACTGACGAAACCATTAAATATGACACTGATGGTATGACGCTTCAATCTTTTTTTAAGCAACACTTTTCAGAGCATGGTTTTGCGGAATGGGTAGATAAAACACTGACGGCAGGTTTCAGGGAAACTGCAGAAATACTCGAAAAAATAGAAATGCTGATAACACTCAGTGAAGACCCTGCTGAAGATGTAAAAGATGACCTGAAAAAGTTTATGCTGATTGATGAACACGGTCAGCTAAACACAATTGGCATAGATGAAATAAAGGTCAAGGCAGCAGACCGGGTTGCCTGGCAGAAACATGAGGCAAGTCTCATTATCAACCAACTTGTTTACCTGGGAATGAATGATGACCTGCTCATCAATAAAGGTCATTGCAGCGCAGCAGACGTTCTGCAGTTTGCACTTGAAAAGAAACTTGCGCTAAAAGATGGGGATAAAGATATGATTGTAATGTTGCACGAGGTTGACTACATCCGTAACGGAAACAACTTCCATGCACGCGCTTCGTTGATCGTTAAAGGTGAGGATAATATACACACCGCGATGGCGAAGACAGTCGGCCTGCCACTTGGCATGGCTGCGTCACTTTTTTTACAAGGTAAATTACCCTTGAAAGGCCTTCAGATACCCGTAACAAAAGAAGTGTATGAACCAGTTATGCACTTATTAAAAGCCAAAGGGATTTCATTTCTCGAAACGCATATTTTGGTAGATTGAAACGGTCGACTGCCGGGGAAGTACACTTAACCGGGTATATCTACAATATGGCCCCCCTGACCGGCAATCAACTCAGTGCGGCCAATAACCTGCGAAATTCAAGGATACCTTCTGTTGCCGGTTTTTCAATAGCAACGATGCCTCTCTGATCGGCGGAATATGGTATCGTTTTATCAATGATAAATTTAGGGATCCCTCGCCGCGTGTAATTGATAAGGCCCGCAGCCGGATATACAACCAGGGAGGTTCCAATCACCGCAAAAATCTCAGCCTCCGCAACCAGAGGCACCGCATGTTCCATCATAGGAACGAGTTCTTCAAACCAGACAATTGCCGGACGATATTGAGCACCATCGGGTGCAAGATCTCCGATTTTTATATCGTGGTATATGGGTGTTGAAATCATCTCATTTCTTTCACTCCGCATCTTCAGGATCTCACCATGAAGATGCATCACTTTTGTTGAACCCGCCCGTTCATGCAAGTCGTCAACATTCTGAGTGATGATCTGAACATCAAAACTTTCCTCCAGTTCCGCAAGTCCGTAATGGGCGGCATTCGGCTTTGCAGCCAGCACGTTCTGACGACGCATGTTATAAAATTCCAGTACCAGTGCCGGATCTTTTTTCCATGCACCAGGTGTTGCTACGTCCCGGATATCGTGGCCCTCCCATAAACCATCACTGTCCCTGAATGTTTTAAGGCCACTTTCCGCACTGATGCCGGCTCCCGTCAATACTACCAGTTTCCTCATTTTTCTGCGATTTTTTACATGCCTGCCATTTCCATTATTATCTTCCATTCTTCCTCGGTAACCGGCTGAACAGAAAGACGACCCAGTCTCACCAGTGCCATCTGCTTCAGTCTTTCGTCGGCTTTGATAGCGGCAAGACTAACAGGCTTTTTCAACTTTTTAAACGGCTTTACATCAACCACTACCCAGGCAGGGTTGTCTGTGGTGACATCCTGGTAATGTTCTTTGGAAACCTTTGCGATGCCAACAATTTCGGTACCCTCGTTACTATGATAATATAAAACCTGGTCACCTTTTTTCATAGCCTGAAGATTATTTCTTGCGGCATAGTTGCGCACACCATCCCAGGTTGCCGTTTTATCTTTTTGAAATTGATCCCATGAATACTTATCAGGTTCAGATTTTATCAGCCAGTATGCCATTGTAATTTGTTTAGTAAATGAATACACGCAAATTAAACATATTCATTGCCGTTATAACCGTTTTTATCTCCACAGGATTAGTCATTTCCCGTTTCGTAAGCCGAATATTCTGAGTATAATTCATTGCTATAATTCGCAGCCGGGCCTTATTAAAAAAACGTGATAAATAACCAGGGACAAATAAATCTGTCCGGGACCGTGGTCCGTAGATGATCAGGTTACATGTAACGGTCATGAAAATTAAAACAAATTATTAAAAACGGGAATGATGAAATCAGTAATTAAAATTTCAATGGTTGTGGGCCTGTTAATGGGTACTACAATCACTTTTGCCCAAACTGGTGCTACAGAAAAAACAGTTATGGTTGGTGGTGCTGCAATGTACCCTTCAAAAAATATTGTTGAGAATGCCGTGAATTCCAAAGATCACACTACCCTGGTGGCCGCAGTGAAGGCTGCAGGTCTTGTTGAGACATTACAAGGCGACGGCCCTTTCACAGTCTTCGCCCCTACTAATGCTGCTTTCGATATGCTTCCAAAAGGGACTGTTGAAACCTTACTCAAACCGGAGAACAAAGAAAAGTTAAGTACTATTCTTACCTATCATGTTGTTGCAGGAAATGTGAGTGCAGCACAGTTGCTTGAACTGATAAAAGCCGGTAACGGGAAAGCCGAACTGACCACTGTTTCAGGAGGCAAGCTGACAGCTTCTATGAAAGGTAAAAATGTTGTGATTACTGACGAGAAAGGCGGAGTGGCGACGGTGACTACAAAAGATGTAAATCAAAAGAACGGAGTTATTCACGTCATTGATCATGTGGTGTTACCCAAGAGCTGATAAGGCTCTACGAGGGCTGGCTTCTGCCGGCCTTCTTTTTTTGTTCAGGGTTAATTATCACCAGCCACTCGCAAGCACGTCAGCAATGTGCATGGTTTGAATCTTCAATTCTTTAAAGCGGCTGTAACCTTCGATATGCATAAGGCAGGAAAGATCAGTTGAGATAATGCAGGAAGCTCCGGTCGCTATCGCATTACCGGTTTTCTGATCCGCCATTGCGACGGATATGGATTCAAACTTGACTGCAAATGAACCTCCGAAACCACAACAGGTTTCCACGTCTTTCATTTCCACGAGCTCCAGGCCTTTCACGTTCGAAAGCAGCTTGCGTGGTTCTGATTTGATACCACATTCCCTGAGCCCTGCGCAGGAATCATGATAAGTGGCGCGCACGGGCAACCGGGCACCGAACTCTTCTACACCAAGCACATTAACCAGGAATTCGGAGAACTCGAATGTTCTTTTCTGCAAAGCTTTGACTTCGTTGTGATGCGACGAATTGTCGAATATCTTCGGGTAATAATTTCTGATAAATCCCACACAAGACGCACTCGGGGCCACAACATAATCGGCACCCTTAAAATCGCCAAGGAACTTCAAACATACCGCCTTTGAATCGGTCCTGAACCCGGCATTATATGCGGGCTGGCCGCAACAGGTCTGTTCCTGGTTATAGCTTACGGTGCAACCGGCCTTTTCCAAAACCTTAACCATGTTAAAGGCGGTTTCAGGGTATAACTGATCAATAAAACAGGGAATAAACAACTGAACTTTCATCACTTCATTTTTTGATTTTCCAGCCACCCGGGTCAGTATGAATGCCGGCCACCTGGTTATCAGAGCTGCTTGACAATTGCAATCATCTTAGCCGCAGTTATAGCCGCTTCTTCTCCTTTGTGGCCATGTTTGCCACCAATGCGTTCAATTGCCTGTTGTTCGTTATCTACGGTCAACACGCCAAAGATAACCGGAACAGGCAACGTAAGATTAAGCTGTACAACGCCGTCCGTCACGGCCTTGCAAACGTAATCAAAATGCGGGGTGTCTCCCCTGATTACGCAGCCTAACGCGATAAATGCCGAAGGTCTGTGATGGGTATCGAAGTTAATATCCCAGTAACGTTTAATGGTGAAGGGAATTTCGAATGCACCAGGAACGGTAATAGTCCTCACCTCCCTGAGTTTCCCTTCAGTCAGTATTTTCAAACACCCACTTTCCAGCTCATCCACTATAGCAGCGTTCCATTCGGTTTTGACAATAACAATGCAGGCATCCTTATTTAGGATGCCCGTATCAATATTTAAGAGTTTTGAGTTGCTTACGTCGGCCATGAATTATTTTATTTCGCCCAAACGTGCAAGATATTTGTCAATATCATATGCCCGCTGGCTGTTTGGATATTTTTCCTTGATCTTTTTATACAGTTCGATTGCTTCCTGGTTTTTATTCATTGATTCTGAAAGATAACCTGCGCGAAACAGATATTCGGGCGAGTTATAATCATCAGTTTCAAGCATTGTACCTGCTTTCTTATACTGCTCAACTGCTTCCTCTTTTTTTCCAAGTTCCGCGTAAGCATCGCCTAATAATCCTGTGGCTCTTACCTGGACGAGTTTTGAGTCAGTTGAAAAATCCTTCAGATACTTTACCGCATTATTAAAATCACCGAGCTGGAGGTAACATGATCCGGCATAGAATTTAGCAAGATTAGCGGCTTTTGTACCACTGTATCTTGAGATTGCTTTGAGAAAACCCGGGGTGCTCGCATCGCCGTTAAGAGCAAGGCGGAAAGAGTCGATCTTATAATATTCCTGGGCCTTCCAGACAGCCTCATTCGCTTTGATTTCTTCCGGACCTTTCACGAATCTGTTATAGGCGAAGAAACCAGCAACGATAAGCACCACCGCAGTAAGGCCGATAAGAATGGGTTTGCTGTATTTGCTCCAAAAATCCTGTGCACGCTCTACTACATGCTGATCGTGATTTCTTTCTGTAGACACGGGTTGTTCATGCTTCACTTCAGTGGCCATCGTTGGTGTATTTTGTATGATTGTATTTGATTTTATTGCGCCTTTTAACGCAATGGGGGTTTATTTATTGGGTTGCTTAATGATAATCGGTGACCGTCGGTGTTATAATCAGTTACCGTCGGTGGATTGATTCGCTGGCATCTAATCCTTAATAAAAGGATAATCGGCCTGCTGGTATATGTCCTTATACACTTCGTCATCATTGGGCCAGGGGGATTCTTCTGCAAATTTAACAGAATGATTCACGGCATCTTCGACCCTTTTATCGATAGCTGCAATTTCCTGTTCAGTCGCATATTTTTTCTCGTAGATGGTCTTCAATACCTGCTGGATAGGATCCCGGCCCTTGTATTCTTCGACTTCATCTTTGGTCCTGTATTTCTGTGGATCAGAAATGGAGTGACCTTTATAACGGTATGTTTTAAATTCCAGTAAGGTCGGACCATCACCTTCCCTTGCTCTTTTCACTGCACGGGTAACCGCATCGTGTACCGCTTCAGCACTCATCCCATCAACCGTATCCGCAGGCATTTCATAGGCATCTGCCAGTTTATATATATCAACCACGTTACTGGTACGTTCAACTGAAGTACCCATTGCGTAATTATTATTCTCACAGATGAAGATCACCGGGAGTTTCCAGGTCATCGCCATATTGAATACTTCGTGAAGCATACCCTGCCTTGCAGCACCATCTCCAAAATAGGTCAGGCAAACATTGTCAGTACCCTTATATTTTTCAGCGAAAGCAAGACCGGCACCCGTTCCAATCTGGGCACCAACAATGCCATGACCGCCGAAGAAGGCCACATCTTTACCAAAAAAGTGCATACTTCCACCTTTACCTTTTGCACAACCAGTGGCTTTGCCATAGAGTTCAGCCATACATGAGTCCGCGCTGACACCCTTTGCGAGGGCCAGTCCATGATCGCGGTAAGCAGTTACAAAAGGATCCATTTGCCTGGTAGCCGTCATACAACCCGCGGCTATCGCTTCCTGCCCGACATAGGCATGGAAAAAGCCACGGATCTTGCCTTCCATCTTATATTTTTCCTCTGCCATTAATTCGAACTGGCGAATCATTTGCATCAATTCGTACCAGTATAGATACGTTTCTTTTGAAAATTTTGTGGCCACTTTACAAAAATTTGAGGGGCAAAGATAAGGGGAAGAGATGAATTTCCTAGTTGTTTCTGGTTATTGTTAAGATAACCCTTAATTGCACCTATCATACTCAGTATCAGCCCCGGATGGCTGCTATCGAAGGTTGGTTGTAATTGACTCTGAAAGTTAGTTCTTATCTTGCATGATAAACCACAAAAAGTCCCGGATCATCTTCAGCCTTCGCTCAATATCGGTTTTCCAGTTTAAGAACTATTCACGCTCACAGTTCGTATTCACGGAGCGAATTATAGGCATTTGCGGTGAAAATGGCATAGGCAAAACAAACCTTATCGACGCCATTTATAACCTGTGTTTCACAAAAAGCTACTTTAACCGATCTGATATTCAAAACGTTCAGCATGACAAAAGTGGGTTCAGGCTGGAAGGTGAATTTGCCAAAAATGACCAGCTGGTTAGAGTTGTATCCGTTCTTCGTGAAACCGGGAAAAAAGAATTCATGGCCGATGGCCAACCTTACGACCGGCTTGCGCGGCATATTGGTTTGCTGCCAGCAGTAATTATTGTCCCTGATGATGTAGCGTTGATAACCGGGGGAAGTGAAGACAGAAGAAGATTTCTGGATACATTATTTAGTCAGCTCGATCCGGAATATCTCCAGCACCTGATTTCTTATAACAAGGTGCTTCAGCAAAGAAATGGCTACCTGAAGTCATTGGAAGACCGACGTGACCTGAACCCGGATTTGCTTGATGCCTATGATCAGCAGCTGGTCAAACATGGCGAGATCTTATTTATGAAGCGCCGGGATTTCATGACGGCACTTATTCCCATGGTGAATTCTTTTTACAACCTGATAGCCGGCCGGAACGAAGATGTTTCTGCTATTTATGAGAGTCAGCTACTGAACACACCGTTTAACGAGTTGCTGACACGGAACAGGGAAAAGGATCTACTGCTCCAGCGCACCACAACCGGAATACATAAGGATGAGCTTGATCTTACGATCGGGTCACGGCCATTCAAATATGAAGCATCCCAGGGGCAAAGAAAAAGCCTGCTTTTCGCTCTTAAGCTGGCTGAGTATGATACCCTCAGGACCCGGAAGGGGTTCCCTCCGATCCTGCTCCTGGATGATGTATTCGAGAAGCTGGATGAACAGCGGATCCGGAACCTGCTGGAATGGGTTTGCCGCGATAATTCGGGCCAGATCTTCATCACCGATACCCATAAAGAAAGATTTATTGAACATATTAATTCTTTGGGGATAAAATATCAGCTGCTGGATATTTGACAATGATCGTTTTTGTATTAACTTGTTACCACACCCCTTTTCATACCTTAACGATCAACGATGACAAGCCCCATTGAAACTTGTGTCGGGATTCTGCATGAATCCAGCGACACGAAATCCGCCTATTTCTCTTTCACGACCGACATCACCGGTGAACATGGCGTTATCAAAGCCAACAAGGAAGGACTCCGGCTTTACGCGCTCGAGTTGCTGAAAAAATCAGTAGAAATGGAGAAAAATCCGGACTCCAAAGAAGTATTATTTTTTGATGATCAGGAATGGATGATAGATGATGCAGGATACAACCTCATCTGGGGGGTTGATCCCCTGGCAGCCAGCAGACAAGAGTTGACTACTGGTGATTATTTTTCGCCTTCCAGGCAATCGGCACCGGTGAATGATACACTAAGCGGGAGCTACGCCTCCGGATGGTTGCCTTCCCTGATTATCCTCTCGGGGGGCCTGATAATCGTTACGATTGCCGCTTTGAAATGGTTTTAATAACTTGCACCTATGGGAGAATATTCAATAGGCGAAGCATTAAAGCATTTTATCAAACACAGCAGGTTGAAGGGTAATATGCAGGCACTCCAGATTGAAGATGTCTGGGAAAAAATCATGGGTAAAACCATTGCCCGCTATACCGAAAAAATTAACATAAGTGGCCACACTTTATATATTACCACTCATGTTGCTCCCCTGAAGCAGGAGTTGCTTTACCAGAAAGATGTCATTTGCAAGCGGGTTAACGAAGCGCTTGGAGAATCCGTTGTTAAGGAAGTCGTTATTCACTAACTTATTTGATAAATACTCCCAGTCATTTGAGTGTATAACCAAGAGTGAATCGGTGCTTCACCTGCTCATTACATGGCGCCGGGTTCACCTCTCCTATTTCATTTCGTCATTTCATTCCTTATCTCACTTCTTTTATATAATCTCGTGTATATCATCAGATCAATCTCTTCATAGCAATTTCTTTGAGGAAATCACTTCTCTGCAATTATTGAAACATGGTGTTATTATGCACCAGATGATACGAAATCCCAAGGCTCATATTACAATAAAATAGATGTATTTATTTAGAGATAGATCTCCGAAAAATGCATTCCTCTTTCACGCATTCGTGCCTGTTAAGTTTTAATACCTCTCAGCGCATATGTTTGCATAATTACTACCTACGAATATCTGATTATTCTACAAGCGAGGCTCAGGTTGAGGTTACGGGCTCAAATCTTTGTCTCACACATCAATCTGTTTCGCTTGTATCAGGGGCAAGCTTCTATTGAACACATATTTAGAATGAATAAATATGTTTACTATTAAACACAAACTCCTATTTTTGCGGAGTCACTTAAAAATATGTCACATATTTTTAAATCTTAACTAAACTAACGCACATGAGAAAAGCATTCCTTCCGCTACTACTATTCCTATGCCTATCCACGATCGCGGTAGCCCAGGCCGGAAAAATTACCGGGTCCGTGAAAGATTCGAAAACCGGAGCTCCGTTGGCCGGAGTCACTGTGAAAGTCGCTGGCGGTAGGGCCACGATGACTTCGGCTGACGGTAGCTTCACTATCGAAAGTAAAACGCCTGAAACCACTATTGAGCTCTCTTCAATAGGTTACACCTCTAAAAGCCAGAAGGTGAAGGTCGGCGAACTGGTTACCGCTAACATGGACTATGACTCCAAATCGCTGAGCGAGGTGGTAGTTACTGGTGTCGGAGTAGCCACCAGCAAGAAAAAGCTGGCCATTTCCGTAGAATCGGTGACCGCCGATAAGCTTCCACCCGCTCCCACTGCTTCGGTTGACCAGGCCCTGATCGGAAAAATTCCGGGTGCCCAGATAAGTTCCACCAATGGTTCGCCCGGGGCCAAAACAAATATCCTGCTCAGGGGCATAAATACCATCAACAGGGGCACTTCACCCATGATCATGCTGGATGGCCTCGAAGTAAGGGCTACGGACATCAATGGCCTCGACCTGAATACGGTTGAACGCATAGAAGTGGTCCAGGGTGCCGCAGCGGCAACAATTTACGGTGCGCAGGGTGCAAACGGTGTTATCCAGTTGTTTTCTAAAAAAGGAAAAATGGGTAAGATGAATATTGATGTTTCCTCGAGCTTTGCGATCAATGAAATCATCAACTCCGGGAATGTCAGTAAATCAAGCCTTCACCCTTTTACCACGAACGCCGCAGGTGAAGTGATTGGAAGTTCCGGCAACCTTATAACACTTGATCCAGCCTTGAGTTTGTACAGGGAGAACGTACAGGTGAATCTCGTGGACGTAAATACCTTCTCCAATAAACCCTACGACAAAAATCTAAGGTATTACGATCATTACGATCAATTCCTCAAAGAAGCTTACACAACCAATAATTCACTTGCTATTTCGGGTGCCCGTGAAAAAGTTGATTTCAGTTTTTCACTTTCTGACAACAGGCAAACAAGCAACTTTGAAAATAACGGTAAGTATTCGCGGACGAACCTTACCAGCAACCTGGGCCTCGAACTTGCCAAGGGGCTCAAGTTCCGTAGCATTACACAATTGGTGTACACTAAAAACACACTCAATGATGCAACCGGCAGAGGAGTATTTTTTGCCCTGAATAACTCCAGGCCATTTGCGGACTACAATTATAAAATGCCGGATGGTAATTACGGTTATTATTTTGGAGATGCAACAGGCGTTAACGGGTATAACCCGAACTACCGCAATTCATATTCAACCAATCTCGATAACAAGATAGACGTTGTGCAAAGTTTTAACCTGAACTACAAGCCGGTCAAGTTCGTGGACCTGGATGTTAAGTACGGATTGAATTACCAGACGCAGGATATTACTTATGATGTTTTGCCGCAGGACGTAAATGCTAATGCGGCTTTTAACCGGAGATTCTGGTCAGGCAATTATTACAGCAGCACCAACCCGGGGCAGACAGGGTCAATTGATAATTTCAGGAACCGTACGACCTTTCAAAACTTTCTTAGCACGGCAACGTTCGTAACTGATTTTGAAAATGATTTCAATATGAACGTACCGATCAGGACAACCACCCAGGTTGCATTTGATTACCGCGAAAATATTTTTAAGCAATACATCACCTGGGGGGGAGATGCACCGCAATACACACCATATACAGCCAGTCAGATGGTTAATTACCGGATACAATCTGATTACACCGAACCCTTCGTTACTTATGGATACCTGGTGAATCAACGTTTTGAATATGGTGATATTGGTGGTATATCAGCCGGCTTCCGCAGTGACTACTCGTCGGCATTTGGTGGTGGCTCAAAGCCATTCACTTTCCCAAGAGGAGATGCGTATATCAGGCCGTCATCATTCAATTTCTGGAAAAACGGGATGCTGGGTAATGCAATACCTGAATTCAAACTTCGCGCAGCATATGGCGAAGCCGGAATTCAGCCAAGGCCATTCGACCGGTATGTGGTGTTGAGTACTGCTAACTTCGGGAACGGTATCGCATTTTCCTATCCTACGAATAGTCCAAATCCTGAGCTGGAAGTTGAAGTTTCCAAAGAACTTGAAATCGGAACCGACTTCAGCATAAAAGCACTGAAAGGAAACTGGCTCAGCTCGATCAATATTTCCGGTACCTACTGGGATAGAAAAACGGCAAACGCCATCTATAACGTTGATGCTGCTCCAAGCACCGGAACGGGAACAGTGAGAGATAACGCTTTTGGCCTTGCTTCTTCCGGCTTCCAGGCTTCCTTGAATGCAGTGATGTTTACGAGTAAAGATCTTACCTGGGGTTTCACGACAAACTTCAGCAAACAGAGTTCAAAAATTACTTCCGTGTTGGGTGGCACCCCGATAGTAGTGCTCTCAAATGCGGGAAGCAGTAACTATATTTTAAGAGCCGGTGAAAAGATCGGTCAATTGTATGGGTATCTTCTAATCAACCAGGTTGATCAGCTTGACCCCAGTGGCAATCCATTTATACCTAAAGCACAACAGGGAAATTATGTTGTGGCGGGCAATGGATACGTGGTTGACAAAACCACTAAACAACCTTTTGTATCCAGTGGCAAGTATAGCTTCGGTGATCCGAATCCGCTCTTTAATATGTCGTTCATCAATGACGTTTCATTCAAAACGTATCTCAGCTTTTCCATGCAGTGGGACTGGGTAAACGGAAGTCATCTGTATAATCAGACAAAGGGATGGATGTACCGGGACGGTATACACAGCGATTATTCCATACCCGTCGAGATCGATGGTAAAACAGAAGCATATACGGCTTTTTACCGTGGCGTCTATGCGCAAAGGGAAGCCAATGGAACAAAGAATTATTTCTATGAAGATGCATCATTCATGAGGTTGAGAAATCTCTCCGTGGCTTTCGACTTCGCAAAGTTTTTTACAATTCCTGGTTTTCACAGACTGCAGCTGGTGCTGTCTGGCAGGAACCTGGTTACGATTACCGATTATACAGGCTTTGATCCCGAGATCAGTTCAGGCACAAGCAACTCGGCATTTGACCGCGGAGTTGACCACAACACCATTCCCAACCTGAAGACTTACCAGGTTGGACTGAACATCGGATTATAAAATCAAAACTACTAGCAAGATGAAAAAGACACCATTAATAATATACTCGATCATAGTTCTAAGCAGCTTTATATCGTGCAAAAAGCAATTAGAAGTAAGAAATCCCAACCAGCCAACGCCCGAAAGTGCCACTACTGAATTAGGTATAATATCGCTGGCCCAGGGGAGCATTTACCGCAACGGGTTTGTCAGCCTGAAATATTCGGATGGAATCTATGGGTTCTTCTGGTCCGGTGCCATTGGCTTTCATGAGATGATGGGGGACGCGATTCAGGCTGAAGCGGCAAACGGTTTTATAAATCAGATCGGTGCGCCTGATAAGGTTACCCTCGATAATGGCAGTGTTGTCCTTAATCCCAATGCGCCAAATACACAACTGGCGTTATTAAGGCTGATCAACACAAATGCCAACCAGGGAGCAAATACGTTGTTCTATGAGTGGGCATATATGTATGCTTTGATAAACGGTGCAAACTCTATCATGGACATCTCGGAAGATGCGGAATTTACGTCGGATGCGGAAACGAAAAAAGCAACCCTGAAAGCGTGGTCGCTTTGGTGGAAAGGTTTCGCTTACGCACGCCTTGGGTCAATGTACTATGCTGGATTGATAAATGATGTAGCTGGAGAAACTAATAATAAGTATGTATCCAGGGAGGCACTTATTGCTGAATCAAATAAGAACCTTGATGCGGCCGCCGGCGTTCTTTCTGCATTGCCCAATGTGGCTGCTTATACGGATATGATGTCAAAGATAATACCATCCTTCAACCAGGTTGGTAAAGGTGGTGTTCCTACACCCGATATGTGGAAACGCAGTATCAACACACTGAAAGCGCGTAACATTCTTGTGAACACACCTGCAGCTTCCATGACTCCGGCACAATGGGCAAGCATCCTGGCACTTACAACCGATGGAATCAGACCTGCTGACAAAGTTTTCACTGGTCGTTCAAACGCCACGGGAGATTTTCTTTCAGCCGCGAGCGGCACCGTTGCATCTAAAGTTCAGGCAACATCGGCCGGCGGTAACACCTACAAACTGAGTGAAAGATTTGTGCAGGAATTTAAAACTGGTGATAAAAGATTCGCTAACAACATAAAACTTACAACAACCTGGATTGGAAATTCTGACCGCGGTCATGTATTTAATACTAGATACACCCTGGTTAACGGAGGTGCAGGTTTAGCAGGCGTTGTAGTATATGCGAATACTGCACCGGGCGGTGAAGAGCTGTTTATGGCCGGAAATTATGAAGAGAACGAACTCATGAAAGCAGAGGCGCTGATCAATACAAACAAGATCAATGAAGGACTTGCCATCATCGACGCGGTACGTACTTACCAGGGGGCTGGACTCGCCCCGGTTACTGGTACCGGCCTGTCCCTGGCACAGGCCAAAGAAGAGTTACGTCGTGAAAGGCGGGTAGCTTTCCCTTTTATCGGCTTGTCTTTTTATGATGCAAGAAGATTTGGTATCATCAACCCGATTGCGCAGGGCGGTGGCAGGAAGGGTGCAGTGGTGATCAGTGGAACGGGAGCGGTCAACACAAACGCCACGATAGAATACAATTATCTTGACTACTGGGATGTACCGGACAATGAGCTTGCCTATAACCCACCGGGTGAGGGCAGTGCACCAATAAAGAACCCAAAACAATAAAGGGATTACGAGGATTCGATTTCTGTTATTAGTACTGTATGAAGGCATGTATGCGGTAGATAAACCTTCTTGTGGAAATGGACATTCGTACTATTAATATAAACATCCTATAAAACCATGATATCACAATGCGAACTGCAAGAGAATATTCAGGAGACTGATATATTCTCTTGCTTTTTTATAAGCGAATCCGGGGATCGGCAAGCCCATATAAAAAATCTGCCAGAATCCCGATAAGGATAAACAAAAATGATGTAATCAGCACGGAGCCCATCACCACCGGGAAATCAAGTTTTTCCAATGCATCGACAGTGATCTTGCCTATGCCTTTCCAACCAAATATGTATTCTACGAAAAATGCGCCCGCTAATAATTCGGCGAACCATCCTGTAATGGCAGTAATAACGGGATTGAGTGCGTTGCGCAATGCATGTTTCCAGACAATCACCCGCGGGCTCAGACCCTTTGCATAAGCTGTCCTGATATAATCCTGGTTCAGGACGTCCAGCATGGAACTCCGCGTGAGCTGCGTAATGATAGCCAGCGGCCGGATGCCAAGCGTAAACGCAGGTAAGATGAGATTTTTAAGTTCGGCTTTGCGGCCAGTAAAAGCATCCGTTTCAAAAAGACTACCGGTCATCCCCAGACCAGTGTAATCGCTAAGTACGAAACCAAAAAGATAAGCGATGACTATCCCCATAAAAAAAGAAGGCGCAGATATTCCCAGTATGCTGGTGAAGATGGCCGAGGTGTCTAGCCAGGTATCTTTTCTAACGGCCGCAAGTACGCCAAGCGGAATACCAATACTGACAGCAATAATAATGGCGGCTAATGCAAGTAACATTGTTCCCGGCAATGCTTCCATCAACACATCCCATACATCCCGTTTTGATTGGTATGATCGCCCGAGATACGGAACTTTAAGAGCGAATGCATTTTCATCCCCTATGAAAATTCCTTTAAGATCTTTCGATTCAATGTCCTTAAGTGAATGAACACTCACAGGTGAAACATCACGCAGGTAAAATGCGAATTGCTTCGCCAGGGGTTGATCAAGGTGTAACTCCTTACGGATGTTTTGTATAGTGATTGAATCACCGCTTTGTCCCATGGTCAGCCTTGCCGGGTCACCAAATCCCTGGAACAGAAAAAAAACCAACATGATCACTCCCAACATGACGAGCAATCCATAAAAGAATTTCCTGGTAAGATAAGTGATCACGGTACCGGTAATTGCTGTATATAAAGTAGAGCCCTGTCTAAATCAGCATAGCTCCATTTGTCAATGATCACTCCCTTTTTAACCAGATACAGCGTCGGATTTGCACGTGCAGCTGTTTTTATTGCAGTAGCATCACATAACAACGGGGTGAAAACTGTAAAAGCCGGTGGTGGGTCTATGGTAAGTGTTTCTATGGCTATATTGGTAACGAGGAAACCTTCAATCTTTTTCCTGGAAGCAGCTGCTGCCACAGATTCCAGTACCCCCGTCCAGTCTCCTTTTTTGTAACCATTCTGAACAAACAAAAGCAGGCTGTAGCCCTCTTTCGCCAGCAGCGCCTGGGTGGTATCATTACCATAAACAGTCTGAAGGGTAAAATCTTTTATAGCAGTCTCCGCATTTCCTTTCCGCACAAGCTTATCATAACGTTTCACAAATTTGTACCTGGCCTCATCAAAATCATCCGGAAACTTATCGGCCGTAAACTCCATATCCTTTCCATCTACTTTATACACAAAGGTTATGACGGTGCTATCCGGTATAGCCCCCGGTGGAACTTTCATCTTTTCCGTAATACTGTTTCCTTTCTTGTATGGCAGACAGTCTACTACCGGTAAATGTGTGAGTACATACCACTGGAAGGCGCAAGAAAATATTCCGGTGAAAAACAGCACAACAATAGCATTGCGGCTACTCAACACTGGTACTACCCTATCCCTGAAGACAAATATTAAACCTATCAGCAGCAAAAGCAGCAGATCTTTCATGAAAGATTGCATGGCGCTCAGTGGTATGCAGTCACCGAAGCATCCGCACTCTTTTATCTTGCCCGAAAAAACGGCATAACCAGTGAGGAAAGTGAAAAAGACTATCAGCAACAACAGCAACCAGCTGAACAATTTCATCCTCCAGCCAAGAAGGACAGCAACACCAGCAATGATCTCAAATGCGATCATGATAATGGAGAACGCGAGCGTCAGGGAATTAAGTCCGTGCCAACCCCAGACCTCAAAAAATTCGTCCATTTTATAGCTTAATCCAAGCGGATCGTTTGCTTTTACCAGGCCCGAAAAGATAAACAGTATACCGACAATAATTCTGGAGATATTCAAAAGGGTTTTCATCCGTTCGTTTTATTTGAGGACAGACCTGGCGCTGAAAGTATAAGCGCGAAAACTGCGTAATTTATTATATCTGTAAAATTGGAATCAATGCCTTCACTGATGATGGTCTTGCCGTCGTTGGCAAGGATCTGGCGAACCCTTAATAGTTTCATCAGGATCAGATCTACAAAACTCTGAAGGCTCATGTTCCGCCAGGCTTCACCATAGTCGTGATTTTTATCTTCCATCACTTTTCTCGCGACTGCAGCCTTTTCATCATACAATCGCGTTGCTGTTTCCAGCGGAAGATCTTCTACCTTATCAGGCAATGACAGTTGAATGAGGCCGATGATACCATAGTTAACCATGGCCATAAATTCACCCTGGATGTCTTCATTCACTTTTTGCACTCCCTTCTCCTGGATGGTTCGTATACGCAGAGCTTTGATATAAAGTTGATCAGTTATCGAGATCTGGCGTAATACCCGCCAGGAGGTACCATAATCCTTTGTTTTTTTGATAAAAATGTCGCGGCATTGATCAATGACTTCGTCGTATTGTGAATTTGTGTTACTCATTTATCTTATATCCGGGTAATCGAATTAAATTAGACAATTTTCAGGGCCAAATGTAAAGATTCAAGCGCAATATGTTTACACTGAATTGTAAGGGCAGGTTAATAGCGTTCGACCAACCGATAATAATGGGCATTCTTAATACAACTCCTGATTCGTTTTACGAGGGCAGCCGTTTCATTGGTGAAGAAGGCATTCTGCAACAAGTTGCGAAAATGAGATCTGGGGGAGCGCTTATTGTCGATATCGGTGGTCAGAGTACACGGCCCGGAAGTGATCGCATCAACGCTGAAGAAGAGCTCAGCAGAGTGATTGGCGCAATAGAATCCATCCATTATAATTTTCCGGATCTTCTTATTTCAATCGACACCTATTTTGCAGTTGTAGCAGAAGCAGCCGTTAAAGCCGGTGCTTCCATAGTTAATGATATCAGTGGTGGTGTGTTTGATAAAGAGATGATAAAAACCGTTGCTGCCTTAAAGGTTCCATTTGTATGCACGCATGCACCGGGACCAGCCGAAGCCATGCATGAGAATCCGGGTTACAAAAACGTTACTGCCGATGTGCTTGACTTCCTGGCAAGGCAGATCAGTGTCTGTACCCTTGCTGGTATCAACGATGTGATCGTCGATCCCGGAATCGGATTCGGGAAGAACATCTCCCAAAACTTCGAGATTATCCAAAACCTCGAAAAATTCTTAATCCTGGATAAACCGCTGCTGTTAGGCATATCCCGCAAGGGCATGATTTACCGGACGCTGAATACAACCGCTGAGCAGGCGGTTAACGGTACGACAGTCCTGAACACAATTGGCTTGATGAAGGGTGTTTCCATACTCAGGGTACATGACGTAAAAGAAGCTTCAGAGGCAGTGTTACTTACTCAGAAGATAAGAGGGGCTGCAGGCAATTCAAAATAACAGATCGATACCTGCTTCAACCTCAGACACAAGGTGATCGCAATCACCAGCTATATCATACCATAAAAAAAATCCGGAACAACATGTGTCCCGGATTCAATATAATTATCACTCAATAATATCTCAGAAATTACTGGCCCGGAGGTCTGCCATTATCTGGTTGCTTTGGAAGATCTTTTACATCGACCACCTCCACGTAAAATATCAGGTTATCATTTGGCTTGAGGGGTCCACCTGGTCTGGGGTTTGCTCCATATCCCAATGTAGATGGGACGTAAAGATTACCTTTTCCGCCCTTTCTCAGCTGCTGGATACCTTCAAGCATTCCGACAATAGCACCCTGTGAACCTGAAAGAAATTCAAACGGCTCCATCGGATGCGGCTGAAACTGTTTTGTACTATCAATGTTTGAATCGAAATAATCTCCGTTCATAACCTGGCCTGTATACATTACACTTACAACCTTACCTGAATCGGCCAGAGGACCATCACCCTGCGACAGGATCTCCACAAATGTACCCTGACCTGTTTTTACCGCATTGATCTTTTTGCTGGCAAGATATGCTTCGATAGTCGCGATGTCTTTAGCCAGCTGTACGCCTTCTTTTTTCTTCAGAACTTCCTGGTAAGCCTGTTCAGAAGTTGCGCGGTCTTTGTTGGTGGCTTCTTCGCTCATGACATCAATAACCTTGATACCAATAACAATCTTGTCAGACTTGGTCATGAAAGGCGGCAATTGACCACCCTGGCGCAATAGGCTATCGCCCTCAAGTATGATCTGCGCACTGTCCCCTTTCCTGAGCATCATGAAAACTTCTGATGGATTGTAACTTGGTGGCACACTGTCAACCGGCAGATAAACCGGGATAGCATCATATGATGTTGCCAGCAAAGAGTCTTTTGTACCCTTGCGAACGTTCTGAACAACATGTATTTTCAGGAACTGCCCTTTTTGTGCAGTTATACCTTTGCCGTCGCTGATGATCTTGTATAATACACCGCTTTTGGTTTTCTTGAACCCTCCGCCCGAGCAGGCTGCTAACAAAAGCACTGCGAGACCGCATAAAATAAGAGACGCTGTTTTTTTCATTATGTTTTATTGTAGTTGTGATGCATTTTCTTTCATCGCTTCAATAAAGCGCTGAACTGTTTTTTCAATCGAATCGCTGCTACGGCCGCCCGAGGCGTTAAAGTGTCCGCCACCTTCAAAATATTTACGGGCAAAAGAGTTGACATCGAAATTGCCTTTGCTCCTGAAACTCCACTTCCTTTCCTCGTCGCGATCTATTACTAATGCCGCCATTTTTATGCCCATTATGCTCAACGGATAGTTAACTAATCCCTCAGAATCGCCGGTCTTGATCTCGTACCTGAGCAAGTCCTTTTTGGGTATCGAAATAATGGCAGTATTGTATTCGTAAAATACCTCCATCCTGTTTAACAGCACATGTCCTATAAAACGAAGCCTGTTTTCATGGTAGCTATCGTAAATATTTTCATGAACCTTGGTATGCTCCAGCCCTTTGTCTTTCAGATCCGCAACCATCCGGTGTACGGATGCTGCAGCGGCCGGAAAACGGAAAGAACCTGTATCTGCCATTACGCCGGCATACAGGCATTCTGCCATTCCCATAGTGATACGCAGGCTGTTGCCGGATTCCACGATGAAATCGTACACCATCTCGCAGGTGGAGCTTTTAGCGGTATTGCTAGCCCCGTACACAAACTTATCAACCTCCGGTTGCTGGTGATGATCAATTAAGATACGTGTGCCGGTAAAATGCTCTATCCTTGGTGCCAGGTTTTTGGTACGCGAAAGCGTATTAAAATCAAGGCAAAAAAGCCAGTCGGCCTTACTTATGATCTGCTCTGACTTTTCTTTATTCAATTCAAAATCAACCACTTTATTGCATCCCGGCATCCAGTTTAACCATTTTGCCCAGTTAGTCGGAGAAATAACGGTCACTTCATGATCAAACGAAAGCAGGAAATGATAGAGACCCAGGGCTGAGCCCATTGCGTCCGCATCAGGCTTCTGATGCATGGTGATTACGATCTTTTTCGGTTCGGACAGTAACGGATATAATTCCCTGATTGGTTTCATCCAGCCATAATTGTTTTATTTATTCGGATACGCTGTCCCGCAAAGCCGGAACACCGACCGATCCTCCTGTAGGTCAATATCCTGACATGGACGTTTGGTATAAAAACGGGGGCAAAGGTGCATAATTCTGCTTCACCGGCCAATTATAGTTATTAAGTTTTTCTACCTTTGCGACCAAAATTTATCATAATATATGAGTAATCGCACGTTTACGATGATTAAGCCGGACGCAATGAAGAACGGACATGCCGGGGCTATTTTAGATAAAATTATAAAAGGGGGCTTCAGAATTGTTGCGTTGAAACAAACAAAACTAACCAGCGAAAAAGCCGGCCAGTTTTATGAAGTGCATAAGGAACGCCCATTTTACGGTGAATTGGTTGATTTTATGAGCAGCGGTCTCATCATTGCCGCCATTCTGGAGAAAGAAAACGCAGTGGCAGATTTTCGTAAACTGATCGGCGCAACCAATCCTGCCCAGGCAGAAGAGGGTACGATTCGTAAACTATATGCTACTTCGATGGGTGAAAATGCTGTTCACGGCAGTGACAGTGATGATAATGCCAGGATCGAAGGCAATTTTTTCTTTTCAGGACTTGAACAGTTTTAACCTAAACAGTTTTAACCGCTTCCAAATATCCGTCCGGTCAGTTTGTAATGCAATCCTGGCCGGGCGGTTTACAGGTTTTTTAGTGGCTTCACGGAATAACCCGCCTTTTTCAGCAGATTAATTACACCCTGTTCACCAGGCAAATGTCCCGCGCCAACCGCAAATAGCGTGGTGCCTCCTTCTTTCATAATTCCGGGGATCTGGTCCACCCATCTCCGGTTACGATCGTACAACATCAGATCCATATACTCATTCATACCCACATCACTTTGCTGCATCAGTTTATCCAGCTGGCCAAGATCCTGCATCAGGTAAACCTTAACCATTTGTTCGGTGATTGCTTTGTAGTGATCAACGCTGTCAATATAAGATACCAGATCCTTTGCCTGTTTCTGATAAGGAATACTATCAAAAATACTAGCCTGGAATTCGGTTGTTTCCAACCCCCTGATGTTTTTCTTGAGCGGCTTTACCTCCTGCATGATCATACCTTCCATCCCGTTTGTTTCCTTACAGCTCATGAGTTGCTCACCGATGAGGCTCGAAACGAAATAAGGTTTGAATCGGTTCATCATCGAAAAAGGTAGCTTGGACTTGCTTTTTTCGAAATAGTTCTTCACTCTTTCATATTCCTCAGGAGTAAGCAGATCGGATATTTTTGAGCCATCATTCATCCGCAGATATTTGACTGCTCCCATCACCTCCTGCATATCGTCCATGTCTATCTCAAAATACACCTGGTTGCAGTCTCTGATTACCTGCTTCATGTTAGGACTAAGCTTTGCGTCATCTGCACAAAGTATATGCATTGTACCAAACAGGTAAGACGGACTATCTAACCCCTTACCCGTGATTTCCCAAAGAAGCGTATTGTTGGTTGTACTTCTCACGAGTGGTTTCCGGGTAGCGGGTTTTGCTGAGGGGGTAGCAGACTGCGCCAAACCAAGGGTTGCGGCGCCGAGGCATAAGACCATTATTACACTCTTCTTCATATACTGAATCACCATAATTAGCAATTATCTGGTATTTAATAGAATAATTTTCATTTTCGGAAAAAAAGATATTATACTTGTTTCCTAAACCCATAACCCTTAACCTATACCGATGAAAAGTGTACCCTTGCTTGCCTGCCTGGCACTATGTGCCACTGTCAGCTATTCCCAGAAAAATAAAGATATTCCCGCGTTCGGCAAAATCGACAAAACTGAAATTGAATTAAAGGAATGCGCGTTTGATAAAAACGCGGAAGCAGTCGTTTTGTTCGATGTAGGCAAGTATACAACAAATTTCACTGGTGGAACTGTTTTCTCAGAGGTCGAACGCCATGTCAGAATTAAGATCTTAACTGACAAAGGCCTCGGACAAGCCGACATTAAAATTCCGTTTTACAGCTATAAGGGTCAGCAAACGATACGCGGCCTCACTGCGCAGACTTATAACGTAGATGAATCCGGTAACGTGGTTATTTCCAAGGTTGACAAAACAGCCATCTATGACAAAGCAATCAACGCAAGAAATTCCCATCAGATTTTTACGTTTCCCAATGTAAAGGCCGGGAGCATAATCGAATACAAGTATGCGCTGAGGGGTAGATGGCCCAAGCACTGGTATTTTCAAAGAGATATACCAGCGATGCTGGCCCGCTATACTATCGAGGCCCCGGTAGAACTCGATGTGATTTCACAACAATTTGGCAGCTACCAGGTAGAAACCGAACATACCCTGCGTGGAAACAATAATATACATACGTATTCAGTCAGGAATCTTCCCGCATTCCGTGACGAACCTTTTATCACTGTTGATGATGATTACCTGCAGCGCCTGGAGACGAGTATTATAGCTGTTACAGTTAATGGTATCCGGCACGACCTGTTAAAAACCTGGCCAAAAGTGATAAAGGAACTTATGGAGGATGAAGATTTTGGTGTACAGCTGAAAAAAAATATTCCGAGGACAGCAGATCTTGACCTCGCCCTGAAACCGCTCACTTCGGATTACGCAAAGATGCTGACCATCCACTCCTATGTGCGTAGAAACATGGAGTACAATGGCACTTCCAGTATTTGGGCACTCGAGGGAGTAAAGGCAGCATGGAAAGAAAAAAAGGGAACCAGTGGTGAGATAAACCTTATCCTGGTAAATTTATTGAAGGATGCCGGTTTGAATGCTCACCCGGTATTGGTGAGCACAAGGGAAAATGGCAGGGTCTCGACCAGTCTGCCCGGTTACGATCAGTTTGACAAGGTACTTGCCCATGTAAGGATCGGGTCTAAGGTGTACGTGTTGGATGGCACCGAAAAATACACGGCCACCCGGCTTATACCACTTGATGTAATGTACAGTGAAGGCCTGGTGATCGAAAAAATTGAATCCGGCGAATGGGGCTGGGAAGTATTATGGGACAAAGGCAACAAGTTTAATACTGTTACGATATTCAAAGCCGCACTTACTGATAAGGGGTTGATTGAAGGTGAGGCTACTGTAAGCAGTTTTGATTATTCAAGAGTGGAAAGGATGCCCATACTGAAACAGGGCAAGGACCAGTTTGTAAAACATTATTTTGAATCGCGGAACCCGGAATTCAAGATCGACAACGTGGTGATCAATAATGAAGACAATGATTCCCTGCCACTTGTCCAGGAGTTAAAGTTCTCGCACCCGGTAAATGAATCGGGTAATTACCGGTATTTTTCTGCTAATATTTTCTCTGGCCTGGAGAAAAATCCATTTATCAGCGAAGAGCGGTTTTCAGACATATTTTTTGGAGCTAACCAAACATATAGCATCGTCGGGAACTTTGAGATCCCGAAAGGTTTTGTATTTGAAGAAATGCCGAAAAATGTGCGCATGATTATGCCCGATACTTCTATAATGATGACAAGGTTAACGGCCGTAAAAGGCAATTCACTCACCACCAGGGTCACGCTTGAATTTAAGAAACCGATTTTTACACCGGAAGAATACCCCTACTTCATGGAATTCTACAAAAAACTTTTCGCGATTCTTAATGAACAGTATGTAGTTAAAAAAGTAGATGGCGTAGTAAATAATTAACTGGTTGAACCGTTTTACCTTTTCATAACCCCCTGCTGATGAGAAAATTGATTGTTCCCCTGCTTACCTGTCTTATCACGATGTCTGTTAATGCACAGGAGTTTTCAGATGTTATCGTTATTAAGCCGGAAGAGATAAAGATGAAAGAATGTTCTTTCGATCCGGAGGCCGACGCTGTTGTGCTGATGCACGAAGCCTATGCCGACCATGATGATCAGTACCGCTTGATAACAAATCACAGGGTGAGACTAAAAATTCTAAAAGAAAAAGGAATTAGTCATGCAGACATCCGCATTCCGTTTTATTCAAAAGAAAACTTTGAATCAGTTGAAGTGATCCGCGGACGGATTTATAATGAAACCTCTAATGGACTTCTGCAGTTTTTGGACCTGGAGAAAAAATCGGTGTACAAAAAGAACATCAATAAATACTGGAGCGAAGTCGTCTTTACCTTTCCATCTGTAAAAGTGGGAAGTATCATCGAATACACTTATAAAAGCACGATGGAAAGTTACGGTGGCCTGGAAGACTGGCAGTTTCAAAAGTCCTTACCTGTGGTAGAGAGCCGGTATTCTTTAGTTGTACTGCCGGATTATGAGTTTGCTTACCGCGTTCAGAAAAGGGATGATATACCGGTAGAGATCCAGCCGGAGAAAGGCACGGGCAAAATTTCGTTCGCAATGAAAAACATCCCGGGATTGCGCAACGAACCATATATGGATTCGCGCAAGGACTATCTCCAGATGGTGATCTTCCAGTTATCCGGCCAGAATGTTGGTTATAAGAAAAAATACATGACCACCTGGGAAGAAGTGATCAGGGAACTGAATTCGCACTCAGGTTTCGGGAACCAGGTTGGTAAATCACTAAGTGGAGCCGAAGATTTTATTAAGATTGTCAGGCTTGATCCTTCACTGGCCAGCAGGACCACGAAGGTCTATAATTATGTGAGATCAAACATGGTCTGGAACGGAATCTACAGTAAGTATGCTATTGATGGAATAAAGCAGGCCTGGTCAAAAAAAACCGGAACCAGCGGAGAAGTTAACCTGGCACTTGTGACATTGTTGCGCGATGCCGGGATCGAAGCATCACCTCTGCTGGTGAGTGAACGGGAACATGGAAAGGTAAATGCAGATTACCCTTTTATCGATCAGTTCAACACCGTCTATGCTTATGCCGTAGCAGAAGGAAAGACGTTTTATCTCGATGGCACTGATAAGTACACGCCATCGCATATCATCCCTCATAGTATCCTGAACACAACTGCGCTGGTTGTGAACCGGAAAACGGGCGGATTGATACAGATAAAAGATGATCAATTTGAATACCTCGACTATGTAAATGTTACCGGTGTCCTGTCAAAGGAAGGCAAGCTGAATGGCAAGGTGTTAATCAGGAGTGTCGATTACGCACGAACAAACAGGCTGTATGCTTACAGGAATAACAGTAGCAACTACCTTAAAGAGTTCAGGGGAGAAACCGGGAATGTTGATATCGACAGTTTCAGCCTTTCCAACGAAGGCCTTGACACGATGCCGCTTTTGCAAAATTTCACCTTTTCTTCTGGTGTAACCACTACCGGCGATTACAGTTTCATCCCTACTACATTATTTTCGGAATTAGATGGAAACCCTTTTTTAAGTAAGGTCCGTTTCAGCAATGTAAACTTTGGCTACAGGCAAACTTTCTACCTGAACAGTTATATCACGATTCCCGAGGGAATTGTTATAGATGCAATGCCAAAATCGGTAAAACTGGTTAATGAAGATAAAAGCATCATGTTTTCAAGATCCGTTCTGTTCGACGATAAATCGAGACAGCTGGTTTCACGAATCTCTGTACAGATGAAGAAGAGTTTATATGATCCCGGTGAGTATGGTGCATTACACGAGTTTTACAAAAAGATGTATGATTATCTCGGAGAACAAATAGTTATTAAAAAAAGCTAATCCACTATCATGTTAAAGTCATTTGCTTCCCTTATCACAATTGTATTTAGCACTGTTTTTTCTATAAATGTTTGTTTGGGTCAGGAAATGGACCTGGCAGTAGATAAGATACCTGACAGCCTGAAGAAAGACGCATATGTTGTTACCCGTTATGAAAAAGAGGTGTTCGAAGTAACAAGTATTGAAAGAGCTTCGTATAGGGTTCATTCAATAGTGACTATCCTCAATGAACGGGGAAGCGATGAGTTGATTTTTCAACACTATAGTGATAAGTTCAACAAGCTGGGCAACTTTGAGCTGAAAGTGTATGATGCTAATGGAAAGTTTGTAATAAAATACAAGAAAAAAGATCTTTCGACCTACAACATCGGTGAGGGCCTGGTAGATGATGTTATTCGTCATTACCTGGTAGTTCCCGCCTCATCATATCCGATTACTATAGAAACAGAATTTGACGAAGACTCCAGGGGTTTGCTGCAATACCCCGGGTACCGTCTTGCCAGGCCCTATAAATCCGTTATGGCCTCAAGCTTCACAGCTATCGTCCCCAAAGAAAACGGCCTGAGATTCAAAGCTCAGAACACGAACCTTCAACCCGTGAAAACAGATGATGGTAAAAATCTCACTTATACCTGGTCTACAAAAAACCAGTCTGCTATCACCTTTGAAGATGGAGCAACCGCACCAGGAAAATGCTACCCTGCCATACTGCTGGCCCCGAATAAATTTAAACTGGACGACTATGAAGGGGACATGAGTTCCTGGAAAAACTTCGGATTATGGTATGCTTCCGTGATAGCAGGAACCGATAAATTAAATGAACAGAAAGTAAATTTCTACAAGGACCTGGTCAAAGATGCTGTTTCAAATCGTGATAAGATCAGGACAGTATATCAATACATGCAGAAAAACTTCCGGTATGTAAGTATCCAGCTTGGAATAGGTGGACATCGGCCATTACCCGCGTCATTCACTGATGATAAAAAATATGGTGACTGTAAAGGCCTGAGTAATTACATGTATGCTGTGTTAAAATCACTCGGTATTAAAAGTCATCTTGCAGTGATCCGCAGCCAGGCCAACGATGAAGGTGAAGATCCTGATTTTCCGATTGACAGGTTCAACCATGTTATCCTTTTTGTGCCTGAAGGAAAGGACAGCATTTGGCTGGAATGTACCAGCAAAACATTGCCTTTTGGAACACTTGATCATAGTACACTAGATAAAAATGCGGTAATAGTCACAGAAAACGGCGGCATACTGGTAGCCACTCCCAGGAGTCGCGCTGCTGAAAACCTGTTTTTTGCAAAAACTGTTATACAGCTCGACGAGAGCGGCAGCGGCGAGTGCATGTCGAATATACAGGCAACGGGGCTGTTCAAACAGATGCTGCTTGCTAATATTTCTGAAAGAAAACGTGATGATCAGAAATCATTTCTTGTGCGCCAATTTGGTTATAAACAACCGGATGAGCTTACTATTACCCATATAGCGGATCCGAACATGTACAATACTAATATTGAACTGTCAATTGAAAAAGTGTCTGAATTTACGGCTGGATCAAAGATGTTTCTCGCGCCGCATATTTACAAATTCTGGAATTACAAGATGCCGGAGAATGACAAAAGAATCAGAGACTTCTATTTCAATATACCTTTTACAAAATCAGACACAACCATCTACAGGCTGCCGGAGGGCTTTACTGTGGATATGCTCCCTGTCGCAAGGAATTTGTCTTCCGGGATCGCAGATTACAGCACATCCTATGCTTACAATGAAGGAGAAAAGTCAGTGTACTGCGTGACCAGGCTGGAACTTAAAAAACATAAGATATCTCCTGCTGAATATTCTTCAACCAAAGAATTTTTCGACAAGGTTACAAAGGAAGAAAACCAACGAATTGTTATCAAAAAAGATCCTAACCAACAACAGCCTCCTCCCCGTAAATCTGGCTTTTAAACCGCAGGGAGGGTGAGACAATAAACTTACCTAATCCCAGCTTATCCCATTTCTCATCAACGGCATGAATGGTTTTGTCGTCGCTGACGATAATATTCGGCCAGTCACGCTCAAACTGATCAAATTCTTTGGTTTTGCGTGTACCATCCAGGCCGAGACAGGCGGTCATCTTGCCGTCTTCACGTGCATACCCAACGACGTGGTCCCTCTTTGGATCCAGGTTATTACAGAAACGCCAGAGCGCGGTGGTAAGATCATTCGCATCGACAGTGTGTTCCACATACAGCACCATTTTGATCCAGCGCATCTCTTCGAGTGCGGAAACCTGGTGATGCAATTCCCGGATGTGCCCAGCCCTGTTTTTCTCCACGGAAATGATCAGGCAAGGAATGTCAATCAGCGGCAAAGAAACATTCACGTCTTTGATCTCGGCATACTCCAGTAAGGAAGACTTGAGGCGGTTAACATCCGCCATACCGGTTTCATGCGACATCGTTCCTTCTATCTCCTCTTCGTATTTCCTTGTGCCATCTATTCCCATCTTTCCACCAAAACCCAGTTTGGAACAACTATGGTCAAGCACATCCATCGGTCCGTTGTTGAAAGTAATATCATTGACCACATCAAGGTTCTTAAACACCTCTACTGCGAGTGAACGGTAATCCTGGATCTTTACATGTTGATCAGCGAGTACAAGAATCTTATTAAACATCATCTGACCTGCACCCCACATGGCATTCATTACCTTTTGGCCCTGGCCCGCAAATGATTTGTCGATCTGTGCTATCACGAGATTATGGAATACGCCTTCCACCGGCATATCCATATCAATGATCTCCGGCACCATGGTCATTTTGATGGGTGCAAGGAAGATGCGCTCCGTCGCTTTGCCGAGCCAGGCGTCCTCCTGTGGCGGTATGCCAACAATGGTGGCCGGGTAGACGGCATTTTTTTTATGGGTGATTGCAGTAATATGAAAACGGGGATACCAGTCTGGCAATGAATAATACCCGGTATGATCGCCGAACGGGCCTTCCCATATCAGTTCATCACCCGGATCTACGTAGCCTTCAATGATGAAATCCGCATCAGCAGGAACTTCTACATCTTCCTGCGTAATACATTTAACCAGTTCAACCTTCTTTTTGCGAAGAAAACCGGCAAGCATGTATTCATCCACATTCTCCGGCAGCGGAGCTGTTGCTGAATATGCGTAAACGGGATCTCCACCGAGCGCAACCGCCACTGGCATTCTTTTACCAAGCTTTTTATACTCGGTAAAATGTTTTGCGCTGACCTTGTGTTTATGCCAATGCATCCCGGTCAATGCGGGTCCAAAGACCTGCATCCGGTACATACCAACATTCCTGGAATGTGTATTCGGATCTTTGGTGTGAATAACGGGAAGGGTAACAAAAGGACCACCGTCTTTGGGCCAGCAGGTGATCACCGGCAATTTGGTGATATCAGGTGTGGCCATTATCACTTCCTGGCACTCTCCCCTACCCTTTATTACTTTTGGCATCCATGAAGCAAACCTTCCCAGTTGCGGAAGCATTTTGAGTTTGTCAATGATGCTTTCTTTTGGTGAGGCCAGCATTTTGAACAGACTTTCAATTTCCTTTGCCACGTCGTCAAGGTGGTTGACACCAAGTGCGAGACACATTCTTCTTTCGCTGCCATAAGCATTCATCAGAACAGGAAAATCATAACCCGTATTTTCGAACAACAAAGCCTTTCCTCCACCCGGCAATTTACTTACCCGGTCCGTGATCTCAGAAATCTCGAGCACGGGATCCACGAAAGTTTTAATCCTCACCAATTCCCCTGCCTGTTCCAACGTATCTATAAAATGTTGCTGATTTTTAAAAGCCATTTCTTATCTGTTAATCCGCAAAGTTCATTAATAAACCATTACGATCAGTCTTCCGGATCCTATTGCAGGGAAAATAAACTTCTAAAATAGTTGAAGTATTTGCGAACCTTTTTCAAAAAAAGATCTTGAAAACCGGGGACATTCATTTCCACGGATGCCACACAAAGAGTGTGCGAAAATCATATCGGGGCGAGTAGGTTACTAGTTCAAAAAAGCAGCATCAAAGATTAGTAGGACAGTCAGTTTTACCGTAATTTGAGCGGTTCCCCGAAAAAGGATTAGTGATTCCCCTGATCCCTATGGATATGCCGACACCGGTAAAGTAATACCAGTCTTTGTATTTCGGTCCACCGCGTGTTGTGCCATCTGCGGGATAATTAGGATCTCCATCTTTTAATTCACCGCCCCGGTAGGCCATTTCGACAGCGCGGGGTCCTCTTGCCTGGTTTAACAATGTCTGGTCAACATAAGTATTACTTACATCGTCCAGGTGATCGGTAAAAAGTTTCCGGAGGCCGATCTCGTAAGAAAGAACAACATTATCGCTGACCCTTAGTTTCACCCCGGCACCAAAAGGAATGGCAAATTGGGTGAGATTATAGGGTTTACGATCGGGATACTGAGCCAGACCTTGTCCCTCGGTGCCAAGCGGCTGCAGGTTGATCCTGTTTCCTAACGTATCGTAGGTATATGGGTTGAAATGATAGATAGCAACTCCCGCAAAAGCGAAGGGCGAAAATTTCTTTTCCGAAAGGTCGAGTAAAGTGTATTCAATCATCAGGTTACCCTCTACGATTCCGGTTTGAAAATTCAGGTTCCTGGCTTTGAGAAGGCCCTCATTTTTTTTATCGTTGCCTTCAAGTCTTCCGTAATTAAAACCGGCACGCGCGGAGAAATGATTGGTGATATCTAATTTGAGTCCCAGGCCAAAGGTACCGTGAGACTGATCGAGCGTCAATCTCTTGGTTTGAAGATCACCGGAATAGTTGGCAAATCCTCCGAAAGCGGTTACATGAACACGTTGTTGGGAAAATCCCAAAAGCGGAATAAAAAAAAGACAAACGAAAAGAACTCTCATCACAGATGCAATTTACGGATTCAAAATGTCAGGACAGGGATCTGTAGATTTCTTTCAATGGATGCAGGAAAATTCAGTTCTTCCGGATGGAAAGGCAGGATTTACACCAAATATCCATTAAAGGAAATACATTTTTCGAATTTATACAAGGGGCCGGTTGGTTCCACCGTTTAAAAACATACCAGGATGTTTTAAACACCAGTGTAATCAACGGATGATACAGATACGGCAGTTTTTGGCCGGAAGTAAATAAATGATCAAACTATCTTTGATCGGAAATGTTAAAACTCTGCTTACCTGGTTAATACTATGGTGTTTATTGACCGTGGCGGTAATACTACCCTGGAAAGGTCGCTGACGGCAGCAGGTTTCATATTCACTGAAGGATCAGCAGTGGTTGTATAAATAGTCAGCGATTTATATTTGCGCCCTCCCTTGATTTTGCAATTAATAGTTCTTGGTTCGTCAAGGTAATTAATAGTTACAATCACCGTTTTGTCTTTGCCATCAGTGTATGCCGAGCACATCACATCCGCGGAGCTTTCTTCATCGGTGAGCTGATCGTCCCGTTCGATGACCAATCTTTTCATACCAGGCCTGATGAAGCGGCTGTAGTGACCCATGGACCAAAGATTTTTTGTCACTTTAAATGATCCACTGGTATTACTGTCGTTTGTTTGCAACGCAATAAGGTAGTAGCGTGTATCAAAGTCGGCGCTCCCGGGCTCATATACGTTCCAGAGTTGCCAGGCTGCGGCGTTGGCAACTGCCAGATCCGTATGAATAATCTTGGCCAGGAATAAGGCACAATCCATAGCTGGAATTTTCCCTTGTTTTTTCTCCCTGTACCCGTTGCCAAGCATGCTGTATTCAGATTGCCAGAACTTCGCATTGTAAGCCATCATAGTATCGCGGACATGCCGGCGTATGTTCACCCGGTTACTATCACCTGCATCAGTAAAGTAACTGTGACCCGCAAGCGCCGGGTATACTGAGCGTAGTTTCGTAATATTATTTGGTGAGGCCGGGTTCATAAAAAACTGTACCTGTTTCCCGGCGTGCCCACCTTCAGTATATAGATGTTTGAGCGTTGCAGCTTCGGGCAAAAGAATATGTGTTTTGAGTTTTTCTTTCTGCAGTAAGCTGTCGAGGTTCGCGGCAATCCTGAAAATATCCTGGTTGTGCCAGGGTGTACCTTCCTGGTTCATTTCACCGAACTTATTCGACCAATCCCACTGCGGTTCGTTTACCGGACTGATAAATTTGAAATGTATTCCCGAACTGTCGAAATGTTTGAGGACCCGGCCGAGAAATTCGGCGTAGTCGTCGAACCTGTCTTCGCGAAGGTTGCAGGTATAATCTTTTTCAGTTTTGAAACCCAGGCCATTTTTGTTGAAGTAAACTGGCGGCGTGTTACTGAATGCTATCAGATTTTCTACTTTATATTCATTTGCCTTACGCAGGAACCATTGGTAACCTGCTTGTTTTGACCAGTTATAATTTCCGTTTTCATCCCGAAAACATTCCACACGTTTTACCGCCGTTTTGATACCGCTCAGCTCCCCCTGTTCCGCAGTGCCCCCACCAATATTGAAACGCCATGCAGAGAGTCCGATTCCAAGCGGTTGTCCATTATTATCAAATTCTTTGCTGAATAACAAACGCGCTATAGAATCTTTTTTCTGTTGATCCCAGTACTTGCCTATTCCTTCGGAAAACCAGCAACCAGATCCTCCGAAGTTTTCAACCGTCTGCGCCGTTTTGCGGAGATCAAGATTGAAGCCAGTTATCTTCCCTTGTGCGATCACGTTGACCGTAAACAGCAGAAGTCCTGTTGATAATAACAACACATTCGATTTCCCGACTATTAGCTTTTTGCAATTCATTCCTTCGTTTTTAAAAAAAGCGACCTGGCGATGGGTAATGCCTATTTTGAGCCCTGCTGACATGAAAGTTAGTGATAAGCTACAAACCTCTTTTGAATTGATTCCAACAATTCATTTATGATGGATTAATTTTGACATCCATTTCGATGTTATATTATAGTATAATGAATATTTCCAATACTGAGAAAAGAAACAGAACTGTATTGATACTTGTTTTAGGGGCATTAACGGCGCTGGGTCCTTTCTCCATCGATATGTATCTGCCCGGTTTTCCGGATATAGCAAAAGATCTTGATACGGACACATCCAGGGTCGCGCTTTCTTTGTCATCATACTTCATTGGAATTTCTGCTGGCCAGCTTTTGTACGGGCCACTGATGGATAGATTCGGTCGGAAGCCACCCCTTTATCTCGGATTATTGCTTTATTTGCTGGCTTCTATCGCCTGTGCCTTGTGTGAGACCATAGATTCATTGATCGCCTGGCGTTTTGTGCAGGCGGTAGGCAGTTGTGCCGCTGCTGTAGGTGCTGCCGTGATGGTAAGAGATTTGTTTCCTATCAGCGAGAGCTCAAGAATTTTTTCCCTGTTGATCCTGGTGCTCGGAACGTCACCAATGATTGCTCCAACATTGGGCGGATATGTTACGGCAGGCTTCGGGTGGCAGACCGTATTTATCATACTTGCAGTGCTGGCGCTGTTGCTGTTGATAGCTGTGAAGTATTTGCTGCCGGTAGCTTACCAGCCGGATCCTTCCATGTCGCTGAAACCGGGCCCTATTCTTAAGAATTTCAGGTTTGTTCTGAGCAACAAGCAATTTATTACCTATGCCATGACCGGGGCAACCGCTTTTTCCGGCCTGTTCGTTTATGTGTCAGGTTCACCACTGGTTTTTATGGAAATCTTTCATATGGATGCCAAGGTGTATGGATGGATATTCGCCGGGTTGTCCGTTGGATTTATTGGTTCGAGCCAGGTGAGTTCGGTTCTCCTGCGATATTTCAGCAGCGAGCAAATCGTATATGCTTCACTGTTATGCCAGGCTGCAGTTTCCGTGGTATTTTTGATTTTATCGCTTTACAACCTTACCGGTGTTTTCCTGACAGTGGGATTTATTTTCGTTTACCTGTGTTGCCTGGGATTGATAGCACCCAACACAAGCGCACTTGCGCTGGCACCCTTCAATACAAATGCAGGAAGTGCTTCTTCATTGCTTGGTGTATCACAGATGACGCTTGGAGCGATAGCGTCTACCGGCGTGAGCCTGTTCCAGGCCCGTGATACTACCCCAATGATCCTGGTGATGTCGGTTGCCTCTGCTGTAGCACTCATGATACTGATCTATGGAAGACACAAGATCCGCAGGACCACCCTGGAATAGTTACATGAAGTTAGGTTTATGGTGAGCTGATTAGCATCTGCTGCATCACCAGCCGCATGACATGCCACGACTTTATTCCGTGCGCAAAGATCTCACAGGGTTCGCAGTTGCCGCCCTGATTGCCTGGTAGCTCACTGTCAGCAATGCAATAAACACGGTCAGCAGGCAGGATATCCCGAACACCCACCACTGGATCGGTACGCGGTAGGTATAATCCTCGAGCCACTTGTGCATGGCCCACCATGAAATAGGGGCGGCAATAACAAAGGAGATGATAACCAACCGGATAAAATCTTTGGAAAGCAGGGCGGTTATCCCGGTAACAGAGGCACCCAAAACCTTTCTCACGCCAATCTCCTTCACCCTGTTTTCAGCCATATAAGTGGCCAGACCGAACAGACCAAGACATGAAATGAAAATGGTCAGCGCCGCGAACAGTCCCGCCAGTGTTCCCTGCATTTGTTCATTTTCAAATTTCCGGGCATATTCTTCATCCACAAATTTGTAGTCGAAAGGATATTCGATATTATATTTCCTGAAGATGGCTTCTGCTTTTTTAAGGTTCTGCGCAGTGGTATTCTGCGGATTCAGCTTCATATGAATGGTATTGAACCATTCGCTTTTTGCCCCTGATATCAGCAAGGGCCGTACGGGTTCGTAGGGAGACGTAAGAATAAAGTCTTTGATTACCCCTACAATGTGCCAGTCAACTCCGTTATCCTTAACGATCTTACCGATTGGATCTTTAAACTTCATCACTTTCAGAGAAGCCTCATTGATGATCATTCCTGTAGAGTCAGTCGGGAATTGCTTGAGGTTAAAATCACGGCCGTGGACAAACTTCAGACCCACTGTCTCCGCCAGCCCCTCATCAGCCACAAATCTTGAGAAATCTGTTTTATCATTCGGATCCTTACCTTCCCATTCCTGTCCCCAACCATCGCTCCATTGCTCTGTTATCGGCGAATTGGTTTTAACAACAGAAGTGGCGATCCCATTCGAGATCAGCTCATTTTTTATCAGCTGGTAGTTCTTCGGGATATCACCGGTCATAAAATGATAGACAAGATTATTTTTCTGATAACCGGTATCGCGGTCCTGGGCATAGTCGATCTGCTGTTTTACAATCACGGTGCAGATGATCAGGATAATTGCAAACGTAAATTGTAACACAACGAGCACCTTCCGGGGTGTTACGAGCGCATGAGCCTTTTTGAAGGTTCCCTTCAACACTTTGACCGGCTGAAAAGAAGAGAGAAAAAAAGCCGGGTAACTTCCGGCAAGCAAGCCCGTAAACAATATAAAACCAATAGCGGTGAGCCAGGTATACACACTTCCAAAATTGATAAAGAGGGTTTTGTCGGTTAGTTTATTATATCCTGGTAAACTCAAAAAGACTATTCCAAGGGCGAGCAATGCTGCAAGAAAAGAGATCAGGATGGACTCTGCGATGAACTGACCGATCAGCGAACCTTTTCTTGCTCCCACAACTTTCCTGATCCCTACTTCCTTGGCGCGTTTTTCACTGCGTGCCGTGCTGAGGTTCATGAAGTTTATACAGGCAATCAGCAATATAAAAGCAGCAATTGTTGCGAAAAGTTTTACGAAAGTTATTCTCCCGCCATTGTCTTCAGCCCCATCAGTAAAACTTGAATAAAGCCTCCATCTTTCGATCGGATAAAGGAACATCTCCCATTTGTCTTTCTTAGCTTCTTCATCAAATTTCTGTTTGAGCACTTTCATCTTCGGTGCAGCGGACGCGAGCCTGGCGTTTTCCTTAAGCAACACATAAGTGCGGGTACTGTTATTACCCCAGCTGGAATCGTCTTCGTTCCTGGAAACAAGGTATGACCATGGCAGAAGGTATTCAAAGGTGAAGCGTGTGTTATTTGGGAGGTCCTTCAAAACTCCGCTGACTACAAAGTTGTCTTTGTTTTCAAGTTTAATGAGTTTACCCATTGGTTCTTCTTTACCGAATAAGGCTTTTGCAAGCTTTTCGGTAAGAACAATCGAGTGCATATCATTTAAGGCAGTTGCAGGATTTCCCTTAAGCATCGGGAAGCTGAAAATTTGCAGGAAGCCTGTATCGACCATGTTCCCCTGTTTCATGATCCTTTTGTCACCTATACTGAACAGGAAATTACTCGGCCAGTTCACGCGCACGGCGCGTTCTACTTCCGGCAATTCGCGTTCAAGGGTCCGGGCTAAAACCTTTGGAGTTGTATTCCAGCAAAAAAGTTTACTGTCAAAATTTGCCCGGTTCCAGGCTTCGTAGATCCGGTCCTTGTTTTTGTGGAACTGATCATAACTAAGTTCGTTCTGGATCCAGAGAACGATCAGAACCGCACTGGCCATCCCGACAGCCAGGCCAAAAATGTTGATAAATGAAAATCCTTTGCTGCGCAGAATGTTTCTGAACGCGACCTTGAAGAAGTTTTTGACCATACTAAAGAGATATAATTAAGATAGACACCACCAATATGGAAATGTTACATTTCTGTACAGATATCTTCAGCTTAATCCCATGTCACTCAAAGCCTCCCAAGGATCAGGACCCATTTTACCAATCAGGATTTATCTGGCTAACAGGTTCCCTGCTTTATCCCGGATGACGTTTGCTATAGTGTCTTTGAAAAAAGAAAGCATAAAAGGAAGATCCCCCTGCACATTTACATGGTCCTCTGCCACAGTTATGTGTCCGGAAACATCGAAACCTTTCGCATTGAAACTAAAGATTCCCGTGTCTCCATTCCAGTCTTCCCTTACGTTTCTTATCTTATCTTTTTGTTCTTCCTGGAGATCTGCCAATAAGCTTTTGATTCTTGTCAATGCTTCTTCCTTTGGAAGTTCGTGCGGTATACTTACATCTAATTTGCTCATATATTATTCAATCAAAAAACATTCCCGCTATCAGACAAAATCAGCTTAACGGATTCTGTCATCGGCACAAAACAGGTGTTGGTGAAAGCATTTATTACCACGACAAATTAAAAGAAAAACCATCACATAGCAATCGCAAAAACACAATATGTCCGATCAGGCTTCATAACCCATCATTCCGTTCTGAGGCTCTCCACCGGATTTGTCAGCGCCGCCTTAAGCGTATGAAAAATCACCGTAAGCAATGTAATGACCAGCACTATAACAGCGGACATAATAAAAGGAAAGACCGATAAACCCGTGTTATATGGAAATATATTGAGCCATTTACTCATAAACAGATAAGCCACAGGAAAGGCAACGATACAGGATAGGCCAACCAGCACTATAAAGTTAGTAGTGATAAGCGGGACGATCTCTCCTACTCCGGCTCCAAGGATCTTCCTGATACTGATCTCCTTTTGTCGTTGCTGTGTTGTGAACGCAATCAGCCCTAATAATCCAAGGCAGGTAATTAAGACGGTCAGGATTGAAAAACTCGTAAATATTTTGCCCCTTTTCTGATCAGCGGCATACTGCGAATCAAAATCCTGGTCAAGGAAGGTGTACTCAAATGGCAGGTCAGGAAAGATCTTTTTCCAGGTATTCTCGACACTGGTAATGGTACGGGGAATATTTTGGGGATCAAGTTTTAGCTGGAAATTGTTGCTGGCATTCCTATAGAACAAAATAAGCGGTGCAATGGGATTATACAGAGACTTCTGATTGAAATCTTTTACCACCCCTACAACTTCAAAATATCTTCCTGAAGTGTCACCGGGAAATTTTACATGTTTGCCGATGGATGTTTTCCAACCGAATTCTTTTCCCATCTGCTGGTTCACAATGATGCTTCGCAAGGTATCCGGTAAGCCTGAAAAATTTCTGCCTTCATGCATCTTCATGCCGAGCGTATTGAAATAATTTTCATCTACCCCATATACATCCACACCTTTATCCAGATAACCCGACTCGGTTTGTACACTAAACAGGTTAAAACTGATACCACGACCCGGAGTAGCATCGGCAGTACTTGCAGCCATGACCCCGGGAACAGTTCTCACTTCATTTTTGAATGAGGTAATCTTTGCCTGGATATTGTTGTTAGCGTTTGCAGATACAGTCAGCACCTGTTCTTTGTTAAATCCCAGATCTTTGTTTCTGAGATAATTCAACTGCGCATAAACGATCCATGTACAAATGATCATGATCATCGAGATGGTAAACTGAACAACAACAAGGCCCCTCCTGAGCGTAACGTTGCTTGAGCTTTTTGAGAGGCTTCCCTTCAGTATAGTTACGGGGTTAAATTTGGAAAGATAAAATGCCGGGTAACTTCCGCCCACAAAACCAACGAACAAAACGATACCGAGCAGTATCAGGGATGTTCCGGGATCAAGCAAGGATCCGAAGGTGATGAACTTTCCGGATAAAGAATTGAAATACGGAAGTAACAAAGCAATGAAACCAATACTCAGTAACAAAGCAAATAGTGCAGTAAGGATCGATTCGACGAGGAACTGGGCGACAAGTTGTGATTTAGTGGAACCTGTTACTTTGCGGATGCCGATTTCTTTGGCTCTCCTCGCGGATCTTGCCGTAGTCAGGTTCATGTAATTAATACAGGCAATGATGAGCATAAAAAAGGCGACCGCAGCGAAAATATAAATGTAAGATATACTGCCAAGTTCTTCCGGCTCATTACTCATGTCCGAATGAAGGTGAATGGCGGTGATATTCTGAATACCGTAATGTATTTTGATGTTATACTGGGCGAAGATCGCAGCCATGTATTTGTCATACATGGGAGCCAGTTTTTTTTCAAACGATGCGGCAGTTGTATTTGGGTTTAACAGCACATAAGTATAGAAACTAAAATTCCCCCAGCTGCTCTGGAAATCAGCCGGGAGGCTGCTGGTTGATATCAGCACGTTAAAAATAAAATGAGAATTTTTTGGAACATCTTTTATAACACCTGTAATCTTATAAACATCACCACTCGTATTTTCTAAAGACTGGCCCAGCGCCTTCTGTTTTCCAAAGTATTTTTCTGCAACGGATTTTGTGATAACAATCGTGTTTGGTGCAAGGAGTGCCGTTTTAGGATCCCCTTCAATAAAATCATAAGTAAACATCCGGAACACATTGCTATCTGTGTAAAAAACCTTGTCCTCATAAAAACGCAACGCACCTTTCTTATACATCACTCTTCCGTTTGGAACAAAACGAACGGATTCCTCTACTTCAGGATAGTCTTTTTTAAGCTGTGGTCCCAGCGGGTATTGGGTAATTGCCCATTTCAACATGTCTTTGTCCGGCTCCTTGATAAAGGAATTAATGCGGTAAATCCGGTCAGCTTTTTTATGATAACGGTCGTATGCCAATTCATCCTTGATATAGAAGATCAGGAAAAGACTGAAGGTGATCCCGATGGTAAGACCGAGAATATTCAACAGGCTGTACCACTTATCTCTTTTGAAGTTGCGTAGTGCAACCAGGAGCAGGTTCTTTATCATGAGTTGATTTTAAGACAATATGGTTTAGGAAATTCCCGGCAAACTTATCGTGGTTATTGTAACGTGCTGGTACACACGATTTAAGTCAATGACTATGCCATTGTATAAGTGTTTAGCCGATAGGACTTTCAATTAGAATCTCCGGAATAAGTGTCCGTTTCCGGACACTTATTGTCCGCTGCCGGACTCTGGTGAGGCAGTGCTTCATGACAGGTTTACCAGCAAATCGGATCAGCAAATGCGGGGGCAGATTATAAGGTGGCGGTGGACCATTTCCTTAGCTTTTCCATGAGTTCGGCAAGCCTGATTGGTTTGGCCAGGTAATCGTTCATGCCTGAGGCCAGGCATTTTTCCTGGTCTCCTTCCATGGTATTAGCGGTCAGTGCAATGATGACAGGCTGTTCGTGGTTGGTTTGACGGATCACATAGGTTGCTTCGAGACCATCCATTTCAGGCATCTGCATATCCATAAGAATAATGTCGAACGAATCTTTCCTGCATGCGTCAACTGCTTGCTGTCCGTTTTCAACCACCGATACCGTGTAGCCAAGTTTGCCGAGAATGTGCAGAATTACCTGTTGATTGATAAGGTTGTCTTCGGCAACAAGGATCCTGAGCGGGTACTCACCGGCAAAATCTGTCGAGAGCAGGTTTTTATGATTCGCAGACTGTGCTGAAGCCTCCGGATCTACCTGTAAAGCATTAAGAATATGTTTGCTCAACAGGTGCTGCTTTACCGGCTTGGTCAGAATCGATGAAAAAAGCAAAGACCTGGCGGCATCATTCTCATGACCATTCGAGCTAAGCAAAATAACGGGAATAGACGGAAAGTTTTCTTTCAAAATTTTCCCCAGCTGTAATCCGTCCATCCCGGGCATTTCCATGTCCGAAAGAACCAGGTCGATTCCTTCGATCCGGCTCAGGATGTCAAGTGCATTTTTACCAGACTCAGCCATCAGCGGTATAAGGCTCCATCGTTCAAGCTGGTTTTTCAGGATGGTCCGGTTGGTAAGATTGTCATCAACAACCAGTATTTTTTTACCGGCCTGTTTTTTCATGTCGTATTGAATATAAGTCTGCGACCCTGTTGCCGGGATGGTGGTATTGATAGTGAAAGTAAATGTTGAACCTTTGCCAACCACACTTTCAACCTGTATATCACCACCCATGAGGTTAACGAGCTTTTCAGAGATGGCTAAACCAAGCCCGGTTCCGCCAAACTTCCTCGTAGTAGAGGAATCAACCTGGGAAAAGGCCTTAAACAGTCTGCCGACTTTGTCAGGGGGTATCCCGATACCGGTATCACGTACCGAAAACCTGATGACATGTTGATTGCCCGGACCCGAGTGTTTTAACTGAAGCCCTACGAATATCTCGCCCTCCTGGGTAAACTTCATTGCATTACTTACAAGGTTACTAACGACCTGCTTCAAACGCAGATCATCCCCCACTATCTGTAAGGGTACATCCTCTTCAATATGATAGACCAACTCAAGCCCGGTCTTGGCAGCCCTGGCTCCGAAGATGTTCAATACATCTTCGATACAGTTACGGAGATTGAAGCTTTCCTGCTCAAGTTCGAGTTTTCCTGATTCTATTTTAGAAAAATCAAGAATATCATTAATCACATTTAACAGGCTTTCACCGCAAGTGCTTATGGTTTCAGTATATAGCCGCTGTTGTTCAGTGAGGCAAGTTTCTCCAAGTAATGCCGACATGCCTATCACCCCGTTCATCGGGGTTCTGATCTCATGGCTCATGGTTGCCAGGAATATACTTTTCGCCTTGTTTGCTTCTTCAGCTTCCTGCCTCGCTTTTCGCTCTTCCGCTGCAAAGTGAACCAGCTGTTCGGTTTGTAGTGCAACCTGCTGCTGTAACTTCTTTCTATGATTTTTAATACTACGGACCCGGTGACTGTAGAAGGCCACGGAGGCGCCGATCAATAAGGACAACAAAAGAATCCTGAACCACCAGGTTAACCAGAATGGTGGCGTAATACGGATATTCAGGGACACTCCGTGGTTGTTCCATAACCCGTCGTTATTGCTCGCTTTAACACGAAAAACATAATCACCTGGATCCAGGTTAGTATAGGTTGCTTTCCTTTGTTTTCCAACCATATTCCATTCCTTGTCGAAACCTTCCAGTTTGTATGCATACTGATTTTTGTCCTGGAGCGTATAACTTAAGGCTGCAAACTCGAAAGAAAATACGGACTCTTTGTATGAAAGTGTAAGGTCCCTGGTATCATTGATGTTAACTTTTAGCAGCCCGTTTTCTTCACCAACTTTAATTGATTTATTGAACACCTGGAAATCGGTGATAAAGACCGGCGGAACATACCTGTTTGTCCTGATACTATCCGGATGGAAAACGTTGAATCCTCCCGATCCCCCGAAAAACATTTCACCGCCTGAAGATTTAAAATATGCGCCATGATTAAAAACCGGTCCCTGCAAACCATCGTTGTGTTCGTAGTTCCTGAAAGTGAGTGAGCCAGGATCAAAACAGGATAAGCCATTGTTCGTACTTATCCATAGTTTTCCTTTGCCGTCTTCCAGGATTCCCTGTATAACGTTGTTTGGTAATCCGTCTTTTTCAAAATAGCGGGTAAACCTCCCCGTAAGCGGATCTAGCAGGTTTAGCCCATTGTTCGTGCCGACCCAGATACGACCCTTTGTATCTTCAAGGATAGTATTTACAATATCATTACTCAGGCTCCTGGGATCCGGTTCATTATGTCTGTAAACAATAAAATGATCGTTTCGCTTATCATATAAATTGAGTCCTCCACCCATCGTTCCGATCCATAGATTTTCTTTCGAATCCAGGTAGAGGCTGTTTACTGAAGGTGCACTTATCCCGGTCGGATCAGCTGCATCATGTTTGAAATGCCTGAATACATCCTTGCTTCGATCATAATAATTAAGCCCACCCTGCCAGGTACCTATCCACCAGTTACCATACCTGTCTTCAACCAGGTCGCCGATCATATCAGCACTGGTACCCTTTTTTGTGATACTGTCGACCGGGTATCGTTTAAATCTGCCGGTTGCCGGATCCAGGCCGTTTAACCCTCCTCGAAAAGTTCCGACCAGGATTTCTTTGTTGCGGGCCTGCTTAAGTGTAAGCACCACATCACTGGCAAGACTGGAAGGATCAGCATGATTGCGGAAGTTTTTGAATATATTTTTCCTGCGGTTGAACATGGTAATTCCACCGCCATCTGTGCCTATCCAGATGTTACCATCAGCATCTTCCAGGAACGCATTTACCGAGTTGTGACCGAGACTGTTTTTATTGTTTGGCTCTTTATGATACCTGGCGAATTTCGCAGGCTCCTTGTCAAGAAACTCAACCCCACTATGAAATGTGGCCAGCCAGGTGTTCCCTTTTTTGTCAAAATAAATATCCCAGATCGAATTGCTGCTGATCCCTGAAGGATCACTGTCATCTTGCACATAGTTATAGAAAGTGTTATTCTTTTTGTCATAAAGACTGATGCCACCATTCTCGGTGCCGAGCCAAATCAAACCATTTGCATCCTCGTTAATACAGCGGACCGTATTATTTGCGAGGCTGGATCTGTTTAACGGATCGTGAATAAAACGTTTGAATTTGTTTTTTGCGGCGTCATAAAGGTTAAGGCCTTTGGAATCTGTACCAACCCAGATATTGAAATCACGGTCTTCAAATATGTTAAGGATACTGTTTTCACTGATACTTTCTTTATCCTTAGGATCAAACCGGTGATGTTTAAAGGTGTTTGTTTTCTTATCGAACACATCCAGACCACCACCCCGCGTGCCGATCCATAGCCTACCCTTGCTGTCTTCAAAAATTTTATAAATATCATTTTTCGCAATACTCGTACTATCCCGGGAATTGTGCTGATAGTGAACGAACCTGTTATTTTTTTTATCAAGCAGGTCAAGACCATTTGCGGTGCCGGCCCATATGTTTCCTTCCCTGTCTTCGAGTATCGATTGAATCGTGTTGTGACTAATGCTTCTGGCATTTGTCGGGTCGTGGCGATAACGGATAAACTTATTTGTTTTTGAAATGTATTTGTTAAGTCCACCTGATACTGTTCCAACCCAGATATTGCCTTCCCTGTCTTCTTTCATGCTCCAGACAAAATTGGCACTGATACTGGATGAGTCTTGAGGCTGGGACCTGTAAACGGTAAATTTGTATCCGTCGTATTTGTTTAAGCCATCCCTGGTTCCTATCCAGATGAAACCATTTCTATCCTGCAGGATGCAGGTGGCATTATTGATGGAAAGACCCTGCGTTGTTGACAGGTTTTTGAATTTCAATGTTGGCCTTTGTGCAAAAGCGGTTATACATAGTAAACTGGCAAGAAGAAAGAGTAAACTTTTCCGGAATGGCGACATCGTTGGTTTGGCTCGATTGGTCAATGCGTTAGAGGCGGTTCCGGTTGATATTGCCCGGCCCTGTACCCTGGCGTATAACGTAATACTTTGCGCGATAAATCAGATTATTTTTGTTCATTCTTCAAACTAGGTGGAATAATTATTGACAATAAATACAAACACTTACCCAAGCCGTCGCTTTTGATTAATTTCGTTATATAACCTGTTAGCATGGCCAACCAGTTTTTGTTATATGGAGCGAATGGTTATACCGGGCAGTTAATTGCCAGGCATGCAAACGAATACCATCTTCAACCGGTCCTTGCAGGTAGAAATAAAGAGGCACTCCAAAAACTATCCGCTGAATTGCACTTTCCTTGCCTTGTGCTTGGTCTTGATGACAGGCAGGCGCTTGAAGAGGCGCTGGCAAACTTCGAGGTCGTGTTGCATGCGGCGGGGCCATTTGATGAGACTGCGAACCCGATGGCAGAAGCCTGTCTCAGGACAAAAACCCATTACCTGGATATCAACGGCGATATAGCTGTTTTTGAAGCATTGAAGCTGCTTGATACGGCAGCAAAGGACGAAGGTATTATGATTATGCCCGGTGCTGGTTTCGACGTGGTTCCTACCGACTGTTTAGCACTGTTTCTGAAACACCAGATGCCGGATGCGACTCATTTGAAAATTGCTTTCGCTACTAACGGCGGAGGTTTATCGCGGGGAACCGCAACCACCATGATCAATAACCTGGGTGAAGGTGGAAAAAGAAGAGTTAATGGTAAGATCGTGAATGTCCCTTTGGGTGAACACGGTTTCTGGATCACATTTGGCAATATCCCGGGTTATGGAAAAGTAAAAAGATTTGTAATGAGTATACCGTGGGGGGATGTGTCAACGGCGTACTTCACGACAGGTATTGAAAATATTGAGACTTATACCGGTGTACCGCCTGGCGCATACCGGCTGCTGAAGATTCAGGGCTCTTTTAACTGGTTGCTCAGGACGGGGTTAGTCAGAAATTTTCTAAAAAAGAAAATAAACAGCAGGGCGCCAGGGCCAACCGATGAAAAACGGAGCCGGAGCAAAAGTTTTATCTGGGGTGAAGTCAGTAATGCTTCCGGGAACAAGTTGCAGGAGACTATGGTCACTACCGATGGATACTCACTCACGGCACACAGCACGCTGATCATTGTACAGAAAATTCTTTCCGGAGACTTCAAGCCAGGTTATCAAACACCAGCGAGCGCATACAGCAGTGAATTGATCTTTGAGGTGCCGGGAACGAGGTGGCTCAGTAGCTAAACTTTCGATGACAACCTGGTTGAAAATAATAATAGTGCCTCCATCGTATTAGAAAAAATGTTAACTTCTAGACAAAATAATTTATATGTTTAAAAGTAAAACCCAGATTCTTTTCGTACTTGTTCTTGCCTTTGTGGCGTGTAACGAGTCAGCCAACGACAGTACAGTTGCCGCTGCGAATGAAAAAGACAGCACTACTTTCGACATTTCAGCAGCACGGTCTGCCGTAGAAGCTTCAAACAACCGATTTATGGAAAGCATCAGGAAAGGCGATTCAGCGGGAGCTGCATCTGCCTATTCACAGGATGCCCTGATCATGCCGGCAAATAGTGAAGGCGTTTCAGGTAAAGATGCTACATCATTTTGGGGATCGTTTATCCGGATGGGAGTAAAAGATGCCAAACTCATCACTGAAGAAGTTATTGGAAATGCAGACTTGTTAGCAGAAACAGGAAGGTTCGAGGTTTACGGTGCAGATAACAAGCTGTTGGATAAAGGGAAATATGTTGTGGTCTGGAAACCGGTAGACGGTACCTGGAAAATGTATCGCGACGTTTTTAATACAAGTATGCCAGCTCCAAAAAAATAGTAAGATCAGTCATTCCCTGCAAGCCGCCTTGATAATACAAGGCGGCTTTTTTTACCGGTAGTAATCCAAACAAAACCCCCTCTCCCGATTGCGAATCCGGTCATTAATTAATAAGCAGATATTCCTGGATAACTTCCACGATCGCTCCCGGAAATATACCCAGGAGGCAAAGCAGTACCATCAGCAGACCAAGAGTAAGATATGTCGCGCTATAAAAAAAAGGATGTAAAGTTTTCTCTTTGATTTCGACTGAAGTAGATACTTCAAACAGTGTACTGATCACCCGCAGATAATAATACAAACCGATCACGCTGGTCAGCACCAGCACGATCACCGCTGGCCATCGATCCTGCCGGACTCCCGCGGTTATCACAAAAAATTTTGCCGGGAACCCTGCCGTTAGCGGTATACCTGCGAGGGAAAACAAAGCGATTGCAAGAACGGCTGCCATCAAGGGATCTTTTCGGAATAAGCCACGATATAACGGAAGATCTTCGGCATCCCCCCTGCGGTTAGACAATATAGTGATTACTCCAAAAGCAGATAATAACGTAATGCTGTAAGAGAGCAGGTAAAAAGCTCCGGCCTCAACCCCAGCGCCTTCACCGGTTAAAAACGCGACCAGGAGATAACCAAAATGAGCGATGGATGAATAAGCCAGCAAGCGTTTGATATTTTGCTGGCGCAATGCCAATATATTACCTGCGATCATTGATGCAATAGCAAGGACTGAGAATACGGTACTTGCCTGGAGGTATTCGCCAAGGTCTATAGCTATTGCGAACCTGACGAGTACCGCAAATACTCCGATTTTCGAAACGGTTGCAATAAAAGAAGTAACCGGCGCGGGTGCGCCCTGGTACACATCAGCGGCCCAGAGATGAAACGGCACCAGCGCCAGCTTAAACCCGATTGCCACGATCATAAAACCTGCGCCCATGATGACCATTACAGATGTGCCGGACGAAATGGTAATTTTTTCGGCAATGGCGCCAAATTCCATGGAGCCGGTATCCATATAGATCAGTGCCATTCCAAATAACAGGAAAGCGGAAGACACCGCTGCCAGAACAAGGTATTTCATGCCGGCTTCAACCGCATTGTTCCTCGTCCTGAGATATGCAATCAAGGCATAAAGGCTAACGCTTAATAGTTCAAGGCCAATAAACAGAGAGATGAAATGACGGCTGATAGTGAGTATTGCCGCTCCAAGGGTGCCGAGAAATAAGAGGATATAATATTCTTTTGGATTTTCTTCCCTTTCTTCAAAATATATATAGGAAAACAGGCCAATGATCAGCACGCAGAAGATTATCATCCCGGTGAACAAAAGGGCGAAACCATCTATCCGGAACAATGGCAGAATAGAAACAGGGAGTATTGACTTCACATAGATCAACGCTGCAATAACCAGGCATAACAACAAGAATCCCGCAACCTGTATAACGGTATGGCTCAACCTAAGCGCAATAAGCAGGATGATGACCATTGACGAACTGGCCAGCAAGGTATAAGGAAGAAGCGCGTCAAACTGAAGTTCGCTCATCAGGATGATTTTACTGGTTATCGGACCACTAATTGCGTGACTGTAGTTTTTACCATATCAATTACCGGTTGAGGGTATAACCCCAATGCAACGATCGCTGTGGACATCGCCGCCATAATAAACAATTCTCTCCCGTTCAGATCGTTTATTGAAGCGCCGCTGTTCGCTGGCCCCAGGAATACTTTACGCACCATTCGCAGGGAATACAAAGCGGATAAAACGAGACCAACACTGGCTATCACGGTGAGCGGTTCATTGGCAGTAAATGTGCCCAGCAATATCAGAAACTCGGCAATAAAGTTTCCCAACATGGGTAGACCAAGTGAAGCCATCGTAAACAACAGCGCAACGCCCCCCATGCGTGGCATGGCTGTCCATAGCCCTCCCATCTTACCAATATCCCGGGTATGCAGACGTTCTTTCAGCATTCCGGCCAGTACAAATAATGCCCCGGTGCTTATACCATGCGTTAGTATTTGCATTACCGCACCCTGCATTCCTGTTTCATTGAACGAAAACACGCCAAGTAAAACAAAGCCCATATGGCTGACTGATGTGTAGGCAATCAGGCGCTTGAAGTCTGTCTGAGCAAAAGCCAGTAATGCTCCATAAATTATACCTGCAACACCTGCCAGGATCATCCACCAGGATATCGCTGCTGAAGCGTCCGGGAAGAGGGGCAAAACGAACCTGATAATGCCATAGGCGCCGGTCTTTAACAACAGTCCGGCCAGCAGTAAGCTACCTGCCGTGGGAGCTTCACTATGCGCATCAGGCAGCCAGTTGTGAAAAGGCACTACCGGTAATTTGATAATAAAGGCAAACAGGAAACCAAACATGATCCATCGTGCTGTTGAAGGCTCAATGGATGTGCCCAGGAGACTGAAATAATCAAAGGTGTAAGTCCCGCTTTGTTGGCCGTGTATAAAGTAAAGCGCGAGTATGGACAGCAGCATAAGCAGACCTCCAGCCTGCGTAAAAATGAAAAATTTATAAGCAGCATAACGCCGGTTTTGATCTCCCCAGATGGAGATCAGGAAATACATGGGTACCAGCATTACCTCCCAGAAGAAATAAAATAAGAAAAGATCCATTGCGACGAATACTCCAGCTATACCTGCGATTGTCCATAGCAGGTTGAAAAAAAAGAATCCTCTCCGTTCTTTGATTTCCGTCCACGAGCAAAGCACTGCCAGTATACCAAGAAAAAAAGTGAGCAGTAATAAAACAAGACTTAACCCATCCATTGACAGGTGAAACCCGATACCAAATGAAGGAATCCAGTCTGCCTTGTAATCGATAAGCCAGGTAGCGCCGCTGTTAACCGGCCCTCGAAAAATGTTCCACCAGTAACCGGTTAAGCAAAAATCTGCCAATACGGAGATCAGTGCGATCCACCTGGAGAGATCAGCATTCCACTTCGCCAGGATCCAGCTCAGCAGCCCTCCTCCCAATAAAATCATGATCATCAATGCAAGCATCATAAGATCAGTTGTAGGGTTATGATAAAGAGGATTCCTATGATGAAACCGCCAATGTATAAACGGAGCGAACCATTTTGAGAGAAAGACAACAAGCGGTTAAACCTGAGATTCACCTGTGCGAGACCGTTATACATCCGATCAAAGATGTCCGCTTTGTTTATGGCCGTGATAAATTCAAAAGGTTTTACAAAAACTGTGTCATAGAGCCGGTCAAATCCCCAACCCTGGTACAGGAAGTTGCGGGTGCCTGCATTTTCCGGGGATCGCAACCATTGACCTGTAACTGTATTTTTCAGCTGATAGAGTGCGTACCCGCTATACACGCCCAGCAAGGTAATCACTGCTGCGATCAGCTGAAAAATGGCTTCGGAGGGAAGTCCATCTTTTAGCACAGGTGCTGGTAGAACCGTCTCAACGAAACCGGAAAACAAAGACAGATGAAGGATGTTATGTGGCCATTCAATAAAACCTGCTACGAGCGATAATACAGCAAGTACCACCAAAGGAATAGTCATTATTTTGCCAGGGGATTCGTGTACTGCAGTTTTCACATCGCCGAAAAACACAACGATGATAAGCCGGCTACAATAGAAGGCGGTAATAAAAGCCCCTGCAAGGGCCGTTACCCATAAAATTGCATTACCCCTGGTGCTGCTCCAGGCATACCAGAGAATTGGGTCTTTGCTGAAAAATCCTGCGGTGATAAATGGCAAAGCTGCAAGTGATGCTGCGCCGGCAAGGAATGTATAATAAATGACCGGCAATTTATTTCTGAGGCCTCCCATTTTAAAAATATTTTGCTCATGATGCAATGCTTCGATCACTGCGCCGGCGGCAAGGAACAACAGTGCTTTAAAAAAAGCATGGGTAAAAAAATGAAAGATGGCTGCACTCCACGCGCCGAGTCCCAGGGCAAGAAACATATAGCCTATCTGGCTGATCGTTGAATAAGCCAGTATTCTTTTGATATCCGTCTGAACCATAGCGCTGCTGCCCGCGACAAAAAGAGTGGCGGCCCCTATGATAGCCGTGACATTCATGGCAACCGGCGAAAGCATGAACAGCGTATGCATCCTGGCAATAAGATAGACCCCCGCCGTCACCATCGTTGCAGCATGAATTAGTGCACTTACCGGGGAAGGGCCTGCCATTGCGTCCGGCAGCCAGGTATGTAAGGGCAACTGGGCAGATTTACCCATGCCCCCTGCAAGTAGTAGCAGACAAATAAGGGTGATGTTCGATCCATCCTGTGCAAAATGCTCCGGTGCTTTTTCAATAATGCCCGGAATACTAAGCGTTCCCAGTTGTTTGAACAAGAGGAAGAGGCCAATGAGCATTGCGGTATCGCCGATTCTTGTGACAAGGAAGGCTTTGTTCGCCGCCTGGCAATTAGCGGGCGACTCATACCAGAATCCTATGAGCAGGTAGCTGCACATTCCAACTCCCTCCCAGCCCAGGTACATGAGCAACAGGTTATCTGCCATGACCAATAAAAGCATCGAGCCTACGAACAAGTTCATGCAGGCAAAAAACCGAGCATAATCACGGTCCTTTTTCATATATCCCGTTGAGTAAATATGAATTAGGGCTCCTACAAAAGTGATGACAAAAATAAAAGTGAGCGACAAGGCATCTACGCCCACGATCATGGAAACGGAAAGGCTTCCGGCGTTGAACCATTGCCATAGCAATAACCTGTCAACCCCACCCGCTGGTGGACTTTGAATGAACTGAATCCCATAAAACAAGGTCAGGAGTGCCGCAAGGGTTATGGTACCTGCCCCCACAAAAGCAACGGCTTTGCGCGGGAGCCGCCAGCCTGCCAGTGATAATACCAGGAAGCCAAGGAAAGGTAGTGCAGCGATGATTGCAAGCATAGTCTGCCGGTATATGATTAATGTTTATTCTTTTTTGTCTCTTAGTTCCCTGATGTCCTCTACATCCATCGTTTTATGCTGATGGTTTATCTGTAGTACCAGTGCCAGGCCCACAGAAATTTCTGCAGCGGCCATAGCCAGGATGAAAAGGAACATGACCTGTCCATCGGGCTGTTGCCATTGCGCACCTGCGGCGACAAATGCCAGTCCGGCAGCATTCAACATCACTTCCACGGAAATCAGCATGAAAATGATATTCTTTCTTATCAACACGCCGGTAAGCCCCAGCACGAAGAGCAGTGCTGCAACCATCAGAACCGAATTGGCAGTGAATGAATTCATTGTACAATATTTATTTCCTCTTGAATTTCCTTGTTGATTTGCGGGTTTATTTCTGTCAGGCTTTCCGCTCTTTCACTCGTCAATTGATCATCATCCTGCAAAAAGCGATGAAGATTTCTTTTGGTATGTTTACCAATATGTGCCGCACCTACCACTCCCGCCATGAGCAGGAACCCCGCCAACTCTACTGCAATGATATATTCTCCATAAAGTGAAAGCGATACACGCCTGGGATCCACAACCGATACTTCCATTACTTCGCCCCCGGCCAACAGCATTATCATCTCGACAAACAATAACCCGGTCAACAATGACGGCAGCAACCAGACCCTGGGCTTCAACCAGATTTTTTCCTGTACGGCAGTATCCTTGCCCAGGTTCAGCATCATTACCACAAAAATGAAAAGGACTATTATGGCACCGGCATAAATGATCACTTCCAAAACAGCGACGAACGGTGACCCCAGTGATAAAAAGATCATTGCAACAGCCAGGAAAGATACCACCAGGTAAAGCAATGCATGAATGGGTTGATACCGCGTAAGTGCCATGATGGTCGCAAAGACGGCAACGAAAGAGGCGATATAAAATAATTGAGACATCGTTTATTTATAATTATATGAACCGGTTTTGATACTACAGACTTAGTTTGTTTGTCAAATATGTTTATTGCCTTGTTTATGGCAACAGGCTATGAATGTCTACCGGAGGATCTTCTTTTTCACCTTCGCCCTTCGACTTTACTCCGGCATTTACACCTGCAACTTTATAGTAATTGTATCCCGGATACTTACCCTGGCTGTTAATGAGCAGATCTTCTTTTTCAAACACCAGGTTCTGGCGGAGGTATTCACCCATTTCGAAGTCAGGTATCAGCTGGATCGCATAGGTGGGACAGGCTTCCTCGCAGTATCCGCAAAAAATACATCGTGAAAAATTGATCCTGAAAAACTCCGGGTATCTCCTGCCGTTCTCATCTTCCGTTGCCTGAAGCGCTATACAATCCACCGGGCAGGCGGCAGCGCAGAGATAACAACCCACACAACGTTCGCCTCCGTCGGGATCTTTAGTCAGCACGATCCGACCGCGCCAGCGTGGTGCAAGCCGGATCTTTTCTTCAGGGTATTGGATGGTTTCTTTCTTGTGGAACAAGTGTAAAAAAACCAGCCACATTGTCCGCAGGTGTGTTAGCATATATAACGTTTTATTGTTTTTGCATTATTGTTTTTGCATTATTGTTTTTGCATTATTGTTTTTGCATTATTGGTTCCTCATCCACAACGCGATGGCCCCGGTCACAAGGATATTGAGTAGTACTAGTGGTAACAGTATCTTCCATCCATATTCCATCAGCTGATCGTAGCGGGGTCTTGGAAGCGAAGCGCGTAAAAGAATGAATAAACCAATGAACATTACTGTCTTCAACGCAAACCAAACCAGGGGCGGCAGGAATGCGGGTCCCAGCCAACCACCAAAGAACAGGGTAACGGTCATCGCCGAAATGAGGGTGATACCGAGGTACTCACCGATAAAGAACATTCCGAATTTCATCCCTGAATATTCGGCATGATAACCTGCGATCAGCTCGCTCTCAGCTTCAGGAATGTCGAATGGAAGCCTGTGTGTTTCAGCAATGCCAGCTATAAAAAACACAACAAAACCTATGGGCTGTGTCACTATGAACCACATATCTTTCTGAGCTTCCACAATAGCTCTCATATTAAAGGAGCCGGTCAACATAACAACGCCCATCAGTGAAAGACCCATAAAAACCTCGTAGGCGATCATTTGTGATGCCCCACGCAGTGCGCCCAGCAATGCATATTTGTTGTTTGATGCCCAACCGCCAAGCACTATACTATAAACGCTTAATGATGACATGGCAAGGAAAAACAAAAGGCCGACATTGAGATCCGCGACAACAATGCCGGGAGAAAAAGGAATGATCACAAAGCTCATCAACACGCTGGCAACTACTATAGCCGGTGCGAAAATAAAAATCCATTTATCCGCGAACGGAGGGATCCAGTCCTCTTTAAAAAAAAGCTTGAGTGTATCCGCTAACACGATGAGTATGCCCAGTGGGCCGGCGCGATTAGGTCCGAGCCTGTCCTGCCATAATGCAAGCAGGCGACGCTCAACCCAGATGAGGCCGGCTGCAATATTGAGCATTACGAATAAAACGCCCAACACTATCCAAACATGTTGCATAACCGTCATATGCTTATATTAATTCGATGTTAGTAGTCCGGTTGTATTTTTCTTTTTTGTCGATGATTACTTTCTCAGGCTAACCCAGCTCCCCCATTTTACCGCAGGCATCCCTGTTGCGGAAGCTGTGATCAACACAATTCCATTACATAAGTCCTGCTTTATCTTCAATGGCAAAACAATCTCTTCATGTTCAGCCTGGAGTCGCAAAATCGATCCTTCAACGGCATGAAGCTGTGCTGCATCCCGGGGTGATAAATTCATAGATGGTTCTGGGGCAAGTTCATTGATAACCCTTGAAGCAGTGCTTAACTCCTCCGATCCAAAAACATGAAATGCCGGCAATAAAAGCCATTTTTGCTCTCTCTGTGTAAAAGCCTCCGGAGGGTCGGTAAACTGAACAGTTTCCGCATGGTGTTTCTGTTCAAATAACCGGCGACCCGGATCACCACCTTTCAGGCTTCCTCCCGGTTCATGCTGGTATTTGTTGACAGATTGAACCGAGTTCCAACCCGGGGACCAGAAAAATGGTATCAGTGGTGAAGGTGGAATACCCTGGAAACCTTCCATGGTGAAAGTCATTGGCGAATCTGAATCCTGCCGCGGTTTTGGCTCGCTTACCGAAAGATTGGCAAGCATTGCAGTACGTCCGCTATAACGATGAGGTTCACGTGGTATCATCTCTCCATGTATCCGGAAATCCTGTCCGGGAGCTGCACCGCTTATACCTTCGAATTGGGGCATTGATGACTCAAGACCTGCCAGCAATTCATCAGGGTGCAGTTCATGACCATTGTTTGAGGCAGAAGTCAGATTGATAAGTTTGTATAACCATTTCCAGCTTTCCCTGATATTGTTATTTGCGGGAGCAAAAACCTGGTAGAAACGTTGAGCACGGCCTTCATTATTGATGATCGTACCATCTCCATCAGCGAAGGTAGCAGCGGGCAAAAGCACGGTGGCCCTTTCGGTTGTTCGATTATTGAGGGTGTCAAGTGCTATGATGTTCCTGGAACCTTTTAAAAACTGGTCGGCTTTTTTTGAGGGGAGATAACGGTAGATATCGTTTTCCAGCACCACAAGGTTCAGGTCCTGTTCAAATAACAACCTTTTGATTGCCCCTTCAACAGAGGGTGCGCGCATCAACGCCAGACCCATACTGTTACATTCCGGCATCACGAAAGATATCCCGGCTTTCCGATCTTCTGTATTTAAAGAAGAGGCAACGGCATGAGCTGCCCTGATCAGTGCTTCGTTGTAACACGAGGTACCGCTGATAATTACCGGCCGTCTCGCCGTTCTCAGGGCATCGACAATCATGCCCGCGGTTTTTTCTGTTTCTGCATTAAGCTTTGCCACAGGCGGTACAGATGGATTGAGAAGATGGGCTATAGCAAACCCAAGCCTTGCTATATCATCAGGTGCGGCAATTGAGCTTATGGTGCTGATTTCATCCAGTGGAGACGGGGTAACTGTGATATTGGCAAGGAAGCCTTTGTCTTCCTGCACAAACTCCCTGATGGCCGCATCCTGCCAGGCAGGCAATCCCAGTTGTTGGGAAGCTTCACCGGCTGCGGTTTTCATGACCGATTGCCGGATCGAAAGCGCCATCACCGGCGCAGTGTTCCAGACATCTTCTCCAAGCACCAGCACTGCATCGGCCATCTCAATCTCTTTTAAGGAGCACGGATGAAGACTGCCTGATTGCAAAACGTCAACGATCCTTTTTTCGATGTAAGCGAGTTCTTCAGTTATTCCGTGGTAAAAGTTTTCCCTTCCTACCAGTTGCATCAGGGCATAATTGCTTTCCATGGAAGCCCTTGGAGAACCGATGCCTACCAGTTTTTTTGGAACCATCAGCTTTCTCAGTTCTTCAATTAACGTTGTATCGTCAACTGATTCTACTGCCCTGCTGCGAACAAGCGGCCGTGCCACCCGGTTTAAGCTGTTTACGAAATCATAACCGAACCTTCCGCGGTCACATAAAAAGTACCCGTTAACCGATCCATTGAAACGGTTAACGATGCTCCTCAGGGTTCCATAACGTTCACCGGCGATTGTATTGCAACCCAGGCTGCAATGCTGGCAGACCGAAGGTGCAGTGGTAAGATCCCATTTCCTGGTATAATGTTCTTTCAATAACTTATCGGTGAACACACCAGTCGGGCAGATCTCCGCGAGGTTGCCACTGAATGGGCTTTCGAGCACACCATCTTTTTCCCTTCCGAAATACACATGATGGTGAGCAGCAAATACATTGAGATCTTTACCACCCGCATAGTCCCGATAATATCTTACACACCGGTAACATTGGATACACCGGTTCATCTCATGGTGAATCAGTGGGCCAAGGTACTGATTCCTGTAAGTGCGTTTTTTATATTGGAAGCGACGGTAACTGTGTCCTGTCATTACCGTCATGTCCTGCAGGTGGCAACTGCCTCCTTCATCACAAACGGGACAATCATGCGGATGATTGGTCATCAGCCATTCAATGACCTGCGAACGGAAAGCGACGGCCTCCTTATCGGCAACTGAAAGGAACATTCCCTCTCTTGCATTTTCCATGCAGCCCATCACGAGGCGGCCTTTTGTATCCTGATCATCCCTGAAAACTTTCACCGCACACTGCCGGCAGGCTCCAACGCTACCCATTGCCGGATGCCAGCAGAAGTATGGCAGATCAAATCCGAGGGCAAGGCAGGCCTCGAGCAGATTTTTGCCGGCTTTGACTGTATAAGACGTCTTATCGATATTGATAGTAGGCATACACTGTCCGCATTATTCGGTGAACAACTGATCAGGTCAATAGGGTAAGTTTTAATTGTATGGACATTTTTTGTTTTTGATATGATTGTCAAAATCATCCCTGAAATATTTTATCGCGCTTTGCAAAGGTTCCATCGCTCCGGGGGCCAATGCACAAAACGTATTTCCTGGTCCAAGATATTTAGCATGCATCTGGAGGAGTTCCATATCTTCTTCTTTTCCTTCACCATGTTCTATCGATATCAGCAGTTTTTCCACCCAGGGTAACCCTTCACGGCATGGCGTACAAAAGCCGCAGCTTTCCTGTGCGAAAAAATGTTGCAGGTTATGAACAAATCCAACGGGACAGGTAGCATCGTCAAGGACTACCAGCGTGCCTGTTCCCAAACGGCTGCCTGCTGCAGCTACTGATGTGAAATCCATTTTAATGTCAAGATGATCAGTTGTCAAAAAATCTGTAGATGCACCACCCGGCAACACTCCTTTGAGCTTCAGCCCATCTATCATGCCCCCGGCATGATCTTCTATCAGCTCACGCATCGTTACACCCATTGGCAATTCCCAGGCACCGGGCTTGTTCACTTTACCGCTTACACCGTAGATCTTGGTACCACCACTGTCTTCACTGTGGCTGAGGCTCCTGAACCAGGCCGCGCCTTTGTTAATGATATGCGGAACACAGCATAGCGTCTCTACATTATTGACTATTGTTGGTTTTCCAAACAATCCACTCACCTGTGGAAATGGAGGTTTCGCGCGCGGTGTCGCCCTTTTACCTTCCAGTGCATTAAGCAAAGCGGTTTCTTCACCACACATATACCTGCCGACACCGGTATGCAGGTACATATCAAGGTTATAGCCGCTACCCAGTATATTGTTGCCCAGGTAACCCGCGGCATATAATTCCTCAATTGATTTCGATATGAGCCTGGCGGCCTCGCGATATGCCCATCGCAGGAATACATAAGATTTATTGGCCTGGATAGCATAAGCCGCAAGTATCATCCCTTCAATCAGTTGATGAGGATTGCCTTCAATCAATAGCCGGTCCTTGAATGTCCCGGGCTCCATCTCATCCGCGTTACAGATCAGGTATTTCGGACCCGAAGGCTGGCCGTCCATCGGCACGAAGCTCCATTTCATGCCCGTGTTGAACCCTGCCCCACCGCGACCTTTGAGGTTACTATCCTTTACCACCTGTTGAACATCAGCCGGAGACATTCCGCCTAGCACCCTGCGCAAAGCAGTATAGCCACCAGTCCTCTCATAACCTTCCAGGTCCAGCGGTGGATGACCAGTTTTTATATGTTCTGTCAGCGGACGTTCCATGTTATTTACTTCTCTTAGGATTCATTTATATACCAATATCAACTCTTCCAGCTTATCCGTGTTCAGATTCGTGAACAGATCCTCATCTATCATGAGTGCGGGTGCGCGATCACAACATCCGAGACAGGCATTTGGCAACAATGTAAACCGACCATCGGGGGTTGTTTCACCGAAACCGATTCCGAGTATTTGTTTTATTGCTGCATAGATTTTCTGATAGCCCATCACATAACATGATATACTGTCACATAAAAGAATCACGTGCCTCCCTACGGGCTTTCGAAAGATCAGGTTATAAAAAGTAGCAACGCTGTCAACCTCGGCAGGGCTCATTTCGAGATAAGCAGCAACGGCTTCAACACTGGCGTCACTTACCCAACCCCTATGATGTTTTACCACTTTAAGTGCTTCGATTACGCCTGCTTTTTTATAGGGCAATAAACTGATCTCATGATCAATCTCCCGGATCTCTGCTTCGGTCAGACCCGTGTCCTTTCTTTTTATCATTGCTTCGTTGATCATTTCAATTTGCTTCATCCTTCATCACTTTTGTTTTATCGCTGTTTGTCACCGGCATTCATATTTGTTTGTCACCTGCATCATTGTTTGTCACCTGTCTATATCTGCCAGCACAAAATCAACACTACCCAGGATTGACAGCAGATCCGCAACCGTATATCCTTTACTGATATAAGGCACCATCTGCATATGTGGAAACGAGGGCGTCCTGATCCTGACCCTGTAGGCCGCGGTGCTTCCATCGCTGACCAGGTAGTAACTGTTAGCACCTTTTGTTGCTTCTATACAACTCATTGCCTCACCGGCAGGGATAACCGGGCCCCAGCTCACGTTCAGGAAATGAGTGATGAGCGTTTCAATATCCTGCATGGTATATTTCTTAACCGGCGGGGTGGTCAATGGATGATCTGCCTTGTAATGTCCTTCAGGCATATTATCCAGGCATTGTTCAACGATTCGAAGGCTTTGCCACATTTCTTCTATCCTGACCACGGAACGATCGAAACAATCGCCGTTCTGTGCGATGGGTATATCAAAATCAAATTTCTCATAGCCGGAATAAGGTCGTTTTTTACGAAAATCCCATTCCATCCCACAGGCCCTCAGTCCAGAACCGGTAACCCCCCATTCAATGGCTTCTTCCAGGGTATAGATTCCGATTCCCCTGGTACGTGCCTTGAAAAGCGAATTCATCAGCACCATTTTTTTGTACTCTCTTAATTTTTTGGGAAAGTAGTTTACAAAATTTCTGACCAGTCCATCCCATCCACGGGGGAGGTCCTGTGCAACACCACCTATGCGAAACCAGTTGGGATGCATCCTGCCGCCGCAGATCGCTTCGATGATATCAAAAATCTTTTCCCGGTCAGTAAACATGTAAAATACCGGTGATAACTGACCAAGGTCCTGGGCGAAAGTGCCAAACCAAACAAGATGGCTGGCTATGCGGAACAACTCACATAACATTACCCTGATCACCTGGGCGCGTTCGGGAACTTCAATGCCAGCCAGTTTTTCCACCGCAAGCAGGTAGGCGAGATTATTCATCACGCCTCCTAAATAATCAACACGATCGGTATAGGGAATATAGGTATGCCAGCTTTGACGCTCACCCATTTTTTCTGCGCCACGATGATGAAAGCCAATCTCCGGGACCGCGTCCACAATGTCTTCTCCGTCTAATTGTAAAACGATCCTTAACACGCCGTGAGTGCCGGGGTGTTGAGGACCAATATTAAGGAACATGAAGTCAGAGTCATCACTTTCTTTCTGCAGTCCCCACTCTTCAGGTTTAAATCTTAAAGCTTCCTGCTCGGTATCCTGTTTTCCGTCCCAGAGTTCAAACGGCCCCATTTCGGTGGCCCTTGCAGGATGTTCTTTTCGTAACGGGTGGCCCTGCCAGGTAAGCGGCATTAATAAACGTGTGAGATGTGGATGTCCTTCGAACCGTATACCAAACATGTCATATACTTCGCGTTCATACCAGTTGGCATTCTTAAATATGGATGTTATGGAAGGAAGTTTGGGAAACTCCCCGAGCAGCGGCACCTTCAGTCGGATAAACTGATTCCGCTCAAAAGAAAACAAGTGATAAACAACGGTAAAATCAACGGCCGGAAAATCTTTTTTGTGTGATCTGTCGCGTTCATCGATTGCGCAAAGATCATACAGGAGGGAATAAGGTTTACGGATCTCTGCTTTCAACTGTCGGATCATAGGTAGGCAATCATTTCCATTCACCCATATAGTGAGCAGGTCATCAACGGTGTTTTGCTGCCTTATGGCTGCCTCACCGAAGTTGAGCTTCAGATACTCAAGTATGTTGGTGGCATCCTGCATATCAATAAATCCGGTTTATTACACTTCATCCACTCCACGGAAGGTCAGGTTGTTCATCCTTTCCTCCCGCTTAACCTCCTTCATGGAAGTCATCTTTGGTTTGATGACTCCCTGCTCTCCGATTGTCCAGCTTAATGGACGCGCCTCTTTTCCTACTGCATCAGCCAATAACATCAGCCCCTGCATAAATGCGTCGGGTCTCGGCGGACAGCCCGGCACATAAACATCTACAGGGAGAAATTTATCTACCCCCTGTACTACACTGTATATGTCGTACATCCCCCCGCTGTTCGCGCAACTGCCCATCGAGATAACCCACCTCGGTTCCATCATTTGTTCATGCAGTCGTTTTATGATGGGTACCATCTTGATAAATACAGTTCCGGCTATCACCATAACATCCGCTTCCCGGGGTGTGCCCCTGATCACCTCTGCACCAAAACGGGCCACATCAAATTTGCTGGTAATGCTCGTGGCCATTTCCACGAAGCAACAGCTTAAACCAAAATGAAACGGCCACATGGAATTTTTTCTGCCCCATGCTACCAGGCTTTGCACCGTCGTGAGCATGATACTCCGGCTGACTGCCTGCTCCATGCTCCCCGTTCCTGATATTCTACCGGAAATATCTCCCGCTTTGTTTAACCACCAATCCATTTGCGTTGTATTTATTGCTTCTTGTCAACTTTTTTGAGTTTGCTTAGTCTTATACACTTTCAATATTTTTTTTACATCAGCTCCAATATTAAGGGCACCGATACCCCACTCATAAACCAATACGACAGCCAGCTGACCAATGAAAACAAGGATACCGATATAACCCGCCCAACCAAGTTCATAGAAGCCAAGGGCCCAAAGCATGATGAACACTGCCTCTACATCAAATACAACAAACAACATGGCTACCAAATAAAACTGGGCGGAAAAACGGATCCTGGCAGAACCACTCTGTTCGATACCTCCTTCATAAGGTTGACCGGTGGCCCTGTCTTTGTGATGCTGACCGAGGACATAAGACAAAGAGAGGATGACCAGCAATAATATGCATACAATACCGGCATATAATAGCATGGGCCATAATGGAAAGCTATCGGGGTCATTTCCAGGCATAGACAAGCGGTTTCGTTGAAGCTGTTCACATCAACGATTAGTTATAAACCAACTCATTAACTATTCAGGGCCTGACATAAAATTTGAACCTGCATGTTCAAACTGACAAGTGACGATGTTCAACTGACAATGTAACGCTGAAGGTTTTCAATGATGAAATCCTTCTGTGTGATGATATATTTGACAATATCACCTATGGAAACGATACCCACTAACCGGTCGTTTTCCATAACAGGTAAATGGCGGATGTATTTCCGCGACATCAGCTGCATGCATTCTTCAATCTTTGTGTCTGGAGTAACAAATACGGGGCTTTCGGTCATAATGTCCTGCACCATCGTTTCCCTGGAAGAGCGGCCCTTTAAGATAACTTTACGCGCATAGTCACGTTCTGTAAAAATTCCATCCAGCTTACCGTCTTTTTCCAACACTACGAGGGCGCCGACGTTATTATCTTCCAAAGTTTCCAGTGCTTCATAAACAGAGCTTTCCGGACATATTGAATATACCAAATTCCCTTTGATCTGGAGTATATCACGAACAGTATCCATGGCGCAACCGTTTGAAATAAAATCGTACTGTTAAGTTAACTTTTTTTTGATTAAAAAAAAAGATTATGCTAACAGCGGTTAATGGCCCATTTCAATTCAGAAAGCAACAGCATTTTGCATGATTCGCTTCGGTTCTTCAAACAAAACATGATAATCTTTACGAAGCAAAGACGGCTTCATTTATGCATTTTCGCCGCTTTCGTCTATCGTTTGTTAAGTTTTTTACCAATGCTCAAATGATAATGTGAAAGAAAGGTGTCATGAATACGCCCGGGGTTTAGTATGCAATTACATACTATCGTCTCATCGGAACGCGTTCGTTTACCCATATACGTTATATATTTGCCGGTATACATCATATGTTCCCGATGTATACAATATATGTTCCCGCGGCAGACGTTATACGTTCCTACTGGTAGACTATATATGTTTTCCCTGTAGACGTTATCTAATTAGCCTGTAGAGGTTATACGTTCCTACTGGTAGACTATATATTTTTTCCCTGTAGACGTTATCTAATTAGTCTGTAGAGGTTATAAGCTCCCACTGGCAGACGTTATCTGTTTCGCCGGTAGCCTGTTGAAATCATCCTGCCGGGTCATGGTTCCTGCCTGCTGTGGTCACCTTGTCCGTGACAGAAGATTTTATTTTATCTTCGATGACACAATCAATAAACTTTTCCTGTTATCATGCAATCGTTTACAACAACACCAGCTGCCGCGCTAACCGGTTTGGTCAGTCAGATCCTGGTAGTTGAACACCAGCAAGCTGATGGGGTTGTCACCGCTTTGCCTTTTTATGCAGATGGGCTGCCGGGCATAGTATTTCAACAGTCTTCCGGAAGTATGTATCTAAACGATAAAAACAGGAAACTTTCATCTTTGTTTTTATATGGTCAGACTATCCGCCCGATAACCCTTCTGCCTCATGGACGTTTTCGAATGGTTGTCTTTCTTTTGTATCCATCGGCAATCAACAGTCTTTTCGGGATCCGGTCAAATGAGGTCACAGACGATTGCATTGATCTGCGTTTATTGCCGGCAGCCAAACTTCTTTCGGACTACCAGAAGCTGATCGAAACCAGGGATCCCCTTAAACAAATTGAGATCATAAGTAATTACCTCGCAGCGGTTGCAAAGTCAACCCCTACAAATGCAGATTCAATTGTACACTACGCACTGGAACATATTATTGCAGCCGGAGGGCAGGCTTCATTGCGGGCTTTGAGAAAACAGCTGAATGTAACCGAGAGGACATTTGAAAGAAGGTTCGAACAATTCGTTGGCGTTAGCCCCAGGCTGTTTTCGCGTATTTGTCAATTTAAATCCTCCATGCAGCAACTAGACCACCAGCGTTTTAACAAGCTGTCAGATATTGCCTATTACAATGGCTTTGCCGATCAATCGCATTTTATACGCAGCTTCCGGCAATTTACCGGGCTAAGTCCGCTACAGTACCTCAGGAAAGAGAAGGACTAGATTGTCGGTTTCATTCTATTTCCGGTTTTTCTCACATGGTAGTTTCGTTGTAAAATTTACAACGTATGAAAGTTATCATTTTCGGATCAACGGGAACCATCGGTAAACATTTAGTGCAACAGGCACTTGAATTGGGTCATGATGTAACAGCTTTTGTGAGAGATCCACAAAAACTGGCTCAGCTGAAAAATGACCGGCTCACCATATTCAAAGGAGATGTGATGGAGTTCTCACAGGTGAACAATGCAACAAAAGGCCAGGAGGTGGTGATATGCTCCCTTGGTGCCGGAAGAAAAGGGATTGTGAGGGCAGCCGGTACAAAACACATCGTAAAAGCGATGCAGGAAAACGGAGTGAACCGTTTGATTTGCCAGACATCGCTTGGAAATGGTGACAGCAAAGGAAACCTGAACTTTTTCTGGAAGTATATAATGTTTGGGTGGTTCCTGAAAGATGCCTTCCAGGACCACGAGCATCAGGAAAAGCACATATTTGCATCCGGGCTCGACTGGACGATAGTGAGACCAGCAGCGTTCACTGATGGTAAGTTAACCGGGCATTATAAGCATGGGTTCTCTGCTGACGACAAAACACTCAGGTTGAAGATTTCCAGGGCTGATGTTGCACTGTTTATGCTCATGCAGATTACTGATCACCGGTATATCAGGCAAACTCCCGGGCTCTCTTATTGAATGGTAACGGGTGGTACAGTCAGCATTGTTATTGCTATACCATCAGAATGGCTATTGCTCTTATAAACAGAATGGTTTTGGAAAGAAGTATTTCAGTGCATATTCGATATATTGTTACAACGATTAAACATATACTGATGAAATTAAGCTTAGCCATTCTATTGTTTTTTACCAATTATTTTGTTGTTGCCCAGAACAACCCGGGCCATACGGACACAAACAAGATCAGGGTAATCGTTTTCGGGGCTCATCCTGATGATTGCGATATCACCACCGGAGGATTAGCTGCATTATATGTCTCCATGGGCCATGCGGTAAAGTTTGTGTCCTTAACCAACGGCGATAAGGGTCATCAGGCTATGGGAGGAAAACCGTTGGCCGCAAGAAGGTTGAAGGAAACACAGGAAGTGGAGCGGCGACTCGGCATTAAGTATGATGTACTTGATAATCATGATGGCGAACTCATGCCCACTCTTGAAAACCGGCTTGCCGTGATCCGAAAAATAAGGGAATGGCGGGCGGACATCGTGATTGCACCACGCCCTAATGATTACCACCCCGATCACCGTTACACCGGTGTACTGGTTCAGGACGCTGCTTACCTGGTGATTGTTCCAAATGTTTTACCAGGTGTCGAACCACTTAAAAACAATCCATTGTTTTTGTATGTCAGCGACAGGTTCCTCCGGCCAAATCCTTTCCGCCCGGACATTACTATCGACATATCTGCAGTTATAGGGAAAAAGATCGATGCTTTGGACGCACATGTATCACAATTTTATGAATGGCTACCCTGGACGGAACACGATACATCAGTTCCCGCTGAGGCGGCGGCACGCAAACAATGGCTCACAGAAAAACGCGCCACAAGAAATAAAGTTTCCGCGGCAGCTTTAGAGTCACTGGAAAAATGGTACGGTAAGGAGCATGCGGCAAATGTTAAGTTTGCTGAAGCATTCGAGATCTGTGAATACGGCAGGAACCCCGGCGCTGAAGAGATCCGGCGCTTATTCCCGATGATTAAACAATAAGTTTTTTAAGGTTTGCGAAACTTGTGGTAATGCTCTTCAGCGCATCTGCCGGCATATCATGCTCGATAAAATAATACTTCATCCCTGAAGTGGCAGCCGCTTCGAATACAGGTTTGAAATTGATGTTGCCTTCACCAAGCGGCAATACTTTTTCCCTGGTTGGATCAAGATCTTTTATATGCCACAACGGAAAACGATTCGGATGTTTGTTGAACAAGGCTACAGGATCGGCTCCTCCCTTTATCGCCCATGCCACATCCAGTTCCATTTTAACCTGTTTAGGATCTGTTTCAGACAAAAAGAGCTCATAAGGAACTTTCCCTTCAACCGGCCTGAATTCAGCATCATGATTGTGAAAAGCGAACTGTATACCTGCTTTGGCAGCCGCTTCCCCTGTTTTGTTCAGCGTCGCAATTGAAGCTTTTACATCCTCCATTGTGCTTATCGGTGTATTGGCACAAACAAGATATTCTACACCACCTGCAGCCGCATCATCAACAAGCTCCTGGTAATTATCGCGCAGCGTTTTCATGGGCGGGATGCTGATCGGCTTGCCGGATGCATCAACCGGTGGTTTTGCGTTAGGAGGAAGTTTGAACGGGGCGCCAAGAACGTGATGCGATTTCCAACTCAGGCCCATACCGTTGAGTAAGGTTGCAAATTCTTTCGGTTTAAGTCCGTAATAGCCTCCCTTCCTGCTAAATGCAGACTCAATGTTTTTATAGCCGATGTCTGCAATCTTCTTCAATGTGCCGTTTACATCGGAATCTATGGAACTGAAAAAGGTATATAACTGCAGCCCCGGTGCCGGCATAGCAGCCTGGCTGAAGAAGGCAGGTAAATGGCCGGTCATCAGCAAGCCGCCCAGGGATGCTTTGCTGGTTTGTTTTAAGAAGGATCTCCTGTTTATCATAAAAAAAAGTTGTGGGATAATATGTTTTGGTTTGCTGCTTCAATTTAAGATAATGAAATAACAAACTGCAACAATTCAAAATTCACCTTGTCCTTTGTATATGCGCCGGACTGTAAGCAAGTCCCCAAGCCGTATTACATCTACCTACAATCTTTTTAATATGTCGAAAAACCGACTCAGGACCGCATGGCGAAATATCATGAAAGATCGCCTGTTTACCATCCTCAATCTGTTCGGCTTGTCTGTCGGGCTTGCATGCACAATGCTGATTTACCTCTGGGTGAATGACGAACTGCAGGTTGACAAGTTCAATACAAAGGATAAATATCTTTTCCAGGTGTTGATGAACATGGAAACACCGAATGGCATTGAGACAGGTGAACAAACTCCAGGACTCCTTGCAGGTACGCTTGCAAGCGAATTCCCCGAGGTCGAATACGCCGCCGCGGTTGTTCCGGTTACATGGGCCGATAAGAAAGGAATTCTTTCATACCAGGGAAAACAAATCACCGCCTCCAATCAATTTGCCGGAAAAGATTTTTTCAAAATCTTCAGCTACACGTTTATTGACGGGGAAGGGACAGCGGGACTGGCAGACAAGACTTCCATATTAATATCAAGGGAGCTTGCCATGAAGCTTTTTGGAACAACAGATAATGTTCCAGGAAAGACTATAACATGGAGCCAGCAGGATTTCAATGGCAGCTATCGCATTTCCGGGATATTTGAAAATCCACCGGTAAACTCAACCATGCAATTTGATGTCCTTTTCAGTTATGATCTTTACCTGGAAAAAAATCCGAAACTCTTAAAATGGGGAAACAACGATCCGCGGACCTACCTGACGATAAAGCCGGGAACAGATATAGATCAATTCAATCAGAAAATTGCTGATCTGATTAAGACGAGGAACGAAAAAAGCAAGTCTTTACTTTTCGTACAAAAATTTTCTGACCGATACCTGAACGGTCATTACGAAAACGGAACACCCAACGGTGGCAGAATTGACTATGTTAACCTGTTTTCCCTCACAGCGATTTTCATACTTGCCCTTGCCTGTATCAATTTTATGAATCTATCGACGGCCAGGGCAATAAGGAGGATCAGGCAGGCGGGTGTAAAAAAAATTCTTGGTGCGCGGCGTTCAACACTGATCATGCAGTTCCTCGGTGAATCCCTTTTACTCACACTAATATCCGTTGTAATAGCGATGGCCATCGTGCTTTTATTGCTGCCTCAGTTTAACAGTATTACCGGCAAGCAATTAAGCATTCCGTTGAGCCCGGAATTTATACTGGTTGTACTCAGTATTATACTTGTCACCGGCCTGGTGAGCGGAATGTATCCCGCTATCTACATCTCGGGTTTCAAACCAGTTTTCGCTCTTAAAGGAATACATAAAAATTCTTTTGTCGAACTGATGGTGAGAAAGGTGTTGGTCATATTTCAATTTACCATTTCAGTCATCTTCATTGTTTCTGTGATAGTAGTTTACAGACAGATGAAACTGATCCAAACCAGGAACCTCGGCTACGATCGGGATAACATTATTTATTTTGAAAGTGGAGGAATAGTCTCAGACAATAAAGAAGATTATCGCCCCGGGGGAAAATTTGAGACATCACTCCAAACCCTGCTGCATAGGATAGCAGCGATTCCCGGTGTTACAAACGTCTCAAACTTCAGGCACAATATCACCAACCGCGATGGTGGCACCTATGACCTTCACTGGCCGGGAAAGGCTCCCGATAACCGTATTGATTTTACTGACCTGGCCGTGGGCTATGGTTTTATAGAAACCACAGGCATCAAGCTCAGGGAAGGCCGTTCCTTTTCCAGGAATTTCGATTCGGATAAAGCGAATATCATTTTCAACCAGGCCGCTATTGATATCATGGGTCTGAAAGACCCTATTGGCAAAACAGTTAAGTTATGGGGTGAAGACAGGCAGATTATTGGCGTGGTAGAAAACTTTCATTTTCAGTCACTCCATGAAAACCTGAAACCTTGCTTTCTTGATCTGACATTTAATCACCGGGCTTCAAAGATCATGGTTAAGCTTAAGGGTGGCCAGGAAAAAGAAACCATTGCCCGCCTTGATGCGCTTTACAAGGAAGAAAATAAAGGATTACCATTCGAATACAGGTTCCTGGATGAAGATTACCAGGCCCTCTATTCAGCTGAGCAAAAAGTATCCTTATTGTCAAAATATTTTGCGGGACTTGCGGTCATCATATCATGTCTTGGACTTTTTGGACTTGCTGCGTTTACCGCCCGTAGGAGACAAAAAGAGATCGGGATCCGCAAGGTCATCGGTGCCACAACTAACCATGTGATGATCCTGCTATCCCGGGATTTTATGAAACTGATATTATTGAGCATCCTCGTTGCGTTCCCTATCGCCTGGTGGGCCATGTACAGCTGGCTGGATCGCTTTGCCTACAGAATAGATCTCAGTATGGATATATTTGCACTGGCCGGTTTGGCAACGATCTTCGTAACCATCTTTTCGACGAGCTTCCAATCAATAAAAGCTGCACTTGCCAACCCGGTAAAGAGTTTAAGAGCTGAATAAATTCACAATAGCTGAATAACATTACGACAGCTTAACAACTTTACAACAACCTAATAACTTCATAACAGCCTAATAACCTTATAACAGCCCAATAACATTCATAGCGTCTTAATAGAAGTCCTAACATCTGAGTGGCAGTTATAACATTTGCATAATAGTCATAACATCTGAACGGCAGTGATAAGATCTGAATAACAGTCACGAGAGAACTGTTCCCTTGATCATATCGGCGCCTTTTTCGCCAATCATAATACAAGCCGCATTAGTATTACCGGATATAGTTGTGGGCATTATGGAGGCATCTATTACCCGCAGACCATCCACGCCATGTACTTGTAATTTTTCATTGACCACCGCCATAATATCAGATCCCATTTTACAAGTTCCTACCGGGTGATATAAAGTTTCAAGACTTTTTTTCAGATGCACCATCAATTCATCATCGGTGGAATCCCGTGAAGGATGATTAAGTCCCTGCGGTGAGATCGTTCGGAAGGCATTCGCGTCGGAAATCTTCATCGCGACCTTTAACCCAGCTAACAAAGTTTGACGGTCTTTTTCAACCGTCAAAAAGCAAGGATCTATAAACGGCGGTGCAAGTGGATCTCCTGAAGCGATGGTTACCGTGCCCCTGCTTTCAGGATGGAGAAGGATACACATAATCGCGAAACCATTGGTGGTCGGAAAAGTCCTGATATCGTATATATTGGTACGGTAATCATCGCCGACATGTAAGGGAACAAAATGAAACTGGATGTCAGGCCTTTCCGTTTTGGTTTCAGTGCTGATAAATGTAGTTGTTTCAACGGGCGAATTGCACAGAGGACCTTTGTTTAAGAGGAGATATGTGAGTAAACATTTGAGCTGGTTCATTGGCTTAATATCCTGATTAGAGGAGCGAACATTACAAAGGTTGCTTGTACCTGTCCAGATATGATCCTGTAAATTTTTACCAACGCCCGGCAGTGAAACTTTCAACTCAGTGTTTGCCTGGTTCAGAACCCTGTCTTCCCCAATGCCTGAAAGCAATAGCAATTGTGGTGATTTTATCGCTCCCGCAGAAACAATAACTTCTTTTTTACAGTAGATCTTTTCGGTTGTTGTTTTTCCGCTTAAGCATTCAACTCCTGCTGCTTTATCTTTCTCAATGATGATACGTTTTACCAAAACATTCGTACGCACCGTTAAGTTGGAACGCATAATCACGGGCTTGAGAAAGGCCGTGTATGTACTCTGTCGCCGGTTGTTTTTTATGGTATATTGTAACAGGCTGGTACCGGCCTGAACAGGACTGTTATAGTCTTCATTGAGAGGAATACCATTTTCAATACAGGCCTCCAGGAAGATCCTGGTTAATGGCGATGGATATTTTGCGAAACCAACATTAAGCAACCCCTTTTTGCTATGATAGGGTTCATCAAAACTTTCGTTGTTTTCCGACTTTTTAAAATATGGCAGTACATCCTCGTATGACCAACCCTTGTTTCCAAGCCTCTCCCACTCGTTGAAATCTTCCGGGTTCCCTCTTACATAAGCCATTGCGTTAGTTGTACTGCATCCACCCAACGCTTTGCCCCTTGGAATAAATAACTTCCGGCCATCCACTCCAGGCTGAGGTTCCGTCCAGAAGGCCCAGTCTAGAGATGAATTGTGAAGCGTTCCATATGCCCCGGGAATATCGGTCTTAAAGCCTCCCCTGGTGCCAGCCTCTAATAATAATACGGTAGTGGCAGGGTCTTCAGACAAACGGTTTGCCAACACACAACCCGCTGAACCCGCTCCTACAATTATATAATCGTATATCATAAGCAAACTGATTTGTGCACGACAATTAATCCTTTTTATTAGATAACAAAAAGGCGGAAATATCTGAAAGATCCTGTTTACTCAGTTCCAGGTAAACGGGCGAAGGCATCAGGCTGTTCTTTAGCGATTGTTTTGTAAGTATTTCCTTTTCATCAATCATATATTGTCTGCCATACGCATCTACAGCTGTGATAACCGCCCCATTTGATAAAAGTATTCCGTAGATAATGCCACCGCTTTTCGTGGTAATAAGATAAGTTTCGGAGCCAAATGCAATTCCCTCATCCGGCCGCACAAGCGCCCCAAGAAGGCCTACCTGGTCGAATTTATCCTGTATACTGGTCAGTACCGGTCCTGTTTCACCACCCATAGAGCCAACCTTGTGACACACGAGGCAGTTGTTGAGCACAAGGTTTTTCCCCTTGTTTACATCGGCTTTCAATGAAGTTATTGTTTTGAAATCATAAGCCGCAGTGTCTGGTGGTAGAAAAAAATGTGCAGCCAGTGATTTAAGGAATTTATCCTCATCATTCATCACATCCGCAGCCAGGTTTTGCCGGATAGTATCCGGTAATTTTTTTGTTGCAGCCAGGTGAACCAGGTGCAGCTTACCGGCCCTGGACTTTGTAAGTTCCATGGCCGCCCGGAGCCTTACTGCCATGCCGATGGTGGTATCGGCTGTTTTTAGCCGGAGGGCCAGTAATTCGGGCTGAGGATCAGGCATAAGGTCAGCAGGCGGCGTCCAGTCTGCCAGGTATGGGCGCCAATCATTTGATTTGCGGAACTGCAACCAGTATTTAGCCTGTGAATTAAGTAACCGTATTTTGCTGACTTCAACCTCCCTCATTATGGCTGCAGCTTCAGCAGTGGGTATAAATGCCAGGGCAGTAATTGCCTGGAGCTTCATTGATTCATTGATCCCGGGACTGATGATCAGATTCCTTAATGACTTAGCCGAAGCAATAGGATGAAATTCGGTAACGAGGTTCAGCAACTTTGGGCTCCATGACGCAGGATCGGGATCATTAAACTGTTTCAATATAGCCGGGTAGAGACTGTCGCCCCGGCCATCAACCGCAATGCCCAATGCATTAAGATACCAGCGGTCCTGCCCGTCATAGCCCTGTATCAGTGTTAGCAGTATATCGCCTGAACCGGCGATCGAAGTTTTCCTAAGCGCAAGTGCGACTGCCCTTCTTACAGCAGGGTCAGGATCAGCCATCATCTTTGAGGCATAACCCCGCAGTTCATCTTTTTTATGCAACGTGATGCTCCTGAAGGCACAGATCCTTATCTGCGGATCTTTGTCTTGTAAAAAGCTTTCTGCAATGTCAAGGCCTTTTTCACCAATTGCGGCAATCAGCCAGATCAACCTTGCTTTATGATATGGGTTTTCGATGGTCAGATGTTTGGTTAGCTCAGGCAAAGCCTTATCGCCATACAATTTTAATTTTTCAAATGCAATGTTCCTGACGTTCATTGCGGGGTTAAATAATAACCTGGTTAATCCTTCGACAGAACTTGTATCAAATTTGGGAGCTACCAGCTTTTTGTTCTTTGGAGCAATGCGATATATTTTCCCAAAGCCTTTTGGATCGTTCATCTGGTGACCGCCAACAATCGGGTCGAACCAGTCGGCAACATAGATGGCACCATCAGTTCCGATGGTCACGTCGCTTGGACGGAACCACCTGGTGGTATCTTCCCCCACTTTGTGCCAGGTGTAATTTTTATCATCCTTATCAACAGACGCAATAAAATTGATCCGGTCCTTAAACCCGAAACCTGCCCCTTCCCGGGTTGGTTTATAGCCAAAGATTATATTACGCCCCGCATCTGCACTAAGCAGTGTGCCCCGATAGCTGGTCCCCAGTTCGTCTCCCTCTATCAAAGCGATGCCGGTTGGCGAACCTGAACCATATATGTCTCCAACCGGCATAACGCCCGGATCTTCCTGGTGCCAGTGTGCCTGGTTTATTGTTTGTCCGGGTCTGCGGTCAGCTTGCCAGGTGCGCTCGCCGGTGGCCGAAAAGAAACCCGCATTCCCGCCTTCAAGAATAAAGCTTGTACGGCAAGCGGCTTTCTCATCGTCATTATCATTTTGCCAGAAATCACCAAATGAGTCCATGATCACTTCATAGGAATTGCGAAAGTTGTGAGCAACGACTTCGAGGCCGGTACCATCCGGGTTAATTCTGAACACAAGTCCACCGGTCCAGATTTTTCCGTCGTCGCTTTTCATCCCGCCCTGGTTTTTAGTAGCGTAAGGCGAACTATAATTATAAACACTGCCGGAATTCAGTTTCCAGCCCGATTTGTCAGTGACCTCGTGTGGACCGGCGTTACCAGTGTTGAAGTATAATTTTCCGTCAGGACCAAGCATGCCCGAATGTAAACCATGATCATGATCACGTCCACCAAAGCCGGTAAGGAACACCTGTTTCTGATCCGGTTTATCATCACCGTTAGTATCCGTATATATGATAACCGATGGTGAGCAGCTTACAATTACCTTGTTACCACTAACAGCAATGCCGAGCGGAGAACGTAATTCAACGTCCTGCACGAATATCTTTGAAGTGTCCGCAACGCCATCCTGATCCAGGTCCTCGAGGATCATCACCCGGTCTCCTGCGCTATGATATAAGTGTTTGGTTGAATCATTCCGGAAGTCGCGATAGTTCACCGCCTCGGTAATCCAGATCCGGCCACGCAGATCAACGTCCATATTTGTAGGATTAAAAAACATCGGGGACTCTGCCCATAATGTCGCCTCCAGGTCAGGAGCTACAAATAATGCAGCTTTGGTGTGAGAAACCGAAGGGGCATCCGAACAGGAAACCATTAACGACACCACCGCTAAGATGGTGAAAGCAAAAGGAAGCGGCGCTGAGAATTCTTTCATGATTGGTGAAGAGCTTAGGTTGATTAACTGTTTAAGGTACTTTTCAAAAACCTGACATTCGCCAGACATGATTCGGTGAGATCCGCCCCCTTCGGCAAAGCACCTTCCAATACCACCCAACCCTTGTAGTCTATCAGATCAAGTATTTGTTTTATCCGTAGAAAATCTATATTGCCCTTTCCCAATAAATAGCCGTTTTCTTTCGCATGAATCTCGCAGATATATTTGCTCCCCAGCTTTTTTATTTCTTCGTAGATGTCATAACCTTTAAGATTGGAATTAGCAAGATCATAATAAACGCGGACATTTTCGGAACCGACTTCCCGGATGATATCAAGATGTTGCTCTGCACTTAACCAGGATTCAATTCCCAGAATGATACCCAGATCTTCGGCCTTATGGGTAACTTTCTTTAACCTTCTTATCACTTCTTCCTGACCTGACTGATCTCCAAGCAGGTCTCCCTTTTCGAAAAACGCCAGCAGAATTACTTTACAGTTCATCGCCTTTGCGACATCAATCGCGTCGCTGACCCATAACTCAGTTTCAGGAGCTGATTTATATGGAACCTTGTTGAGTTCACCAATAGCAAGACCCGATACCTCGATTTTATATTTTGATGCCGCGTTTTTATAGGTTTGCTGTACACTCTTTTGCCGGAGATGCATGTTATTGGCAACGCTGCCAAGGCTCACCTGTACACCATCCAGTCCAAGAGATTTTCCATATTCCATAGCCGCAGGGTCATTCCGCTTGCCTATCGACCAGTCACATGCACTGATCTTATATTGTTTTTTTTCTCCCGAAGTGAAAACTTCAAAAGCTGAACCGGCAATACCTAATGAATAAATACGTGCAAGCTGAGCCAGCATTTCGCGTCTGTCGATCGTAGTAAAAAAGTGCATAGCAAACGTTTGTTATTGTTTCATCCACATCGGTTTCTTTTTAAGAATCTTATTGTAAACAGGGCAATCCTTTGTATGCGCACCCGGCAGATAACCGATACTCATCAGAAACTCGTTTACAATTTCCCCACCGGTAAATTTAAATGTCTTTTTAAAGATCCGAACCCACTCTTCTTTCGTTTTCGGATGATGGTGTGAAAGCCAGTTTTCGAAAGAAACGAATTCTTTCTGAAGCGCGAGTATTGTCCTGGCATTTTCAATGGCTGCGTTTATTTTTAGCCGGTTTCGGATAATGCCGGGATCATTCATCAGTCGTTCCCTATCCTTTTCGGTGTACCCCGCTATTTTATCAACCTTAAAATTGTCATAAGCCTTTATAAAAAATGACTCTTTTCTTAGTATTGTTTCCCAACTCAGGCCTGCCTGATTTATTTCCAGGATCAATCGGCCAAACAGGGCATTGTCATCATGTATTGGATAACCATAGTGATTGTCATGATAGTTTTTATGTAAACTGAGACGGGGTTCTTCCATGTTTCCAATAACGCTGCAATATGACATTTCAGGAATGATATTTATGATTAACCAATAAAAAGGTTTTAGATAAATTTATCACAAAGGGGCTCACGGCAATATTTTTTTAAGTTTTTTATTTAAGCCCTAACTTCAGGAAGTAAAAAAAAATCAGAAATGGACAATCAATATTCTGCCTCCCGGAGGAAAACTATCAAGACTATTGCAGTTGGTGCGGCTGCCATGATCTATTCACCAAATGTACTACTCGCTGCGACCAGTCAGAAAAAAACAAAACTGGGCGTCGCGCTTGTGGGGCTTGGTTACTATAGTACCGACCTCCTGGCTCCCGCCCTGCAACAAACGAAGAATTGTTACCTCGCAGGGATCGTAACCGGCACTCCGGCCAAAGCAGAAACATGGAAAAAGAAATACAATATTCCTGATAAGAATATTTACAACTACGGAAATTTCGATACGATAGCAAATAACCCGGATATCGATGTCATCTATATAGTGTTGCCGCCTTCCATGCATAAGGAATATGTGATCCGCGCCGCGAACGCAGGTAAACATGTATGGTGTGAAAAGCCGATGGCTATCACAACAACCGAGTGCCAGGAAATGATTGACGCCTGTAAGAAAAACAAGCAATCGCTTGCCATCGGGTACCGGCTGCAGCATGAGCCACATACAAAAGAATGGCGCCGGATCGTTAAAGAAAAATTGCTCGGCAATGTGAAAAAAGTCAATTGCGCAGCTGGCTACCAGGATAACCGGACCGATCACTGGAAGCAGAAAAAAGAAATGGGGGGAGGAGTACTTTACGACATGGGTGTTTATGCGATACAGGGCGCCAGGCTCGGAAGCGGTAAGGAACCTATAGCCGTGCTGTCGGCTAAAACCTCAACCACAAGGCCTGAGATCTACAAAAACGGGTTGGACGAAACCGCAGTGGCGACGCTTGAATTTCCGGGCGGGGTGATTGCTGATATTAAAACAAGTTTCGGTGAAAATGTAAATTTTCTCAACATTACCTGCGATAAGGGCGAGGTCCGGATGGAACCTTACTCCGCTTATGCCGGGTTACGTGGTACCAGTCCACTTGGATCGATTTACACACCTTACGATGTGCCCTGGCAACAAGCAAACCAGATGGATGATGATGCTATGGCCATCATGCAAAAAAAACCCATGCCCGTACCGGGCGAGGAAGGCCTTCGTGACATCAGGGTGGTTGAAGCAATTTATAAATCGGCCAAAAGCGGAGGCAAAATAACTATATAAGCCCTGTATCCCCGGGCGTACCAGGTGATACCATCGAATCCACGCTGCTATAATCCTCCCTGGCCGCGGTATAGCTCTAGCGGTCTATCAAGGGTTAACTTCAATACCGTCATGTACTCATCTTTGAATTTCGACGGTACATCTATAAACACCAGTCCAGGAACCTGGCTCCATGAGATCTTACCAACTATTTTGGGAACCAGCGACTCGTTGGTTCCCAAAATAGTCACCCGGTTGATCTTGTTTTTTAATCCCTTTATCATAACCCTACCAGCTTCAGCAGCAGGCAGAAACAAGTACAAAGTCATCGAATCCTTCGAAATGGTCGATGGACCATAGAAATGACCTTGTGGCATACCCGGCAAAGAACTGAATATCGCCTCTCCGTGTTTTTTGTTCCAGCGACCTAACTCTTTCAATACCCGAACCTGTTCAACAGGTATGGTACCATCTTCCCTTGGACCGATGTCAAGAAGCATATTTCCGCCATTGCTCACCACATCGGCAAATATGCTGATGATTTCAAAAGGGGTTTTCCAATTGGTATCAGATTGCCGGTATCCCCAGTTATCATTGATCGTCATACATAGTTCCCACCAGTCAAACTTTGGCTTGCTGACGGGAAAGTTTTGTTCCGGCGTTTCATAGTCCCCATATCCCTGCAAGCGGCTGTTGATGATCGCACCAGGATATTTCTTAAGAATCGCGGACCTTATCCCTGCACTCTGCCATTCCTCAGCAGAATGTTCCCAATCGCCATCAAACCACCAGAGATCGGGGCGATAAGTATCATTAATTTCATTGATCTGGGCCATCATAAACTGGTGAAATTTCTTCCACCTGGCCGGATCTTCAGCAACTTTATACCTGCTGCTGTCTTTAAGAAAGCCCGGATAATCAGGATGGCTCCAGTCAATAAGTGAGAAGTATGCACCTCTTTTGATATTTTGTTTATCAAGTGCCTGGTAAAATGGAGTAAGAAGGTCACGTTTGGCGGGAGTATTTTTTACAACGCTATAATGATCCTGTTTGGTGGGCCATAAAGCTAGCCCATCGTGATGTTTTGTAGTGATAACTGCATATCGTGCACCCGATTCTTTAATAAGTGCCGCCCAGTTTTCAGGGTTGTACCTGGATGCGGTAAAACCTTTCATCTGGTCCATATAATCCTTGTAAGCGATTTGCCGGTTGTGGAAGCTCCAGCTTTCTGAAACGTCTTTCACACCATACATACCCCAGTGTATAAAGATTCCAAGTTTCGCATCACCAAACCATTCCATCTTTTGTCGGATACTGTCAGCTTTACTACTCTGACCTGTTAATGAGCATACTGCTAACAGGCAGTTAGCCAGGATCATGAAAAATCTGCGCATTTACTGTTTTAGCAGCCAATTTACTATATAAGCAGGAAATTGTTGTTAACTCTGGATACTTGCAGCTATGGCGGATAGATACGCATCATCGAAAAGCAAGCCTTAATTATCCAGTGGTTAGGCGATTCTTGCCGAATGCACATTAGTTTTGTTGAAAACAAGAAAATGAAAACGTTGCTGAAACTGGAAGAACTTGCGATGGCGGCGATATCTATATACTTTCTTTCCCTGTACAATCTGGGGCTGCCTGCCTGGATCTGGTTCCTGTTGTTCTTTGCTCCCGATATCGGTATGCTTGGCTATCTCGTAAATGAAAGGATTGGCGCTTTCTCATATAACCTTTTCCATCATAAAGGGATCGCCATTTTAGTTTTTGCCCTGGGTTATTTTATGGGCATTGAAATGTTGGTTGCGGTTGGCATACTACTATATGCACATGCTTCTTTTGACCGGATGTTCGGTTATGGATTGAAGTTGAACAGTGGTTTCAAAGATACCCACCTCGGAAGCCTCGAAAAGAAAACGATTTCAACTGAGCACCTGTAAACTATTGCGGAACAAGGTCAATAGTTCCAGACATGGGCCAGGTAAACGATCAGGTAGCTTAATACACAAATGCTACTCTTAAAGGTAAACGGTTTGAAAATATTCTCTTTTGTAACTTTAGCATTGGCCAGGTAATTAGCACCAGACCAGAACAAAACAGAGACGCCGATATCCCAGAAGTCAAACCGGCCATTGGTAAAATGAAAAAGTTGAAATAGCTCGAGACCAATGGAAAATACAAGCGGAAGAAAAAGTAATTGAACTTCAAAGCGACCAAGTTTTAAAAACAGGGACCTCGAAGTCAGCGTGATGGAAAATACCCATAGTCCTTCCGGAAGGGAGTAAATGATGATTTCGTGTAGTGGCAAAACAGCCGTGATGATTTTTCTCCAGCCAACAAAAGTATCGCATGAGACTGTTGAAATGAAAATGCTGTTGATCACCGTTTTCTCGGTGCGGTAAAACAGGTAGATAAACAAGCTTATCAGTAGAGCCAGTGAAATATAGACATAGTTTCTCCTCACGCCTTACCGTAAATTAAAAGTTTGAAATAAGAGAACCTGGTAAAACTGATCTCCTCCACGAGTGTAAACTTTTGTAAGTTGATTAAACTGTGAGCATAAAAAACCGATTTGAAGTGAAATATCCCTGAGAGACTTTGAAATGACTTGTCAAGGTATTTTAAACAGTTACCGGGAGTAAAATGATTGAGAATGAAAATTTTCCCGCCTGGCTTCAGTACCCTGTAAATTTCCCCTAGAAGCATTTCAGGGTTATCAACAACAGCAATTACATGAGATAGAACCACATAATCATAAACACCGGCAGGGAATAATAGCTGTTCACCATTCATTTGTATCAAATCGATATTATCTTTTTTCCTTTTTTTTGCCAGTCGGAGCATACTTACCGAGGTATCGATCCCAGTTATTTTATGTGTTTTATAAAGTGACAAATGTTTCCCGTCTCCCACCCCTATTTCGAGCAGATTTCCGAACGGCAAGGCGTTTATCTCGGCAAACAGTCTCCGCTTTTGTGGTTTCAGAATGATATCCACCAGGGGATAGAAGAATGAAAACCGGTTATAAAAATTGTCTGTCTTTTTGCTCATAGTAATTGTATTCAGGTTGATCAAAGCCGGGACGAGCCAGTGCTGAAACAACAGTTTTGCATGTTTCCCGGAATTTTCATTTTGCAAGACTGTCTGCCGGGGCCTTTTCATAATCATCCAGGCATGAATCAAGAGGGCGGCCATTTTCATGAATACAATCGCAGAATTCTATGCAGGCTTTTGACTTGTCACTGTCCTTACATTGCAGCAGGCAATCAGCCTTTGTATTGCGCGGCATTATTTCGCAGGCAGTCAAAAACAGCAGGATTGCAAAGATTAAGATCGGGATCGCTTTCATTTCAACTTTCAGATTTATTAGTAATCGGCAATACCCATTTTCAGTTACCAGGTATTTCAAGTTTAAGCTGTGTTTTCTCCCATGGAAAAATCATTTTTAATTTGTGATACTCCCAACAGAGCAGGTAGAGATTAGCCAGGACCATTAATGGTGAACTAACCCATGAACCTTCAAACCGAACCGCCATGGAGAGCACGAAAATGTTCAGAATAATGGGAAAATAGAGCAGTGCGCCGAGCGTTGCTGTCCTTGGAATGAACAATAAAATAGCGGCTGTCACCTGGAGAATCCCGACGAATGTGTAATAAAATCCTGTCCTGTGTAAAGCTTCGAGGTAATTCCCCATCGGATGCTTCACTGACAAGTCGGTGAAGCGCTCACCTGCAATTTTCACGAATCCGGAAGGCAGAAATCCAAGAGCAAGCCCTACCCGGTTAAAGACTGCGAAATAACGCAACCATTTATTTTGTCTTACCCGGGAATGAAGATGATCAAGTTTTGCAGAAATACTCATTTGTCTGATTGATTTATACTTATTACTAAAGCACTGTCACTCCCCTGGTGTTATTTTCAGTTTGGAGATCGATCAGCAGATAGCGTGGATCGATCCCGGCCAGGTTAGGTTTTCGGTTAGTCGTCACCGTTATTACCTGCCTGCCGGAGCGAATGCGGTGCTTCTGATGGTAAACGGGTTTGTCCGGTTCAACTCCCTGTACCCGCTCTCCATAAATTCCGATTTCTACCCAATCATTCATATGGGTTTCGCTTTCAATGCCCGCACTGTCAAACACGAGCTTTTTTGCATTTACCTGTAGATCTACCTGCCAGGTACCCGGGCTGCTCTGCCTTGCATTACTGTGCTCAATTTCGAGTTCCCAGAAGGTGTTAACCTCGAATAAATCATGAAGCAGGTAACGAAGTGAATCAGGCGTCGCAACTTTCAGTTCCGCAAACAGGTCAAGCGTTGTTGCCAGCGGTGCGTTACGGGACCTATGCTTCTCAACCAGCCGGCGAAGCCCTGCATTCAGACTATCATCACCCAGGTATTCACTTAGTGCATATAAGGCAAAAGGCCCGCGGCGATAAGACATATAAGGGTCCAGCCCGCGGAGTAATGGCTCCCCGCGGCGAATAGGCGGATGTGGATGTGGCTGCCTCATAAAATGCCTGAGGAGTTCCAGTTGCTCTTTACCCCTTGAATTTTCGACAGCTTTCATGGCGTAATACCAGGCGAGACTTTCTGAAAGTACCGGTGCCCCTTCCGCATTTGCGTAAGGCACTGTCCACTGATGAGCCATCTCATGAGCGACCACGGCATAAGGAAGGTCGAGACTGCCTGGTTCATCTTTGGGACTCCAGAATGCAAAACCTTCCTCCATGATGAGCATTCCGGGCACAGCATGTATGCCTGCACCGTCACCATCACCAGGGTGCTCCACAAAACTGACCTGCTTGTAGGGATAAGCGCCGAATTGTGCAGTATAATAATCCAGTGAAGCCTTTACGCTCCTGACAATGCGATCAACATTACCGTTGTGCCTTGGGTCATGATATATCATGATTGCAACCGTGCCCGTGTCGACAGGATCCGGCAACGCTCCATTGTCTGCTGGTTTCCACATGTCTGCTGGTTTCCATGTTGACTGGTGAACCGCGTACCTGGCTGAAAAAATATATTGACTGCCACCGATCGGAGCATCACTGACATATTTGTAATAACTTCTTCCATTACTGGTCCATGTTTTTTTCAGTACTCCGGGTGCTATTGCCACCTGGTCCGCGTCCGTGCTTATTGTTGCCTGGAAATCGATCCGTTGTGCTACTCCTTTGGTTGCTTCTGCATCGTACAAAGAAGCAATAAACGGACGTGGTTGGAGATGTTGTGCCGCGCGCTCGGCCGTTCCCGTGAGTTCCCGATCTCTTTGATAACCGACAACAGGAAGAAATTTTGCAGTGAAAAAATAGGTTCCGTTTTCAGCGACAGATGGGTCGACCCCGTTCACGCTGAAACCCCGCCTTTCGATCCGGACCGCGAAACTAAGTTTCAATGAATCACCCGGCTTTAGCGGGGTGCCTAACCGATAAATGCGATAACCATGATCATGCCCTGGCGCACCTGGTGACCTGTTATAGTGAACGGCGGTGAAAGGTCTGTCAAAAGAGATTGATTTGGTTCCGCCTCCTGGCATAATGATGAGGTGGATCGAATCAATTTGCTCCTGGCGATTATTCACTAAATTATATGATCCGCTAATTTCAATCAGACGACGTTGTGGATAAATGCTGACTTCGAGATTTGAAGCGGTAACCACGGGTTGAGGTATACCCGCATACCGGCCATAGGTTTTTTCGTATTCGGCTTTATGTTCGATAATACCAGCTGAGTTTTGATAGGTGTTTAGCACATTGGTATTATGAAAGATGAGTCCGCCAATGGTGACAACCAGTCCCAGTGCAATTGCGAAAGTCCAGGTTAGATTTGTATTGATACGTTTCCGTGCAAGACGAACCCGGGACCTCCACTCCAATTCGGAACCACGGATCCATAATAGCCTGGCAAGTATAGAAAAAATCACCCCCCATGCTGCCCAATATAATTTGAACCATAACCATGGTCCTATCGAATCGCCGAAACCGCTCATTTCTGTGTATGTCCAACCTGGCCCGGATCCATAAATGAGCAGGTCATGCTCGATGCCAAACAGCGGTGACATAGTAATGAATACATAACACATGATTGAAAGCAGATGCCCTATATATTTCTGATTGGCAAACACATGTAATGACATGGCCAGTATGGCAAATATCAGGTACTCGGGAAGCTGAAGACCTAACAATGTTTTCAGGTACAGTAACAACTCGAATTCATGATAATCCATCATCGTTTGAGCAATGATTCCGGAGACCCCAAGTAAAACAAGGAACAACAGGATCACTAGTCCCAAACCAAGGAACTTACCAAAGAATCGCGGCCATTCCGAGCCCGGCATTGTATCCATAATTTCAGCCATGCGGGCGTCCCTTTCCCGCCACACCAGTTCGCCTGCAAAAAATATGATCATAAGGGGAACGATTACCCAACGATTCATCTCTGCTGATAAAGATGTTGTCAATTCGGCAAGAACCCTACCGGTTTTCGGTAACATCGGAACTTCATTGATGACCATCTGGTCTACGATTACAACCGTTGTAAGCAGAGGAATGACAGCGAGCAGTGCAATTCCACCCCAGCTTTTAGTGATCGATTTAAATGATCCGCAGGCGATAGCCCAGGTTTGTCGCAGGGAGAAGGCAAAATCAAATGACACAGTGCCATAATTATGATCCGGCACAACTGGCCTCGTAAAAGAACTTGCCGGTTGGATAGCGGAATTTTCAATTGTAGTACCTGGTGCGGTTTGTCTGGGAAAACGTCGCGCTGTGGAAGTAAAGGCAGCCGCGCGTGCACGAAGATAAGCCAGGAAGGAGTCAACCAGGTTGCCCTCTGCACGATGAACAAAACGAAAGCAGATATAGGTGACCGTTAGTACTGCCATACCAATGCCGAGCCACAGAAACCGGTTGCGGAGAATTGTTCCCTCCAATGCTAACAATCTGGTGCTTTTCTCGATCGGCGTCCATAAATGTGATAATTCAGACAGGATAAAATGTACGCCTATCAGATCGAGGATATTGGCGAGGTGCTGTCTTCCCTGGAAAAGAAGAAAAAGGCCGACCACATATGACATAAAAAACAGGATCATAGAGCCGAGATAGGCTGCCATTGGCCGGCCGCTTTTTGCGGCAAGTGAGAACTGGATTGCCGTCGCGACAAAAGCATTCGGCAGCGCAATAAAAAAATAAGCAGTGAGGTAAGCTGCAGGCCGGAAGGGTCCAAGAAGTACTGCATCCACGCCGGGAAGGTAAATACCAAGAAGAATGCCTGCCTGGACGGCAAGAAGAATCATTGCATTGATGATAAATGCCGCAAGAAATCTCCCTCCCAGGTATTGAGCCTTGTGTAAGGGCATCGAATAAGTAAGATTATACATGCCCGTTGTGACATCCCTTGCTGCAGCATCCCCGGCAACCATGGCAGCCGCCATAAGCCAGACAAGACTCCCGAATACAGTTGTCTTTGCGACGGCAAACGGTGAATTCACAAAGAAGTCATCATGCAGTGCCTCTGACAGTGATCCATCCCTGGTCATAAGAAACGATACGGCAAGCAGTGCTGCAAATATGAGCCAGGTCCATATACGGCGAAGTTGATAAGTTACTTCGAATAGAAAAATCTCCCTGAATCTGATCCATCCGCTGTGTTCTATGATCAGGATATGTTTCATAAAACCTTCTCTTTTTTGCGAACGTCTCCCAGGTGGCCCGCCATGGTAGTAAAATAAACATCTTCCAGGTTTGCTTCCGCCGCTTCAAAGCCAGGTGCCGGGCGTTCAGAATGATATACCTGCACCAACGTTTTGCCACTAAGCAACTTAGTGGAGATCAGTTTGTGTTCGCTGGATATCCGGGGCAGTTCGTCTTTGCTGATGATTTTGCGCCATATCTTTCCCCTGAGCTGCGAGACTGCCTGCAATGGTTCTGCTTCAAGCAAAATCCTGCCTTTATTGATGATTGCCATATTAGTGCACAATTCAGCAACGTCATCAACAATATGTGTGGACAGGATCACAACACTGTTTTCTCCAAGCTCACTCAGGAAATTCAGGAACCGGACCCGCTCTGCCGGATCAAGCCCTGCAGTGGGTTCATCCACGATCAACAACTTCGGGTTTCCCAACAAGGCAACCGCAACACCAAAACGCTGACGCATACCACCGGAATAGCCACCCAACTTTTGTTTTCGCACATCCCACAAATTTGTTTTCATAAGCAGTGACTGCACCACTTCTTTGCGCGCGCTCCGGCCGGTAATACCTTTCAGCACAGCGAAATGATCAAGCAGGTTTTCGGCACTGACTTTAGGATAAACACCAAACTCCTGGGGCAGGTAGCCAAGCGTCTTCCTTAATTCATCCTTTTGGTTTAACACATCCAGTCTACCAAGTTGAATGCTTCCATCGTCTGGCTCCTGCAAGGTTGCTATGATCCGCATCAGGGTAGACTTACCGGCACCATTTGGCCCGAGCAGTCCATACATACCCGAAGGAATGGTAAGCGTTACGTTCTCAAGCGCGCGTACTCCGTTAGAATAAGTCTTCGAAATATTGGTGATTTGTAATTTCATTCCTTTAAATCTGTGGCTGTTTTTTTTTAGTATTCTCTATTTTGCGGTTTTCCAATCGAACAGTCCGAAATCAGTCAATAACCGGCAGGGATTTCCATTGGCATCAAAACCAATGTAACTGGCGTAATATCCATCACCCAGTCCTGTAGTAAATGCCGCCAGGTTGTGGCTCCCAAAATTGTGCATCGCATATCTCCATTTGTAATGAGAATGATTTTCCATTTGTTTAAAAATCTCACTTTCCATGCTCTCCGCTGCCCTTTTGTCAAATACTTTGTATGCATCCTTATCCATGAATATCCCTACCCCGGCGTCCACTGAATATCCGGGCATTTCTTCCCCCCCAATTGGCAAAGGCTTCTGCCCTTTTTGTAAAGCAAACTCCCATTTTTGAACCGGTTCTCCGCTGAAGTTGATCCTGATAAAAGCGATGCTTTCCTGGTTCTTGAATTTTGCTATGGAAAGCTGAACCGGAAACTCCCCTGTCGGAAACAACTGGGTAAAAGGTATTCCGTACTCATCCATGTGCAGCGGGTCGCATGCAATTATATAGCCGCTGGTCACTTCTAACTTACCAATCGTGATACCATATAGCTGGAATATATTCTTGTTCACTGACTGAGTCGTTCCTTTTATAAAAGCCGACTCGAAAAGCTCAGGTTTAGCTACAATTTTTGGGGGTTCGGATTTGATAGTATCAAGTAATTCGGTTGAATACTTTCGCTGATCAACCTGAACGGGATGATCATTACAGGCTATCACAACTAACAGTACATTGAGAACAAACAGGTATTGAACCTTCGTAATTCCTGAACGGGCTGCCTGAGCTTTCTTATTCAATTTCATTGAGCGAATTTTTTAAGTGCTATTTTAAATGAACTTTTTATCAACCGGTTTATAATGTTTTCTTTTTGCCTGTATGTGGGGAAGCAGGCCACAAACAAGCAGGCCACAAACCACTATTCCTAGATTTAAAAGAACTTTGCATTTCAAAGTTTCCGGTCAAAAAAATATCTTTCTGGTGACTGATTTTAAACATGGCTAACCCATGAACTATAAGCAGAATGATAATCGGCATTGGGAGATTATATTATTGATTAAGACCAAATATTAATGGAAAAAGAAATGTCACAACAATCGTCCAGAAAAAATAAACCGGGAGGTAAACAGTGATAGCTTTCCGCACTTCATTGATATTCCCTTTTGCAGAAACAACCCTGAAAAACTTAATCGTTACCAGCAACAGATTGATCAGTATCAGCACATTACCACCCAGTACGGCCGCCCTGTTTGGCGTAATACCTAATCCCGCTATGCGGAAGATAATTGCTGATAAGGCTACTCCGTTAACCAGAACCGTTATTATCGATAAAAGTAACAGCACCCATAATTCAGCATGGCTCTTGCCGCCGGCTGATGTTTCGGCAACAGAAAAGAAGATGATGGCCATTACCCCGATCAGCAACAAGTTAAATATCATCAGGAATTCCCGGTCATTATAAGGGTCCTTACCGGAATAGATCATAGCGCCAAGATAGATAAGCAGCATCACCAGCACGAGTGGACTGAATAATTTGGCAATTACCGGCGAAACCCTTCCTACCAGCTGCGGATTTGTTTGTATTAGATAGGAAGCAGCTATAGGTGCCGCAGGAAGTCCGAAGATCACCACGTTCTCAAAATATACTTTTTCAATATCAAGACCGATTAATGAAAAAAGGTTTATGGTAATTCCGCTCAGAATTCCGGCCGCAATTACAATAAGTGTGGTCATCACAACAAGGTCGCCGTTATATTTGAGAAAGCTCAGCCTTCGCTCTTCGTTATTACGATACGAGCCCACGTAAGAAAACCCTAGTATCGACCATAGAAACAAGACCATGTGTATACACGATAATACAAGAACATCACTGTCTTTTTTGCCGGGAAGCATATTAATGAATATGAGGGCGACAATAGTTGCACCGGCAATTGTAGCAATCTTGCTCAGCTCCAGTTTATTCTTCCAGGCAAAATAGAAAGTCAAAACCGGAAAGATGATGAAACCCACATTCCTTGTGTAGAAAAATTGTTCGTCTATGTTTACAAGCGCTGGCAGCTTTGCAATCAAACCTGCGATCAGTGACGCTACGATAACAAAAATTACATCCACCCGCGAGCCCCAGTTAATATCTTCATTGTCGTAATTCAATCGCTCGTTCCAGAAGTCAGCAACGACATTCCCTTTTACCTGCGGATAAAGCGTGGTGAACTCGCGTTTGAATGGAGCCTTATTATTGCGATACATCTTTTCAAGTTCGCGGGGCTCGTTTAAATGAGCAAGTATGTCTTCTTTCATGATCCTGGTTTTACACCGTTATCGCGATAATTTATCAGCCGTTTTTCCTGGTATTTCTTTTTATCAGATCCTCGAGGGCTTTGAGATGATTATCGAATGCTTTTTTTCCTGCCTTTGTCATAAAATATTTTGTGTTGGGTTTTTTACCGACAAATGATTTTTTTACGTCAATGAATGCTTCTTTTTCCAGGGTCTTAAGATGATTGGCGAGATTCCCATCGGTGAGATCCAGGTACTCCTTCAGTGAATTGAAATCAAGCATATCATTTACTGCCAGTGCCGACATGATACTTAGCCTGATCCTGCTTTCAAAAGCTTTATGAAAATTATCTATGACTATTTTCATCTTTCGTACCTGTAATGCATGTAAATGCCATAAATAATATGGAACAGTCCAAAACCCAAAGCCCAGGCGGCTAATCCGTACTCAACAAAAAACGAACTTATCAAACCGAGTACTATCTGGATTATGCCAAGGCTCCTCACCTCTTCATATGTAAACCTGCTGGCGTTGTACAGCGCCAGGCCATAAAATATCAGTGTGAAGGGAGCTATAAAATCTATCATTCCCCTTGCAATCAAAATAAGTATCAGCAATCCGCCGGTGACAAGTGGAACAGCCATATTGATCAACAGCCTCCTGGACGTAGCATTCCAGATCCGTTCACCATTTTTACCAGCTTTTTTTGATGAAAGAAAGATTGCCGTACCTACAGACATCACTAAGACCAGGATGGCCAACAAAATGATTTGAAAGATCACAGGAGGAAGATCCCCGGGTGACAAGCGCTGAGCGAGTTGTACCGCGGGGAAATCAAAGACCAGGTATGCGATAACAGCACCGGCCAGTGCATATAAACCAGCCATTACACCTGCCAAACCGGAAAGCGACATAAATTTCGAAGTACGCTCCATCATTGAACGCATCTCAGCTATATCGCGGATATAATCCTGGTCTTCTTTCATATAAAAGTACTTTGCAATTCAAAGTTAATTGGAAATTTTTAGTTTTCCAAAGCAATTGGCAATATTAATTTCTGGCTTTAGGTGAGGGACGTTCGATGTTGTGACTTAGATTTTTCGTTTATCTTTATCGCTTTATCAACATTTGGAGAATATCGTTTATAAACTTCAACGGATCATAGTACTATGGAAATAGGTATAGACAGTTTCGCGTCTGCAATGTATGGCAGTAATTCACTCAGCAGTGTTGATGCAATGGAACAATTGATTGATAGAATTGCTTTTGCTGATGAAGCAGGACTCGATGTTTTTGGCATCGGTGAACATCACAAAAAAGAATTTCTTGACTCTGCGCCCGTGGTTATTCTTGCCGCGGCTGCCTCAAGAACAAAACGTATCAAGCTGGGTAGTGCCGTTGCTGTACTAAGCGCTGCTGATCCGGTCCGGGTTTACCAGAGTTTCGCTACCCTGGACCTGATCTCAAAAGGAAGGGCCGAACTGGTGGTGGGCCGCGGTTCTTCTGTTGAAGCCTATCCCCTTTTCGGCTTCAGCCTGGATGACTATGATGCATTGTTTAAAGAGAAGCTTGAATTGTTATTGAAAATCAATGAAAACGAATTTGTGAACTGGTCAGGCAAATTCAGGCCGTCCATACCAAATTTACCTGTCTACCCGCGCGCCCTTCAGGCAAAACTCCCGGTATGGCTGGGTGTAGGCGGAACACCAGCGTCTTTTGCGCGGGCAGGAAGCCTTGGTCTTCCACTGATGGTTGCAGTTATTGGTGGCGAAACACATCGCTTTCGCCCGTTGATTGATCTTTATCGCCAGGCTGGCGCCATCGCCGGCTTCAAGCCTGAACAACTTAAGGTTGGTCTTCATTCTCCAGGTTATGTGGCTGCTACCAATGGCCAGGCTATTTCCGATTATTATCCCGGGTATGCTGAGCTCTGGACAAAACTCGGCAGGGAACGTGGGTGGCCACCGGTTACAAGGTCACAATTTGATAGCTTGTCTGGTCCGAAAGGAGTACTGGTTCTGGGAGGACCGGAACAGGTGGCTGAAAAATTATTGCGACATAGTGAGGCACTCGGTGGCATCGACAGGTTTACATTCCAAATGGATAACGCCGGCCTCACTCACTCACAGCTGATGGCATCGATAGAGCTGATCGGTAAAAAAGTAATTCCATTGATCAGGAGTAAGCAATGACACCTGATCGAATCCGGCGCGTCGGCATGCGATTTACATCTTCCCCATAGTTCGCGAAAGGCGCGGATAATCTTACATTGAATAGCAAGAGGAAATCCGATATTGAAAAACATCAGCGAAGCTGGTATTGAGGGACGTCGGCATATCTGGTATTGATGAACATCAGCGAATGCGATCCAGACTGCTGGTGTTATAATGTTTTGAGAAAGATATTTCTGTATTCAACTTTCATAGGCGGCCCTACATGTACTTGTACGCCAAGTAATCCTTCCTGCTTCCTGTTTACCGGATCATCATCAGTTACATCGCTCATGACAATTCCATTAATCAGATGCTGAAGCCGGTTTCCCGTGATGATTAGATGACTGGTATTCCAGTCATCAACCTTAATTTTTGATTTCAAAGTATTCGGGTCGCCCAAAGATCCCGTTACAGTCCTTTGTGTCCAGGCATTGTTAGTTATATATTTATTTAAACTATCGGTCGCGGTGTTCATCGCGTTGATAGTGACCTTTTCTCCAATGTATGCGAGTGTGGCCCTTGCCCGCTCTTCATAGTTTTGTCCGGTGTACTGATTTTGACCATCAATATCTGACTGGTAGCCTTTCAAAACATGAGGCACATCTTTCAATTCTTCACTCCTATAGTTAATGCCACTGTTTCCTGTTTTTGTAATACGGTATTCAAGTGTTAGTTCGAAGTTGGCAGGTCGCCCTCCGCGCCAGATAATAAAAGTGTTATGTTTTACGATTGTCTGAGGGGTAATCTCTCCCACCAGGTTTCCGTTTTCGACTCTCCAGTAAGTTGGATCGCCTTCCCAACCATTGAGCGTTTTTCCATCAAATATCCTCACAAACCCGTCTTTCTCCGGGGATTGTTGTCCTGCTGTCGTGCAGTTGCTTAAGGTGCCCACCAGCAACATAAGACATGTCCGGTATAATGTTGAGATTCCGGGTAATGACATGCACCGCGTTTTAGTGACCTGCACTGCGTTATTAAGTGAATGGATGTAAACCGGGTAACAAATGGTTTTGACAAATACATTCCACATACTCAAATCATTTTTTCAGTTCGCTGATCAAAACAGAAAGTTCTGACGCTACCTGCTGAGCTAACTTGTGATAACCGGCAGCATTGGGATGAGTGCCATCTCCACCCTGGTATAATTCAGCATTGTTTATCGTAATGCCCCACAGATCATCTATTCTTATGTTGCTTTGTTTAGTAATGAAATCGCTGGCGATCTTGTTTCGTTCTTTTATTCTTTCGGTCCTTGGATCGAAGGTATTGAGGTCGGCCCGGTTTCGCACCGGTGTCGAGCTTGCCCAGATGAGTCTGGCAGAAGGCGCTTTCTGCCTGATCGTTTTTACAAATGCCGGGAACGATGCCATGTATTCCCTTTCGGAATATGCCCATCCATGCAACCCGTTATTGAAATGTACGATATCGAATTTATGATAACTCAATATCAGCTCAACTTCAGATAACAGTGCGGGATCACCGATACTTTTAGACGTACATAGACGGCCGACAAATGCTTTTTCTGCGAGAAGCTTTTGAACATCCGGATAATAACCTCTCGTTATTGAATTTCCAATCAATAAGATCCTTGGCAAAGCCGTATCATTGGTGTTGGGCAACCACACATCGAGCCACTCAATACTTTCCCTCGGAGGTGTTTTGTTTTTCTGCGCGTTCAACGTTGCTGTTAATGCAAATACCGCTGTAACGATAAGTAGATATCTTCGTTTGTTCATCGTGTTAATTTAATCTTGCTGATGCCTGGGCAGTTGCAACTTACGACTCTTCACTAAAACGTTCGTTAAGATCGTAAATATGCATAAATTTTGTCCGAACACGTTGGTTCATTCCGCAGCAATTTCGTAATATATTGCTTTGTATTTGCGCCCGTCGAGAATGTATCTTCCGTTACTCTCAGGTACTTTCTGGCCCGTCCTGTTACCAACATGATCCAATACATAAACTACCTTATTGCGTCTTTTCTTTAACTGTAATTCGACCACAACCGGCTCCAGCAGGATCGGCGCTTCCCCGGTTTCAAGCAATTGATTCCTTTGATCATTGTATTGCATACCGGTGTTTCTAGCCCTGGCTACCGTGGTCACTATTATACTTTTCGCTGATGTAATGCCGTTATTTCTTTCATTAGTATGAATCAGCACTACTGAAAACTCATTTTGTGTTTTGATATTGAGGTCCCGGAATTTCAGCTCATTTCCGCTGCTAAATCCAACTGCACCCTGGATACCACTTGTGTTGAGGGTAAAATATCCTTTGGGAGACTGAAACCACTCCAGTTGACCGGTTGTTGAAACGACAGATGGTTGTTTGACCGGTACAACTCCTGCATTTGCCTTTTTCCCGGGAGTTTTCTCAAAAGATAGGACAACCCTGCCTTGAGCCAGGGCACTTAACGGCACGGTTGATTGTAATTGTTTAACGTCTGACTGTTGTTCAACTTTTTCAAAAAATGGAAGCCTGCCTTCGGCGAGCTCCGAAATCTCAACATTCCTTTGAGCAATGATTTCTGCGGGTTTCACGTCACCACGATATACCATCGCCGCGAGTGCAGGATACAGCGCGAGTTGGGTTGGAGATGTTACATTGTAAACTCCGTGACCACTTTGAATAGTCGGTGTGAAACGATCATGATCCATCGCGAAGGCAAATGACCCGTCCCAGTCCTGAAGACCCAACCCGTAGACTGCAACAATGGGTGCACTTTCAGCGGTCCATTCATTCGGTATTAAACTCATCCATTCCGATAAAAAGAAGGGCCGGTCTTTCACCTGCTGAAACCCGGTGCTCAATAACCCACTACCAGGGTGGGCGACCATGGCCTGGTTCTGCACGTTGCCAGGTTTCAAACTATGGCCGGTTCCACCACCGGAATAATTGTGACGGTCAATTACACCTGCCTGGTAGTCGGCATGCAGGTTAAGTAAATGTGCAAGGCCAGATCCGGCCTGCCAGCAGCTCCCAATGATCAATCCTTTATAACCGGTGGCCCGGATAGCAGTAACAAATCTTGAATAGAATAACTGTTGCTGTTCATATAAGAACATTGCTTTATCAATTACATGCTGTGGCAGTTTCTGATTTGTGGTCCAGGCTTTTTCGGATTGGGAGGAAAAGAAACCGTGATTGGGTTGGGGAAAAACATTTCTCTTTTCAAGTGATTCATCCGGTGGTAAATTGGATCTGCCCCAGGCATTAACGAGGGCGCTATCTGACTTATATTTTTTTAACAGGTAATCGGAAAAGAGGTTACAAAGTAACGTTTTGTAGGTCGGTGTTTGTTTTAGTGTTTCATTGATTGCCCCCCAGAAAATATTGTCTTCATTCTGAAGTTCAACAAAAGCAAGCGCGGGATCATCAGCATAACGCAGACCGGTATGTGGATTCCTGTGATTGAGCATATTTACAGTGAGTTCAATATTCAACTCCTGCAAATCCGGGGCAAAATTTACCAGCGATGCAGTTGTACCGTTTAGGTGTGACCATGGGAATCTGGTAGCAGCTACTTCTTTATAAGCAAGCAATCGACCGCTATCGCCCGGTAACACCCGATGTCCGTATATATGCGACCACCCGGTATATATACCCAATTTCTTTAAACGATAGGAGAAGTAATCGAAGTTTTTCCATTTGTCGTTTTTCAGTTGGGTTGAATAAACTCCATCTGTGGCTTCCCATGTAAACTTGTGAAACCGGACGGCGTTGATACCATAGGAGGCTATGAATGCGGCCCATCTATCCGCCTGGTTACTGGTGGGAAACGGGTTATTGCCTGCAACATTAACTCCCCAGAATTTTATTTGCCGCCCATCATCAAAATATAATCCGCTCCCTTTCATATTCACGAAACCGTGCCTCCCAGCAGGAGTATCGAGCCAATGTTTCATATTGATCCTGGACCCGGAATTATCTTTTCCCGGGCGAAACTCGAACCAGTCTGCAGCGGATTGTGCTGACAGTTCAGAAAACATTATTATATAAATGCTCAGAAGAAGAATTAAGCCCGGTGGTTTACGCTTTGTCATTCAGAACGTCTTAGGAAAGTATCTGGCCGAAGATACGCCGCAAATGAAAGCCCCCCGAAGACTCAGGGGGCAACCTGGTTGAATATGAAAAAATCAATACCCTTGATTTTGCGGAACATTCGGATTCACATCCGTTTCGCTACTTGGGATAGGAAAATTTAAATGCCTTGGTAATTGAAATGAAACTGTAGTCAGGTTAGAACTAAAGAAAGCATTGTTCATATTAATGATCCCCTGCATCTGCCACCTGCGGAGGTCGAACCATCTCTGACCTTCTCCTGCCAGTTCCCTTAGCCTTTCGTCCATGATCCATTGCATGATGGTCCCCCTGTTGCTTTCAGTTGTAGAGAAATCAGCAGGCTCGCTCCCGGTGCCCATAGCTCTGGCACGTGATCTCACCTGGTTTATATAGCCAATGGCTTCAGCGATTGACCCGTTCGACTGTAACACTGCTTCAGCCTTCAACAACAACACATCAGCGAACCGAAGTATCCGGTAGTTATTAACCGAGCCCACACCTGCCTGGTTTAACTTGTCAATGGTTACATATTTCCGTACGTTTCTGTTAGCCGGATTTAAAGTACTGTCTCGTCTTGGGTCACCGGCATTAAATGCATTCAATAATTTTGTTGTTCCGAAAAAACGTGACTGTCCCTGTTGACCGGTACCGTTATTGGAATAAAATCCCCAGTAAAATGAAAGGGATCCGACAGCATTATCGAAATCATTATCGAGCCACACATTATCACTCCCGAAGGCCTGGCCAGACTGAAACTCAAACAGCGATTCCGCATTATTTTCTGCCAGGTATGAAAAGTTATCGCTGAAATTAGAAAGCAGCGTGACCCCGGTTATTTTATTAAAAGCCGTCATCGCTGCTGTGTAGTCAGCTATCACTTTGGCCGCTGAAGCCCTGAACACCAGGCATTTTCCCAACAGCCCGTTAGCGGAAGCAGCCGTAACACGTCCCCTGTTTGATGCATCCCAGGTTGCAGGAAGCAGGGTGGCGGCTTCCGTGAGATCTTTAATTGCCTGGTCCAGCAACTGTGTACCCGTTGTTCCCGGTGGTAAAAACTGATCCGGCGTTACCTGTCTTTCTGTTACCAAAGGAGAGGTGCCGAACAGGTTCCATAGGTTATAATATGCGTATCCCCTCAGGAATAGAGTTTCACCTTTGTGAGAATTTTTCAGGCCTGGGGTTGTATAAACACTTCCCTGGTCCCCGTCAATTTTCTGAAGAACAAGATTCGCCCTGTTGATCAGTTGATAATGCCTGGAGTACAAATAGCCCAGTCTTCCACTACTTGGTTGCATACTGAATATTTCAAACTCTTCGCCTCCCTGGTTGGTAGTGATATCATCTCCGGGCAAAAGAAAAACAGTTACAGTGGTGTTGCCAGGACCTCCATTGAACCAAAAGAAATCAGTGAGTTTACTATAGACGCCGAGGACCGCTTTATTGAACTCACTTTCGGTACTGAAGTACGACTGTTCAGTTGGTCCGTGGGGTAAAAGATCAAGTTTGCTCTTATCACAACTATAGAAAATAGTAGCAATAGCAAAAACCACATATACCAGCGATATTCTAAATATTGATTTTCTCATTTCGGTATAAGTTTTTTGGGTTAGAAGGTGGCATTCACACCAAACAGAAACTGGCGCGTTGTTGGCGTATTGAAATCCGTCTCCGGATCCAGCCCGGTCCAGTTGGTTATGGTGAAGAGGTTAACCCCCGTCACAAAAAATCTGATGTTCTGGATGAAGCCGGTTTTATCTAATAGTGGTTTTGGAAGACTGTAACCGACCTGCAGATTTCTTAACCGGAGATATCCGGCATCCTCTACAAACCTGTCCGAGAACCGTGTTGGATTAGAGGGATTATTATACACTGCCCTCGGCATTGAAGTGGAGGGGTTCGTTGTTGTCCAGCGATCAAGGGCTGTGACCGATTGATTGGCAAGGCCGCCCAACCCTTCAAGTCCTGCACGTGTGCTGTTATATTTCTGTACATCCCCCACCCCCTGGAAAAAGATGTTCACATCGAATCCTTTGTAAGTTGCTCCGAAGTTAAACCCATAAAAAAATCCGGGAATTGTTTTGCCAAGGTAGGTCCGGTCATTGGCATTGATAATACTGTCGGGGGTTTTACTATACCGCTCCTTCGGTAATTTAGGGTTACCGTAAACGTCCTGGAAATACATATCACCCGGTTTGTACTGATATCCGGCGGTGGGATTTGTTCTGCTTTGATTTATGCTGGCATCCGCATAGTTTTTTCTCCAGGCATCAATCTCGGCCTGGTTCTGAAAAATACCCCCAACCTTATAGCCCCACAAATAAAACATCGAGTATCCTTCTTCAACACGGTTGGCCTCACCGTTAATGGGTGTACCACCATTTAAAGATATTACCCGGTTTTTAACCGTAGTAAGGTTACCGCTGAAGTTGAAATCTATTCCTGATATCCTGGTATTGTAACCAAGCTGGAATTCAAAGCCGGTATTTTTAACGGTAGCCACATTGAGGTCGGCATTGTTTTGAATACCGGTGTTGGGTGGCAGTGCTACACTTTGTATGATGTCGAAAGTTGTTTTGTCATAATATTCCGCGGTAAGGCTTACATGATTATCAAACAACTGTGCATCGAAGCCAATATTAAACGTTTTGAGCTTTTCCCATGTGAGTGTAGTATTTGCAAAATCGGGCAGTCTCGTGGCCTGGACCTGTGATCCGATACCGTTTCCATTTCCTGAGCCAAGCGGGTAGTCGGCCGTGAGCGAGACCCCTGATATATATTTGTAAAAACCGGCGGAATTTACGTTGCCTAACCTGCCCCAGCCTCCTCTTAATTTCAGATCATTGATAAATTCAGTTTTCGGGAAAAACTTTTCTGAACTGATGCGCCAGGCCGCAGCGAATGAAGGAAAATTATCCCATTTGTAGCCAGGAGCCAATCGTGACGATCCGTCTCTTCGCATGGTAACATCGAGATAATACTTGTCGCTGTATTTATAACTGATACGACCCATATAACCGATCAGCGCATCCTCCTGTAATATAGATGCGAATCCCTGGGTATAAGGTGGCTGGTTGGTTATGGATCTGAACTGGGGATCCGTAAAGTTTACCCTGCCGCTCAGATCACTGACATCCCAGCGTGCATACTGTTCACTTGCATTCAATATCACGTCAATGTTGTGATCCCTGAACAGGGTTTTTGTATAACTTAATGATATCTCCTTATTGATGTTAGTTGTAGTTCCTCTTCTTTCTCCATAACTTCCTTTGGCCTCTCCGTTCTGATTTGCATATGGGTTGCCGGGAGTCTGAGAAAAGCGCCATCCTTCCAGGAGGTCAGACCAGCTTTTTCTCAGGTTCATGTACCAGTCTGCACCAAATGTGCCTCTTAATCTTAAACCGGGTATGGGTTCAATCTGAACATAAGCATTACCCAGTGCACGCATCAGATCATACTTATTATCATTATAGGTTTGAAATGCAAATACATTAAATCGGGTCTGATCACCCCAAAGTCTTCGCGGATCACCGGGTGCAAAATTAAAAGGTGCACCGGCATCCAGTTTGGTCGGGTCATAAGCAGGATTCGGTACAAATGAACCAGAACTTGCCGGAGCAAATCCTGTTTTGTCTGCAGCATCGTAAATTGGTTGAAATGGAATCGTTGAAGCCATCGTTGCGAGGTCTGCCTGTGTATTTACTTTTGCGTGTTCCTGGATCAGCCTTACAGTTACACCGGTTGAAAGAAAACGGGATATCCTGGACTCAACGTTTAGCGCGAGAGAATACCTGTTTAATTCATTTGATTTTAACGGGCTTTCCTGGCTTGAATAACCAAAGGAAAGAAAGTAGGTGGTTGATTCACTGCCACCACTCAACCTGACGCTGTGATCCTGGATCAGCGCATCTTTGTTTAGGAGTTCATTCTGCCAGTCATATGTTGGATTATTGCCCGCATACAAAGGGCTCGAGGCATCATAACGGGGGCCAAACTTTTGTTCATAGCTTGTGTTCGCATCGGGGTTAGCCAGGTACATTTCTTTGGTAAGTGCATAGTACTGTTGTGTGTTTAAAACATCGTATGTCTTTGGAATGTTTTGGATGCCAACAGTGGAGCTAAGCTCCACCTTTGGTCTCCCGGTTTTTCCTTTTTTTGTAGTGATAATGATGACACCGTTTGACGCCCGTACTCCATATATAGCTGATGCAGATGCATCTTTTAAAACAGACACAGATTCGATATCCTGGGGATTGATCATGGAAAAAATATTCACCGGTGAGCGTATATCACCTGTTGCACCTGTTGTAACACCTGATCCTCCTTCATAGATCGGAACCCCGTCGATCACATATAAGGGCTCTGCATTTCCAAAGGTGTTCACACCTCTTATCCTTACCGTTACCCTTGCCTGCGGATCTCCACCCTGTGAACTCACAAACACACCCGAGGCCCGTCCCTGTAATGCAAGCTCGGGTGAGATCGCTGTACTCTTCTCGATTTCTTTTGCACCAACCTGAGAAATGGCACCGGTTACATCTTTACGTTGTCTCTGGCCATAACCAATAACTACTACTTCATTTAATCTCGCATTGCTGCTGGCTAAGGCAACCGTGGTTAATACTGTTGAATTGCCTACCGTCAATTCGATCGGTACATAATTGACTGCACTTATCACCAGCGTCTCACCCTCCGCAGCCGCAATCCTATATTCACCATTTGCATTCGTTATGGCTCCGCGCGTGGTTCCCTTTACCACTACATTGATATCCGGCAGCCCCTGGTTTGAAGCGCTGTCGACAACCCTTCCCCTTACCGTTTGTTGTGCAAAACCGGCTGTGCAAAAGATTATGCCGACCAACAGGAGGAAAATACCATAGTGAAAAACCCGTGAAACACTTTTAGTGCAGCGCATAAGCAATTCGTTTTATGTCAGTAAGTAGTTTGAAGATGCAGCGTGATATCAATGGTTCATAACAAACGAACGCGATTTGATACTACTAAATTAGAAGCTAATAAGAAGCCTTCCATACTGCACTATGCTGATAAAAGAATTGAACAAACAGCATAGTTATCCAGCGCTCTGTATGATTGTTTGGTGTGATTAATACACTTATAGTTGTCAATAGGTAAGTATCATCTCTACTACTGAACCCTTGTTCCCCGTGATGATCATATACTGACTCAATCGATGCCTTTCAACTGACGGTTGAACTTTGATGCCGTTAACCCAGGCACTTACTTTTTTACTGGTGGACGGTAAAAGGATGCGCAAATCGGTTTCTCTCATGTTTCCGGAAACCTTTATGGTTATGCTCTTTTTTTTCGGCTCATGCAGATATGTATATTTGGTATGGGTACCGGTCGGACCGTATACTACTGAAACTTCAGCACTGTCTTTACCCGCAGCCAGCCAACGTGGTGATACTTCAACCTTTGCAAATTGTGAGCTTTTATCGACTACCCCGGCTAGTCCCTCAATCAGCGCACTGTAAACTGCCGCCTGTCCCCAGTTGTCGGGTATCCCTTCATCTACTTTACCTTCAGGCGTATATGATACCGGCAGATCACCGTCATGTTTCTTCATCAATACTATCAATCGCTCAAGGATGTCCACCCCATATGTTTCAAATCCGTTTTGAAAGGCCGCTTTGGCAAGCTCTCCTGCCACTATGGTATTCACGCCACCGTTCATATATGAACCTGGCTTATAATCGGCAAAATGTGGTTGAACCGGTGGGTAAATGCCAAACCATTCTGCAAACGAATTTATCGTGTTGTTCTCCTACAGATCTTTATAGGATTTGATAATAGACTGCGCCATCTTATTATCCGGCAGGCCGCGGTTGATATCATAGGGATTGGAAAGACTTAAAGTATTTTTCTGATCCATTTTCAAATAAGCCGGCTGGGGATCATCTTCGACGAAGTGTGCATAGAATTTTCCGTTCCAGCATACACTATTAGTTCTTTTTTGAAAGCCGTCCGCTTCGTTTTTCCATTTTCGGGCAGCTGTTGTATCACCGGTAACTGCATATAAAACGGCTAGCTGATTACATGCGACAAACATACCACTGTTATCTCCATGCATAATTCCCATGGGTGTGTTCTCATCGATATTGAAGATGCCCTTTTGTATATTTCCGCCGTTGCGTGTATACTCCGCCCGCGTTGTCGGAAGCTGCATGAAATCCCAGGTATCAAGTGTATACCCACGCTTGACCAATTGATATTTTTTTGACCATCTCAAAGGGTCACTCATAGAATAGTTCATTCCTTTGACCAGCGACGGTAACCATTTTTTTACAAAGGCAGTATCGCCGGTCGATTGCCATACCGCATACACGCCCTCTACCACGAGGTATTCAAGATCTGCTTCAACGGGCAGGCGATGCATCTGTATCGAGTCTTCAGGAAACACTTTCCGGTAGCGCGGACTGAAAAGTTTCATCCGGTCATTGATACCACCGGCATTTATCGGGAAATAGTAGTCAAAATAGATGCCCTCTGCGGTTTGATTTTCAAGGTAAAACTCGAGAAAGGAAATCATATCAGGATGAATGTACTTCATTGCTTTCATCACATGAACATGATCCCTTATCCAGGGTACAAACACATTGCGTTTCCTGCCACCAAGTACGGCAACCCATTTTTCCTGGTAGTTCGTCATTCTATGTTCCAGCTGCTCCAACATAATTCCGAATTCACCTGTTTCCTTGCTAAAGCCGGTTTTGGTGGGATTTGCCTGCTGTGAGCTCCCCGCCAGAGTTGTGATACAACACATGACGACAATGAACAACGGACAGGGATGGTTGAAAACGCTGCGCATAAAATTTATTTTAAGTTATTGCGGTAAAGCAAATGCAACATAGCTATCACCGGACCTGGTTTTCATTTTACCACCACCACATGCAATAACAACATATTGCCTGCCATCAACTTCATAAATGGATGGTGTTGCAAAACCCGGCGCAGGCAATTTCACCTCCCACAATAACCTGCCATCGGATTTATTAAATGCGCGGAACATACCATCTTTAGTTGCCGCTATAAAAACCAATCCACCTGCTGTTATTACCGAAGCACCATAACTTTCGGTTCCTGTTTGTATTTTGCCCGATTCAAAGCCCGGCTCCTGTCCCAGTGGTTTTTTCCAGACATATTCACCGTTATTCAGATCGATTGCATTAAGGGTTCCCCAGGGCGGTGCAATGGCAGGATATCCTTCACGTGACAGAAACTTGCTGATGCCGGACATAGTATATGGCAGTTTAAAATACCGGTCATTTTTTTTGATAGTAGTATCAATAAATAATTTCTTTTCCTCGGTCTTTGATCCAAGAATGAACGATGCAATTGCGCTCCGTTGCGCAGCACTCAACTGCCCGAATCCCGGCATCATTCGCCTTCCTGTTATCAATAATGTATCGAACGATCCGGGATTATATTTCGCCCGTATCTTTTGTAATGGAGGAAAATTTGCTGAACCCTGACGGTCCCCACCATGACAAACCATGCAGTTAACCTGGTATAGTCGTTTACCTGCATGTCCAACCGTCTCATTGGCTATTTTCTGATTGTTGGTTTCCACCGCCTTCACTACCCAGGCCACTTCGTTTGAGTTTATATAAAGTATCCCGGTCTGCGGATCGTAAGATGGACCACCCCATTCTGCACCTCCGTCAAGCCCTGGAAATTCCAGTGTACCTTTTACAGATGGGGGATTAAACATGTGGTCATTTCTTAAAGACGCCCAGCGTGCCTTCACTTCCTGGTAAGACGAATCGGGAAGTAAATGGTTGAGATGCGCGCCGGTGATCTCCTGTCGCATAAAAGGCAGAGGCTTTACGGGATAAGGCTGGGTTGGTGATAATTGTTCGCCTACTAGGTCTGTGTTCGTTGGTACAGGTTTTTCAACAATATCATAAACAGGTTTGCCGGTTTCTCTTTCAAAAACAAACACATTGCCGGTTTTGGTAGTAATCGCTACCGCGTCTTTCCTGGTTCCGTCTTTACTTATTGTTACGAGCACAGGTGGAGCCGGGAGGTCCCTGTCCCACACATCATGATGAATATATTGGAAATGCCAGATGTATCTGCCAGTCGCCGCGTTCAGGGCGAGCACACTATTGGCAAACAAGTTGTCCCCTTTGCGCATTCCACCATAAAAATCATAGTTAGCGGAACCGGTTCCTGCAAATGCGATACCTCTTTTTGTGTCAAGACTTATCCCTCCCCATGCATTCGCTCCCCCAATCACTTTGTAGGCATCAGGGTCTTCCCAACTATCATGTCCTTTCTCGCCCGGTTGCGGGATCGTATGAAATATCCATTTTTGCATCCCGGTACGAACATCAAAGGCCCGGATATGCCCTGGTGCAGCTTCGGATCCTTCATGAACCCTTGTACCCATTATAAGCAGATCTTTGTAAATAATTCCGGGTGAGGTGGCGGTAACAAACAATGTCTTTACATCGCGCCCGAGCCCGTCGTGAAGATCGATCCGGCCACTGTCACCAAATTGCTTCACGGTCTCACCGGATGCTGCGTTAATACAGTACAGAAACGAGCCCGCGGTATAATAAATCCTTTTATCTTTTGCATCATCGCTCCAATATGTTACACCACGGGAATTATTATGAATAAAAAATCCACGCTTATCACCTGCAAGTGTATCAAACGGGTTGAATTTCCATAGCTCCCTACCGGTATTTGCTTTAACCGCAAATAATTTCATCTGCGGTGATGTTCCGTACAGAACACCATCAACGATGATGGCATTGCACTGAATCTGCGAAGCGTTTGCTGTATCTGCATCACCGGTATGATATTTCCAGGCAACCTGCAACTTACTTACATTGTTAGTATCAATCTGCACAAGAGATGAGTAATGGATGTTTTCAGCGGAGCCTTTGTATTGGGTCCAGGTGCTGTATTGTTTATCTGGTTTACACCCATATACTAACATGACCAGTCCCATGATCAACCCGGGATGAAAAACAATTGTTCGTTTCATATTGCCAGGATAGGAGAAATTATGATTAATACCATCACTCAATATATCGCAGGCATCGATGGTAACCGTGCTGGTGTAGACTGCACAATAATTAATGTTTTAATGTGGAAACAAACTGTATTGTTACCGGCCCGATTAAACCGGCGTCCAGTAAGGGCGCTTCTACAAATAGTTTGCTCCATGCATTAGGCAGCCTGCTTATGTTTGACTGAAATTTTCGATCGACCGGGGATAACCTTGCATCACCGATCAATGCATTATTTATCGTGTTGACAACTTCAATGATCATATGATTTTTGCCAGGCTGAATCATGCTGGTGATATCGACCTGGAAAGGGCTGTGCCACAACAGGCCAACGTTGTGACCATTCAGAAAAACTTCTGCAATTTCCCTGACTTTCCCGAGCGTTAACAGCACTCTTATTCCGCCGCGAAGCTGATCATCCGCAAGCGAGAAGGTATGATGATAAGCCACAGTTCCCGAAAAGTACCTGATACCATCTTTTGAAGATTTGTTGAGCGGAACAAGCCCTGGCATTGTATCCCTGGCAGGGGCATTACCAGTCCGGCTGAAATGCAATTCCCATGGGCCATCCAGGGTAACAGGCGCAGGGAGAACGATTTGTTTATCATAAGCCCTGCCATTGGCGGAACCGGTAACACTCCCGTTCGTTGCAATGGCCATACCAGCTTTTGTATGCATTATCCGGGTATTGTTATTTAGCATAGTTTCATCCAACGTGGCCTTTGCCGGAAAAATTGGCGAAGAGAAAACGATAAACAATGAGCCATAAGCCGCAAACGACAATGGAATTTCTATAAATTCACCGACTTTGTTATAAACTGTGATCGGGGTAATAACACCAGTTTCGGGGTCCCATAATTCAGGTGTCATTCCTTTTACTCTCGTAGTAACAAAGGCTGTAACCGGTTCCGGTTTTGTATTCCTGATGAAATAAATGTGATCATCGCCGGATTGACGGTGGATATAATTCAGCGCACGGTTATCCCCTGCAGTTTTATAACTGAAATCAGGTTTTATTCCCTTTGCGCGGAGAACTTCTCCCGGTGTTTTATTCCATACAACCCTGCCTTTACCAAACCTGGTTTCACCTGCGGCTTCATCCTTACCCCACAACGATTTACTGACGTCAAGGATTGTTGCATCATTCATAGACGCATCTTTAAGACTGTTTGATTGACCTGGTCTGCGACCAATCACCGTTGCACCATCAGCTACCAGCTGCCGGAGTTTTTTTGCAACCTGTACATTCATGGTTCTGTGTTCAGGCAAAACAAGTACTTCATAAAACTGCCCATGTGGTAAATAAATCCTGCCGTTCCTGACGGTCATTTTGTTCAGCAGTATATCGCTGTTTACAACATCATAATCATAACCGGAACGCAGGGACGAATCAATGTTATAAGGTTTAACGAAGTTGGGCGCTTCATCACCATAATAGTAAGCCACATCGCCAATGAAGTTGCCCTGTTGCAACAAGTAACTGCATCGGGCGAGGTATTCATGAAACCCTTTTGATTTCGGCCACCATCCATTGGTAGTGTTTATCAATGTCCCGAAGTTATATACCCAGCCCGGATTACCTGATTCCGGGGGAGTGTGCGGAAAAGTGTGATAAACGAACCGGTTCAGACCCTCGCACATGGCCCTGTCTGCTAAAGGTTTTAATTCGTCAGGACCTTCCTGCCAGAGCCACACCGATGTGAATGATTCAGCTTCCACATATTTCTGGTTGTAAATATGTGATGCACTTGCAATTCCTTTTACAATCTGAAGTAATTCGAGTTGCGGATGTTTGTTCCAGAATTCTCCCCGCGGAATAGTCAGCGCACCCAAAGCTTTCAGGTCTTCAAAAGGTACGTTGTGAATGGGCTGCCCGGGCCCGCCTGCTTCTGCAACAAAGCCAAGCCCTTGTTCACTGCAAAGTTCTTTACCGAGCTTGTAATGATTGTCAATGATAAGATCTGAAAGTGTTTTCCTGAAGTCGGATAAAAAACGACTGGTTGTATCAGGCGATAAAGTAAACCCGTCCAGCAATGGCAGAAACCTTAACAGGCTATAACCTTTTCGCTTCTGAAACTCTTCCGGCATAAAAGGGGTCCAGACCGCAGAGTTTACCTCGTAGCTGTCCGCGTATAAATATTTTAAGGATCGGTTTTTCAGGGAACCGGTGACTGGTAAGAGCCGGTCGAAGATATACTTCATGTTGGCCCTCTGTGCATCGGCACTGAAATGATCAAGCATCAATCCCTGTGAATTGGTTGAGGGGATCGCGAGTGGTTGTCCTGTCGGGGCACAAACATAGCGGATGATCCTCCATTTACCGGCGGGTACTTTCCACCTTAAGGTGCCATTATCATAAACAGTGTCCAGTAAGGTAACTTCATTCAATGAACCTATCGCCGAGTCGTCGTTCAGGGGATGTGCAAGCAAAGCAACCTCCCTGTAATATGTGGGCAAACCGGTTTTTGTATCGAGCGAAAGAAGGTTCTTCTGCTTGTTATATGTTGCAGGACTAAAAGGAAAAGGAATCGATGCTGAGAAATCCAGCGGGCCCGATACAATAGTATCACGTCTGAAAAGCCCCATCGCACCATGTTCGGGCTTAACCCAGGACCCACCCGCGTTCCAGCTGCTTGAAAATGTAAGACCGAGTTCGAGCCCAAGGCGATCTGCTTCCCTGATAGTGTACGCGATCGCCTGCACCGATTCATCACTTAAAAAGGCCGGGCCTGCGGGAACCATATTGCCGGGATTTATACTGGTGCCGATATCCCAGATGTCAAATCCACCCATACCTTTCCTTTTTGCGTCTTCCATTTCAAATGTCAGTTGGGATAAACTTACATTGCCATTAACCCACGGCCATAATGCACGTGGCCTTGCAGATACGGGCGGATCAAAAAATCCTTTTCTTAATTCCGCAATCGTCAATGGGGTTGACTGACCCTTTGCCGTCTGCGATCCGGCCACAGCAAACATCAGCAGAAAGAATATCCTGATAGAGGCATACATGTGTAAAAGATAAACAATCGCATCAGTCTGATGTGCTGTAGTATGCTGTAAATAAATCACTTTTTTCTACATTTGCTCAATCAATTGCGCAACACTGAAAAATAACCCGACAATAGCCGATGTTTCAAAAGCATCAAATGTGTCTACGACTACCGTTTCAAGGGTTCTCAATGGCCTCTCCAAAAAATACCGGATCTCCACCGAGACAGAGGACCAGGTGCTGAAAGTCGCACAGAAATTAAACTACCGGCCAAACCTCGCGGCGGTCCATTTTCGGTTAAAAAAGACAAATAACATAGGATTGCTGATACCCAGCCTGGCCAATCCATTTTTTGCTAATGTAGCGGGACACATTACGGCAGAACTCCACACCAGGGGTTATTCTGTTATTATCTCAGATTGCGGTGAAGATGACAGAATTGAAGCAGAGATGCTGACCCAGCTTGCTGACCGCCGGATCGACGGATTGTTGATCAGTCCTGCTTCACGAAAGCCCGCAGTATTTGAAAACCTATACCGTTCAGGGCTTCCCGTTGTATTTTTTGACCGGTATTTTGAAGACAGTAGCATACCCTATGTATCATCTCACAACTACCAGGGTGCCTACGAGATAACAAAATACCTGATACAATCCGGTCACCAACGGATTACGTGTATCCAGGCAACCCGCGATGTGATGCCCGTTACCACCAGGTTAAGAGGTTACAAAGCAGCGATGGAAGAGGCTGGTTTAATCCCCGATTGTGTGGGAACAGGGTTCAGTCTCCAAAATGGATACATTGAGACGAAACTATTATTGAGCCGCGCTACCAAACCGACTGCGATCTTCGCATTCACGAACCCCATTGCGCTTGGCACGATAAAGGCCCTCCGGGAAGAAGGAATCAGTATCCCGGGCCAGGTTTCGCTGGTTACATTTGACGATTCGGAATACCTTAATTTTCTTGACCCGCCCGTAACCTGTGTCGAGCAACCACTCGCAGAAATGGCGAGGATCTCAGTGAAAATGCTTCTCCAACAAATTGAAGGGCATGATGCCGGGGCTGTAAACCATCCCGAACGAATCCTGCTCAATCCACGCATTATCCACCGCCAGTCAATTCAAATTTTGTAGACAAAGACTTTTTTGTACTTTGCGCAAACGATTGTCCTAACGGTTTCCCGATAAACACTATTGCCATGCAAGCCATTTTTGAAATCGACGCCTCCAGACGAACGCCGAAATATCTCCAGATTGTAAACTCTATCACCAAAGCAATTAAACAGGGACGTTACAAGAAAGGAGATCGGATCTGCTCCATCAATGAATTAAGCAATGAATTTTTTTTGTCAAGGGACACTGTTCAGAAAGCTTATGATCTTCTCGAAAAAGAAAAAATTATTGAAGGTATAAGGGGTAAGGGCTTTTACATAAACAGGATAGATATTATTAAACCTTACCACATACTTCTTCTCTTTAATAAAATAAGTAATTACAAAAAGGTCATATTTAATTCGTTTTCCCAGACATTTGGTAAAAAGGCTACCATTGATCTGAAAATTTACCATTCAAATACCCGATTGTTCAGTGACATTGTTGAATCGAGCCTTGGTGAATACGATTACTATGTTATCATGCCGCATTTTTATGAAGATCTTGAAGAAGCATATAAAATGATAGAAAAAATCCCGGCTGAGCAATTGTTTGTCCTGGATAAGGATCTCTCGGGGCCCAGGCGAGCATATTCCGCAGTATACCAGGATTTCAAAAATGATATTGCTGAAGCACTCGAAAGCGGTCTGGCTACATTGCGTAAATACAGGATGCTGACGCTTGTGTTTCCAAAAACAACGAGGTATCCTTGCGAGATCGTGACTGGCTTCCGAAATTTTTGCACTCAGCATAATTTCGAGCACCGCATCATAAATGAGATCAACCCCCAGGATTGTATCAAAGAAAAGGAAGCCTTTATAGTTATAGAAGAAACTGATTTGGTAAACCTGATAAAAAATTGCCAGGCTGCAGATCTTAAGCTTGGAAAAGATGTTGGTATCGTATCTTATAATGATACGCCCCTGAAAGAAATCCTTTCAGACGGCATTTCGGTTATCTCTACTGATCATGCCAAAATGGGTGAAACAGCGGCCAGGATGATCCTTGAAAACAGGCAGGAAAAAATAAAAAATCCTTTTCATCTTATTTTAAGGAACTCGCTGTAACTCCGCCAATTGATTTTCATTATGATCAACCGTTTTCGTCCTGTTCCCCTGATATATATTTCCTCCGCCGCTGTCATAATTTCCCTATTGATCTGCTGCCAACAAAAAGCTGACACGCTTTTCAGAAAGACCGATCCTGCTGAAACGGGAATTCAATTCATGAACAGCGTGGTTGAAAATGACACTGTCAACCCGATCGACCTCGAATTTTTATACAACGGTGGTGGTGTGGCAGTTGGAGATTTTGACAACAACGGCTTGCCTGATCTTTACTTTACTGCAAGTATCGCCAGCAACAAATTATACCTGAACCAGGGAAACCTTTCATTTCGCGACGTTACTGATCTGGCAAAGGTTTCAGGGGAAGACAGGTGGGCGAACGGGGCTTCCGTAGTCGACATCAACAATGATGGATGGAAGGATATATACGTATGTACTACCATAAAAACAAACCCCGACGAACGAAGGAACTTACTTTATATCAACCAGGGCCTGAACACGGAAAAAATCCCTGTTTTCAAAGAAATGGCCGCAGAATATAATCTTGCCGACACCAGTCATTCTGTGCATGCTGCTTTTTTTGACTATGATAACGACGGTGATCTCGATATGTACCTGGTTACGACCCGCATGGCAGGGCGAACATCTACCCAGTTCGGAAACAATGGCCCGGGCGAATCGACTACAGATGTTGACAAACTCTACCGCAATGATTATAACAATGAGCTGAAACATCCTGTGTATACAGATGTATCGAAGGAGGCTAATATCCTTGAAAGTGGCTACGGGCTCGGCATTTCGATAGCTGATATAAATATGGATGGATGGAAAGACATTTACGTGACCAATGATTTTTTTTCAAACGACCTGTTATATATCAACAATAAAAACGGTACATTTTCCAACAAGGCCGGAACATATTTTAAACATACTTCAAGGAATGCAATGGGGAACGACATCGCAGATATTAATAATGATGGTCTTCCGGATGTACTTGCAGTCGATATGAATCCCGAAGATAATTTTCGCAAGAAAAAAAACATGGGGAGCAACAACTATTATATTTACCAGAGTATGATGTTTGGTCAGTATAACCTCCAATATGTGCGAAACACGCTGCAGCTTAACCAGGGGCCGGCCCTCACAAACAACGATTCCATCGGAGACCCTGTGTTCAGCGAAGTAGGTTTTCTTGCAGGTGTTGCGCAAACAGACTGGAGCTGGAATGTTTCGATGGCCGATTTCGACAACAATGGTTTGCGGGATGTAATTATTACCAATGGATATCCCAGGGATGTTACCGATCACGATTTTGCTGCCTTCAGACAAAAGGCCGGTACACTTGTTTCCCGGAAGGACCTGATAGCGGAGATACCACAGATCCGTATTCCCAACTACACTTTCCAAAATACCGGAAAGCTGCAATTCCGGGATGTCACCACCCAATGGGGCATGGATCAGCCCTCCTTTTCCAACGGGGCAGTGTATGTTGATCTTGATAATGATGGCGATCTTGACTATGTTATTAATAACATCAATGAAACCGCGCTGGTGTATGAAAATACCCTGAATAACAAAGAGCACACTTATGCCAATTATCTAAAGATAAAATTTGAAGGGACGCAAACAAACCGGGACGGATTAGGCGCTATAGCAAAGATCTTCTACGGGGATAAAATGCAGGTGCATGAAAATTCCCCTTACCGCGGCTATCTTTCATCAGTAGAAGAGGTAGCATGTTTTGGACTGGATACGATAAAGTCCATTGATTCAGTGATAATCACCTGGCCACAAGGCCAAACTCAGTTGTTAAGAAATGTCAAAGTGAACCAGGTGTTGAAAGTCAGTATAGCTAATGCAACATTGACGCTCAGACCTTCAGATTCAATTGCTTCCACCAATATTTTTTCCGACATCACGGCAGCTGCGGGTATCCGTTACCGTCACGAAGAAGCCGATGCCATTGACTTCGACAAGGAGCGCTTGTTGCCACATAAGCTTTCGCAATACGGACCCGGGATCGCAGCAGGCGATATAGACGGAAATGGCCTGGATGACATGGTCATTGGCGGCAACAACAATATACAACCGATGTTGCTGTTGCAGCAGACTGATGGCAGGTTCAGGGAAAGGTTGCTGCCTTACCTCGAAGGTAGTGATGTGAGAAGACCGGAAAATATGGGGATACTATTGTTCGATGCTGATAACGATGGGGATCAGGATATGTATCTTTCAGCCGGAAGTAATGAGCACCTGGCCAACACAAAAAATTATGAGGATCGCCTGTTTGTAAATGATGGCAAAGGAAATTTCAATTACAATGCCACCGCCATTCCCCAAAATTTTACCAGTAAAAGTTGCGTAAAGGCTGCTGATTTTGACAAGGACGGAGATCTTGACCTTTTTATTGGTGGCAGGGTTTTGCCGGGGAGTTATCCGTTACCGGTAAGCAGCATTATCTATAGAAATGATTCGAAAAATAATCTTATCCGGTTTACGGATGTCACCAGCCAGGTAGCTCCTCCTCTATTGAATATTGGTTTGGTCTGTGATGCTATCTGGACAGACTATGACAATGACGGCTGGACCGACCTGCTGGTAACCGGAGAGTGGATGCCGGTGAAATTTCTTAAGAACAACAAGGGTCGCTTTGAAGATATGACGAACACTACTGGTATACAAACAGAACTGGGTTGGTGGAACAGTATATCAGGTGCCGATTTTGATAATGACGGCGATATCGATTACGTTGTTGGTAATCTTGGAGAAAACTCTTTTTATAAGGCCAGCCCGGTACATCCGGTCAATATATACTCGAAAGACTTTGATGGCAATGGAAGTATCGACGCAATAACCACCACTTATCTGAAGGATCAGCAACAGGAGCTGAAAGAATATACTGTCCATAATAAAGATGATATCAACAGCCAGTTACCAGGCCTGAAGAAAAAATATTTGTCGTACAAGGCTTTTGCAGGTGCCACATTCGATGATCTTTTCTCGCCAGCCGAAAAAAAGGATTTGCTCAGGCTCAGTGCCAGTAATATGAAGACCTGTTACCTGAGAAATGCAGGGAAAGGTAAGTTCGAAATGCAGGCTTTACCCCAGGAGGCCCAGTTCGCGCCAGTTTATGGAATGGTTACGGATGATTTTAACAACGATGGAAATACGGACCTTGCCTTGGTTGGTAACGATTATGGTACAGAGGTAACCAACGGCCGTTACGATGCATTAAACGGATTAATTTTGCTGGGAAATGGCAAAGGTGGATTTCAACCTCAGACCATTCTTCAAAGCGGTCTGTTTGTGCCGGGCGATGCAAAAGCGCTCGTTAAACTTGCAGATGCGAAAGGCAATTACCTGTTAGCGGCTACCCAAAACCGGGGGCCGCTTAAAGTTTTTCGTTCGAAAGAAAAAATGCCTGCGGTCCGTTTGCAGCCGACCGATAAATATGCCATCATATATCTGAAAAATGGTCAGAAAAGAAAAGAAGAATTTTACTGGGGTTCTTCCTTTTTATCACAATCGTCCAGGTTCATGTCAACAAATAGTAGCATGCAAAAGATCGAGATCACCAGCGACCGTGATACAAGAACAATAGATTCTGCAATTCCAGTTGGTCCGGTCATAAAAAAATAAGATACCTGTTCGCCTCCGTCCTGGTATATCAATGGGATGGTACAGCACAGTTTAAATACATTCATACCTTAACTTGAGCAATAAGCTTAGTTAAACTTGAGCCATGAGCTTAGTTAAAGGGAAATCATAAACATCGTGACATTGAAGTTCACTAATAAAATTATGACTGTGCCCAGCCATGCAACCGGGAATTAGCACATATAGTTATCCGTGGTCATTCAGTGTGGGTGAATTTTCGCCTCCCAAACCTTATACTTTCAGGGATCTTTTGCTGGCTGCACAAAGAAAAAGTATTCAATATGTTGAGTTTGGCGATAATTATCCCTTGCATCGTTTACCAGCAGCGGAGTTAAGTAATCTCAAACAGGCAGCGGATCAATTAAAGATAAATTTACAGGCAGGCACCCGGGGCTTAACGGTACCGAATATCCGAACGTATCTCGCGATAGCGAAAATAATTGATTCACCTTTCCTGAGAATAGTGATCGATGATCTGGGATACCAGCCGACAGAAGCGGAGGTCATAGAAATTATCATTACCCTGATCCCTGCATTGCAACAGGAAAACGTGCAACTGTTAATTGAAAATCATGATCGGTTTAAGTCGCAGGCACTAAAGCGGATTGTAGAAAGCACCAACCCTGAATGGGTTGGCATTTGCCTCGACACTGCCAATTCACTTGGCGCCGGTGAGGGTATAAACGAAGTTGTTGAAATATTATCTCCCTATACCGGTAACCTGCATGTAAAGGACTTCAGGATCGAAAGAAAACAACATAAGATGGGTTTTTTAGTAAAAGGTTGTATTGCCGGTGAAGGGATGCTTGACATTCCCTGGCTGTTGAAAGAAGTAAGCCGTCACGGGCGATGCAAAACTGCTATATTAGAAGTATGGTCGGACCCGGGACCTACGATAGAAGAAACCTTAGTAAAAGAACAAGAGTGGGCAGACAAAAGCATTGATTACCTCAAAACTTTAATCAAATGAAAAAAATTGCTTTGGTGGGTGCCGGTGGTAAAATGGGATGCCGGTTAACCGACAACTTCCTGAAATGTCCGGGATACATGCTGCACTATCTCGAGATCAGTGAAAAAGGTCTTCAAAACCTTAAGCAACGAAATGTAGTTGTGAGTAATGAAGAAGATTCGATCGCCGACGCAGACGTTGTAATCCTCGCGGTACCGGATGTCACCATTGGTGAGGTGTCTGATCACATTGTCCCGAAAATGAAACCGGGCGCTGTTGTTATGACCCTTGATCCTGCTGCGCCTCTAGATGGCGTTATACATCACCGTGACGACCTCGGTTATGTAATTGCTCACCCCTGTCATCCTTCAGTGTTTAACTGGGAACCAAGTGAAGAGATATTTCGTGATTTTTATGGAGGAGTCTCTGCCAGGCAATCGATCGTTGTGGCACTGATGCACGGCTCTGAAGAACAATATTTATTGGGTGAAAAGATCGCGCAGGATATGTATGCGCCCATCAAACAAACCCACAGAATTACACTGGAGCAGATGGCAATCCTGGAGCCCGCAATGGTGGAAACACTGGCTCAGACCTGCATGGAAGTTGTTAAAGAAGGATTCGACAGGATCGTTGCCCTCGGGGTGCCGGAAGCTGCTGCAAGAGATTTTGTTCTCGGTCATTTACGTATACAGATAGCCGTATTATTCAAGGAAGTAAATGGAAGCTTTTCAGATGCGGCTTATAAGATAAGCAAAAGAGCCAGGCCAATCCTTTTCAAAGAAACCTGGCAAAGCATTTTTGAAATGGATGATATAAGACGACAGGTCCGGGACATTACAAATAAATAACGAAGCTTCTATATGCAAAAAAGACTACTATCAATTTGTGCACTGATTGCCATTACTTATTCATCGTTTGCGCAGCTCAGAGTGAGCGACAACAAACGATTTTTAGTTACCAAAGAGGGTAAACCTTTCTTCTGGCTGGGTGACACTGCCTGGGAACTGTTTCACCGTCTGTCGCGGGAAGAAGCTGATCTTTACCTGAAGAACCGCGCTGAGAAAGGCTTCACAGTGATCCAGGCAGTCGCATTGGCAGAACTGGACGGGCTGCGTGTTCCAAATGCTTATGGTGAAATACCACTTGAAGACTTTGACCCGAACAAGCCAAGAGAAGCATATTTCCAACATGTCGATTATATCATCAACAAGGCTAATGAGCTTGGATTATACATTGCGCTTTTACCAACCTGGGGAGATAAAATATTTAAAGACAGGTGGGGAGAAGGACCTGAAATTTTTAATAACAGCAACGCTGCGGGCTATGGCAAATGGATAGGTAATCGTTATAAGAATAAAACGAATATTATTTGGGTATTAGGCGGTGACCGGGTACCCGACGAGAAGGCCAAAGCCATCTGGCGGGCCATGGCAGGTGGAATTGCCGAGGGCGTAGGAGGAAATGATAAAGCAATAATGACATTCCATCCCCAGCCAAATGCGGTTGAAGATGGTGGCTCTTCGAAGTATTTTCATAATGACGAATGGCTCGACCTGAACGTTCTTCAAACCGGCCATTGCAGGGATAATAACGTTTGGGACAGGATACAGGTTGTGTACAACCGGGAACCAATAAAACCCGTGCTGGACGCTGAGCCTTTGTATGAAGATCACCCCGTATGTTTCAATGCAAAAGAACTGGGAATTTCAAGCGCATATGATGTCAGGAAGCACGCTTATATCGACGTGTTCGCCGGAGCATTTGGTCATACCTATGGATGCCATGATGTATGGCAGATGTATGCACCGAACCGAACCTCCATCAACGGAGCACGCATTCCATGGTATGTCGCAATGGATCTGCCCGGCGCGGGGCAAATGAAATATCTCAGACGATTGATGGAATCAAGATCAATGCTTGACCGGGTGCCCGACCAGACCATTATTACAGATGCACTCAGCGCCGGCGACCGCATACAGGCAACGAGAGGGAAAGACTACATATTCATTTATACAACGCAGGGTAAGCCAATCACGGTGAAGCTGGGCAAAATTTCAGGCACAGAGATCTCGTCATTTTGGTTCAATCCCAAAAACGGGGAAGAAAAGATGATTGGGAAGTTTCCGAATAATGGAGAAAAAACCTTCACCCCTCCTACCAGTGGTTATGGCCACGACTGGGTATTGGTGATAGATGATGCTAAAAAAAGTTCCTGATAAAACATTAACATTGACACCACTTCGCTTTGCTGTGATAGGAGCCGGATTTTGGGCAAATTACCAGCTTGCAGCCTGGAAAGAACTGCAGGGGATTGAAGTGGTGGCCGTCTGCGATAAAAATCATTCGGCAGCTGAGGCAATCGCAAATAAATTTGATGTTGCGAAGGTGTACACTGATGCCAGGGTTTTGCTTGAAAATGAAACGCTTGACGTTGTAGACATCATAACTGATGTGGATACACATGCAGCTTTAACTATTATAGCCGCTGAAAAAGGAGTAAATGTAATTTGTCAGAAACCATTGGCTTCCTCATATGCAGATGCGGAGTTGATGGTCGACATTTGCAGACAGCAAAACGTTCAATTGTTTGTGCATGAGAACTTCCGCTGGCAGGCTCCTGTAAGAGCCCTGAAAGATGCGATGAATACAGGGATGATCGGCAAACCATTTAAGGCAAGGGTAACATTTTGTTCTGCATTTCCCGTGTTTGACAATCAGCCCTTCCTGGCCGGGCTGGAGCATTTTATTATTACTGATATCGGCTCTCATATACTTGATATCTGCCGGTTTCTTTTCGGAGAGGTGAAGGCTTTATCCTGTCTTACACAGCGGGTGAACCCGCGGATAAAAGGTGAAGATGTGGCAAACGTGTTAATGGAGATGGAAAACGGTTTACATTGCTTCGCAGAAATGAGTTATGCATCCGTTCTCGAAAAAGAAGCTTTTCCACAGACTTTGATTTTAGTTGAAGGTGAGGAAGGCTCGATAAATCTCACCAATGATTTCGAACTAAAAGTTTCAACAAGAGCAGGCACCACATCCGGTACAATTAAACCGGTAATGTATCCATGGGCCAATCCAGACTATGCAGTCATACATTCGAGTATTGTCGATTGCAATAAAGATATACTGAAAGGATTACAGGGAGGTGGCTGTGAAACAACAGGTAGAGATAACCTGCGAACAGTGTCGCTTGTCTGGTCCTGTTATCAATCTGCTGCTACAAAACAAATTATTGTCTTTTAATGCTGAAGCTCCGGAACATATCAAAGTTTTTTGGCGGTGTGAAAGCACTGCAGGATGTTTCCATTGACTTCAATTCCGGGGAGGTACATGTACTTTGCGGTGAAAATGGAGCCGGCAAAAGCACCCTGATGAATATAATCATGGGTAATCTTCAGCCCGATCAAGGAAAGATTTTCCGGCACAATCAACAAGTGACCATTGATAACGTCTTAAGCGCTCAGCGCCTGGGCCTTTCCATTGTTTACCAGGAAGGCAGCCTTGCAAACGCTTTAAGTATCGCCGAAAATATTTTTCCTGTCAACATGCCGCTAACCGGAACAGGACTTATCAATTATACCGGCCTTTACAACAGAACGGCATTATTACTTGCAGACCTGGGTTTATCTCATCTTGATCCAAAAATGCCGGTGATCAGGCTTTCGGTTGCACAAAAACGAATGGTTGAGATTGCGAAGGCGATCGCACAGGATCCGGCCCTGCTGATTCTTGACGAACCTACTGCGTCTCTTACGTATAGCGAAACGGCAATATTGTTTCGGATCATCGCCAATCTTAAAAAGAAAGGAACCGGCATTATTTATATCTCTCACCGGATGGAAGAAATCAGGGAAATAGCCCGGAAGATATCTGTCCTGAAAGATGGAAAGCTGGTAGGAACAGTTGATAGTTCCGTTCCGACACAGGACATTATCAGGATGATGGTAGGCAGAAACCTTGAAGCCGGAAGCGAAGAATCATGTTTCAGCAACGATATAAAACTGGAAGTTAGAAACCTTACCGGCAAAGGATTCAGCAACATCAGTTTTCAGCTCCGCAGGGGTGAAATACTTGGATTTGCCGGCCTCGAGGGTTCAGGGAGAAGTGCTATGGCTAAAGCAATTTTTGGCTATGAAATTTACACCCGTGGTACAATCACAATGGATGGTAGACAGTTGAATATTCACCATCCCGCCGAGGCATTGAAAGAAAAAATCGTTTACCTGCCCGAGGACCGAAAAACAGAAAGTTTATTCTACAATATGAGTGTCGCCGAAAATATTTTTGCGGCCCAATTACAAAGCGGATTTTATAACGAGCGTGAGATAAACCGAAATAGCAGAATATTATGTGATGAGTTTAATGTCCGGTCTCCAATGGTTACCCAGCCAGTGCGAACCTTAAGTGGCGGTAATCAACAGAAAGTTGTCCTGGCAAAATGTCTCGCGTTAAAACCCGAGGTCCTGATCATCAATGAGCCAACTCATGGTGTTGATGCAGGAGCAAAATCAGAGATTTATCCCCAGTTGAAAAAGCTTACCAGGGAAGGCAAAAGCATAATACTCATCTCCAGTGAATTGAAGGAATTGCTTCTGCTCTGTGATCGTATCGCGGTAATGCATAAAGGAAAAATAATCGGTATATTAAACCATAGTGAAGCAACAGAAGAGAAAATAACAATACTGGCGTCGGGTTATAAAAATTAAGGCGACCGGTTAACCATTAAATATTCTCGATGTCATTAAACGAACGATTGCAGGACCGGGTTTTCTCGCTGTCCATAAGTATTCTTATTCTATGTGTGCTGTTAACATTGATTTACCCGGATCAGTTTGCTACGCTTGAAAATCTTTCACAGTTGTTATTAAATCTTTCGATCGATACCATCGTTGCCGTGGGGATGATGATCCTGCTGATCTCCGGCATGTTTGATCTGTCTGTCGGTGCGGTTGTCGCGTTCGCCGGGGGATTAACCGGCTACCTGATGTATTACCATGATGTCAATTTTTTGCTGGCAATAGGCGCTGGCTTAACAGGTTCGATGCTGATTGGCCTGATCAATGGATTATTGATTGCTAAGGCAGGTATAAATCCGATGATACAAACACTGGCAATGATGGGTATAGTACGTGGCATGGCCCTGATGCTCAGTGGGGCCGGGATACAGAATTTTCCGTATGAATTTATTTATATAGGGCAATCAAAATTGCTCACCATACAGGCGCCTGTCTGGTATATGTTGATCGTCGTCTTGTTATTCAGTTTCCTGGTAAAAAGAACCGTTTTTTTTCGCCGTTATTACTTTATCGGCAGCAATGAAAAAGCAGCAAAACTTTCCGGGATAGAAGTCGGTAAAATGAAGATCTGGGCCTTTGTTATTTCTGCAACATTGGCGGGGATAGCAGGTGTTTTACTTGCTTCCCGTTTGGGAGCAGCTTTATCTACCTCAGGCCGAGGCCTGGAACTCAGGGTCATTACCGCGGTGATCCTGGGTGGTGCGAGTCTTTCAGGTGGAACAGGCAAAATATGGGGAGCTTTTTTGGGTGCACTCTTTATGGCGATCATCAATAACCTGCTCATTATCGCCCGCGTTTCAGGATATTGGCAGGAGATAATTTTGGGATTGATATTAATTGCCGCGGTGGGACTTGATCAATGGCTACTGCGTAAAATGAACAAATAAATTCATCATGCGAAAACCTGGAAAATTCATCACCCTAAAACCGCTGTTAACCTGGGCTCTCCTGGCCTTCCTCAGCTGTGAGCCGCCACCACGTGAAGGGACAACCGCAAATGTCACCGGCGGCTTGCCGGATAAATTTATTACAGCAGACAAAGTCGATCCAAATGAGGAATATGTGATGATCACAACAGCCATCAATCTTCCTCTTTATGTAAATCACGACCAAAAAGCATTTACTGAATGGGGGAAAAAGATGGGAGTACGCACTTCGATACTTGGCCCTGCTGAATGGGATGTACCAGGCCAGATTGCAACGCTGGAACAGGTGATTCCCGGTAAGCCGGCAGGATTGCTGATAAATGGAACGGATCCCGGGATTGCATCTGCCATTAGAAGGGCCGTGGCTGCAGGCATACCAACCGTGGTGTATGATTCGGAAATCCCGAATTCAGGCAGGCATTCATTTATAGGAAGTGACTGGTATGAAATGGGGCGATTGCAGGGAGAAAGAATGGTTAAGTTATTAAACGGGAAAGGAAAGGTTGCCTGTATGGGCATCCTCGGAATGGAAAATATGGAAGCAGGCTTTAGAGGCCTCCAGGACGTTTTAAGAAAATATCCGGAGATCGAATTCGTCGGAAAGTTCGACGACAAGGCAAATGTTGAAACAGCAGCGCGCCTGACAGCAGATTTGCTGGCTGCACATCCCGACCTTTCGGGCATAGCAGGATTTGATTCAAATTCCGGTCCGGGCATGGCCCTGTCAGTTAAAGAAGCCAACAAAGGAGGGAAAATCATATTGACCACCGTTGATGCAGAACCTGAACATTTGCGATTGGTTAAAGAAGGGGTGATCAGTTACCTTGTGGGACAAAAAAGAGAATTGTTCACCTGGATGGGGGCACAGTTTCTGTTTGACATGCGCCATAAAACACTGAAGCTTTCAGGTAATGATGCACGTGCAGGTGTAGTGCCTATTCCTTCAACCGTTATTACGGGTTCTATCGAAATTGATAAAACAAATGTCGACCAGTTTCTAAATGTAAATGCAAGATGAGTGACATTGAAGTTCAGCTGCCATTCGATCTACCGATGTTACCGGTTGAACGGCTCCGGGCCGGTGATATCAGTTGCTGGTATGAGCGGGGCAATATCAGGTACCTGATTGCAGGAGGTGAGGAAGTTGTCCGCATGATCTATCCCGCTGTGCGCAATTCATCATGGGCAACTGCGAATTATGAGATTGAAGAAGAAAAGAGAAATATTGGTGAAGACTTTTTTGAGATCAGTTACACCGCAATATATTTTCTTGATGAGCTTCATTACCGTGCCAGGATCACCATTACAGGAAAACAAGACAGTTCTATAGTATTTGCAATGGATGGCGAATCGTTGAGTACCTTCAAATCTAACCGGATCGGCTTATGTGTTCTGCATCCTGTGACTACATGTAAAGGAAAAAACATCCTGGTTACCCGGACGGATTCATCCGTTTACAATGCTGTTTTTCCGGAACAGGTAAGTCCTCACCAGCCAGTCAAGGGAATTCGGGAAATGACCTGGAACACTGATGCCGGTGATTCGATCCGTTTGAAATTTGACGGCGAGGTATTTGAGATGGAAGATCAGCGCAATTGGAGCGACAATTCATACAAAACTTACGGTCCACCGCTCAACAAACCTGCTCCTGTTTCGATTACCGAAGGCGACATGATGTATCAGCAGGTTGAGTTCACTTTTTCAAAATATTCAGCGGCAATATCACAAGTAGACCGAACCAAAGCCGGGCATAAGGAGGAAAAGATCGCAATCCCGAAAATTGGCTATAGCAGGATCACCGGTACTGCGTTATTGACCACGATCGAAATTGACGCATTGAAGAAATTGCCTTTTGACCATTACAGGATTGAATTGTTTATGCAGTCGTCAGACTGGCAAGATGAATTATTGACGGCCATTTCTGAAGCTGTAAAAATTGGAACCCGGCTGGAACTTGTTGTGTTTTTCACCCCTGCATTTGAAGTTGAGACAACCGAATTACTGACCTTTCTCCCGGAGCATAAAGATCTCATTCATAGTCTGCTCCCAATACAGGTTTCAAATAATGTGACAACACCTCCCCTGCTATCATACCTTTATCCGAGGTTTAAAGAAGTTATTCCCGGCATCCGGATCGGATATGGAACCAATGGAGCATTTGCCGAATTGAACCGGAACCGGCCACCAGAGGCAGATTATGATTTTGTTTGCTTCAGTTTGAATCCGCAGGTTCATGCAGCTGATCTAAGAACTATAGCAGAAAACCTGGAAAGCCAGCAACAGTTGATAACCGCGAGCCGCCAGTTTACTTCGAAGCCAATACATGTGTCCCCGCTCACCTTTCATCATAGAAAAGTAACTATGACCGACCGACGCCTGCATACACATTTCGGCGCAGCCTGGACGCTCCTTACCTTACGAAACCTTCACAATGCGTCCTCTTTGACCTTTTATCAAACCACCGGCGATATGGGTCTTATTAATTACTCAGGAACTGAACTTATCCATCAGTCAAAAATTTATGACATACTGATTCAGATAAAAAGATTTGATGCGGTGTACGTTATCATTGACGGAAAACCAGAACATATCATATTCGTTAACCCATCCGGTGAAAAACTAAAGTTTATCATTGACGAACATTTTTTTCCATATCCATCTCCTTAATGTCGGCTATACATCAATGGTCATGTGTTTAATATTATTCATCCTTACTTTAAAGAAGTGACTTGTCCCAGAACGTTTAACCGATAGCACCCTCGCCCCTGCCGGATTCAGCATTATTCGCTAATTTCATTTGCAATCGTTTTAGATTTTCGCGGTTCAACACAAACACTGTGATTAAAATTAATAATCCCATTGGAAAGTTTATTTACAACTATCATCGAAGTGGCCGGAACCTTTGCATTTGCTATTAGCGGGATCAGGCTGGCATCCCGTAAGCAGATCGACTGGTTTGGTGCATATATTATCGGACTGGTAACGGCGATCGGAGGCGGAACGGCCAGGGATTTATTCCTCGGTATCACTCCGTTCTGGATGCTTGATAGTAAGTACTTCCTTACAACGGCTGTAGCTTTGCTGGTAACGTTACTGTTTAAAGAGAAAATCCTAAGATGGAGAAACACGCTGTTTCTTTTTGACGCTATCGGGTTAGGATTATTCACTATAGTTGGAATCAGCAAAAGCCTGGAAACGGGATTGCCACCCTGGGTTTGCGTTGTTATGGGTGCTATCACCGGATCACTGGGCGGAGTAGTGAGGGATGTTTTGTTGAACGAAGTACCATTGTTATTAAGAAAGGATATTTATGCGCTCGCTTGTGTTGCCGGGGGTATCGTATATTTCGTGTGCATCAATTTGAATTTTTCAAATAGTCTTACTGAACTTGTAGCAGCCTCGGTAATAATCTTTGTCCGGATCATTGCATTAAAATTTCATATCCATCTTCCCGTGCTCGGGTCGATTACCAATAATAAACCTGGCAGCTCAACAGATTGAACATGGACAGTTTAATCCCGACCTGGTATTTACTGGTAAGTATAATTTTAGAAAAGTTTACTGGCCGGGTTGCTATACGCAAGGATCTCATTGATTGGATTGGCAATTAAACAAGCCTAGCAAAGCATTGGCCTTTACATCATCTTCCACCCTCTCCATACGTTTACATAAGCTGGTAATTTCCCTGTAATTCAAAATCATCTGGAATGAGTACATGGAAGCGAGATCCGGGTGAATGTTTTTTAGATCCTGATCAATAACTTCTGCGGAATCCTTTACCTTATTCAGGTATTTGACAAAGCCAGCTAAACGATCGATATGAAATCGTATGAGGGAAGTTCCAAACGCAATCTCGACGTGATTACACTCGAAACATTGGGTGGCATACCCATGATCGTCACTCAGCAATATCTTAAATCACACATAAAAGCTAGCTATATATCCGAGGCCTTAAAACTAGTAATTTATGTGAGGAAGCAAGAACAGAAAAAGGAAATCAAATTGCAAAAAGCGGAGCAACTTAGCCGCGAATCATATTTTATAAATCACTATAAGAGACCTCTTTTATATATCACTTTTATAAATTACTATAAGAGAACTTGCTTTGTCACTCACTCCGGAGCGACAGCACAGGATTTGCCAGGGCTGCAGTGATCGCACGGAAACTTACTGTTACCAATGCAATCATCAGGGCGATCCAACCTGCCAATACAAACACCCACCAGCCTATATCAACACGGTACGCGAAATCCTGCAGCCAATTATGCATTGCCCACCATGCGAGTGGAACTGCCAGGCAAAATGATATAGCCACGAGCTTTAAAAAATCAGCAGACAGCATAGTGACGACGTTGCCCACTGATGCACCCAACACCTTTCTGATTCCTATTTCCTTGGTACGTTGCTCAGCCATAAATGTTGCCAGGCCAAATAGGCCCAGGCAGGCGATTAGAATTGAAAGTATAGCAAAAGTTATAGCGATTTTCCCAATGCGCTGTTCAGCCCGGTACATATTGTCAAATCCCTGGTCCAGGAATTCGTAACTAAACGGCATTCCCGGCGCCAGCTTTTTCCAGGTCTTCTCCACCTCTTTTATTAACGATGCAATATTTTTTGTATCTACTTTAAAGGAAGCCCGCCATTCACTACTGCCCAGGAAAAAACTCAGCGGTCCGATGTTCTCCCGCAAGGAATTGAAATTGAAGTTTTTCACAACGCCGATGATATGATACGCAATTCTTTTTGAAGGGTCTTCATCCATTGTATATATTTTTTGTCCCAGCGGATTTTCATATCCCAATAGCTTTGCTGTCGTTTCATTGATGATAATAGCTGTTGAATCAGAAGGAAAATCTTTCGAAAAATCTCTTCCCTTGATAATCTCCATTCCGAAGGTTTTGATATAATCATGATCAATTGTCCAGGTCTGCATGTTAAAGCCATTTCTCACATCCATCACCGCTTCTTTGGAAAAGCTGTTATCATTTCTGGAAGAAGCTGCAATAGGAAGGTACCCGCTGAGCGTGCCACTTTTTACACCGGGGAAGTTTAATATCTCATTTTTGAAAGCTTTTGCATTCTGCTCAAGCGCTCCTGTACCCTTGACAATTAATACCTGGTCCTTGTTGAAGCCAAGATTTTTCGTCTGGATATAATTAAGCTGTTTGTAAACGATGATTGTCCCGATGATAAGTATGATAGATGTGGTGAACTGGAATACCACCAACGAATTACGTAACGTACTTCTTTTGAAACCTGTCCTCGTATTCCCTTTCAGCACATCAATAGGTTTGAAACGGGAGAGAAAAAAAGCGGGATACGATCCTGCCACTAATCCAACAACCAGCGGCAATATGATAAGGAATGGCAGAACATAAGCATTAAACAGGCTGAAAATAGACAATTGTTTGGCAGCAATAGTATTGAAATAAGGCAACACAAGAATCGCCAACCCTAACGCAAAGATCAGTGAGATGGTAACCATGATGATTGATTCGAAAAGAAATTGGGCGATAAGGGAGCCCTTTTCGGTGCCCAACACTTTCCGGACCCCTACTTCTTTCGCTCTTTTCGCTGAACGGGCGGTCGATAGGTTCATGAAATTGATACAGGCAATCAATAAGACAAATATGGCAACGGCGCCAAAGATATATACGTACTGAATATTACCGTTCGGACCTAACTCCGCGATACGATCTGATCTAAGATGTATATCAGTCACAGGCGTTAGTGAATATTCGAGTTTGTTACCGGCTTTTTTAAAATCTTCCATGCTGTTTATCTGCATGAATTGTTTTGCCTGTGGTACGATATATTTCTGTAACACCTGGTCAAAGTTCTTTTCAAACTTTTTATAATCCGTCCCTTCCTGCAAAACGATATATGTCTGCAGATTATGGCTCAGGAAACTTTCGAAGGCACCATAGTCAGCGTTATCCATGGAGAAAAGAAAGTCGAAATTGAAGTGTGCATTTTTTGGGATATCCCTGATAACAGCAGTGACCTTGTAAGGCGTTTTATCAGCCTCTATTGTTTGACCAACTGCTTCTCTTGTGCCAAAATATTTCCTGGCTGTTGATTCGGTTATGACCACTGTATTGGGTTCATTCAGTGCATTTTTCGTATTGCCTGAAACCGCAGGCAAGGTGAATACATCAAAAAAGGTAGAATCAACATGAGCCGAATTCAGCTCATTAATATACTCATCATCCTTTTTCACAAGTTTACCGTTACCAAAACCATAAATACGCGTAAACTCTTCCACCTGTGGGTAATCCTTTTTTAAAGTTGCTCCCATCGGTCCACTGTTCACCGCCAGGTGCAAGTCATTGCCCCCGAATCTTATATCTGAATCCACCCTGTAAATCCTGCCGGCCTTTTCATTGAATTTATCATAGCTAAGCTCGTCGGTTACGTACAAAGCTATCAGGATAAAACAGGCCAGTCCCATAGCTAGTCCGGTAATGTTGATAAATGTAAACCCTTTGTTTCTAAGAAAATTTCTCCATCCGGTTTTGAGATAGTTGCTGATCATAAGAGTGGTTTGAATCTCTATGACGATCGACCAGGGAAAATGTAACAGAAAAATCTTTTTTTCCAGGAAAAATGTTTGTGATACATTTTATAATAGTTTTCCTACATTTAGGAAAATATTATTCTACTGATGAAAAAATTTCAACTCGGTGAATTTGAAGAAATAGTGATCCTGACCATCGGCATTTTGTATAAAGGTGCCTATGGAGTGGCTATAAAAAAAGAAATAGAAACCAGGTTATCCCGTAACGTGAGTATGGGAGCCATGCATACGGCACTGATGAGACTGGAGGACAAGGGTTATATCAAATCTTACGAAGGCGAAACCATCGAAGAGCGCGCCGGCAGGCCAAAAAAATATTTCCAGATCACCGCCCTTGGAAAAAAAGCAATCGAACATACCAGGGATACCCGGAACGAGATGTGGCGCGCGATCCCGGTTGCCGCCTTCGGCTTAAAAATCAGTTGAATAAAATGGAAAACAAATTAACTCCACCCCGTCTGTTTCATCGTTTTTTCCGATGGTATTGCCGGCCCGCAATCAGGGATCATATTGAGGGCGACCTGATAGAGTTGTATGGGGAAAGGGTCGTCGAACTGGGAAAACGAAAGGCAGATATCAGGTTTATAGTGGACGTTTTATTGTTGTTCAGGCCAGGAATCATCAGGCGCTACCAGAGGCGAAAATATATCAATCCATCAGTTATGATCAGAAGCAATTTAAGAATAGGATGGCGGAGAATCCTCCGGCATAAAGGGTATTCATTCATCAATGTGAGCGGGCTCGCCATCGGAATGACAGTGGCTTTTTTTATTGGCCTGTGGATTTTTGATGAGTTGTCTTTTAACAGGTACCATAAAAATCATGACAGCATAGCGCAGGTATGGGCAGGTGAACGTGAGCCAACCAGCGGCGAGATCGGCGGTGCATACAACATGCAGCATCCCGTTGGCGCCACACTGGAAAAACAATATGGCCGATATTTCAAACACGTGCTTATGGCATGGCATATTGCTGATTTTACGATCGCTGTAGCTGGAAATAAATTCGAAAGAAAGGGCCAGTTTATAGAAAGCGGTGCGCTTGACATGTTATCGCTCGAGATGCTTCACGGTTCCAGGAAGAGCCTCGAGGACCCAAATTCGGTCGTCTTATCGCGGTCAACCGCAAATGCAATCTTTGGTGATGAGAACCCTGTGGGCAAAACCTTGCGGATCGACAACCGTATGGATGCAAAAGTAACCGGTGTGTACGTTGATATACTCCGGAACAACCGTTTCGGCGAAGTCCAGTTTTTTGCTCCCTGGGCACTTTGGGTATCAGCAAACGAATGGGTAAAGAAAAGTGAGACTGATTGGGACAATCGCCCATTCCTGATCTATACGCAGGTACAACCGGGGGTTAGCACGGGGGCCGTTAATGCGGTTATAAAAGATTTGTATGCCAGGAATATGCCAGCGGATTACTACAGCACAGTTAAAGACCGCAAGCCGTTTTTGCAACTGATTCCAATGAATACCTGGCACCTTTACGGTGAATTTGAAAACGGCAAGCCGGCTGGTGGACGAATACTTTTTGTATGGCTCTTTGGTATTATCGGCGTATTCGTGCTGTTGCTGGCGTGTATCAACTTTATCAATCTAAGCACCGCACGATCGGAAAAAAGAGCACGTGAGGTAGGCGTACGCAAAGCCGTCGGCTCCGGGAAGCGCCAACTCATCTTTCAATTTCTGACAGAATCTTTCCTGGTGGTATTCCTGGCCTTCGCTTTTTCTATTCTCATGCTCATCTTGCTCAACAGTGGATTTAACGAACTTTCAGATAAAGACATAAACCTGCCCTTCAACAAACCGTATTTCTGGATCATGTCGGTTGCGTTCATTCTGTTTACCGGTTTGATGGCTGGCATATATCCTGCGTTTTATCTTTCCTCATTTGAACCGGTGAAAGTCCTGAAGGGCGTCTGGCGTCATGGCCATTTTGCCGCACTACCCCGTAAAATCCTTGTGATCGTTCAGTTCACCGTGTCAGTGGTTTTGATAATAGGCACGGTAATTATTTATAAACAGGTTCATTTTGCGCGAAACAGGCCCGTTGGATATGACCGGCAGGGACTGATCACGGTGTCAATGAATGATCCGGCTTACCAGGGGAAATTGCAACTCGTAAAAACAGAGCTGTTGAATACCGGGGTGGTAGCCTCTGTTGCAGGGGCATCAAGCCCTGTGACAGAAATATGGAACACCACCAGCGGGTATCAATGGCCGGGGCGGGATCCAGTAATAGATGCCGAGTTCGTGAACTGTAACATCACACCCGACTTCGGGAAAACCGTAGGATGGCAGATTATCGCGGGTCGTGATTTTTCAGAGAAGACGCAGACCGATACAAGCGATGCAATCATCATCAACGAGGCGGCAGCTGATTACATGGGCTTGAAATCGCCGGTGGGTCAGCGACTGACTGATGTCGACGAATTTGGAAAACCCAAGTGGTCTAGGGAAATTATAGGCGTAGTCAAAAATGTAATTATGGGATCACCTTACGAGCCGGTAAAGCAAACAATCTATTATTACCGGCCGGATTATATCAGGCAACTCCATATCAGGATCAAAGGAGAGATAAGGGCGGCTGACGCCCTGGACAAAATTGAGGGCGCGCTGGCAAAGGTCGCCCCCACTGCTTTGTTCAATTATAGATTTGTTGATGAAGCATATGCCGCGAAATTTGGCGAGGAAGAGCGGGTCGGAAAACTGGCGGGAGTTTTTGCCCTGCTTGCGATCTTTATTTCCTGTCTCGGTTTATCCGGGCTCGCCTCCTTTGTGGTGGAACAACGCACAAAAGAAATTGGAATTCGCAAGGTGATGGGGGCCTCGGTATCCAGCCTCTGGGGCATGCTTGCTAAGGACTTTGTTGTTTTGGTGGTGATCTCCTGTTTAATTGCCATCCCTGTTTGTTATTTCATGATGCAGGGCTGGTTGCAGAAGTATGAATACAGGACAAATATCCCGTGGTGGATATTTGGTGTAACTGCACTCGTTGCCATTTTCATCACCATGTTGACCGTTAGTTTTCAATCTATCAGGGCTTCGCTGTCAAACCCTGTAAAAAGTCTGAGGAGTGAATAACCGTCATTTGTAAAGCAGGTATTTTGTGCGCATTTTTTTATAGTCGCTGAGTCCGGGCTCCCAGCTGGCGCGGATTTCTTTTTCAGACTTACCATCGATAATCTGCTGCCGGAAGTTCCCTACCCCGATCTGTTGTTCGATCGTGTTCATCTCCCTGCTAAGCTTAGAGTCAAAGAATTTTTCTTTGTGCGGATGAGCGCGATAGAGTTCCATTATCCATTTCAGGTTTATCTGCCTGCTCTTTCTCAGCAGTTCAGTATCATATTTGCGCAGGTCGAGACCATAGCAAACGGAATCCTGGAACAGTGGAGTCTCTGACATACCCTTTATACTTTTAGGCGTATAGGAGAATTCGTATATGCCTTTCAGTTCCGGGCTTCCTATAACAGTAAAGGGGAAATAGGTGCCCCGTCCATGATTAAGATAAGTAGCTTCAAACATACAGGTAGAGGGGTACAACAGGATCGCTTGCTGGGTATTTAAGTTTGGCGATGGAGAAACCGGTAAAGTATATCGCATGTCATGATTGTAATTTGCAACCGGGATGATGCGGATCTTGCATTTCGCTTTGTTCGTCAACCAACCCTCACCGTTAGCCATCTGGGCAAACTCACCAACGGTTAGCCCGTGTGACATCGGGAGTGGAAACATTCCAATTCCTGACTTGTATTTCATGTCCAGTATAGGCCCATCGATCAGGTAGGCATTTGGATTCGGCCGGTCGAGGATCAGTATTTCCTTACCATTCTCATAGCACGCGTCCATCAGGCGAACCAGTGCATTGATATTGGTGTAAAACCGCACGCCCACATCCTGGAGATCATAGATAAGGATATCGACGTTAGCCATGTCCTGCTTTGTAGGCTTATTCTTTTTACCGTAAAGAGAGATGATAGGAATACCCGTGGCTTTATCGACTTCATCGGATACTTCCACCCCGGCGCTTGCTTTCCCACGAAAGCCATGCTCAGGGCCAAAGACTTTTACAATATTAACACCTAGCGATTTCAGACTGTCAACAAGGTGTTTTTTACCAATGACAGATGTCTGATTTGCCATGATCGCGATCCGTTTTCCTTTCAGGTATGGAAGATATTTCGAGGTTTGTTCCGCGCCTGTGATTATCCCTTGAGTTTTGCCGGATTGGCCAACTGCAGACAGACTGAAGAAAAAAACTAAAACAGATAGAATCCTGATCATAACAAATCTTTTATTAAGAGCCTGTGAATATACGGTTTGATCATTTAATAACGATCAGGGTATACAGTATTGTCTCTTTTTTACAAAATCGGCAATATCCTGCCAGCTAACTTAAGCTAACCAAATGAAGTTTTGTTTCCTTCCCCGCAATACCTGCCGTCTAATATTTTAAGTTAGTTACATCCAATTTTGCTAGCTTTAGGATAGACAAATATTTAATCCCCTTAAATATCATGTCAGACAAAATATTTTTTAGCTATTCGCGGTATGATTCCGCTTTTGCTTTAAAACTGGCGAATGACCTTCGTAATGCCGGTGCTACAATCTGGCTTGACCAACTGGACATTCCCCCCGGAAAACATTGGGATAGCGAAATAGAAGATGCCCTGAATAATTCCAACTGCCTGTTGGCAATACTTTCACCAAAGTCCATGCTTTCCAATAATGCCATGGACGAGATTTCATATGCCCTCGAAGAAAATAAAAAAGTTATTCCTGTCCTTCTCACTGATACTGAAACACCATTTCGCCTGAGAAGACTGCAAAGAGTTGATTTTACCGGTGACTATGATACGGCGTTCAGGCAATTGCTGAAAGCCATTGATATTGAAAATCCACCGGCTGAAAAAATTGCCTCTATACAACCGGGTAAAACATCGGTTGCCACACCTCATCCTGCGGAAAAGAGTTTGACGGCAGAAAGTGAACCTCATCTTACTGATCACCACCAGAAGGATCACGATCAGAAGGATCACGATCAAAGCGGGCAGCATCAGGAAGATAAGCATAAGAAAGAGCAGCATCAGAAAGACCTGGACCTCTGGGCAAAAACGAGGTCGGCAAATACGCTCGCGGCCTACGAGGATTACTTAAAAACCACATCATCTGATGACCATAAAGATGAAGCGGCTTTTTATAGCCATAAACTGAGGACCGCGTCAGTCGTAAGCCCTGAAGCGACGACTGCACAAAAAACTAACCCCGGCACAAGAAAAAAAACACTTCTTATCACCGTCGGTCTTTCAGTGCTCGCCGCTATAGCATTTGCGGCATTTCTGATAACAAACAATGATAAGGACCCTAAGGATACTATGAATGTATCCAGTCAGGCCATGCAAACCGCAGCTGGTACTCAAGACAGTTTTGCAAAAGAATCAGGAGACACTTTAACGAAGACAGCAAACCAGGCATCAGCTACATTGATAACAGTCAAGGAACCGGTGATAAGAACGACTGATCCAGAAGAACCAGTTCCGGCTTCAAAAGAAATCAATAAAAGACCTGAGGCAAAAGAAAAAAAGACTGAACCCCGTCAACAACCAGCCGACACTGTTCAACGGATAACAAAACGGGATTCCTCTCCTATCGTTGCTAACATCGATCAGTTGAAGGTTGACGGCGAGCCAAAACCAACACCGACATCAACATCAACTTCACCTACCGCTGGGCCCGAAACGTCTGTTATGCTCAGTTCAAATGTAATGGTTGAACTTAAGCTTCTGACCCAACCTGAGCTGGATGTGGGAAGAGATGTACAGCCAGTAACCTATGCGGTAACCAAAGATGTAGTTGTAGATGGAACCACCATCATAAAACAGGGAGCAATCGCAAATGGTACCATAATAGTTGGATTGCGGTTCATGGGTATAAAAATTGAGCAGGTCAGAGGTACCAACGGAAAAATGATTCCCGTGAAATCGAAAGAGTCTGATCTAAAAAAACGGGAAGTAAAAAAAGATAATATTTACTATGCCATCATAAAAAAAGGCACCAGGATATAACAGCTTTCTCAGGCTTCTTACCACCACTTCTATTTTGGTAAACACTGGCCAACTTTACATGTTTCGTCGTTCACATAGAAATAATTTGCTTTAATCCCGATAAGAGAACGGAATCAAGTAAATTGTATTCGTAATCAGGATATTGCCAGTCCCTTTAATAATAGATTAAAACCAAAATAACCAATGCTTATGAGCAGGAAAGTCACCAGCTTCCTCTTGACTTGTCTATTGTTCTCTGTGATCAGCTATGGCCAGGAGAATACGTCAGCCGTAAAGGGGACAGTAAAAGATGAAAAAGGATCACCACTTGCGGGGGTCAGTATCCAGGCCTTCAATTCCACGACCAACGCTACTTCAGGCACTCAGACAGATTCGTCCGGAGTTTTTAGTTTCCTACAGTTGCCTCCGGGACCCTATTCATTTACTTTTGGGATGATAGGTCATCAATCGCAGAATCTCACCGGCTATACCCTCAAAGCCGGCGAAACCACTACTATTAATGTAACGCTGAGTGATTCTTCGCAGGGATTGGACCAGGTTACTGTTGTAGGTTACGGAAGCCAGCGGCGACGCGATATAACCACGGCGGTAGTTGGAATAAAAGCCAGGGATATGGAAAACCTGCCGATCAACAACGTTGCTGAAGCGATGGTGGGAAAGATGGCTGGGGTACAAGTGGTCCAGGGTACCGGACAACCCGGAACTCCGCTATCGGTTAAGGTGAGAGGTGTCGGTACCATCACTGCCGGAACCGAACCTTTATATGTTATCGACAACCTGCCGACTTCAGGCAACAACCTGAGTTCTCTCAACACATATGATATTGAATCAATAGAAGTTTTGAAAGATGCATCGTCTGCAGCCATCTATGGTTCAAGGGGATCAAACGGAGTGGTACTGATAACGACCAAACAAGGCAAAAGAGGCAAGCCCGTTGTAAGTTTGAATTCATTGCTCGGCGTTCAGAGCGTGGCCAGTAAAATAGATATGCTTGATGCCTATCAATATGCATCCCTGGTGCGCGATGCCAGAAACAATGCATATAGCGATCAAATGATATCCAACAATCTTCGCCGCCAGTCGCAGGGACAGGCACCGATCAACTTCAGTATTAATGATGATAACCCAACCAGGCTGGTTAATACAGCGAATAACACCAACACGATCATCCCGGTTGAAGTATTGCCTTATCTCAACGGTACAACCGGGCTGGTCAATACCGATTGGCAGGACGAGATATTCAGGGATGCTTTAATGCAGGATCATTCGTTGTCTGTTTCAGGGGGGTCAGAAAACTTCCGTTACTATACCTCACTGGAATACATGAACCAGGATGGGATCATTCTGAACAGTAATTTCACCCGGTATGGCGCCCGTGTTAACCTTGACGGAAACCGGGGAATTTTCAAATTCGGACTTAACTTCAACCCTTCAGTCATCAAAGAAAAAAGGGTCAACAGCGATGGTACCTATGCCAGTGCTGAAGGTGGAGGTGTTGTATCATCAGCATTACATTACTCTCCAATCTGGCCGGTATATAATCCTGATGGTTCATACAGTTTTGCGCAGAACTCTTGGAACGGGGATGCTAAAACAACATTGCCAAATGGCACCGTGGTTGCAGGAAACAACCAGACACAGGCATGGAACCCGGTGGCGCTCGCACAGCTTCAGAAGTTCGATGTGAACTCATCACGTATTCTCGGAAATGTTTTTGCAGAAGCAGCGTTCACAAAGGATCTGAAATACAGGATCACCTTTGGATATGACCTGTACAATTACCGGACAGACAAATTCAGGCCATCGACTATTCCTTTATCGAATACAGCCGGCAATCCAGAAGCCAATGCAACGGGGTCATCTGAAACAGGGACATCATTAAACTGGCTGGTCGAGCAAACGCTGACCTATAATAAAAAAATCAACGAACATAACATTGCGGTATTAGGTGGATGGTCCTTGCAGAAAGACGATGCAAAAAGTAACTATGCCTTTGCGTCTTCAGGGTTCATCAGTAACCAGATACCAACACTTAATGCAGGTATTGTAACCGCCGGAAACTCTTTACAGAGCCAGTGGACACTAGCCTCTGGTATAGCCAGGATCCAGTATAACTACATGGGCAAGTACCTGCTGACGGCTTCCATGAGGGCGGACGGCTCCTCCAAATTCGGATCAAACAATCGATGGGGTTACTTCCCATCCGTATCCGCCGGCTGGAGATTGTCAGACGAAAACTTCGTAAAAGCGATCGACTTCATCTCAGATCTGAAAGTGAGAGCCAGTTATGGTCTCACCGGTAATTTCAAGATCCCCAACTATGGTGCGCTGGGATCTTTATCTTATTATGCTTACGTTTTCGGGGGAGCCACCCCGGGGGCAACGAATGGTGCCGCACCAAGCAGTCAGCCGAATCCTGATCTGAGCTGGGAGAAAACAGCACAGACAAATCTTGGAGTTGATGGTACTATTTTTGGCAATAACCTGAGTTTTTCCTTCGACTATTATAACAGCAACACCACTGATCTTTTGCTGAACGTGCCTGTTCCCCTCTCTACCGGGTTCAGCACTCAACTGGTGAACATTGGCCAGGTAAACAACAGGGGTTTCGAATTGAACCTCGGGACACAACAAAAATTCGGTAATCTTACCTGGAATGCATCCGGTAACTTTTCTACCAATAAAAATAAGGTAGTAGAACTGGGCCCGGGTAATGCTGACATTATAAATACAGGTTCCGTAGCAAATGCCTACTTTATTACGCGGGTAGGAGAAGAGATTGGATCTTATTTTTTACCTCAACAGGCCGGTGTGTTCAAAACACAGGCCGAGGTGGATGGCTACCCGCACTTCGTGGATGCCGCCAGTAATTTCGACCTCGCAACTACAAAACCAGGAGACTTTAAGTTCCTGGATGCAGATGGCGATAAGGTTATTGATCTTACAAAAGACCGGGTTATCATCGGAAGTTATCAGCCGAAATTTACTTATGGTTTCTCTACAGACTTTCAATACAAAGGTTTTGATCTGTCTGCCTCACTGCAAGGCGTGTATGGAAACGAAATTTTAAACCTCGGTCGCCGGTACTTTTACAATCATGAAGGCAACATGAACAATTACGCCGGTTCTTTGAACAGGTGGAAATCAGAATCTGATCCTGGCAGCGGTGGTAATGTACGCGCCAACAGGGTTGGAAAGGGTCAGAATGGTATCACCAGCTCCTGGCACATTGAAGATGGAAGTTATCTCAGGATAAGAAACATAACTTTTGGTTATTCTTTAGGTGGAAGCGTGCTGCAAAAGACCGGTTTAACCAAAGCCAGACTATATGTGTCGGCACAAAATCCGTTCATCATCACCAACTATGAAGGATACAATCCTGAAGTAAGTAACCGCACGGCAACCACAACCAACGGTGAAGATTATGGTGTTTACCCTACTTCCAAAACTATTTCAGTAGGCATTAATGTCACCTTCTAAATTATCCGGTAATGAAAAATTATAAATACACAACATTCTTATCAATAATAACTTTATTCGCATTTAGCTCCTGCGAAAAATTTCTCGATCTTAAACCTATCGACTCGCCAACAGAAGATAATTTTTATGTTGATGAGAAAGGCTTGCAGGGCGGCCTCGTAAGTTGTTACGATGCTTTGCAGGACAATGGTCTCTACGGTAACATATTGCTTTCACTCACCGAGATTCGAAGTGATAATATGGAAGATAATGACCAGGGAGCCAGTGGCGGTGTCCGTTACCAGATAGAATCTTTTGCTGAACGTCCTGATAATACTCTTGTGACCGAAGCATGGCTTGCATCCTTCAAAGCCATTTACCGTTGCAATGTGATCCTGAGCAGAGCCCCTAAAGTTACTATGGACCCCCAACGTAGAAATCAGATCATAGGTGAGGCCTCTTTTCTCCGTGGGCTCAACTACTTCAACGCGACAAGATTATGGGGCAAATTACCGCTAATCACTACGCCTCAGGAAAGTGACGAGGCCAGGGAAAACACGAGGGCAGATACCGCGGCAATTTACGCGCAGATCATTGCGGACCTTAACAATGGTATGGCGATTCTACCCGTAAGCTGGCCCGATGCGCAAAGAGGTCGTGCAACCACATACGCAGCGAGGGCGCTTTTGGCAAAGGTCTACCTGTATCAAAAGAAATATGATCTTGTTGTGTCGACACTTCAGCCACTGATCACTGCCATCAGTGCGGGAACAGTAGTCGGTCTTGTTCCGCAGCCATCCACATTTCCCAACGCAACGAAAACAAGTCGTGATATCATTTTTTCAGCGAGGTTCTTATTGGGGGGCATAGGGGAATCAGCGAGTCAGAACAACCGGTTCAGGAATGTAGGTGGTAACAATGCGGTGATACTTCCGCCTTCATTATTTGAACCCAATGATAACAGGCGGGCACTGGTTGCTCCAACAAGCGCAGGTGGCGAAAGGCCCGGTAAATACAACGGGCCACAGGTGAATAATGAAACGAGTGCTGACATTCCAATCATAAGAGCTGCAGAAGTCATGCTTATCTATGCAGAAGCGCTGAATGAGATCGGATATGGAAACTCAGCGGCATTTACCGCATTAAATGCAGTTCGCAGTAATGCGGCTATCACGCCACTAACAGCGGCAACACTAACCAACCAGGCCAGTTTCCGTACTGCGGTTTATAAAGAAAGAAGACTTGAGCTTGCACTTGAATGTGATCGTTGGTTCGATATAGTTCGTACTGGTCAGATGCAATCTATATTTCCGCTGGTTCCATCATTCAGGAAGGTATACCCGGTACCACAAACAGAGATACAAAATATCACTAACACCACCGGTTGGCAAAATGAAGGGTATTAATAAATACTCTTATAACGAATAATGTGAAGCCTGCGAATTTCGCAGGCTTTTTATATTATCGAAATCTTATGGTGGTTACAGACTTATTATACGATTGCGAAACTGAAAGTTACTTCAGGTACTTATTAAGGAAACTCATCACTTTCTCCCTGATCTCATCACTATCGAACATCACGCCGAAATGTGGCGCATCCTTTACGATAATAACTTCGTTAGGCACAGCTGAGAGGTTTAGCCAGGAACTAAGCAGCATTGATTGTTTTGGTGAAACAAGGTCATCTTTTTCGCCATGGATGATCAGGAACGGCGGATCATTTTTGTCTACATAGGTCACCGGACTGGCTGCTCTTGCGAGGTCGGGCCGGGCGAGCGGGGTCGCCCCTATTAACAGGCTCTCGGGTGACTTTACATCGTCGTTACCTGGAAACAAAATCAGTTCAGAAGGGCCATAAAAATCCACAACAGCCTTGAAGTTGAATGTCTTATTGCTTCCTGGCATAAAGAAATCCTTGACATCATTGTTTTTCGACAATCCCATCAGCGAAGCCAGGTGACCCCCGGCTGAAAAGCCCATTACTGCAAAACGGTTCCTGTCGAAACCGTACTTCTCAGCGTTGTCACATAAAAATGACACCGCACGGTTACAATCCTGTATCTGCGCGGGAAAAACTGCCTGTGTGCTAAACCGGTAGTCTATGGAAGCCAGGGCATATCCCCTGCTCACAATTTCTGCCACCATTTTTTTCATATAACCCATATCAGCATATTTATCATTTCCGAGCCACCCACCTCCATGAACAAAAACCACGAGAGGTATCTTACCCCTGACATTTCCGGGCAGATAAATATCTAAAAGGTGTTTTTGAAGCGTATCGTTGTTATATGGAAGGTTGCCATGCAAAACAGTGCTCTGAGGGAAAATATTGATAACCCGATTTGTTTGAGCGCGCGAACCTGTTATGCAGATGAGATTGAGAAATAAGACAAGGACAATATTTTTCATGCTAAAACGTCAATTTTTTATGTGGAAAGTATTATTTAGTTCTGAAACTCTGCTAATCATATTTTAATGCGATGAACCGAACCATTGCTTGTTGAAGATTGTTTTACGCTTTCGTGAACGACACAATCCGTGGGTAAACGGGCACATTTTTGACAGGTCCGGCATTAAAATGAAACTATGAAAATTCTTTTGGTTGAAGACGAATCGGCTGTTGTTTCGCTTATTAAACGTAGCCTGGTTGAGCAGGGCATGGAAGTTAGCGTTGCCATGGACGGTACAACCGGGCTTCAAATGGCCTCGGCGCATACTTTCGACGTCGTGATCCTTGATTTAATGCTCCCGGGTATAAATGGAATAGAGATCTGCCGGACTTTGCGCAAATCCGGGATCGTTGAACCGATACTTATGCTGACCGCGCTGGGCAGTACTGAAAATGTGGTCACTGGGCTGGATGCCGGGGCCGACGACTATCTTGCAAAACCATTCAAACTAACTGAATTGCACGCCCGCATAAGGGCGCTTATCCGTCGTAAAAAGAGAGTTGCTGTTGAAGATGAAGTCCTGAGCTTTGGCGGTCTGTCTTATAACAAATCATCCAAAGCAGTTTCAAGAAACGGTATTCAGATCACACTCACCGCAACAGAGCTCAAACTACTCGAATTTTTTCTCCTGAATACAAACAAGGTTATGTCAAGAATGGAAATCCTGGAAAACGTATGGGATATAAACTTCAACCTTGGTACTAATGTGGTCGATGTATACGTAAATTATTTGCGGAAGAAAATCGATCGCGGATTCGATACAAAGCTGATCCACACATTGGTTGGAATGGGTTATATGATGAAAATACAGGACGCATGAGTATCAGGACAAAAGTAATGATACTGTTTACCTCTCTGACAGCGGTTACCGTTTTTTTTCTGAGTTTCTTCATATACCTCTACACCAAACAATATATTGAACGGGACTTTTTACATAGAATGCAGGTCCGGGCAGGCATTGCTGCCCAGGTAAAACTGGAAGGAAATAATCAAAATACCTTGTTTTACCAGGAGATGCGTGAACGGTACCTGGAACACCTGCCCGAAGAAACTGTACATATTTTTGAATCAGAGCAGTTGCGGAAATATTTTGACTCGCTGCACGTGAAAGTGCCGGGGAATTTCTTTCAGGATTATGAGAGGAAGCGTGCATCAGGTTTCAGGGACAACCGAACATTTTATAGCGCCAGGGAACATATTCATGATGGCAAAAAATACCAGGTCCTGATCACTGCAGTGAACACCACCGGCTCGGAGTTACTGAATAACCTTCGCAAAAATCTTGTGATTGGCTTTATAGTCGCTACAGCTATTGTGCTGCTCTTTAGCCTGTTGCTTTCCCATCAACTAATAGATCCCATCAGAAAGCTCATACGTAATTCAAAAAAGATTACTGCCACTAATCTCCATCTCAGGCTTGGACCAAGAGAGGGTAAAGATGAGATTGCAGAACTTACCCGGACCTTCAACGATATGCTTGACCGGCTGGAAACTTCATTCGAAACACAAAATAACTTTTTGAATAAAGCCGCTCATGAACTCAGAACTCCTCTCACAGCTATCATCGGCGAAGCTGAACTTGCCCTAAGTCGCCCAAGGGACATGAATGAGTACACAAGATCGCTTTCTGTTATTTCGCGCGAAGCCGAGCAATTGCAGCATCACACCAGTAGCCTGCTTGAACTCGCCCAGGCAGGGTACAATAGTAAAGAAGCGTTTATGTCAGAGATCCGTCTTGATGAGTTGCTTTTTTCTGTCAAACGGCTGATTGATTTCACAGAGCCTTCAAACCAGGTGGAGATCAATCTTGATGCTTTACCGGAATCAGAAAACCAGATCACTATTTTTGGTAATACAAACCTCCTGAAACTTGCGCTGTCGAATATTGTACAGAATGCATGTAAATATTCAGTTCAGCAAAAGGTGTTGGTATCATTAAGCACATCAAAGGTCTATTGTATTATCAAAGTGCAGGATCAGGGCATCGGTATTCCGGAGAAAGAATTAAAATATATTTTCGACCCATTCTTCCGGGCTTCCAATACCGCGGAATTCAAAGGTTACGGCGTTGGCCTTCCGCTGGCGCAGAAGATTATCAGGTTACATCGGGGTAACCTTGAATATTCTTCCAAAGAACATGTAGGTACTACGGTTGAAATATCGCTCCCTTATGTAGTGGCCTGATGGCAGCAGGTCACTATTAACATTAAAAAAAATCTCACCACATTCTAATGCTGTTCTAATCTGTTGCTTAAACCATTCTAATAGACCGGGTATAGTTTTGTCTCATTATTTAATCAAACTATATTCAGATGAAGACAGTAATCGTTCCTTCTAATAGAAATGCTGCTTTTGTTGATCGCCATAGCGTGATCGCAGAAGCTTTTCCGGGCGAAATGATACACTATATCTTTCTTGATATCCGGCCCGTGCCTGACAGCTACAATGATCTCATCATGATCTCCCGGAATCGGGAGCATCGTGCAGAATTTAACAGTGACTGGTACGCAGCCCTTGCTGAATTTACTGATGCTGTAAAAGATTGCAAGGTTTCGGTTGATCATATTTATGGTGACTCGGCGCCTGTGTTCCGGAACTATTTTGAACATCGGGGCGGGGATCTGGTAATATTTGATCAGTCCCAATGGTTATCACATCCGCATTTTAAAGAAAGTGACATCTTCCAAATGGTAGTGCGGTCAGGAGCCTCCATTCTTTACATTCCCTCTTCGGGCAACTCGTATTCAGAGACACCTGTACGCATTAATGTAACCAGGACTCCCAAGGGCCACCTGGTGTCAGGTAAAGAGTTAACCGGTGCGGGCAGGAGCACAACGGTTGCTGCACATGATATCCAGACTCTGGCTCCGGCCAGTGTTAGGGTTCAGTATAATTCAGTTGACAAGATGCTCAGCGATCTGCAAAGCCAGGTATTTAATCAAAGTATCCTTGTCCGGAAAATCAGCAGAGTGGGCCGTTATTTTATGAAACCATCAACTGTACATCGCATGCTCGCTGAGTCCAAACGTGACATGTTATGGCTTAAGTAATAACTTATTAATAAAACTTATTGGGTTAGCCATACAGGCATTGAAGTGAAAAATGTAAAAAACTGAATTATGTTGCTGAACAGTAAAATTCCAATCGGGTATATAGTGAACAAGATCAGGTATGAAATATTATGTATAGCCATCTATACATCTTTGATCTGGTTTGCAATGGTATATTTTGATCTGAAGCATATATCAATACCGTTGGGCGTTCCAACGATATTAGGCACGGTAATTTCCCTGCTGCTTGCGTTTCGGTCTAACCAGGCCTATGACAGGTGGTGGGAAGCGAGGATAATCTGGGGATCTATTGTTAATGATTCAAGGACCTTTACAAGGCAGCTTCTTTGCTTCATGCAAACCCCTTATTCAGAGGATAACAGATCAGAATTCCAGGAGAGAATGATCAACCGGCAGATAGCATGGTGTTACAGCCTTGGGAAATCGTTGCGAAAACTCGACCCGCAGGCAGGCCTTGAAAAATATATATCAAAAAAGGAACTTGCATTTATATCCAGTCACGATAATGTTCCATATGCACTGATCAACCTCCATGCAAAAGATTTGCGAATGGCGGTTGAAGAAGGATGGATCAATGAATTCCAGCAGGTGGAACTTGACCGTACCCTCACAAGACTCTGTGAATCGATGGGTAGATGCGAAAGGATCAAAAACACCATATTCCCGATAACTTATAGTATGTACATACACTTTTCCTTGTATTTCTTCATTCTCTTATTGCCTTTTGGCGTAATAGAATATGTTGGAGTAATCGAGATACCATTAGTAACTACCCTTGCTTCTTTTTTCCTTTTGATAGAACGGATGGCAGTTCATTTACAGGATCCGTTCGAAAATAAGCCAACCGATACGCCGGTCTCATCGATAGCACTTACCATCGAAAGAAACCTCAAGCAAATGATGCAGGCGCGGGAAGTCCCTGAACAACCCGAGGTGAAAAGTTATTACATATTATAGACGATATCAACCAGGTGGTCGGAACCCGGCGGGCTAGATAAGTTGCTGCAATAATGGAATTTCTTCAGCGTGTCAATTTATTCTACCTTAGTATTCTAAATCAAACTCCATGGGCTATCAACTTGTAACTGGTAAGCCGGACACCACCGATCACCTGGTTTTTACAACAACCTTCATACACAACGACATTTTCTACAAGGCCGCCGTTGCCGAAACAATTTCATGGGCCGGAGCCTTAACCGGCACTTATGACGTGCTTCTGCAATCCGGAAAAGGCACAAACCGTCTGACGCTTCTCCGCACCGGGGAACAATGGAGAACCGGAGATGAGATTGAACAGATTGGACGAATTCAACAGGAAGTCGTTGATTTACTTGGTACCGTTATTACCCAGGTAAGATCCTGAGCGTTGCGGTTTCAGATGTTTTTATGTTCTTCAAGCTGGCTTGCTGAGGCTCAGCTTGTGACTTTTATGGATGTCTGGATTAGCAACGATTGTTGCAATAAAAGCAGCAATACTTTTCTCGAAACGGCAGTTCCTGTTTCAGGTTCTTTTTTTTATGTAAGGATATAATTTACCTCATTAGCGTTTGTAACCCAGTCAGACCTTAGCACCGTGTATTCGAGGCCTGAATTTTCAGTTTCGACAGCTAATTTCCTGTAGGATGTTAATACTGATTTGATGGGGCTCAGATAATTCGAATTGAGCTGATCGCTATTATTCTACTCACACCTGTTTCCGTCATTGTCCTGATCACGTTGTTTATAATTGTTCCCAAATGACCAGCGTCAGTAACTGCAAGGTTATGATTGGTTCCACCAGTATGGAAAAAATCAGTCACAGCAATGATAAAGGTCATGTGCCGGAACTTTTTTCTATGATAATATTGGCGCTTAAATAAATGTATGGTCCCAGACACCCTTGGCATCGACAATGAAAGCTTCGTTACAGATATTGTAACGCAGGATTATCGCACCTCCAGAGTCTTTCGTAAGTATAATATTGACTACTGCTGTGGAGGGAGATTATCCCTGAAAACGGTTTGCGAGATCCGCGGGCTGAATGTGGATTCACTTAAAAATGAACTCGGTCTTATACGACGAACGATCCCTGTTTCCAGTTCAACTGAGTTTGATAAGTGGAATGTTGACTTCCTGGCGGACTACATCACGAATGTGCACCACAGTTATTTGCAGAATGGTTTACCGGACATTATTGACACCATAGAACGGTTTTCCGAAAGCCATAAATTGAAATTTACTTACCTCCCCGAGTTGGTACGGGCTGTCACTGAGCTGGGTGACGACCTACTGGCGCACATAGACCAGGAAACGGAAATAATTTTTCCGTATATAAAACAAATAAGCCGTGCATACCAAAACAAGGAACCATATGCTTCTCTGCTTGTCCGGACTTTACGAAAACCCATTGAAAACCTTATCAGTCATGAGCACCGGGAAATTGGCAGACATCTTCATCTCATCAGAAAACTAACTGCAAACTACCTCATCCAACCGGGAGCCTGCATCACCCACCGCGTTGCATTGTACAAGCTTAAGGAGCTCGATGCGGACCTTATGCAACACATCCACCTGGAATGCAACATCTTGTTTCCAAAAGCCATTGCGATGGAAAAAGAATTATTAAATCCTGTGTGAACCCACCTGGCAGTGTAAACCATCCATGGCAAAGGCTCAGTAAAGTTAAACTACATCCAGTGAACCTGTTAGCAACAAATAAATTATATCTTCGAAAGAGAAATATTTTTTGACGCTCAAAATGGATATGTTGAATGATGCAGGTAGATCCAACTCATCTCACGGCTTTGTTTGAGAACGCAACAGAAGGTATAATTCTGACGAATAGTGCCGGTAATATTGTTTTAATCAACCCGGCGGGCCAAAGAATGTTTGGGTATACTGCGGGAGAGCTTATTGGCAAACCCATTGAAACGCTTGTTCCCCTCAAGGTGAAACACGACCACGTCAAAGTGCGTGAACATTTCTATCATAATCCCCAAAACCGGGTTATGGGCCACGGCCGCGACCTTTATGGCAGGCGGAAAGACAACACAGAGCTCCCATTGGAGGTAAGTCTTGGATTTTATAATAAAAACGGCGAGTTATTTGTAATTGCGTTCGTAGTAGACATAACAACCAGGAAGAATATTGAAACGAATCTTCTTGCTCAGAAAAAAGAATTGGGAACCCTGGCAATGGCGATGCAGCGCCTGAATGCTGAGTTAGAAGCAAAAGTGGAGGAAAGAACAATTATTTTAAAAGAAGCTCTTGAAAAATTGGAAATATCTCAAAAAGAACTAAATGAGGCTCTTGAAAAAGAAAAGCAACTCAGTGAACTTAAAAGCGGCTTTGTTTCACTGGCCTCCCACGAATTCCGGACACCGTTAAGCACCATTTTGTCTTCAGCTTCGCTGATAAGCCGGTATCCCGAACGGGAGGAGCAAGACAAAAGGGAAAAACATGTCAAACGGATTAAAGATTCAGTCAGGCATCTGAACAATATTCTCGAAGATTTCCTTTCCCTCGGAAAGCTAGAAGATGGAAAGATCCAGGCTCAGCCGGAAATGTTTTTGGTAGATGAGTTTTTGAAACAGGTATTGGACGAATTTTCCGGAACTGAAAGGCCGGGTCAGCATTTGCTGCTGGAAAATCATGCGACCAGTTCGTTTTGCAGTGACAAAAAAATAATCAGGAATATACTAAGCAACCTGGTAGGAAACGCGATAAAATTCTCCGGCGAAAACTCAAAAATAAAAATAGTCGCCTCGTATGCTAAGGAAAACCTGAACTTGTCAGTTGAGGACGAAGGCATTGGCATCTCCCAGTCTGACCAGGAACATCTGTTTACTTCCTTTTTCCGGGGTAAAAATGCCGCTAATATTGAGGGCACCGGGTTGGGTTTACATATCGTCAAAAGATATCTGGATTTGCTTAATGGGACCCTGACTTTAAAAAGTGAATTGAATAAAGGCACAATAATAACCTGTACTTTCCCATCGCTGGGGTCTTGCTGATAACAATGAGTAATAATGAATTTTTCTGTAACAATAAGTTTTAGATAATGAAAAGAATACTCGTAATTGACGATAACACCGAGATCAGGGAAAATATTGCTGAGCTGCTAACTCTGGGCAATTACGAGGTAATTACAGCGCCTAATGGCAAGATCGGTGTTGAACTTGCTTTGAAGCATCTCCCTGACCTCGTAGTCTGCGATATCATGATGCCGGAGCTGGATGGTTATGGGGTTTTGCATTTACTAAAAAAGAATCATCCGGCTGAAGATATTCCTTTCATCTTCCTGACAGCAAAGTCCGAACGTATCGACTTCAGAAAAGGGATGGAACTTGGTGCTGATGACTATGTGACCAAACCCTTTGACGACCTGGAACTTCTGAAAGCAATTGAGGTGAGGTTGAAAAAAGCTGATTTGCGCGTTGGCAAATATCCCGAGGGTACGGCCGGTACAAACGAATTTATCAAAGACCTAAGTTATTCCGGGTTTGCTGATTTGGACCCGGCGAACTACGAAAGTGAGTCATTACCAAAAAAAACGTTGGTTTATGGCGAGGGTCGCAGGCCTAAATTTCTGTTCTACCTTGCTTCCGGGAAAGTGAAGGCCTTCCGTCAACACGAAAACGGGAAAGAATACATTACTAATCTTTATAGCCCCGGAGATTATTTTGGATATCTCCCACTGCTGGAAAATACAAGTTATGAAGAGTCTGCCGAAGTACTTGAAGACGCCGAAATAATCAAGATCGGCAAAGACAATTTTCTGAAAGCGGTGTATAATGATATCACGATCGCCAGCCGTTTTATAGGCCTCATATCCAAAGATGTTAAAGAAAAGGAAGCCCGGCTTTTGAACCTGGCTTATGATTCATTACGGAAAAGAGTGGCGAAAGGCTTGCTTGAGATGCAGCGTAAATTTGCTTCAACAAGCGGGGACGCAACGCTCGCGCTCTCGCGTGACGATATCGCACAATATATTGGTACTGCTACCGAATCATTGATCCGTACTTTGAGTGATTTCAAATCCGAAAAACTTATTGAAATTAAGGATGGCAAGATCAGGATTCTGGACATGAAACAGCTGGATGATCTTGCTAATTGAGTAGCTGTGGCGGGGGTCCTCTATCATTACTGATCAATTGAAATCATTGTAAGCGCTGACGAAGGTCATTTTTTGACTTTTTAAGATGAAGGAACTTCGGCTTTCAATCACATGTTATGAAAGACGGCAACACTATACGGCAATTTCGGCCAAAACCTACCGTGAATTTCAAGGTGATCCGCCCCAACCGCAAATCAGGGGGAAAAACGATCAAACCATTTCTACCTTTACATGAACAGGGCACCGATGATCTGCCGAAGTTTGACACCCACCCTATCTTCAAGCAAAAGCCCCATGATTGCCTCTGACCAAGGGGCATTTGAGGTTACCGGTATTTCAGGGTGCAAGTGAGCCCCATCGTTACTTGCCACAGCCAGAACCGTTGACGAATAAATTTTTGCAGTCAGCCAAAAAAAATATCGGGGCGCCGATTCATACCGGAATTAAAATTAGAATATACGGCATCTGAAAATTGTGAATTCCGATAAGAATTTCTACTTTTCGGCGTTTTAATCGCACTGAACCCTGAATCTACTGACCCATGTTAACTTTTTTGCGACCGCTATTCGCGTCCGGCTTATTCCTGCTTTATACTTTTCCGATACATGCCCAGGTTTCCGTTGGTGACCAGACTGAAGCTGATGGCTGGGCGCGAAAATATAAAGACGATGATGTAGTCTGCCGGTCCTCATATCATTTCTACACCTTCGACAAGGGGATGAATGCGCTTAACGACAAAGTAGTTGTGGTACAGGAAGAAGCAGAACTTGAATTTATTGGGTTGAAAAAATATTCAGGCCTTAGCTACGCAGAATACTATAACAAATTCATCAAGCTCAAAACCTTCAGGAAAGAAGTAAAAGCAGGCAACAAATATGTCACGTCCAACAAAGCAGGAATAGACCGCTCATTAACCGATGAGAACATTTTTTTTGATGATGGCAGGGTACAATACTATCCTATCCGATTCGCTGAAAAAGGAAGCATGTCACGTATTATCGTAAAAAAAGAATACAGTGATGCAAAATTGCTCACCCGCTTTTTCTTCCACCAGTCATACCCCGTAGCTGAACAGGTCTTTGAATTCAAAGTACCCGAATGGCTACAGATCGATTTCAAATACTTCAATTTTGAGGGAAATAAGATTGAAAAAAAAGAGACAAAGAAAGGTGGATATATCAACTATGTATTCATCATGCGTGATCTGCCGGCCACCAAGACGGAGTATAAACAAATCGGAAAGGCCTTTACCCACCCACACATAGTGATCCAGGTAAAGTCGTTCAAAAACAAAGGCGAAACTTTACAGGGTTTCGACAATGTAAGCGACATCTACAACTGGAACTACCGACTGTATAAAATGGCGAACAATGAGCCGGATAAACTAAAGCCCCAGTTAGCCAAAATAATTGCAGACAAAAAAACCGACAACGAAAAAATAAAGGCCATCTACTACTGGGTGCAGGATAAGATCCGCTACATCGCATATGAAGACGGGTATTCAGGATATATTCCTTCTTCGGCACAGGATGTATTGAATAATAAATACGGTGATTGCAAAGGCATGGCTAACCTGTTGAGTGAATTTCTGAAACTCGCCGGTTACGATGCGCGGTTTACCTGGATCGGCACGAGGCAGATACCATATCAGCAGTCCCTCCCGGCACTCTGTGTTAACAATCACGCCATCACTACCCTTTATTACAATGGCAAAGAGTATTTCCTCGATGCAACTGAAAAATACATTCCGTTTGGGGAGAATGCCTATCGCATACAGGGCAAGGAAGCAATGATTGCCAACAATGAAAAATTTGACATCAAAACAGTGCCCCTTACTTCCGGGGAAGAGCATAAGATCTTTACAAAAGCGGCATTTTCACTTGAGAAAGAAATATTAAAAGGCAAGGTACAGGTAACACTTTCCGGTAATGAGCGGAAAGATTTTCACCAGGCTTACCAGGGCTTGCCAAACGGGGCCAGGGAAAAGTTCCTGAGAGGATTTATTGAGTTTAATAACGACAATGTAGTCGCATCTGAAATAAAGACCAGCGATCTGAGTAACCGCGAAGTGCCAATGGTTGTATCCGGAAATATCGAACTGGCAAATTATGTACAGACCATCTCGGGCAACAAGTATATAAATCTTGACTTTTTCCCCAAGACACTGGAAAGTTATTTGCCGGATGAAAAACGTACAAGCGGCTACGATCTTGACTATGTGCTCAGTTTTGAGGATGAATTTTCCCTGAAAATCCCGGCCGGTAGCAAGTTTGAGGATCTGCCTGAAAAACTCGAGCTCCGTTCACCCGGGTATGAATTTAAAGGAGAATACGTTGTATCCGGCAATACAATTGTACTGAAAAAATACCTGGTCATAAAGAAAAGTACCATTGCTACCAGTGAATTCGCTGACTGGAAAAATTTCCTGACCTCCATCAAAACCTTCAGCAGTTACTTCTTCAGTGTCACCTCAAAATAATCTGTTTCATGCATCCGTTTAAGAGAACAGCCCTTCTACTGTTATCGTTTTTAGCTTCTGGATTATTCTTCAGTCAAAGCACTGTTGCACAGGGTTTCATTGATGAAGACTTCCTCGACAACCTGAACCGGAATGCGGCAGGCATGTTCAAAGAATCAAATGCCGCTTTCAATCTGCAGTCAATTCCTTCAAAATGGGAAAAGGAATCAGCCGTTATTATCGGTTACTCACGCTCGGTGTTGTTTGACAGGAAAAGCAGTGGTGGTTTTTTCACCCGTCGTGAACGCAGTCTTTACTTTTTCGAGAAGACCAGGTTCAGGATCCGCGTTAATGATAATAACTCAGTCGAATCTCTCTCAACGATATATTTTAGATATGGTTCAAAAGAAGACGGCTTTATTGCACGCATCATAAAGCCTGGCGATACAGCGGTGAACATAGATTTGAAAACGGCAGTGGCTGTAGAGAAAAGCACTGCGATCCCACAATTTTTCCAGAGCTTTTTTGACAAAGTAGCATACTCCGAATACCAGTACTATAAAGTTCCCATCCCCAATCTCGAACCTGGTGATATCCTTGAATATGTTACAACAACAAAAAGCCGGCTTGATGTAACGGCCTCGGGATACGTTGAATTTGAACCTGCTTATGAAGTTTGCAGCAAAGATTATCCTGTGATGCATAACGAGATCATCATTGAAACTGATGATAAATCTTATTTCAAATCGTTATCCCTGAATGGCGCACCGACGTTCAAAAAAGAAAGCACCCAGGAAAGCGGATTTTTTCGTTTTGTTTTTACCGATAAAGACAGGGATGTGGAGAAAGATGTGAATTTTGTCAGCCCTTATTTGCAATATCCGTTCGTTAAGTTCCAGGTAATATATTCCAACAACGAGCAGGCAAAAGGTGTGTTAATTGGTGCCAAGGGTGAGCTGAAAAGCAGCTTCACCAAACAGGAGCTGGCAAAAAAAGCCTGGGAGGATTATGAAATGGTCAGCAACCAGTATCTGGCCCCGGGAATGTCGGTTCAGATGTTTGTGAATGCCTGCTGGGCTGACCTGGTAAAGCTTGGAGTGAGGGATATGCCACAGAAGCAATACATCAATACGGCATACTATTATGTGCGTAATAAGATCCTGTTTATGAACGAATATATGAGTGACAAACTTTTCGCTTTCATATTCGGTTCCCTCCTTTACCAGAAAGATATCAAATCTGAAATCATTATTACGACTTCCAATAATATCGGCCTTTTAAAGCAGGCTTTATTCGACCAGGAAATAAGATATATCATCAAAGTAGGCGACAAATTGTATTATAATGCAACTGATTATTCCAATCCTGATGAACTGGTCGAGAGCCTGCTCGATAATGAAGCGCTGATCATATCAAAACCGGAGAAAAAGTCCGGCAACCAGGAGATCAAAGAATTTAAACTTCCGGGAACAAAAGCCGATGATAACAGTTCCCATTATGCAATCCGCGTTTTACTGGCTGATGATATGAAAGGTATCATGGTCAGAAGAATTTCAACGCATACCGGTATATCCAAGACAAAATCGATCAGTAGTGCCCTGAAATACACACCCTATATGATCGACGATTATAAGCACTTCGGTGGCGAAGATCCCTCTATCAGGATGAAGGGAAAGCAGGCGGAAGAATACCAGAGTTCGGTTCGTACCATTAAAGACGAATACAAAAAGCAAAAACCGGAATATGTAAAAGCGTCACTTGGATCTGAGTTCAACCGGAGAGTAAACAACGCAAAGTTTACGCTAACTACCGATGGCCGGACTGAGAAAACGAAGGTGTTGACTTTTAGTGAAGAGTTCGAATTCCCCGATTTTGTACGAAAGGCCGGTAAAAAATATCTCGTAAACCTGACTGCCCTAACCGGACCCCAGCTGCAAATCAAAGATGAGGAACGCATCAGGCAGCACGACATCAACGTACGGTATCCAAAGAAATTCACCTGGACAATTGAATTCAAGGTGCCTGCCGGCTACAAGGCCGAGGGACTGGCAGAGTTGAATCAGAAAGTTGAAAATGAAACGGGATCATTCAGCATAAGTGCAACCGAAGACAACAGCCTGGTTAAGCTCCATATTGAAAAAGTGTACAAGGCCCAGATCGTCAGCAAAACGAAATGGAATGAGATGCTTGCATTTCTTGATGCAGCATATGGCAGCACATTCAAATACATTTTGATCACCCCCACCAAATAGACATCACCAAAACCCAAACCTACCCAAACCAGCAATCAGAGACATGAAAAAAACGACTGTAACATTAATCGTCCTCATTTGTTTTTCCGGCCTGCAGGCCCAGTACAAGAAGGCAAGCTTTTTTGACAAGGAAGGCCGTACTTACGGCATAAACGCCGAATCACATTTCCTGGGCGATGGAAAGAAAAGTCCGATAGGATTTTCACTTTCATTTGGTCGGGACAGGGCCGGGAAACACTTGTTCAGCACAACGGATATCCGGGTGTTGCCACCGTTCAGATTCTCCTATGAAACACAGGATTTTAATGGCAACCCGGTTACTGTCAGCGGAAAATCGAAGATGCATTTGATCTATGGAATGAACTGGGGTTACTTTATCCGGCAGAATGAAGAAGAGCAACAATTCAAGCCATATGTTACCGCGGGATTCAACGTCGTTATACTGGGGGGCGTGAAGGAGTTTGACGATGAGGAATATCCATACGATGTGGTAAAAATCGCACCCTCACACCAGTTCAGTACAGGAATTGGCGGCGGCCTTGGGGCAATATTCAATCTTACTTCATCCCTCGGCATCAGGCTTGAAGGAGGTTATACCTATCAATGGAATCTCAGTACAGATTATTCCTATGAGGAAGGGGATCAGTATTTCATGTATACGCCACACCCCTATGCGAGCCTTGGATTGAGGTTCCGTGTTGTGTCCGAATAAATGGTGATCAGCTATAAGTAATTCTGTCCAGTAAGCATCAAAAAGCCCATATACGAACCCGGTAGGCGTTGTCCCCGCCGGGTTTTTTGTTGATATCCCCCTGGATTTCCCTGGCATTCGTTTGCAATCGTGCCGAATACCGGTTGTATTTTTGCAGAATAGTAATGTGATTTTCTTAACTGATCATTATTTATGGCTAAAATTAAAGGTTACCTGGTAGCAATAGGTGGTGCAGAAGATAAGGGTATAAATTATAAGCAGGGTGCTGCGAGCAAAAAACGGTTCGATTTTTTCGAAGAAGGGATATTGCGACGTGTTATCAGGTTGGTAGTTCAAAGCCATTCAAATCCTAAAATTGAATTAATTACCACAGCTTCGTCTTTTCCCGAACAAATGGAAATCAGTTACCGCAACGCCTTCATCAAACTTGGATGTTCGGATGTGGAACACTTATTCATCACCTCGCGCGAGCAGGTGGATACCCCGGAAAACCTCTCAAGAATAAATCAATGCAACTGCGTAATATTTACTGGTGGTGACCAGTTACGCCTGTCATCGATAATCGGCGGAACAAAATTGCTTAACCTGATAAAATCACGATATCTGAATGAAGCATTTGTTGTGGCAGGCACCAGTGCCGGCGCAATGGCAATGGGTCACACAATGATTTATGATGGCAACGCAACCAAGGCCCACCTGAAAGGTGAAATAAAGTTTTCAACGGGTTTCAACTTCATACCAAATATCATTATTGATACACATTTTGAAAAGCGCGGTCGTTTTAACCGGCTTGCACAGGCGGTTGCGGTGCAACCAGGCATATTAGGGATAGGTCTCGCAGAAGATACCGGTATCATCATCACCGAAGGCAAAAAATTTACGGTTATCGGATCCGGAATTGTTACCATCGTAAATGGCAAGACCATCAGCTACACAAACTTACCCGAGATCGATGAGCGTATGCCAATTACCGTTGAACATATGATCGTAGATATCCTTGCTGAAGGTGCCATTTACAACCTGGCAACGCTGAAGGCCGAAAAACCAACAAGTGCATTGCCGCCGGATGAAGAAGAGTAAACCGGGAGCAGGAATCCTTAACACTGAGGACGAAGCCTAAATAGTGAGGACAAAGGCGAAACAGTCCGGCGAGGGCTAAACAGTGAGGACGAAGGCGAAACAGTCCGGGCGAAGGCGAAACAGTGCGGACGCAGGCTAAACAATACCGACGAAGGCTAAACAATGCGTACGAAGGCTAAACACGGCGGACGAAGGCTAAATACTGATCTCATAAGGCTGTCCCGGCGGGAATCTTTGAAGTTTTTGCGTATAAATCTTTCTTCACTTAAATTTATTGAAACAAATATCAGGCACCTTCTGTCGTTCGACCTTACAAACCAAGAAGGTTTGGATCAAAATCCCTGGGATATGAATACAACAGACACACACAACCAGCGAATCGCCAAAATGACCTTTGCCTCCGTATATCCGATGTACGTTGAAAAAGTTGAGAAGAAAGGCAGAACAAAAGATGAGCTGCACCAGGTTATACAATGGTTGACCAGCTTCGACAATAAAAAGTTGCAGGAACTAATAAAGGAGAAAGTAACTTTTGAAACCTTTTTTAAAAGGGCCTCACTGAATCCCAATGCAAAATTAATTACCGGGGTAATCTGCGGGTATCTTATCGAAGAGATCGAGGAACCGTTAACCAGGCAAGTACGGTACCTGGACAAACTGGTCGATGAGTTGGCAAAAGGAAGGAAGATGGAAAAGATTTTGCGAACCGCCTGAGGTATTTGAGACCGGATCTTAGTCCCAGACATATTTCCATTCGCCATTTGGCTGTTTTTTCCAGACCGTATGAAACACCCCATTACTGGTGTTAACAGTACCTGAGCTGTCGCGGGACACCCAGGTATACTTACCATATGTGTATCCGAGGTCACCTTCAGCGGATACATCTGTAAAATCGGGCGACCAGCTCACAGAAGCTTTCGCAAAGATCGGTTTGGAATAATATTTCCGGATAGCTTCTCTTCCACGAATAAGCGTATCATTTTCCCTTTTTATCACAGCATTGCTGTCAGCATAAAACCAAAAGGCTTCGGCAATCCCATTTTCCTTCGTCATTTTTTGAAAATCGCTTTCCGCCATCTGTATCTCTTTGATAAATTTCTGCTTCCCCGGTTTAACAGCTGATGTTCGTCCTGAACATCCTCCCATGATTGCCGATAAGATAAATAAAATGGTTATATATCGCATAAAAGTGGCTTTGATCTTCCGCCACTAAGATCTGGCAGAAAAATTTAATAATGCATTCAGATTACTCATCAAAAATGAAAATCATGAAGAAGTTGCTTTTTCCTCAGATTCAATCATGGATAGCGGCCAACCGGCACCAGACTCAGCCAAACCCGGCAGCTCAGGGACCCGAAATCGCTAATTAAAATGCGTTTACAGGCAACTGACAAGCCCCAGGTTAGAAACTAAGTTGTTGTTACCGTTCCATCCTCTGGAAAAACAGTTTCGCGTATTTCAACATCACCTTCCAGAATTTTTGAAATAGGACAATGTTCCGCTATTTCATTCAACCTGGTTTTCTGTTCCGGGAGTATGTTATCGGGAAAGATGATATGCTGATCTATAATGGTTTTGGTTCCGGGTCCGGTTGTTTCCTTACGCATATTCACTTTAATGGTGATGTGCTCAACATTCCATCCCTTGCGATCACTGTACATGCGCATAGTAACGAGCATACATGTGGCAACAGATGATAGTAACAGCGTAAATGGATCAGGCCCGATATCCTTACCGCCGGCGGTGATCGGTTCATCGGCAATAAATTTACCATTGCGCCATTCAACTGTGCATTGATATTTTTCGGTCCCAATTTTGGCCTGAACAGGCTTTTGTAGCTTGTATTCCATGTAGATGTTGCTTCGTGAATTTTCAATTGCCGGGCTGAGGCCACTATTTTGAAATTATCAACCATGTCGCCACGGGATAATCAGCACAGCTTTCTAAGCGAATATAATTCTTTGAAAGGTCATCAATTGACAGTATCGGACGAATCTTTAGCCGGTATATTTGCCGAAGCGATATCTTTAATGATTCAATATCACCTATGGCACCATTCTATCAGCAAAGTCCGGAGGCACTTTTTCAGCAACTAAACTCAAGTCCTTCCGGTCTGAAAAAAGAAATGATAGTCCCCCTTCAACAGGAACATGGAAAAAATGTCCTGAAAGAATCAAAACAAAAAAGTAAATGGGCGATACTGCTGTCCCAATTCACCGATGTAATGATCATTATACTGGTGATTGCTGCGGGTATTTCCTTTGCTGTTGGCGAGCATACTGACGCATTTGTAATCCTTGCTATAATCCTGGGAAATGCCTGGATGGGATATTCCCAGGAATACAACGCCGAGCAATCAGTAAGAATGCTTCAAAAAATGTCCGCACAGAACGCCGTAGTACTTCGGGAGAACGTCCCCGCGAAAATAGAAGCTGCTGAATTGGTGCCGGGTGATGTTATTTTACTGGAAGCAGGAGATATAGTCCCGGCAGACGCAAGGCTTTTCGAAGTAAGTTCATTTAAGACAGAGGAAGCATCCCTCACCGGGGAAAGTCATTCGATTGAAAAGCATACAGAACCCATCGAAGGAGAAAATATAGTTCCGGGAGATCAACATAACATGATTTTCAAAGGCACTATTGTGAGCAATGGATCTGCAAAAGCAATAGTTACTACTACCGGCATGAAAACCGAGATTGGAAAGATTGCTGGTATGATGCAACCGGGTTCTCAGAAAACACCACTTCAAAAAAGATTAGGTGTCTTCAGCCGCCAGTTAGCAGTGATCGTAGTGGTCATTTGCCTGCTGGTGTTTGGTTTCGGTTTATTCCGCGGCGAACCTGCCTTTGCAATGTTCCTGACCGCATTATCGCTGGCTGTGGCAGCACTCCCTGAAGCCCTGCCCGCAGTGGTTACTATAGCTTTGGCACAAGGCGCAAGAAGAATGGTAAAACAAAAAGCACTCATGCGGAAACTCCCCGCTGTTGAAACCTTAGGCTCGGTCACCTATATCTGTAGTGATAAAACCGGTACGCTTACTCAGAATGTAATGACTGTTGAAAAAACCAGTTCCGTTCCGGGGCAGGAAGAGCTTTTTCTTTATGCCATGATGCTGAATAACGAAGTAAGATTTTCAGACGATAATGAGTTGTTGGGAGATTCTACAGAAACAGCTCTCGTAAAATATGCATTGGAAAAAGGCAAAACAAAAGCAGAAGCTGATCAGCGTTTTCCTCTTGTATATAAACTCCCCTTCAATTCAGAAAGAATGCGGATGGGTACCCTGCACAGGCATGATAACAAATGGATATTATTTGTGAAAGGTGCACCTGCAAAAATGATTGAGGTGATCGCTGAGAAATACAATGACAAAAAAAACGAATGGTTGAATCTCAACCGCCAATGGGCGGCAGATGGATTGAGGGTTTTGTTTTTCGGCTTCCGGATATTTGACAACGATCCCGGTGAGATTACTGAAAATGAGGAAAACGACCTTGAATTTCTCGGGATGACTGCAATGATTGACCCGCCAAGGGAAGAAGTAATTGAAGCCATCAGAGAATGCAAAACCGCGGGCATTAAAACGGTAATGATCACCGGTGACCAGCCACTTACAGCAACTGCGATTGCGGAACGTTTGGGTATGGTAGAGAAGGATTCAAAAAAAGTAAGAGCAGGATCCGAACTGCAAAAACTCACGGAAGAAAAATTCAACCAGGAAACGAAAGAGATTGCTGTTTACGCGCGGGTGTCACCGGAACAAAAATTAAGAATTGTAAAATCCTTACAAGGCAACGGTGAGTTTGTAGCTATGACCGGTGATGGAGTAAATGATGCTCCTTCACTGAAGCAGGCGGATATTGGCATCGCTATGGGAATAACAGGAACTGATGTATCAAAAGAAGCGGCCGACATGATCCTGCTGGACGACAATTTTGCGACAATCGTAAAGGCGGTACGTGAAGGGAGGAGGATCTATGAGAACATCAAAAAATTTATAGTTTATGTGCTCTCCTGTAACCTGGCGGAAATACTGGTTATATTTTTTGCACCAGTCTTTGGTTTCGCCATTCCCCTGCTCCCGATTCACATCCTTTGGATAAACCTGGTCACTGATGGTTTACCGGGGTTGGCGCTTGTAGCAGAACCGGCTGAAAAAGATATAATGAAACGGCCTCCCCGGCCACCGAAAGAAAACCTATTCGCGGGAGGCCTGGTACCGAGAATCATCGTAACGGGTATAGTTCTCGCCATGGCCGCATTGTTTATACAATTCTGGACCGCAGGAAAGGGTTATGATCTCAGAACTCAGCAGACCGCAGTTTTTACAACATTATGTTTTGTGCAGCTGGGCAACGCGCTCTCCGTTCGTTCGGTCTATCATTCGCTTTTTGCCAGGGACATTTTTTCCAACCATAACATGTGGTTGGCCATCATTATCACGGTTATACTGCAATTGGTAATTATCTATGTGCCCTTTTCGAACACCATTTTTAAGGCCACATCATTAAATGGCAGTATCATGTTGATGATCGGGCTGGTAACTATAACCAGTGTTACGGCCATTGAAATAGTAAAATATTTAACCAGGAGAATAAATCTGAGGAACTCAGCCTCGTAACCTCCACCGTGCTTTGGGCTTCGTGGTTGTGTTACTATGCCTGTTTGTTACACTACTTCTTTTTACGCTGAATGTCGGCGGCGAGATGAATTGCATCACGGATCCGCAGGTAGGTGCCACATCGGCAAATGTTTCCTCCCATTGCCGTATCTATGTCGGCATCAGTAGGATTACTGTTTTCCCTTATTAATACTGCTGCGGCCATCATCTGACCAGACTGGCAATATCCACACTGGGAAACATCCATCTCGAGCCACGCTTCTTGTATCGGGTGGTCATGGTTTTCAGCCAGCCCTTCAATGGTCACCACCTTTTGTCCTACTGCACGGCTAACTTTCGTAACACAGGAACGCACGGCCTCCCCATTCAGATGCACAACGCAAGCTCCGCATTGTGCCACTCCGCAACCATACTTGGTGCCCACCAGTCCGAGCGTATCTCTTAAAACCCATAACAGCGGTGTATTTGGATCTACTTCTACTTTGTAAGGTTTTTTATTTATGTTTAGAGAGAGCATAAACGAGATTTTGATGAAATGAATTATTTATTAAAAAGTGGCTTTCCTGGCAGCTTCCAATTGCGGACTATATGGCTGCTGATAGAGCCTTTTACCGGCCGCCCTGTATAAGGCATTTGCAACTGCACCGAATACCGGTGGAAAAGGGGGTTCTCCAAGCCCGGTAGGATCAATATCATTTTCCACGAAATGAACCTCAATTTTTTTAGGTGCTTCCTGCATTCGTATCATTCTGTACCGGTGAAAGTTGTTTTGTTCCGTTACACCATTTTTGTGCGTCAGGCCACCATAAAATGCATTGCCAATCCCATCAACTACGGCTCCCTGGACCATATTTATTGCAGCATCAGGATTTATCACGACCCCGCAGTCTACGGCACTGAAAACCCGCTCTACATATGGTTTTCCGTCTTTCATGATAATATCTACCACATGCGCTGCGTATGACGCATGACAGAAATAAGCGGCAACTCCGCGACTGTATTTTTTATTTTCCGGCTTGTTCCATCCGGACTTTTCCTTAACCAGCTTTAATACCCCGGCATACCTGTCGGCATCATAATCATTGTTTTTACCAACCGGGTTCTCTTTTGCACGCTGTAATAATTCCAGCCTCAGATCGATCGGATCCTTACCCATGGCTTCCGCAACCTCATCAAGGAATGATTGTTCGGCAGCAGCATTAAAGTTTGATCTTGGCGCCCGGAAAGCTCCGATAGTTATATTTGATGCTATCTGCCACCCTTCTGCAAGATAATTTTCAACCGCACCAGCGGGGAATCTGTTTGCATGAATGGCATGTTCGGGTATGCCACCACCTTTTACATGGAATCCAATCAAATTTTTATTTGCATCGAGAGCCGCACGATAGGTAGCCGTATACATCGGACGATAGATACCATAAGTCATATCGTCTTCACGCGAGTAAACAAGTTTCACCGGGGCCTTTACTTTCTTAGAGATCAGCGCTGCTTCATACAGGTATTGGCCATAGGCTCTGCGCCCAAAACCGCCACCCATGCGGGTCATTTGAATTTCAATTTTATCAGCTGGCAGATTCAACAGTTTTGCGAGCGTAGGCTCTGACCAACCCGGGGCCTGTATAGGTCCTGCAACCAATGCCTTTTCATCCGTAACGTGAGCGAAAAAATTCATCGGCTCCATACAGTTATGCGCCAGGAAAGGTGCGTTGTACGTGCGTTCAATTACCTGGGCCGCATTGTTAAAAGCCGCCTCCGGATCTCCGTCTTTCCTCAACTGTTGAGCAGGCTTTTTGGCAAACTCCTCCATCTTTTGCAGCTGAGCAGCAGTTGTTTCAAGTTCTCCCGGAACCACAATTTCTCTTTTCGACCCCCGCCCACCGATTATATCTTTGCTCTCCCCGGCAGGCATCCATTCCGCTTTCAGTTTCTTACGCGCATTCATAACTTCCCAGGTAGTTTTACCAACCACGACAAGCAGATCATTGAATGATCTTGTATCAAAACCACCTTGTTCAAAGCCGTCCTCATACAGTTGTTGTGTAAAAACGTCTTTGATACCCGGCATTTTCAATGCTTCAGACGCATCGAAAGATTTCAGTTTCATTCCAAAACCCGGTGGATGTTCAATCATTGCGATCAACATTCCATCCACTTTATAGTCAATACCAAAAAGAGGCTTGCCGGAAATGATTTTAGTTCCCTCCACATTTTTCTTTGAGTTTCTGATCACATTGAAACTCTTCACATCTTTAAGTTTGACGCCTTTTGGAACGGCCAGGGCCGACGCTTTTGAAGCCATGCTTCCATATGTTGCAGTCTTGCCGCTTTTTTCGTGGATAAGGATACCGGCTTTTGTCGAAATTTCTTCCACAGGCACCTGCCATGTTTCAGCTGCAGCCTGCATCAGCATATTTCGCGCAGCGGCTCCCGCCTCGCGCAACGGCTTCCAGTACATCCTGATTGAATTGCTGCCACCGGTAAATTGCGGGCCTAATTTTATATTGTCATGGTGGCCCATCTCAACGACCACTTTCTTCCAATCTGCATCCAGTTCTTCGGCTATTATCATCGGGAGTGAGGTCATCACGTTTTGACCAAACTCCGGATTGGGGTTCATGATCTTTATGACATTGTCGGCCGTAATTTTTATATAACCCGTCAGTTCTTTCCATTCCTCCGGCAAATTAATTCCGTGTATTTTGTCAGCCGGGCTAAACCCTGATAACCAGCTGAAGCTTATCATCAGTCCACCCCCGGCAAGTGCTGATGATTTCAAAAAAGAACGCCTGTTGATAGAAGCTTTTTGATGTGTCATATGCTGGAATTAGTTGTTTGAATACCTATTACACCTGAGGTCATTTAAAGTTACGAAATTATAAGAGGGGACGATGAGTTCAGCTGACCACAATTCAGCTTTGGTCAGCTGAGCATATGACGCCAAACCATATCCTGTCCCTGAGTTTCCGGTGATGTCTTTATTACAGCCTCAACTTTTACAGTTAAAACATCGGAAGGCCCAAAACGAGGATTTACAAGGTAAAGTTCAAGGCATTTAGCCATCCATGACGTATACAAATCACGGTTTCTCTAACCAAAATCACTCATAATGTCTCTGGCGCATTTTACCGGATGAGGAAAACGGTAACTTCATCCCATTAAACTCTCCGGGATGGATGATTTACGCCGCTTCGAGACAATTAATGATTACAATGTTTTCAACAATAACGAGACTTTACATCCGCTCGTAAGTGTTGTGGATTTATCAAGAGCGAATCCGCGGCAAGGCTCCATAATGTACTTTGGCTTTTATACCATATTCCTTAAAGATGTCAAATGCGGTGATCTGGTGTATGGTCGGGGGACTTACGACTACCAGGAGGGTACACTTGTTTTCCTTGCACCCGGACAGGTAGCTGGTGTGAAAAGCAATGGAGAAATCTATCAGCCAAAAGGGTACGCACTTATCTTTCACCCCGATCTGATTCCGGGTACTTCATTGGGTAAACATATCCAGGAATACGGCTTTTTCAGCTATCAATCAAATGAATCGCTGCATATATCGGAGCGCGAAAGAAGTATCGTAATGGATTGCTTTTCGAAAATAAAATACGAACTTGAACATGCCATTGATAAGCATAGCAGAAGGTTGATTGCATCCACAATTGAATTGCTTCTCAATTATTGTGTCCGGTTTTATGACAGGCAGTTTATAACCCGGGATCATGTTCACAAAGGCATACTGGAGCGATTTGAAACATTATTGAATGAATATTTCGCATCGGATAAACCACAAACTGCCGGCTTGCCAACCGTAACTTATTGCGCGAAGGAATTCAATCTCTCGCCTGGTTATTTTGGCGACCTTGTGAAAAAAGAAACCGGGAAAAGTGCCCAGGAATATATCCAGTCAAAACTGATCGAAGTGGCAAAGGCAAGGATTTTTGATCACTCTAAGTCTGTAAGCGAGATTGCATATGGGTTAGGTTTCAAATACCCTCAGCATTTTGCCAGGGTATTTAAACGAAAAGTCGGAATGTCGCCAATTGAGTATCGCGTGGCCAATTAATTGCTGTCCTGGTTTCATTTATAAAACGCATATCCCTGTGATCATTTTCAGATATGCCACCAAAACATTTGCCTTAGCAACTCATGTGAAGCCAGCCCGGCTTATAGTTTTTTTAATCGAACAAACCAATATATGAGATTATTCAACCATCGCGTATCTACTGCAGGGATCGTTTTGATGATGCTGATTTTAGTTATCGGCATCAGTGCTTTTGGTCTCAGGAGAAACCCCGGGACTAACGGTGACACACATGCCGGGGGCGTTATCCCGGATAGTATACAATCGATAAGCGCTTTTGGTGAAGTCTACAAAGTGCTTATGAGTCCACGCTGCATGAATTGTCATCCCGCCGGCGACGTTCCCTTACAGGGTGATGATAGTCATATACACACAATGCTTCCTAAACGGGGGAAAGACGGCAAGGGATTGTACGCCATGAAATGTTCCAATTGTCACCAACCCACCAATACTCCCGGGCTCCACACTCCTCCCGGAAATCCCAAATGGGCACTACCACCGGCGGACATGAAAATGGTGTTTGAAGGAAAGTCTGCGAGAGAACTCGCGATCCAGATAATGGATTACAATCAAAACGGCCATAAAACAAAAGAAAAACTCATTGAACACGCAAGGGATACTTTAGTTAAAGCAGGCTGGAATATGGGCGAAGGACGAATCCCGCCCCCACTTAGTTATGAAGAATTTGTTCAGGCCTGGGATACCTGGATCAAAACAGGTGGCTTCGCACCTGAGAAATAGGCTTCCCGGTCAATATCTATCTTACATCTCTAAGTCAGTGGGTAAACATTTGCCGCATTAATTCTTAACCACCTTTACGTCACGGAACAAAAAAGGATTGCTGCTTAACTTCAGTTCTTTTCCGCTGGCAATGGTTACATTCCGGAGGATTACTTCCCGCGTTCTCACAAAAGGAAAAGTTTCCTTATAAGATGAATCGGTCATTGCCGGATTGAAATTCGCAAAAATAGCCGGGCCCTGGTAAGATTCAGGGTGATTGGAATCATTGATCCGAAGATTCTCAATAGTGATGCGCTCAGGCATATAACAAATGTATCCGAAATTATGCTGGCCGGAATTCGCGCCACCGACCAGGCTCGCATTTGTAGGCTTACCACCGCCTGGAACAAAAACGCAGTTGCGGATGAATACTTCTCCCTGCCAGGTACTGCCATAATCGCTGCGCAAATTGATAAGGTTATTACTGTTAATTGTCGAATTCTCGACCGTCAGCACACCGCTTCCGATAGCATTGATACCCATATGCCCAAGAGTGGAGTTTCGGATCGTTGCGTTCGCTACCCCCATATGTGCATCGAAACGGGAAAACGTGCATGAATCATAAAGCAGGTTCTTGCTGAAATTTGAACCCATGATTCCCCAGTATGTTTTATCATTGATATCATTTGTCTGGCTGCATTTTATAAATGAAACATTGAGGGCGCGGTTAACCGAAATGTCATAGGTCCCCATAGTAACAGGCTTGCCTGCCGCACCTATGGTAATATAGGTTTTGTGTCCTGTGAGAACAGTATTTCTCACAGTCACATAAGCGCAGTCCCCGATACTGATGAAGCCCCCGTAAGGCGCTCCATGCTCTCCTTCACCAATTACGCGATGTTCAAGTCCTTCCAGGTTAACATGCGAGCGCCTTATCGATATATTGCGGGCGTAATAGGTGTATTTCGATTCGGCTTTATTGGCAAGGGTCGTAAAACGCCCGCCGGTTATTGTCAGCGTTTTTTCGTCGATGGGAATGGCAGTCATATCAGTAACCTTGTCAAAGTCCCAGATAATCGGCGCATTCATATCCACGTTGCCTGTTTTATCAACAACAAAAATATCAGTCTGTGAGGCTCCGTTATTTTGATTCAGGCCAAATCTTATATAACGTTTTACGCTGGAATCAGTAACTGTGATCAGGCATGGCCCGGGTAAGGATTGGTCGATTTTCTGCTGGTTCCGTTTTAATGTAGATATGGTTTTTAGTTTGAATGGCTGTAGTCCGGAACTGACCATAAATACCGGGGCATTCCGATTTTTCACTTCAGTATCGTCGATGGTGAAGGCCGCAGTACCAAAATCAGTATCTGTCCGGATGATTACTGTACGCGCTTTGCCACTTATATAGTAGCTGGCACCTTTATCGGCTTTGACCCTGATCTGGTTTTGGTTGGCGATGGCATGTGCCGCAGCTATTGCGTCTATATCATCGGTCTTCCCATCGCCCTTTGCTCCGAGGTCACTGTAAAGAACCCATCCCCTGTTTTTAAACTTACGGAGATCTTTCGGATTGATATTCACCAATAATTGCCCTTTATCATTGCTACTGACCCCCGTTTTGGTTTTTTCGGAGCTTATTAAAACATTTTCAATGGCATTTGGCACCTGACCCCTAACCCACATCATCTGGGTCGAAAACAATAGAAACATTAGCGTGTATCTCATCAGCCTGTATTTTATTAAAGTCAATTTAGTGTAACAGAAGTCAATTTAATGAAAATAGATTGCTTGGTTTGCAAGACAATATTGCGATGCTGCAAAAGATCCCTGATACATCAGGATGATTTTTTTCAGAACACGATATTTCTCTACGATGGTTATTTGGTCTTGATTTCAATCACACCTCCCCGTGTAAACACATCATGAGGCACGAAATACCCTTCGATCTTTTTACCATTTACCATGATGGAATGCAGCTCCCTGCTCTTTCCTGACCGTTTTACCTTCACCACCTTACCATTTGCCTGGCGCCAGTTTACCTCCCCGAAAACAGGTACGGTGACAATATATTCCGGATCGGTGGCGGAAAAGGGATACAATCCTAAAGCCGCAAATACATACCAGGCGGACATCTCACCCGCATCATCCATGCCGCTGAGCGCCAGTCCTTCCTTACCTATCCCGTACAGCTCATCCATAATATGATCAAGCATTTTTTGAGACTTCCCGGGTTTGCCAATAAAATGATAAGCAAAGGGCGCCTCATGATCGGGCTGATTGCCGTGGCAATATTGTCCAACCATCGTCTCGACATTTCGTGCGATATAGGCGGGGTTCCACGGTACTGTGAAAAACGAATCCAATTTTTTTTCAAAAGCCGCGGCGCCGCCATACAGTTTTATTAAACCAGCCATATCATGCGGCGCGTAAAAAGACACCTGCCATGCATTCGCCTCCCGGTACATATATTCATAATACGGAAACTGCGGATTAAAATTTTTGATCCATTCGCCATTGTCCAGCCTTCCTCTCATGAACCTGGTGGTTGGATCAAATACATTTTTGTAGTTTGATGATCTCTCCATCAATATGCGGTAATTAGCCGTATCGCCTAATTGTTTCGCAAGTAGCGCCAGGGAATAATCGTCATAAGCATACTCAAGCGTTTTTGAGACTCCGGCCTTTGCCTTCGTTTCAACGTTGGGTGCTGCTATATCAGGATCTGATATATATCCTTTTTGGATATACTCGGTGATATGGGGCCTGGTTCCACCTTCAACATTCGCATTTCTTAAAAGCAACTGGTATGTCCCTTTAACGTCAAAATCAGTTATCCCCCTCAGATAAGAACCGGTAATGGAAGACGCTGCATGATCGCCATGAAAAAATGTAGGTATAAAGCCGGTTTTATCACCCATATCTTGTAATGACTTAATCACATCCAATGTTACATGGGGCGAAACAATACCGAGGAACACGTCTTTGTTCCGGTAAGTATCCCAGAGAGAAGGGACCGTATAATAATTAAAATCCGCCTTAATAACATTTTTTTTCACATCAGTGTATTCTCCATTTACATCGCTGCGTAATGCCGGCCATAGCAATGACCTGTAGAAACAAGAATAAAACATCTGTTTTTGTTTTGCTGTTCCGCCTTTCACCTGGATTCCTGATAATATCTTTTCCCACGTCGCATTGCCTTCATTCCTGATCCTGTCAAATGACTTGCTCCCTATTTCCTCCGCCAGATTGCTTTTTGCGTTCCCGATGCTGACAAAAGACAAAGCAATTCTTAACTCGACGGGTTCGATTCCATCATTAACCTGTAACAGGGCAAAACCATCTTTACTGCCTTCGTTTTTTTTATGAAATTGGGTTATGCGGTTATTAAGTCTCCCATAGAAATAGATCTTTTCCTGGCCCATTTGCTGATAGCCTTGTATTGCGGAATCTCCGGCTTGCTGTATAGCCCAGGCTGAAACCCGACCATTTGCCCTTGCAAGGTCAAAAAGTATTTTCCTGTCCCTGGAATCCTTGTATTCATACCTGTGATAGCCGCAACGCAAAGTAGAAGTAAGACTCACTCTCACATTGTAATCATCAAGATAAACCTGGTAAAATGCAGGCGACGCCTTTTCGTTTTTATGAGAGAAATGCGAAACAAAACGTGTCGTGGAATCATGCACGTTAGAAACAGGCATAACCGGGATGTTACAAAGATTCCAATGCCCTTTATTGGTGTGGGTAAATCCATATATAACATCGTCTTCATATTCATACCCTGCCCCGGAGCCGTACTCTGTCATTGGGCTTAGCTGTACCATGGCATTCGGGAGGGATGAGCCTGGATATACAAGACCGGCCCATGATCTCCAGCCTGTTGGCAAATTATAGCCGAGAATAGCAGAATCAGTCAGAGGAGCAGTGCCAATAAAAGGATTTACATAAGAAGTGAGACTTGCTGCTTTTTGAGCAACCGATACCTGGCATATCCCTGACACAATAAAATAACTTAATATGATTATCTTTTTAACCATTTCTTTCAACTCATTTAACTTTTGGATGATAAATGTAAGTGCTAAATCCTGTTTAAGTGTGGGCAGTAAAGAGATAGATGGCTTGTTCGACAGAAATTCCGCGGTCAGACGACTGGAAGCGGATTAACGGTTGACTATTTGATAGCATCGAGCAGAATGTCCCGTATCCAATTGCGAATATTGTAAATCTCAACATCGTCATGATTACACAGGATCAGCAGACCCAGCTTCTGGTCTGGAATGAGGTTGAGGATTGTCCTCTATCCCAGGTCTCCCCCCTGCGCTGATCCGGGGGAGCAAAATGAAAACTACGCAGCAAGCATGAAGATGAAGTAAAACATTGAAAATTGTTCAAGCGTAAATTATTTAATTGATGCGGTGAAAATACAAATTAAACCGGGCAAGGCTGATCATCCTGGAAATATCTTGTTACTGATTGCTTAACTTAACGGTTCAAAACTTGATATGAACAATCAGATCTGGATCATGACCTCAGCCTTTGACCGGCTGACCCTCGACGAGGTTATTATTAAAGCAAAAGAAATCGGTGTACAGGGACTGGATGTCTGTGTGTTTCGAAGAGATGGAACAAGGAACGATTTTGTAGCTACTCATATTGACTATGAACAATTTTCACCTGGAGATGCAGCAGTGTTATCAGATAAATTCAATGCGGCAGGACTACAATTATCTTTGGGTGCGTTTGATAATTTGATTGGTGGAGATCCGGCACAACGGATCAGGAACCAAAACCATCTCCTGCGCCTGGTTCGTATAGCACATTTATTGGGTGGTGACGGCAATGATGTGAAAGTGGGAACATTCGTAGGCTATAATCATGAGCTGGGCAATGAAGAAAATGGCTTCCAAAAAAACCTGGACGAATATGCGCGGGTTTTTCGGCCCATCATTAAATATGCAGAAGACCTGGGAGTTACTATACTTTATGAGAATTGCCCCATGGAAGGCTGGCGCTCCCGCGGGTACACAAGTACTTTTAATAATCTCACCGGTGTACTTGCCGCACGTAAGCTGATGTATGAGCTTATACCCAGCAAGTCGCATGGTGAAATCTATGACCCGTCTCATGATATCTGGCAGCATGTTGACCCGGTTGATGTTATCAACCATACTGATATGACACGGTTGCACCGCATTCACGTGAAAGGCACCTTAAAACGCAACGATGTCTACTGGGGAAACCTTTATGCGAGGCAAACAGTGGATGCGGAGCTTGCAGCAAAAGCGGGGATCCCGGTTGCGCAAAATGAATGGGACCGTCATAACTATGAAGCAACACTCCCTGGATTCGGAGGCTCCGATAACGTGGATTGGCGGTCTTTTGTGGATACACTAACAAATAAATCATTCCAGGGTCCGTTTGAAATTGAAAATGAAGCTGCTCTTTCCAAAGGAACAGGCAACATGGGCGCTATTGTGCAGGGATTTAAGGCTTCTGTTTTCAGCCTCTCCCCGCTTTTTTGGGAACTTTCAGAAAATGGGTATGAATATAACAGGCAGGGGTTTCGTGAACTAAAACCTTTCACCGGGAAAGATATACCGGTGGTGACCATGGACCATTTGATTTGACGGGTGTGGGTACCTGATATGATCGATATTAAGCATTTAAAATGACTGCAGATTGCGTGCTTATTCGGACCTCAGGCTCCTAACAGGGCTCGCCATAGCCGCCTTTACTGCCTGGAAACTTATAGTTAACAAAGCAATTATTATGGCAGCGGTTCCGCCTGCTGCAAATGACTGCCAACTGATGTTGATCCGGTATACATAACCCTGCAGCCACTGGTTCATGTAATACCATGCCAGGGGTGTAGCTATCACAAAAGCAAGTGTAATCAGTAAGACAAATTCCTTTGAAAATAAGTAAACAATGGAACCCGGTGTGGCACCCAGCACTTTGCGGATACCAACCTCTTTTGTCCGCTGAACCGCCATAAAGGAAGATAACCCGTATACCCCCAGGCAACTGAGCATGATAGCGATTGCCGCAAAGATCTTATACAACTGGGCTAATTGGTTTTCCTGTTTGTAAAAACTCTCGATTTTCTCATCAAAAAATCTGTGATCATAAACAAAGTCAGGGAACGTTTCTTCAAATATTTTTTTTACCGATTGCAGTGTCGGGGTTGTGTTCGCAGTAACCAGTTTGATTCCAGCCTGGGTGTACATATGGGTGTTTGTGGTCACAAGTAAAGGTGCCAGTTCATGATGAAAAGACCTGTTGTTAAAGTCTTTCAACACACCAACTACCGGGCATTTGATCATATCATTCCACATACTGATCTCTTTATTCAAAATGTCTTCCGGGTTGGTGATCCCAAGACTTCTCATAAGTGATTCATTTACCAGGAATTCCCGGGTCATATTTGATGGTCGCAGATTTCTTCCCGCTATTAAAGTTAAATTGTACGCCGGGACAAAGTCATCATCGCAAAACCTGGTAATAGCTTTAAAATCGGACTCCTTCAACGCATGATTGAACTTGAATGAGCTCCACATATCATTAACGTTTTCAACAGGCGTATTGGAACTGAAACTTACTGCCTGCACGCCGTTTACAGACAATAACTGCTTCTTCAAAAAATCAAGCCGGCTCAGGCGAAGGCTATCCACGCGAAAAGGAACATTGATAATCGCATCCTTATCGAAACCCAGTGGCCGGTTCATAAAATAATTCATCTGGCTTATAATAATAAAAGTTCCGATGATCAATGCCTGTGCAATGATGAATTGAAACACCACCAATGCTCTTCTCAGCGAAATTCCGGTTGTTGAGATGGATGTGAGTTTAGCCTTTAGCGCATTGACCGGGTTAAAGCGTGATAACACAATGGAAGGATAAAAACCTGCGAGAGAAGTTACTCCAATTATTAATATGAACAGGAAGATGATTGATGCAGGGTTTGCAAGCATGCGGAATGAAAGGGAAAGTTCAAGGAGTCGGTTCACAAAAGACAATGCCAGGGCAGTAATTGCTGATGCAATCATCACGGCAAAAAGTACGATCAGGAGAGCCTCCAGGATAAATTGGACCTGCAGTTGCAATCTGTTGCTACCGAGGACCTTTCTTACTGCAACTTCCCTGGCCCGGTTAACGGCCTGTGCGGTGGATAGATTGATGAAGTTAACACAGGCAACCAGCAGGATGAATGCGGCAATCAACCACAATACATAGAACAACTGATGGCTGATTGTTTTTTTACTGTAATTACCTGCCACGGTATCATAATGCACTTCATCCAGTGATTGCAGCACCTGGGTGTCGTTATTACCGGGCATGTTCCTGCTCCTGGTATATTCCCTTAGCTGTTTATTGAGTTTGTCAATTGTTGTACCAGGCGGCAACAATACATAGCAACCAAAATCAGCATTCGTTTTATCCTGCCAGTCGGTGCTTTTAGCCATATCTTCAGTAATACCAGTTCCAAAAGATACAACCATTCTCAGTTGAAAGTCTGTATTTGGAGGAATGGTGGCCAGGATGCCCGTGACTTTCAGGACATCGGTTCCATGACTAAATATATGTCCACCTGCCTCGAGTTTAATCGTTTTGCCCGTTGCGTTTTTCCAATCGCCAAAATATCTTTCTGCAATTTCCTTAGTAAGCAACACATTGTTTGGATGTTTTAATGATTCATAGGAACCCGCAAGCAGCGGATACTCAAACATTTTAAAAAATGATGGCGTGGTAAAAAAAACGCCTTTGTCTTCTTTGAATGTTTTTATGGTGGATCCGTTTTCGCCGGGTATATGCAGTTGATCATTATGACTTGTCCAGACAGGGGCAACCTCTTCCAGCTGAGGGAAAGCCGTTCTCAGGCTCATGGGCAGTGGAAATGGCACATCTTTGCCGTACTGTATACTGGCCGCTTCAGCCTGGTTATACCTGGTTATTACACGAAAGACGCGATCCTTTTTTGGGTGATAGTCATCGAAGCTTGTGTGAAATTTAATGATGATAAAAATCATCATACAAACTGAAATACCGACAGCCAACCCGGCAATGTTGATTGTTGTATAACTCCTGTTGCGGCTTAAATTTCTCCAGGCAATCTTCAAATAATTCTTGTACATGCACTTGCTTTAATGGTAGAAAATCCTGGAGACAAAACAATAAATTTACTTTAGACTTAAGAAAATTAAAAGACAAACAATAACAATTTGTCTGCCTACCAGGCTTTCGATGCTATGAAGTCAACGGAGCAGGTTGGTGGCCCCGATGAGCCTCTTCGAAGGGCCTGGTTGCCCGTTGGTCGACAAAAATTGCCCACCGGTGGTGTGAAGTGGGGAGACCATGCCGGTTCTGTAAGGTAAGATCTGAAAAAAATACTGCGATTATACGGGCAGGTAAGCATGGAACGTTGATCCCACGCCCGGTGTACTTTCAACCCGGATAAATCCGTTATGGTTTTCCATCACCTTTTTTGCAATGGACAACCCTACCCCGGTTCCGCTGTACTCGCCTTTGTTATGTAATCTTGTGAACATCTGAAAAATCTTTACGGAATATTCGGGTTCAAAGCCGATACCATTATCTTCTACGGTGATCACATGATAAGCCTTGTCTTTTTCAATTACTACGTCTGCTGAAATGTTTATTACCGGCGGTTCGTTAGCTTTACTGTATTTAAGCGCATTGCTGATCAGGTTTTGAAACAGCTGTTGGAGTTGCCTCCTATAACCTTTTACAACCGGAAGTTCCTGCACATTGATCACGGCCTTTTTCTCTTCAATATCAAGTTCAAGATCTTCAAGCACGCGTTTAACCTTTTCATTCAAATCAACGATTTCGGTTTCATGTGGTCGCTGACTAACATGAGAGTACAGCAGTAAATCGTCAATGAGAGCACCCATACGCTTCGTGGCATTTTCAATGCGGCTGAACGACCTTGCTTCATTTTCATTCAAATGTTTGCTCAGGAGGTCCCTTAATTGATTGGTGAAGACCTGGATCTTGCGAACCGGCTCCTTCAAATCATGGGAAGCGGCGTACGCAAATTCTTCCAGATTCTGATTGGATCTTTGCAATTCCTTGTTGATTGCCTGCAGGCTCTCGTTTGCAGCCGCGAGCTCGCGGGTTCTTTCTTCAACAGTCTTTTCAATTTTTTGAATTGCAGTCATTTGTTCCGTGATGTCAAGCACAGAGCCAATGAAACGCACAGGAGTGCCCTTCTCATCAAAATAGACTTTGCCCTTGGCTTTTACCCATCTTTCCACATTATCTTCCGCGCCTATTGTACGGTATTCAACATCATAGTCACCATTGCTTAAAGATTTGTCAAAGGATTGACGCACTACATCTGAAACCCGTTGCTGGTCCTGTGGGTGGAGACGATTAATAAAATCGTCATTAAAGGAAACAGGCTGTTGATGCGTAATCCCGAACAGGATACGGCATCGATCATCCCAATGCATGGTCCCTGATTCGAGATTCATATCAAAAGTGCCAAGTTCAGCAGCTTCCTTTGATAATCTGACCTGTTCAAGTGCGGTTTGCAAAGCCTCACGGCTTTTTTTGGCTTCATGTATATCAATGCTTGAGCCTACATATGCAAACACATCACCGTTAGCATCGTAAGCAGGATTAGCCTGCGAAAACAACCACCTGTATTCGCCGTCCTTGTGCCGTAGCCGATGCTCCATTTCGTAAGGTTGCCGGTTTTCAACAGCTTTTGCAATAGCCCGACCGGCCGGCTCGAGGTCGTCTGGGTGAAGAAAGTGTGCCCAGCCCACTTTCGCTATTTGTTCCTGACCAACACCTAAAAACTCCAGCGTTGTTTTGTTGACATAGTTATAAGATCCATCCGAATTAAGCATCCATATCAGGATTGGAGAAGCGTTAGCAAGGAGTCTGAACCGCCCCTCACTTTCTTCCATCTTTTTTCTGGCCAACACTTGTTCGGTAACATTTACACTTACGTCGAGGACGGCATAAATATTTCCGTTTTCATCCGGTAACGGTATAAAGCTGATATTAAAGTATCGGCTCCTTTTCTCTGCTTTAAAATGTACTTCGACTTCCTGTGCTTCAAAGGGCTGGCCTGTTGTCCGGACATTATCAATCAGGTTAATGAAACGCTGGTCCTCCTCCACCGCGTGCGAGAGGAGCTCCCGGAAGGATTTTCCCTCGATCTCAAGTCCGGCTCCCATGACCTCGATCATAAGCTGGTTTGGGTTTTCAACGATGAGATCCGGGCCAACAAATACGCCCATGGCCGTAGGCGCAGAGTTAAGGATTGAGCGGAGCTTTACCTCGCTTTCCTCTATCTTTCTTTTTGCCAGTACCTGGTCCGACACATCAACCGCCATATGGAGAATGCACACATCTCCGCTAGCCTCAACCATGCGGCTATAGGTGATGTTGAAATAACGGCGTCTCAACGGACCATCGTTAGAGATTGCCACTTCTACTTCTGTTCCTTTGAACGTTTGACCGGTGTTCAACACGTTTAGCAGGACCTTAAACAATGGCTGGCGGTAGAACTCCGGCGCAATCTCCAAAAGGCTTTTACCCAGCACCTCTTCCTGGTTAGTTTTCTGAAGAATCCGGAGCATAAGCGGGTTGATACTTTCAAAAATGAATTCCTCGCCGCGGGTCAGGGCGATGGCCACGGGTGATTGTTCAATCATATTTCGAAAACGTCCTTCACTTTCAACCAGGTGTTGCCTGGCCCTGACCTGGTCTGTTACCTCGGTTGCAAACGTAACTACACTTGCGGCCGATTCCTTGTCAGGATTAAGCAATGGCTGCATTACCAGGTTGAAATAAGCCAGCTGTTCGCGGCCTTCCCTTATCAATTTGAATGCGACCTCCTGGGCGTGGAAAGACTGGCCGGTTTCCAGAACCCGGAGATAAATATCCTGCGCTTCCTGACCTTTTAATTCCGGCAACACTTCAAGCAGCGATTTTCCAAGCACATCTTCAGCTGATTTGTCCCAGATCCGAAGGCTGGGCTCATTAGCTAATTCTATAATCATGTCCGGGCCTGTCTGAATATTGATAGCTATGGGAGCGCCTGAGACCAAAGAGGCGAAACGGTTATGTGCTGCATCAAGTTTTTGTTGAGCAAGCACGGTCTGGGTCGTCTCCATGCAGGTTACCATTACTCCCCCGGGTTTTGCATCATCGCCAATTACTAAACTATAGCTGAAGGTCCAATATATATCTTCTATTTTTCCGTTTCGGTAGAATGGGACAAGCTGGTTCTCAAACCAAACGGGCCGGCCTGTGTCCAGCACTCCGTCAATCAATGGGCCACTGAAATCCCAGATTTCGCTCCAGACCTCCCGGCCTTTTTTCCCGATAGCGGGATGTTTGCCCTCGGCACCCAGGCTTGGCCTGAAGGCATCATTATAAAAACATATCAGATCATCTCCCCAGAAAAGGAACATCGGAAAGCCGGAATTCAGGAGATTTGTCAGTGAAAGTTTGAGTGCCTGCGGCCAGTTATCGGAATCTCCAATGGCTGTCTGGGACCAGTCATAGTTACGAATCAGTTTCCCCATTTCACCGCCACCCTCTAAGAAAGGATGGGTTTCCTTTTGCTGTTTTATTTCCACCGGAAGATCATTAAGCTTTAGCGTATGAATGTAGGACATTATCTGATACAGAAAGCTTTCCGGGTTTTTGAGTTCCAGCTCGCTTTACTTGTATTTGCGATACTTAAAAGTAGCAGAATAATGATCCGAAGCAGTTGTCATCAGATCATAAATAAACCCAATCATGAATGCCATTACGGCGTCAACGATGGTAATACTTTTATCCATCACTGTGATTAATAGGGCTACGCGGGTCAGAAAGTACAAGCATAGTAAAAGCCCATTCAATGCATAAACGATAGAAAACCTCGTACTTAAGGGAGATTTAAGAACAATAATAATATTCATGATATGCACAAATGAAAATGCATTCTGAAAAGATTCAGAAGAAACTCAGATCCAACCGATATATTGAAAATAAATTTCTGTTCAAAATCGGCTTGTAGATTGAATTCTCAAAAATGTTGTTAGATGCCGGCAAAAAGATCCAGGACAAGCCAGTAGCGGCGCCCGATAAAATACGGAAGATCCAGTTATGTTTCGTGAGTTCTGAAAGCTTCATGGTATTGCTCCCAAATATGGCTATTCCCCAGGCAAGTAGCAGGATCACAAGAGTACGAATCGCAGTTGCCAGATCACTGTTCACATTTCTGATCCCGATCTTGGCAAAAACAGCTGTCAAAGCTGCGAAGAAGGCCGACAAAAGGGCGAATATCCACCACATGTTGAAACGGTTTAATAGGAAATTATTGATTCAGGTAAAGCTAAGATCAACGCTTCAACTGCCGTACCTGTCTTAAAACTTATAGCTATATCCTATCCTGAATACCTGTGTTTCGTAATAATCAGAGCTGTTGTATCTGAAACCTGTTCCTGTGATCTCCCGCCTGAGGCTGAGTGTATTTGCCACATCAGTCGCATTCAGGAATATCTCTCCCTTACCCTTTTGTATACCCTTTTTCAAACCAAGATCAATTGAAAATCGTGCTAAGATTTTTCCTTGCGGAATCAGGTCAGGGGCAAGATAGATAGCGCCGATTTGTCCTTCAAATTGATTTGGAAATTTTAGTTGAGTATTCAATTTTACGTTACCCGAAAAAATTTCCTGCCTTGGAGCTGAGAACACATTTTCTACCGGGTACTTATTTACCACTGTGAAAGCGTCTATAATGTTTTTATATCCATTCAGATTAAGATTTATGGTCGCCCAGTTCGTTACCTTTTGTGAGAAGATAAATTCTAAGCCTGTGCTATAACTCTTTCCTGCATTCTGAAAGATGTTATAAATAAGGTTGCTTGCCGGTACGATGGATCCGATCCTGGCGATCGTAGCATCCATCCTTTTATGATACAGCGACGAAACCAGGTATCCTCTCTTCCAACTTGTTCTATGGCCCAGTTCAAAAGTGTTGGTAAACTGCGGTTTGAGCGCAGGATTACCTACTTTTATTATTTCTGCGTCATCATACTTAGGAAAGATACGGATGTCGACTTCATTAGGCCGGTCAACCCTTCGGTTATAAAAGAATGAAATACGATTACGGTCATTTAATTTCCAGGCAGCCCTAAGAGATGGAAAGGGTTGAGCGTAGTTATACCCATCACTTTTATAAGTAACATGGTCAGGATTCACATCATATTCAAGTGCAACATATTCCAGTCTCAATCCCGCCTCGATTTCGAAATGGTCATTCTCGAAAATATAATTACCATAAATTGCAGGAATCGTTTCACCATAGTTCGCATATCCGCCGGCACTTACATCTAAAGGAGAATTGATCCCGGGTTTAAACTGCATATTAACGGGTATATATCTTCGTCTGAATTTTAACCCGGTTTCAAATCTGCCATATTTCAAAGGTTGTATGTAATCAAAATTAAAGTCGGCCACATGTTCGTCAGATAATAATTTAAAAGAATCAAGCCCGATATGGGTCGGAAGAATATTGGTAAAAAAATATTTTTCATCCTCCCGGTGAAATGTATAATTGAATCCGGCATTAAGTACACGACCCGGTTGTGGAAATTTGTGTTGCCATGAAGCAGATGCTGTAACCGTGGTCTTCAATTCATCTTCAAGGAACTGCCAAAGTCTTTTAAGTTCGGTCAGATCAGCATTATAAAAGGGTTCATCACCCCTGTCAAGAATTTTCTCACTGCTAAACAGCGCTGATACTGTTACTGTGTTATTTGGATTAATAATATAATCAATTCCACCTTTCGTTGTTATAATGTTTGTGGTTCTGTTGCGTACTGTTTGTTGCCTCCTAATCTCACCATCATCATAATAGCGATCAACAAACTCATTTTTATTCAGCGTTTTTGTATAAAGATTATCTGCCTGTAAAAAGACATTGATTATTTTTTTTCGATAGTTCAAAGAAAGAGAAGGATTGATTTTTGGCGTTGCCTGGTATTGTGGGCGGATACCAGGAAGGTTTTCCTCTTTTATCCAAAGAGCACCCAATCCACCGGATAAGCCAATCTTTCCGTTAAATCCATCTTGTTTCTCTTTTTTATATAAGATGTTAATAATACCGGCGTTGCCGTTTGCATCGAATTTTGCCGAGGGATTATTGATTACTTCGATTTTCTCAATTGCAGAAGCAGGGATATTCTCAAGTCCGCTCTGGCCGCCAAAACCCGTAAGAGCGGTTTGTTTTCCATCGATCAATATCATTACTTTATCACTTCCCCTAAGTTGCACTTTACCATCCTGGCTGGTTGTTACACCTGGAAGATTCCGGAGGGCTTCGAGAGCCGAGCCACCTGCCTGGCTGATATTATCGGCAACTGTAAACGTCTTCTTGTCCATTTTCGCCGAAATGCCCTCCTGCCGCGCCGTTACGGTAATCGAGTCAAGTAACCTTTCATCAGGAACCAGCACTATCGTACCAAAATCGAGGAAGTCATTAAGCTGACCTACCAGCACATTCAATGTCTTCTCCTGGAATCCGACAAATGAAACCACCAGTGTATAGTTTCCGGGTGTTATGCCTGGGATAGAAAACCGCCCATCTTCTTTGGAAATAGTACCGGTAACTGTTGAGTCAGTTTTCCCGGCTTTGAGTACCACGTTTACATAAGGGACTGGTGCTTTCGATTGGTTATTCTGCACCTGTCCGGACAAGGTAGCTTTTCCTGTTTGGGTGAACCCAACTAAAAACCCCGTAACAACCAAAACTATTAACAATGAAAATCGTTTCATGTACAGGATTTGATACATAATTAAGCGGTGAATTAGAAGGAATTCTGAATTAACATTCAAATTGAGATTAAAAAAAGCTAAAGCGACTAAATGAACGCTATAGTGTTTTTTTAAACTGAACGCCAAAAATATGCTTGTTATTCTCGAACCGATAGCTTTCTTTCCAACCATATCTCGCACAAATATCTCTCACTAATGACAATCCCAGGCCTGTACCAGGAGATTCTGCAGAACCGGTGCTAAACCTTTTGAACAACCGCTCGTGCTTAAGCGCTACCGTTCCTGCATTCGTAACACAAATTTTCCCTGGAGATACAGAAACCCCGATGGACCCATTTTCCGGGCTATACCGGATACTATTAGTTACCAGGTTGTTCAACAAAATTTCAACCAGGATTTTATTTCCGGTTATAGAAATATTGGGATCTATCTTTTTGACAATATTGAGTTGCTTGTCGCCAAGAAAATTTGAAAAGAGTTCCAGGTTTGTTTCAAGGAGTGCCGACAAGTTTACATTTTCTTCTTCTTTAAACTGACTGTTCTCGATCTTCGTGAGCAGTAAAAGGTTTTTATTGATCCTTGATACTCTGGCCAGGGCTTTCAGAGTATCTTCGATGATGGCATACTGATCATCCTGCAGGGTACTGCTTTGTGATAACAATTCCAGCTTCGATTGGATCACTGATAATGGTGTTTGTAATTCGTGCGAAGCGTTTTCCGCAAATTCTTTTTGTTGTTTATATGCAGCGATATTGGCAGAGATCAGTCTTTCAAGACTCTGATTCAGGTCATAAAACTCATCGATATCAGGTTTGTCAAAAGTGATTTCTTTTTGCTGATCAAGCTCAAAATTCCTGATCTTATCAAGACTGAAGTAGAAGGGTTTCCATAATTCATTTGAAATTCTGCGATTGATGAGAATGAAGCCAACCATCATCAGTACAAAAAAAATCATAGTTAGCAGCGTCACAGCACCAATGATCAGAAACGTATCTTCCCTGCCCGCAGCATCTGTGAGAATGATATTGTGTTCATCAAGTTCATATCGCCATAGCCGCGCGATAATGAGGTAGTATACCGGGACGCTAACCAGCAATACGGTGCCGGCAAAAATCATAAACTTCCTTAACGTCCGGTTCAGTAGTTTACTCATATCTGCCATTTATAACCTGTGCCATACAATGTTTTAAGATAGGGTCCACAGCCAGCTTCAGCTAATTTCTTCTTAAGATTTTTAATATGTGCATACACGAAATCGTAATTATCAAACATATCGGCAATGTCACCTGAAATATGTCCTGCAAGGGCAGTTTTTGAGATTACCCGGTTTTTATTACTGATAAAATAGACGAGTAGTTCAAATTCTTTTCTTGTTAAAGCTAAATCCTGATCATTCACCGTTACTTTTTTCGCAGGTATGTCGATCATCAATTCATTCTGCTCAATAATGTTGGAATTGCCAAACTGTTTTCTGCGGATCACAGAATAAATTCTTGCAGCCAGTTCTGAAAGATGAAAAGGTTTGGCCAGATAATCATCTGCACCAATCTGTAGTCCTCTTACCTTGTCTTCAAGTGAATTTTTAGCGGAAATTATTATTACCCCATCGAGTTTTTTCTGCAATTTTATTTCTTCAAGAATTTTGAGTCCATCGCCTCCCGGTAACATAAGGTCCAACAATATGCAGTCATAATCGTATAAATCAATTTTCAGGAGGGCGTCTTGAAAAGTTGCAGCGAATTCGCACAGGTAATTCTCGTCTGACAAGTAAGCCCCCATGGTTCGGGCCAGTTCCGGTTCATCTTCAATGATTAAAATTTTCATTTTCGAAACTAATCCCCATTTTTGAATAATTCCTGAATTACGAACTAAAATGGTTGTAATGTATTTAAGAATAACGAAAAAACCGATTCTGATCAGGTGATTTTGATACTACTTATAATTGGTCTTCTGACAATAAAGAATGAGAACTTTACGGTGTTCAGCTAAAAAATGAAGTATGGTTTGTTACCCTGCATTTCTTTTATTTTCTGACAGCTGGATTGTTTTATTATGAAGTCGATAAACCATCGATATATTTTTCACCTATTACTTTGCGTTCCACTGGTATAAGCAATATCGCCTATCGGTCAATTGAATTATACTTAATGGGCGGCGGGTTCTTGGGTTTTAGATCGTGGGAAGTTCCATTCTCACCCCGGAGATCCCCACCAGCAGCGCCCTGTCTCACAGACTTCCTGATTTCTTCCATCAGTTTCATCTGTTCCTTTTGTATGTCAAAAAGTGTTTTCATTTGTTCGGCGATGAGCAAATCAAGTTTTTCATGCATGTTTCTGATTTCAACCTCGGCCTTAAGGTTAATCAGGTAGTCGTTAACGGCCCGGTTCCGGTCCTTTTCTTCCTTCCGGTTTTGGCTCATCATAATTATCGGAGCCTGCAAGGCTGCGATTGTTGATAAGATCAGATTTAAAAGGATAAAAGGATATGGGTCGAACGATGTTTTATACCAGATTATATTAAAAATGATCCAGACAGCCATCAGCCCAATGAACGAAAGTACAAAAGTCCAGCTGCCTCCGAAACCAGCAATCTTATCAGCTATCCGGCTTTTCCAGCCAGGGCTGCCCTTATCAAATTCAAGTAATTTCTCGGAAACCAGCTTCTCTTCCGCTATCGCCTTTAGTACTATGCCATTCAATTTTTTCAATTGTTCATCTTCTGTTCTCAGAAGCCGTTCAAAATCATTGTGTCTCATAAATTTTATGAATGAACGGTTAAGGAAAAATGTACGGGTAATTCATGATATGCAACCTAACAATCAATGTGTTTTAGGCAGATGACTATAATCAATACCTCAAATGACTTATTTCATTGGCTGGCATTTTACTTTCAATCATATTTAGGTAACGAATGTTAAAAAATCAGCTCATTTGTAAATAACTCGTATTCAGTTAAAAAATATCAATGAAAAAGTTTCTGGCAGTATTTGATGGATTTAATTTGTCTCAATCGACACTTGAGTACGCGATATATCTGACGAAGCTTGCAAATGCCAATCTTGTAGGAGTTTTTCTGGATGAGGCATTTTATCGCAACTACGATATCGCCGGGGTGATCAAAAATGTTCCGGATTACGAAAGTGCGATTCATTTACTGGACGAAAAAGACGCTAAGAAACGGGCGCAATCTGTTGAAGACTTTGAAAGAGCCTGTTCGGAAGCTAAGATCAGTTTTACGGTGCACAGAGACGAATCCATAGCACAACAGGAGTTACGTCACGAGAGCCTGTTTGCTGACCTGATCATTATTAACAGGAGAGAATCTTTTGCGCCCGTGAGAGAACAGTTGCCAACGGGAATAATCAGGGATCTGTTAAAACATGCCTATTGTCCCGTTATTCTAGCTCCCGGGAATTTCCAGCCGATTGAGAATATCACTTTCTTGTATGACGGCAGTTCGGCTTCTGTAATTGCCATAAAGATGTTCAGTTATCTGTTTGGCGATTGTCTCAACCTGCCAATCCAGGTATTTACTTTGAATATCAATCAACAGCCTGAGCTCCCGGATGGAAAATTTATCCATGAATATATGAACGATCATTTTCCTGAAGCAGAGTTTATTTTAGCCCAGGGACATTCGGCCGGGCATATACTGGATTATTTAAGACAGCGAAAAGATACATGGCTGATTATATTGGGTGCCTATTCCCGAAACAAGGTGAGCCTCTTATTTCGTCCAAGTCTTGCAGACGCGATCATGCAGGAGATATCGTCTCCAATATTTACTACGCATGAGAGATAACTAAATAGAATATCTGTCATTTTTATGGATGCTAAACATTTGTAAAACAGATTGCCCCGGGCAATTCAAATTTAAAATAAAATGTATGAAAAGAATTCTTATTCCGGTGGACTTTTCGGACAACTCGATAAAAGCAATAATGTATGCTGTAGCAATAGCATCCAAAACGGGTGCGGTACTCCGGCTCCTGAACGTCATTGAACCGCCGCCTGTTTCTTACTCGGACCTGCCTTTACCTGATCCGGCTTTAACCGAAATTCTCATCTCCGAAAATTATGCCCGCCTGGAGAACCTGAAGAAAGACTTATTAAAACAAGACCAGCGGCTCGAAATTTACTATCATGTGCTCGAAGGTGAGGTAAGATCAACAATTACTGATTTCGCCAGAGAACAAGGCTGTGACCTGATAGTAATGGGTACTCACGGGGCTTCAGGGTTCAGGGGCTTCATTTGGAGTAGCCTTACCTCGAAGACGTTGATGCAATCGGCGGTACCTGTGATTGCTGTCCCCGGCGAATACCAGCTTTCCGAACCACAAAAAATATTGTTAGCCACCAACCGGTTTGAAGAAGATGCAAAATTGACAGACCCGGTATTTCAGTTTTCCAAATTATTTAATGCGGCTGTTAATGTGGTCGTTTTTGTCGATAAGGATACGGCACATGGTTATGAATATCTTGAATCTGGAAAACATCTTGACCGCTACCAATCCTTTCTCCGTAAAAAGTACCCGCATGCTGTTATCAAGTCTGAGCTGATAGATGGCTCCGACTTTGAAAATGCATTAGCGCTTTATGAAAGCCGCGAGGAAATTGATCTGATTGCCATGATCACTTATCCAAAAAATTTCTTCGACAGATTAACAGGAAAAACCATGACTAAAAATTTAAGCATGCATTCGAGGATCCCTGTTTTGGCAATTCCTGCATCGTTAGCCGTCGCAGTAAACCGTGCCGCGGTATGATAACCAGCAACTCTTCGGCAGCAGATTTCGATTTTCATTTTCCGTACGAAATCTCAGAACCCTATTCAAAACGTATCGCATATTTCTCTATGGAATTCGCCATACATCAACCCCTGAAGCTCTATGCAGGGGGCCTTGGCTTTCTTGCCGGGTCACATATGCGAAGCGCGTTTGAGTTAAAGCAAAACCTCGTTGGGGTCGGCATATTGTGGAAGTACGGATACTATGACCAGGTCAGAACCAACGATCAGTCTATGGAGGTTTTGTTCCAGGAAAAGGTTTACGGGCTACTAACAAAGACAGGCATCATTATCGATATAGAGGTTGCCGGGCATCAGGTTAAAGTAGGGGTATATTATCTTCCTCCCAAGCTATTTAATACGGCCCCGCTTTTTTTGTTGACCACAGACATTGAAGAAAATGACTACCTGGCCCGCACTATCAGTCACCGGCTTTACGACCCCAACCCGGAAACAAAATTAGCCTCGGCCATACTGCTAGGTGTTGGAGGGGCTAAGTTACTGGATCGACTGAATTGGGTTCCGGAGGTCTATCATATGAACGAGTCACATGGGCTGCCAGTTGCATTTTATTTATATCGGAAGTTTAACGATCTGAAAAAAGTCAGGCAACACCTGGTGTTTACCAATCACACTACTGAAGCTTCCGGTAATGAAAAAACAGATTTGCGATTGCTGGAACGAATGGGATATTTAGCGAATACGGGATTAGCGGATATGCAATCATTACTAACAATAACGGACCACCGCCTCGATCATACGTACACTGCACTCGTGTTCGCCGGGAAAGCAAACGGGGTTTCGAAGATGCATCACATGGCACTTCAGCAGATCTGGCAGGGGCATCCGGGTATATGCCCCATAATTTCTATAACAAACGCTCAAAACTGGCAATACTGGGCCGACAAGGAAATGTATGCTGCAGTCCGGAAAAAAGATATAGTTTGTCTTAAAGATCTGAAACGGGCGCGCAAACACTTACTGTTTGAAGAAGTCGCCGACCAATGCGGTGATTATCTTGATGCTGAATTATTGACCATTGTGTTTGCAAAACGATTTGCAGGTTACAAAAGAGCAGATCTTCTGCTACGGGACATGGACAGGTTTGAAAAGTTGGTGACCGGCAAACAATACCCTGTTCAGATTATCTGGGCAGGCAAACCATATCCTGGTGATTACCCGGCCATCAGTATTTTTAACCGCATAGTGGAACTTTGCAAAAGACATCCGAACTGTGCTATCCTTTGTGGATATGAACTGAAGTTATCAAAACTGCTTAAAAACGGCGCTGATATCTGGCTGAATGTTCCGAGGATCACACACGAAGCGTCGGGCACTAGTGGCATGTCCGCTGCCATGAACGGCGCAATTAATCTGAGCACACCAGACGGTTGGTTTCCCGAATTTGCGAATGATAAGCAAAATGCATTTGTATTAGGAAGAACCGACCCATCTTTGCCAGAACATGAAATGGATGATATCGACTGCAAGAATTTGTATGACTACCTGGAAAATTATATTGTGCCACATTACTATGAAGACCAGCAGGGCTGGACAAACATAATGGTACAAAGCATGCTTGATGTTGTGCCACGATTCGACAGCAATCGCATGGTTGCCGAATACTATAATAATCTATACAGCGGATGAGTGCAGGATACGTTATTTCAGGAAATATCCCAGGTTGATGACACCGAACGGTACATAGGGTGAGGTCCAGGCGTAGATTGGCTCATGAAATCCAAATTTTGTTTCATGCCCCGGGACGTTTGCCCAGGAAATAGCAACTATATTTTCATTCAACCTCAGATCAAGAAACCACCTTTTAAATTTGAAACGGTTTCCAATGGCGAAATAGCCGACCGCACTAAGATACTGATCATCGGTAGGCTGATCCGTCAATGCCTCGAACTTGAAGAAGATGCCACTATAAAGATTAAGCGCCTTCTGTTTCGACTTAAAACAATACATACCCCCGCTTTGTACAATAAACTGACCGTAATCTTTTTTTGGTGAGCCATATGATACCCTGGTTTCAACATTGTATACCTTGTTCCAGATCTTTCCAACAAAAAGGGCGAGCCCTGATTCAAGATTAGATGCGGCAGGAAGGTAGCATGTGGTAAATTTTGAGCGGATCATGGTGAACGGAGCTACCACATTAATACCCACATAATAAATTTCTTCGTCAGCCCCTTCATCCGGCATGGAGATCTGTCCGGTGGCAGTGCTGAAAAAAACGAAATGGATAAATAGTAAAGCGGAGGTTACCGGTATTCTTAAATATCTCATACGATTACTTGGTTCCAATAGTTTATTATCTGAAGCTTAGTTGAGGGTCTGGCTTTTCAAATCGCCCGGTCTTTCTATCGAGACTTATCTGAAAAACGACGCCGTTTATTTTATTCAGATCATCCGGAGGAAAAGGCCAGTCAGCATATAAATGGGTGGTCTGACTACTTTGCAGGGGTAAAATCCTGGAAGTAAGGGAAGACAATCCCATTTTCCTTTCTTCCGGGTCCGTAAGCTCCCTGAAAGTTCCCCATGCAATGACTGATTGCCAGTTGGCCATGTCTGTCTGGGTTTCAACCTCAAAGCAAACATTGGGATTTTGCCGCATAATCGACAACTTTAATCCTTCACCCGTCAGGGCATAGACATTTCCATGGTTGTATGCATAACTGGTCGGAACCACATAAGTCACCCCGTCATGATGACAACCTATCCTTCCTATCATACCATGGCTCAGCACTTCCTCGATTTCATTATCGGATAATACTCCTATCATAATTATTGTTATTTACTGGTTATCTATGAGTGATAAAGACCGGGACTTTGTGATCTGCAATTACATCGGCGATAAAACTTGATTTCAACATCCGTGAAAGACCCGACCTTCCGAAGGACCCGCAAACCAGGATGGTAGATTTTTTTTCGCTCATCCAAACGGCGAAATACTTTTTGAGATCGAGTTCAAGGTTAAGGAGACTTAGATCTGAAAAATGCCCATCTACAAGCTCCTTTATGTTTTCAGACTCGGGGGTTTTGCCTGTTGGATCCTTGGTGGCAAAAGTAAGCGTGGTGGGATTATCGACGAATTCAGGAAACAGGTAATAAAACTGTTTGATGGCAAAAACTGACGAAGCTGTTCCATCATAAGCCAGGATATTACTTGTGGGATATGAGTAAGTCTCAGGAACAACTACTACCGGACATTCCGATTCATGTAAAGCATCCTGGAGATAGAGATTTACTTCTGCCCGGCTCATGTTGGTGTAGAACGTTTCACTTCCAATTATCAGGAGGTCCGTGTACCTCGTTTCCTTTTTTAATTCAGGCAGTGCAAAATCCCAGAAATTCGTATGCACCTTGTACTCGATATTGGCTGCTCTGCATGTTTTTTCAAACCTTGCAATGTTCTGTTCGATCGCGTCAGACTCATCGGCTTCAACGAGAGGCACAAACACCGGTCCTGCAGCATTTGCATAACTCCACAAATTCGCATACTCAGTCTGAGGAAGAAAAACACCGGATAGTAAAATCGGGCTTGTTTTATGCATTTGCCTGGCAAACTCAAAAGCACCTTCTGAAAAATTACTTCCATCAAATGCGATGACGACCTTTTTCATATAATAAATTTCAAGTGAAGTTAGGCTGCGTATACCAGGATTAAAATGACGATACTTAGACGAGTAACTGACAATGATCATCCTTCAAGCTTCTGTTTACCGTATTTCTGTTTCGTTAACCTGGAATCATGAGATGTCATGAGTAATATCATGGTCAGCGCCATCATGATCGCTTATTTTTCATATTGTATCCAGAATACGTTCATCCGGAATACAAGAAGTAAAACATCAACGTATGCGCACTTTGTTCTTTCTTTTTATCGTGTTTCTCCATCCGGGCCAGTCCGCCGTAGAAGCACAACAGCTGTCATCCTTAATGTCACACGTTGAAACGCGCCGGGAGATCCCTGTACTCTGCTTCCATCATATCCGAAAAGATGCGCCAAGGCCGAACGAACTCACGATCAGTGCCGATGCCTTTCGGGCAGACATGAAAATGTTATACGATAGCGGGTTCCACTCAATATCGCCTGAGCAGTTGCTTGACTATTACAGGACCGGTAAACCACTTCCGTCGAAACCGTTTCTCCTGACCTTTGATGATGGAAATGCAGATCAGTGGGAAAATTCCATTGAAGTACTGGACGAGTATAATTTCAAGGGCCTGTTTTTTATCATGACGGTGACGGTGGGGAAAAAAAACTATTTCACTGAGGAACAGATCCGCTTATTATCACAATGGGAACATTCTATCGGGTGCCACACATGGGACCATCAAAGTGTAAATTCGTTAAAGTCAAAAGATTTGCACTGGCAGATTGAAAGGCCGAAAAAATACCTGGAGAGCCTTACGGGGATTCCCATCATTACTTTTGCTTATCCCTATGGCCAGTGGAATGAGAAGATAATACCGGGCTTGAAAAAGCAGGGCATAAAACTCGCATTCCAGTTGACTGATGATTCAAGCCCACGTTACCCCCAATACAGCATACGCAGACTCATGGTGTCCGGGAAGTGGACACCCCTGACCCTGCTAGACAAAATGAATACCGTTTTCAACACCCGGGAGCAGGTAAAATTCAGTTTACCGGCACTCAACTGACGAATTATGCCAGTGGACCCGCAAGGCATTCCAATAGTCCTGGACCCAGGCTACCTGTCTCCACAACATGGCACGGCAATGACTTTTCATAAATCATAAACCGCCTTCCAGAATGTACTGATTTGCCTTGGAAGGGTTGCAAGTCGCCTTGCTAGTCATATAAAAAAGTTCTACAAATCGAGGAATCAGGTCATTTTACCATGCCGGCATCACATTTGAATGTTTCTTTTCTGATCGGCCTTTACCAGGAAATAAAACAAATAATGATGAAAATCAACGCTCCAGTTATCGTAACATCGATAGTCACTTCCATCCTTGTCGTTAACCGTGTAATGATAGACCAGCATGATCGGTTGGACCTGGCCATGCTGATATTCTGCATCTCCCCTTTTCTGATGATCTGGCTTGTTCTCACAATCCTTAGAGATAAATCATTCAAATATCCTGAACTCCCTGCCGGCCAACATTGGGGCTACCGGGGTAAGAACAAAGATGACCTGGGTGTCTTTTAAGAGCAGCTATGGTTCGCACGAAATTCCTTCACCTGACGCCACCTGCACATATGGACTCAGATATGGGATGCCCAGGTTCAGTCCCCTGAAGATCAATAAAATGGCTACCACCGTAATAAACAATGGAACCACTCTTTTTATTCTCAACCTCGTGGTTGACCCTGGCAGACGTGCAGATATGTTTAAAGCAAACATGGCGGGGAAGGTGCCAGTTCCGAAAATAAACATGAACAACACGCTTTGTAAAACCGAATCAGTGTTCAATGCAGTGACGAGTGCGAAATAAACCATACCACAAGGCAGCAGTCCATTGGCCATCCCAAATGCAAAAAAACCAGGAATCCCTTCAATCTTCATGCTTCTCAAAACAAGCTTGTAAATAAAGGATGGATTCCCCGGGGCAAACTTTGATCCGCCACCAGGCCAGGCAATATGTTTTTGAACGAGCATTAGTAACATTATTACACCCGTAAAAATTGACAAACCCCTTTGCCAGCCAAAAATGCCCGCCCGGTATCCTGCAACACCGATCAACATCCCAAGTAAAGAATACGTAAAGACCCTGCCAAAGTTGTAACTAAGAAAAGCTATTGCTTTGCCCCCGGGCGTGAATTTATTAACGGGAAGCGCGAACGACAGCGGACCACACATCACCACGCAATGAAAACTGCTGATCAGACCCATTGAAAAAGCGGTTATATAGAACGACCAGTTTATCATCTGATGATGAGTTTTTTCTCCTGGTAATAGAAATGGCCATTGGTGTTCCATTTCAACTTGACAATATAAGCGCCCTTTTGAAAGTTATGTGAAACAAACTGAGTTGAATCATTCCCAATGTTCAATGGAACCTTCAAATCAACCGATGCATCCGGGGCAAAGTAAAAATGGCATTCTCCGGAAACATCATCAGCTTTGCCAAAATCTCCATAACTGATCAGAACTCCCTGTTCCACTTGTTTAAGCTGGATGGTATTACCCCCTTCGGCTGACCTGGCCGAACCATCAATAAGTTGCTGGTAAGCCAGCTCTTCGTCGTAATAATTGGCTGAAACCAGGTCATAATTTGTCTGGCAGCATTTATAAACCAACACGAGCATTGAAATTGCAAATGTCGTATACAATATGAAGATCTTGTTTCCCCATGATATGGTCATACCAATATATATATTTAGAGATCCGTTATTTATCGATGAATGTATATCCGGGCGACATGAAGGTTGTGTTGATAACATCCACTTGCTTTCCAGCATGATATACACCTATTTCAAGTTTGGTTTTATTTGTATATAATTCAGAGGCCGGCAATACAACAAAAAATGAACCTCCGCCCTCCTCTTCCTTTTTGATATTAAGACTTAGTCCGCCACCAACAGTCTCCACTATACCGGCCATATTCTCCAACTTAAGTGTGAGCGGGATGTCTGAGTTTGTTTTGTTAGCTACCCGGATGTTATACAAGTTTGAGACGCTATCCCCCGGCCGCTGCTGATATAACATACCAGGAGTCCTGATGATAGTGGCGTCAATATCCTTCCTGGTCATCAACAGAAACGAAAGTATAGTTAACAGGCATGCGATAATACCGGTATAGAATTTCATGCGACCCGAATAACGCAGGGGTTCATTATGTAATATTGCATTTTCCGAAGCATACCGGATCAGACCAGGTGGCCTCTTTGTTTTTTTCATGATATTATCGCAGGCATCGATGCACGCGGTACAACCAATACACTCCATCTGGGTGCCATTCCTGATGTCAATTCCAGTCGGGCAGACTTTAACGCACTGAAAACAGTCTATGCAATCACCATGTGGAACTTCTATTTTCTTAGAAAACTTCGAGCGGGGCTCGCCCCTTTTATAGTCATAGGCAACGACCATCGAATTCCTGTCAAGTAATACTCCCTGAAGCCTGCCATAGGGGCAAACGACAGTGCAGACCTGTTCCCTGAAAAAAGCATATACGCCATAGAAAACAAGGGTGAAGACAGACATCGACATGAATCCTGCCAAATGCTTACCTGGCGGAGAGGTAACTATTTCCTTTAGTTCAGTGATACCGATAAAATAGGAAAGAAAAGTATTACCGATAATAAATGAGCAAATAAGAAAGGTCAGATGTTTGGCCGTTTTTTTTACAATTTTGTCAGCGTCCCATGGGCGGCTGTTCAAAAGCTTTTGAGAAGCGGCACTGCCTTGTATCAGGAACTCAATCTTACGGAAAAACATCTCCATGAATATCGTCTGAGGACAAACCCATCCACAAAACAGCCGACCAAAGGCAGCAGTAAAGAGCACAACAAATATGATGAACGTTACCATGGTAAGTCCAAATATGAAAAAGTCCTGTGGCCAGAAGATCTTTCCAAACAATATGAATCTGGCATGCACCACATCAAGAAGAAAAAGCGGATGTTCATCAACCCTGATAAAAGGCAGCGTAAAAAACAGTATAAAAAAGATCCAGCTCATCATCGTCCGCCAGGTATAAAACCGACCCGCGGGTTGTTGTGCATAAACCCATTTACGTTTGCCACTTGCGTCAACAGTAGCTATCCGGTCACGGAAGGAAACACCAGGTATTTCAGGAGAAACTTCTTCAGACGCTTTCAGGTTCATTCGGTGCCGGATTATTGAGTGGTTAAAATCATTTTGGCTTCGGAATTTGATGAGTCGGTATCCGGGCCCACAGACGCGTCTTCTTTATATAGCTCCCCTTGCTTCTCCTTGGCATTAGGGGGATTTGTTCCGGCGATTGTTTTTATGTAGGTGGATATCTGTGCAATCTGAACCGGAGAAAGATCATCTTTCCAGCTTTTCATTCCTTTCTCTGACCAACCGTATTTTATCGATTTGAAAATGTCCTTAATACTTCCGCCATGCATCCAGTATTCATCCGTCAGATTGGGACCAACAATGCCCTCTCCCGATTTGCCATGGCAGGCTGAACAATTTAATTCGTAAACCTTTTTGCCCGCCATCAGTGCTTCTGCGCTGGTCAACATCGTTACGGTATTCTCATCCACCTGGCTAGCAGATACTTTCAGATAGGTCTCATGTTCTATGGCTGCCTGCTGCATTGCAACCTCATATTCACCTATACTTAACGGCGCACTTTCAGCAACGTGATAGCGCCACAGATACAATGCTGCCACTACAATGGTCAGGTAGAAGCCATAGAGCCACCAGGGTGGCAGGCGATTGTCAAGTTCGCGAATACCATCATAGTCATGGCCAAGATCAAGTTCAGGCTCGCGTTCACGGGGTTTGAAAGCGTTTAACCTGCCCCAGAAGGTTTTCCATTCAAGCCGGCTAAATACCCGTGGAAGTGTTTTGCGCGCAAGGGACTTTTCTTCTTTAAGTATAGTGCGAAGTTGCAGTAACAGAAATATAATCACCAACATCTGGATTGCAAATACACCCACGATCAGGTAATATGCTGTATTGCTTAACCCACCGGGATTGCCGGATACCAGATTGCTATTTATAGTCTCTTGAGCAGTTACACTATTCGCAGCGGTGACCAGCAGGATTGATATAATGATCCTGGTAATCGTGTTAACTGGCGGCGCATCTTCTACTGCAACACTATTTTCTACAACCGTCCCGGTATTATTTACGGAATATTTACCGGCTTTGTATTTAGCTGCACTCACCACGACGTTGGCAAATAAGCCAATGATCAATAAAAATATGATCATCAGAATGATCATCGTTATTACGAAGGTGCTGTTGATGGAGGCTGGCGCTTTAGGAGACCCGTTCTGGGCGAACAACTCACCTGACATCGGTATACTCAGGAACACGAACATTATTGTTTTCCTGAAAAATGACACGACCTTCATTTTTTCAATTGGTGTTGGTAACATGGAATTAATTTTAGTCTAATGGAATACGACTTATCCTGGTCAGATCATTTTTCTTAAAGCTGAATACCCAGACAAGCATCAGGAGAAAGAACAATCCGAATATAATGAACGAGGCCAGGGGGTATATGTCCACTCCGGTAATTTTCTGCAGGTAGTTGATAAATTTCATGGCTGATTTTATTTTGACGCAGTTTCTTTTTCAGCAGTTAGTTTAATGTCTTTACCAAGTCTTTGGAGGTAAGCGATCAGGGCAATGATCTCTGAGTTTTTTGGAATATTCACCCGGTCCGTTGCAAGTGTTGACTGTATGGATGTTGCCTGTGACATGAGATTATCATTCGCAATCTTATCAAAGCCCGCGGGATATGGAACACCAAGCGTCTGCATCGCACGGATCTTGCCTGGAGTTGAGGCCGTATCCAGCTTCTGCGAAATCAGCCATGGATAGGCAGGCATCACTGAGCCTGGTGACATGGAGCCCGGATCAAGCAGATGATTGAAGTGCCACGCATCGGGATACTTACCGCCTTCCCGGGCAAGATCAGGGCCGGTACGTTTCGATCCCCACTGAAACGGATGATCATACACAAATTCACCTGCTTTAGAATATTCGCCATATCGCGCAACTTCATCCCGGAATGGCCTGATCATTTGTGAATGACAGGTATAGCAACCTTCCCTGATGTAGATATCTCTTCCCTGGAGTTCCAGAGGTGTATAAGGTTTAACGCTGCTAATGGTTGGCACATTGGATTTGATAAGGAACGTTGGAATAATTTCAAGTACTCCTCCGATGCCTACTACAATCAGGCTCATAACAAGTAAAGTCATTGGCCGCTGTTCGATCCAACGGTGCCAGTATTGCCTGCCAACTTTCTCCGCTTTTATGATTGGCGCAGCTTCGGCTGCTTCATTGGCAATGAAAGAGCCTTGTGCTATTGTCTTCGCAAAATTATAAACCATGATCAATGCCCCGATAATGTATAAAGTACCCCCGACGCTTCGCGTGATATACATCGGGATAATATGGGTAACCGTTTCAAGGAACTGGAACTTCAGCTGCCCTTCAGCAGAAAATGTTTTCCACATTTGCGCCTGTGTAAAGCCCGCCCAGTAAAGGGGAACTGCATAGATAATGATGCCTATGGTTCCAAGCCAGAAGTGGTTGTTAGCCAGTTTTTTTGAATAAAGCGTAGTGCCCCACATTTTTGGAATCATCCAATAAAGCATCCCAAAGGCCATAAAACCATTCCAGCCAAGCCCACCGATATGCACGTGAGCGATGATCCAGTCGGTATAGTGCGCTATGGCACTTACATTTTTTAGTGAAAGCAAAGGACCTTCAAAAGTGGCCATACCATAACAGGTAACCGCAACTACAAAAAATTTCAGGACAGGTTCGTCTCTCACCTTATCCCAGGCACCACGCAATGTAAACAGTCCGTTTAACATTCCACCCCAGCTTGGCGCTATCAACATTATTGAGAAAACGGTCCCAAGCGATTGGGCCCAATCAGGCAAAGCTGTATATAAAAGATGGTGCGGCCCTGCCCATATATAAATGAAGATGAGTGACCAGAAGTGAATAATGGATAGCCTGTAAGAATATACCGGCCGGTTTGCTGCCTTAGGTAAAAAATAATACATAAGACCGAGGATGGGAGTGGTCAGAAAAAATGCGACAGCGTTATGTCCATACCACCATTGAACAAGTGCGTCCTGCACCCCGGCGTACCAGCTATAACTTTTTAGAAATGAAACGGGAATCTCAAATGAGTTGACTATATGTAACATAGCCACGGTTACCCAGGTGGCAATATAAAACCAGATAGCAACGTATAAGTGTTTTTCCCTTCTCTTGATAATGGTACCAAACAGATTAATGCCAAACACTACCCAGATCAGGGTAATTGCTATATCGATCGGCCATTCAAGTTCTGCATATTCCTTACCTGTAGTATATCCGCCAAGTAATGTGAGTGCAGCTGCGACAATGATCAGCTGCCAGCCGAAAAAATGTATCCAGCTAAGGCGATCGCTGAACATGCGCGCCTTACAAAGCCTCTGCAAAGAATAATATACACCGGTAAAGATGCAGTTACCTACAAAAGCAAAGATCACAGCGTTGGTGTGTAGTGGCCTTATCCTTCCAAACGTAGTAGGTGCAAGGTTCATCGAAGTGCCAGGTGCATACAGCTGAATGGCTGCATATAGGCCGGCCAGCATTCCGACTATCACCCAAAGAATTGTTGCATAAGCAAACCAATTTACAATTTTATTGTCGTAATAGAATTTTTCGATCTGCATCTCCAGGTTGCGGTTTAGTTTGGTTATTTAGATTGATTTATAGCTTCATTATTGTCGACACTTTTCACCTTATCATCGAATAATATTCTTACGGCAGGAGAAAAGTCGTCTTCAAACTGGCTGGTCCTTATACACCAGATGAATGCCCCGAGGAAAAGAGCTGATACCAGCACACCGACCAACAGGAGTATTATGATCACATTCATTTTGCGGTTTATTTTGTAAAAGTATCAGGAGGGAATCTTGATAGATATGATTTCCGTCAGACAGCCGATTGATAGATATCAGTCATTGCACTCAAAAGCGTTCAGTACCTTATTGATGTATTTTTTGGCTTATGAAAGTTTCAGACCAGCCCTGTAGGCCGACAGATGGGTTGCAGCATAACTTATCAGAAGGATGCTGATAGTACTGGCCGGCATGAGCATGGCTGCAACAACGGGCACAAGCATTCCTTTAAGCGCAAGCGTGAGACCAACGATATTATATAACAAAGAGACCACGAAGCTGGCATGAACGATCCTCTTGTTGGTCTTGCACAACTGAAAGAAGGCTGGCAAGTTCACGAAACCAGTTGCATCAAGAATCGCATCGCTCGCAGGGGTGAAATTGTTTCGGTTTTCGGTAACTGCAACGCCCGTTTCGCTCTGCATCAGCGCTCCGGCATCATTTAGTCCGTCGCCTATCATAATCACCCGCTTTTTCTGAGCCTGCAGATTGCGGATATATTCAAGTTTATCCTGGGGAGAGAGACTGAATGAAATTGTTGGTTTGTTCCCTGCTAGTTCTCTCAGCGTTGTTAGTTCCCTGTCATTATCGCCCGAAATGATGGAAATACCATACCTGGCAGAAAGATTACTGAACACCGAACTAACCGGTTTTCTATAACGATTTTTCAATTCAAAATATCCGGCTGTTAACCCGTCAAAAGAAACATATGTTCCCGTTGGGTGCTTGCGACCGGAGAGCCCGTGCACAAATTCATAATTCCCGACCATCACTTTTAGGCCGGCTACTTCGCCCCTGATTCCTTTTCCGGGAAAGGATTGTATAGAGCTCGCTTTCATCTTGTCGTTACAGGGATATTCCGACACAATCGCCCGGCAAACAGGATGCGCGGATTCTCCGGCAACCGCGGTTAGAGCATGTTGCTGGAGGATTGAGAGTGGGTTGCCATGGTAAGCTATCTTATCAGGTGAAATGGATGTAAGGGTACCAGTCTTGTCAAAAGCGATATGATCTGCATTTGCAATGTCTTCAATCACCTGTGCAGAACGTAGATAAAAACGATTGACACCGAATATTTTCAATATGTAGGCGTTTGTGAACGTACTCGAAAGTAATAACGCGCATGGACAAGCGATGATCAAAACAGCTGTGACTACACTGATCACTTTATCGCTATCATAAATCGCCCAATAAACGGCGCCGGCTGCTGCGACGCCGAATACGATATAAGTAAAATACCTGCTGATTAAATGCACAAAGGAAGACCGCTCTGTGATATTTTTCTCTTTGAAGCTGTTCCGGGACCATAACGATGTCAGATAACTTTGGTCGACGGGCTTCATGGTCATCACTTCAATGGCAGTCCCGATTACCTTCCCCCCCGCATACACCTGTTGTCCCGTTTCAACCGGGACGGCCTCGGCCTCCCCTGTAACAAATCCGTAATCCAACATCGCACTACCTCTTGAAACAATACCGTCTACAGGTATCAATTCATTGTCGTAGACCAGCAAGGTATCCCCGGTTTTGATCTCAGGAAGTGTTACGGGTTCTTTACCACTGGGTGTTACCCTGGTGACGGCTATCGGAAAATAGGATTTATAATCCCTGTCGAATGACAACTCCTCGTAAGTTTTCCGCTGAAGAAATCTCCCAATCAACATAAAAAAAACGATTCCCGATAAAGAATCAAGGTAGCCTGAGCCAGTAGCCGTAAAAATTTCAAAGCAGCTCCGTCCGAAGGTGACGATTATTGCAAGAGCAATAGGTGCGTCAATATTCAGGAAACGATTCCTGAGTCCTTCCCATCCGGACTTCAAAAATGGCAATGCTGAAAAGGTAACTACCGGTATTGCCAGGATCAGGCTGAGCCACCTGAACACAATAAGTAACTTTTCATCTGAACCGTTCAGACCAAGATATTCAGGAAAACTCATCAGCATGATATTTCCAAAACAAAATGCTGCGACTCCTAATTGAAGTCGCAGCTGACGGTCCGGGGATGACTGTTTAAGGGTAAGATTTTCCAGAGACAGCCGGGGCTCATACCCGATACGGCTGAGCAATATGACTAACTCCCGTAATGGCAACCTGTGATGCTCAAACACAAGCGTGGCTTTCTTTTGTGGAAAGTTGACTATACATTGGCGGATAGCATTATTTATCCGGGGAAGATTCTCGAGCAAATAAAGACAGGAACTGCAGTGAATGCGGGGAATCTCCAGGGTAACGTGCGTCTCTTCGTCGCTTTTAAATGAGATCAGCCTCGACTCAACGGAGGCCAGCCCCAGGAAATCAAATTGCCCGGCCCGGCCCGGTTTCACAGCTGCCCTCCCGCCTGGCTCTTCGAAATCATAGTATCCTGTCAGCCCCTTCTCTCTAAGCAGTGAATAAACCATGCAACAGCCTTCACAACAAAAGACATGCTTTTCGATCATGATCTCTTTGTTGTCACAAAAGTCGCCGCAGTGAAAACATTTCACCCTGGCGGAAACCAACAATTCCGGCATATAAACATTTAAAGCGCAAAGTATAAGAGAAAATTACTGGCTAAAGCTGAGGATTTTCAGCTTGTAATATGATTTTTATCAGTTACTAATTGCTTGCTTTTGATTTGAAGTAAACTCTTTGATCGCGTCTGCCAATGCCCTCACATTCTCCTTTTTCACGTCATTAAAGTCGGTGGACATCTCATGTTTTTTTTCAGGGGACTTTTGCATCATGGCACCAAGCCGGAGCAAAATCTTGTGCTGCAGACTAAGCTCTTTAAAAACAACCTTGCCGCGAAGGAAAAACACCCTTGTATTTGGCACGATGATCTCAGGAACATTGTTCGAGATAATCTGATGTTGGACAACCTCATCTGAACAGGCATCTCCGCATACGATGAACAAAAACAACTTTTTGGTGCTAAGCTCACTGGCATAAAGCTGCAAAAATTTTTTTAGCAGTAGTTTTCCAATATACACAGGCGTTCCAATCAGCAGATAGTCATACTGGCAAATAATGTCCGAATTGACCGCTGCTGCAGGGATCACAGGAATATTGAATTCCCCCGAAAGCATTTCCGCATACTTGCGTGTTGCACCATAATGGCTTTTGAAAATTATTGCTCCTTTCATGGTATTAATTTTTAAAGAAGACTAAGTGTGAGCAATAAACAGGGGTAACTTCAGCTCATGCATCAACACATCTGCCAGACTGGGCCTGAGCCATCTGGAGAAGTTACCTCTCCGGTACGCACCGAGTACAAGCATCGTGTTCTCTGCATAGCGAAAATGTTTGACGAGTTCGTTTTCGGGTATGCCTTCCAGGGTTACATATCTCGCCCTTGGAAAATGACGTTTCATGAATTCTTTGAACAGATGAGAATGTGGTATATGGCTCTCGTTTTTGCTGCGCGTATTAACCGTTACCACCTCACTGGGTTTATCCATTAAACCCGGGAAGAGATAACTGAATGTCCGTATGGCGTGAACGGAAGAAGCACCACCGTCATAGAGGAAAGAGAGCGAATCGATTGGTTCATATTCATCAGGTATCACCATTACCGGGCATTGTGTTTCGCTCAATAACGAGCGTATAAAACGGGTGGGTTTATTTTCAGAATAACTTGTCAGGGTTTCGCTGCCGTTTATCAGTATCAGGTCGGCAAATACACTTTCATGCAGCAATTCAGTTATAGCTATGTTCCTGTCATGGTGAATGCTGAAGGATATGCCAGACTGGTCGCAAATTCGCTGAAAATCCTCAGCTGCACTGATTCGCATCCTGTTGTCCTTCGCCTCGAGTTCGTCAATCCTTTCGTTGGCGTCACCACCTTCTCCCACCAGGTCATACATCTTAAAACTGTGATAGGTAATATCATCGAGGAATACGCCAACGAGGTGGGCGCCGGATTGTTTGGCAAGATATATTGCAGTTTTATAAGTACTTGTTGAATATTTGAGGCTGTCGACAGCGACTATAAATTTTTTCATGAAGAAAGTCTTGAGAAATTAGTATAAATATGTCAGTATAAATATCGTGAGCAGTACCCCTGACAACTATGATGATGATTAGTACACGGAATGACTTTCATCAAGCATCCACGCGCAACTTCAACTCAGCCTTATTAACGTTTTCGATTCCCTTCAAAATGGCATCGGGGCTAAATGAAATACTATTAATGCCTTTTTCAACAAGGAACTTGGCAAACTCCGGGAAATCGCTTGGTGCCTGTCCGCAAAGTCCGATCTTTCTGCCCATGACTTTCGCCTTTTCAATTGCCATAGCGATCAGGAACTTGACTGACTTATTCTGTTCAGTGAACAGATCGGCGACCAGTGCAGAGTCCCGATCGATACCCAGTGTCAGTTGTGTGAGATCATTGGAGCCAATCGAAAATCCATCAAATAGGCGCCCGAAGTCTTCGCCTTCAATAATATTGGCTGGAATCTCAGCCATTACATAGATTTCCAAAGACTTGTCCTTTTGCCGGTTCAACCCAAACTCCTGCATCACATTGATCACTTTCTCACCTTCCTCAATGGTCCGGCAGAAAGGAATCATTACTTTGACGTTATTGAGTCCCATTTCATCTCTTACGGATCTTATGGCTTCACATTCCAGTCTGAACCCTTCCCTGTAGCGTGGATCATAATACCTGGAAGCACCCCTGAATCCAATCATTGGATTTTCTTCATGTGGTTCGAAGTCTTTTCCACCAAGAAGATTGGCATATTCATTCGTCTTAAAATCACTCATCCTTACAATTACATCTTTGGGATAGAACGCAGCGGCGATAGTGGCTATTCCCTGTGCAAGTTTTTCAATAAAAAATTGTTTCTTGTCCTGGTAACCATGAGTAAGTGTTTCGATCTGCCTGATTACAGCCGGGTCCGTCAGCTCGTTAAACTTTACCAGCGCCATCGGATGGATCTGGATAAAATGAGTAATGATAAACTCGATGCGCATAAGCCCCACCCCGCTATTCGGATAGAACGAAAGTTTAAATGCTTTCTCCGGGTCCGCCATAATCATCATCACTTCGGTGAGATCAGGCATTTTGACATTGCTGAAATCTATGTCTGTCTGTTGATATTCGAGTTTATCCTGGTAGACATAACCTGTGCGGCCCTCAGCACATGAAACAGTGATCATCGAACCATCTGCAATTTTTTCGGTGGCATCGCCAGTGCCGACGATTGCAGGTACTCCGAGTTCCCGCGCCACTATTGAAGCGTGACTGGTTCGTCCACCTTTGTTGGTGATAATTGCTGCTGCCTTTTTAAGAATAGGGTCCCAGTCAGGGCTGGTAAGGTCCGTGATAACAATTTCACCGTCCTGTAATTTATCAGCCTCCGCTGGTGAAGACAGCACCCTCGCTATGCCGGAGGTTATCTTTGATCCTATTGCTTCCCCCACGGTTAACTTTGTACCCATTTGCAGAAGCTGGTAATCCTGGACAATTAACGGGTTTTTTCTTGAATGAACCGTCTCTGGCCGCGCCTGGATAATGAATAATTCACCGGTGAAGCCGTCTTTGGCCCATTCTATATCCATTGGTTTACCATAATGTTCTTCAATCAGCATCGCCCATTTTGAGAGCCTGGTGATCTCTGTATCTGACAATACAAATTGATGACGTTTATTTTCAGGGGTAACAAGGTTGACCGTAGAATTTCCGGTTCCGGCCCTGTCACCATAGACCATCATTTTTTCTTTGGCTCCGAGTTGTTTCTGGATAATAGCATTCTTACCGGAAATGAGGGTTGGTTTGAAGACAAAAAACTGGTCAGGCGTGACAGTTCCCTGAACGATATTCTCTCCAAGCCCCCAGACGCCCGACAGGTGAATAATATTGCGGAAACCAGATTCGGGTTCCAGTGTAAATCCGATACCTGAAGAAGCCTTATCGGACCTTACCATACGTTGTATGCCCACAGATAATGCAATCTTCGAATGATCAAAGCTCTTGTCTTCCCTGTATTTTATAGCGCGGTCGGTATATAGCGATGCAAAGCAAAGCTGCACTGATTTTAATAACTGTTCATCCCCGTTTATATTCAGAAATGACTCATGTTGCCCGGCAAAACTGGCATCAGGCAAGTCCTCCGCAGTTGCGCTGCTTCTTACTGCTACGTCTGCAGGAATATCACCGGATAAACGCTGATATGCAGCTAAGACAGAAGTGCTAAGTTCACCAGGCATGCGACCTTTCATTATCAGTTCCCTGGCTGCAAGTCCAATATCCCGCAGATTTGAGAAAGTCTTTTTGTCGAGTTGCAACATCAAACCATTCAATCTGCTCCTGAGGTCGTTGCGATCAATGAAAAGCCAATAGCCCGCTGCAGTAACCGCAAATCCGTCCGGGATGTTAACACCCTCTGCTCTCAGGGTTGAATACATTTCTCCTAATGACGCATTTTTTCCACCAACAAGGCCAACATCGTCGATATGTATCTCATCGAATCTTTTTATTAGTTGTTCCATATTCCAGATTTACCAGTTAGATCATAGCATGCCTGATGATAGAAGACCGTTACTGAACCTTAATATTTTTGGACGATGGCTGATTCCTGGCTTCATCCTTTTTGGGTAACACAAGTTTCAGTACTCCGTCTTCATACGTAGCTTCGATCTTGTCCTGTTTTACATTATCAGGCAGACCAAAACTTCGGTTAAAGGACGAATAGTTATACTCTTTACGTGTATAGCGGCCATCCTTTTCGTCTTTGCTTTCCTCCTTTTCACAGCTTATAGTAAGCATATTGCCGTCTAGCTTCACTTGAAAATCCTCCTTCTTTAATCCCGGGGCTGCAAGCGAAAGCTTGTAATTGTCGTCCTCTTCGATCACGTTTACTGCAGGCATGGAGAATGATCCCCAGTCCTCTCTGTTGTTGAACCACCCGTTCCATGGTTTAAAGAAATCATCGAACAGCATGGGGAGTTCAACATTTTTGGTAAGTCCTCTGGTAGACATAAAAACCTCCTTTTTAAAAAGTTTGAAAATATGTTTGTGGAAGATACGATCCGCAGAAAGGGTTCAGAAGGAGTATGATCAACCAGTTAAATGATATTGATCATTTGTAGTCTGGCTTTTTTTATGTCTGATAATGGCTTTGTAACCCTCAAACCACAACACGCCAATTATAGCAACTCCAAAAGACAAAATGATATCTTTTAATTCAATGATCGAAAAGCCAAAGACCTGACGTATTGCCGGAACCAGCTGGGTGAGCACAAGTAAAAAAAGGGAGATTAATATGATCCATGGGGCCAGGTTATTCTTATACCGGAATGTCTTAAATATACTTTCATAAAAAGACCTGTTAGTGAATGTCAGCAGGATATTGCTTAGCACTAAAGCTGAGAAAACAACTGTGCGGGTTTCACTTAAAGACCGGTGATTGATCATAAACCAGTAATACAGGGACAGGATACTAATGGCTATAACAATCCCCTGGGTTATGCTGATAAACATCTCATTTTTCCGAAACAATTTTATATCTCCTGATTCCGGTCTGGTCTCCATGGCATTTTTGCCTATTGGTTCCCGCTCAAAAAATATCGAACAGGTAGGCCCCATGATCAGTTCCAGGAATATCACGTGAATAGGACCAAAAATATTTGGATATGCCCAACCCAATGATACCGGTATCGCTGCAACCAGGATGATTGGTATATGTATGGAGATAATATACCGGACGGCTTTCTTGATATTCTCAAATATCCTTCGTCCCTGACGTATGGCTTCAACAACTTTTCCCAGATCATCATCTGTAATTACAAGGTCCGCAGCCCGGCGGGCTATCTCGGTCCCTTTTTCTCCCATCGCAATTCCAATATCAGCGATCTTCAAAGCTGGTCCATCATTTACACCGTCTCCGATCATGGCCACAATATTGCCTGAGTTTTTCAAACCCTGGATTATTTTGACCTTTGCTTCGGGAAACATCCTTCCGAAAAGACTGATATCTTTAATCCTGGCCGTTAACTCTTCAGGCGTCATTTGCATCACCTCTTCACCTGTAAGGCAGGTTTCCGAAACGGGCATCCCGGTTTGTGCAGCAATGTTTCTCACCGTCGCCGGATAATCACCGCTAAGAATTTTTATATCAATTTTTGCTGCGGATATTTCCCTGAATACCCGATCGACATTTTCTTTTGGTGGATCGTATAACCCAAGGAGTCCTTCAAATTTCCAATTGAATGCTTCCTGGTTAACTGGCATTTCTGGTCCGTCATGAATAGCACTGGCGACTCCAATCACGCGGTAACCTTTTCCGGCCAGTTGTTTGACGTATTCATTGATTTTGACAATTGATTCGGAATCCATCGAACAGACCCGGGAAATCTTTTCTATGGCACCTTTTGCCGCAACAACATGAGTATTTTTGTATTTGTAAACATGTGTCATCATCGGGGGCCGGCCAGTCAACGGATATTCATGAACAAATAACAGTTCAGGGTATATTAAACCGGCGACTTCATGATAACGCTCCACGATTGCTTTTTCCATCGGATCAAATGGGTTTCTCTCGCTGGCAAGCATGGCATAGTGTAATACCTGTCTGCCTGCAGACAGGTCGTTAGAAGCCAGATCTATCAAAAGATTATTTTCAAAATCATAGACAGTCGTTACTGTCATTTTATTCTCTGTGATCGTCCCCGTCTTGTCGAGACAAATAACATTAACTGAGCCAAGATTTTCAATTGTCCGAGGCTGCCTTGTGATGATTCCGATCTGAGCCATACGATAAGACCCAAGCGCCATAAATGAGGAAAATGCAACCGGGATCTCTTCCGGTATCGCTGCCATCGCGAGCGTAAGCCCGAGCAGCAGGCTTTCAACCAGCAGGCCTGTTTTCGCATAATTAAGTATCCAGATAATCAGAAATGCAATAACACCAAAAACGGTTAGTCGCAAAACCATTACCCGGATCTGCAGCTCAAGTGCAGATTTACTTTCACTTGTCGCTGAGACCTGTTGTCCGATTTTTCCCAGGCTGGTTCGATTGCCTATGGAGGAGACGGTAGCATAAGCTTTGCCGGAGTTTACGGTACTGCCCTGGAATACCCTGTTATATGGAACTTCGGCATATTTATCAACTGGCAAAGATTCACCGGTTATGATCGATTCATTAACAGAGAAGTCATTCGATTGAATAACTAAGGCATCTGCAGGCACATTATTTCCCTCTTCAAGTACCAGGAGATCTCCGGGAACAATATCGATAGTCGGGATCATGATCTCCTTTCCATCCCTGATTAGTTTTGCTTTTGGCTCCTTGAATTTTTCCAGTGCAGACAGGGCGGCGGTGCTGCGGGTTACCTGGTACAGCGAGATCACTGAAACAAAAGTCATGGCAATTAACATCATCAACGCCTCGTTCCAACGGCTGAGAAATATGTATAATAAGCAAGTACAGATGAGGAGGATGAACATAGGTTCCCTCACCACATCTAATATCGCCCTTTGAAATTTACCCGCATCGCTGGAAATGAAGCTGTTTTTTCCATAACGCTCCTGTAATCCGGGTATTTCGGATGTGTTCAATCCTTTGAATCCAGGTATATGTATGTCGGATAACTGCATTATATCTTAATATCACAAAGGCTTGGTGGCGGGCCCCTGCCAAATATATCCTACCGGGAATCATGAGCGGGTGACCTTTATTAGGTTGCCGGATGACCCTCATCAGTAACGTTTCACAAAACCCCGGAGATACCCATCAGGATCAGCAAGGTAAAACTATCGTCAATAAGGCATTTAAGGTAAGTGCCGGGTTATCTCAAGATGTTGCTATGAAACTTCGAAGTAGAAATTTTTCGATCCGCTCCACCAGGAAAACGAGACTCGCTGTTTTTTGTTTAACTTAGTTATCCATCCCCTGATCTTTATGGACACCACCAACGCAACTATACTGATCCCTGATATTAGCGGTTTCACCAAATTTATGACCACAACTGAATTAAGTCATGGATCACAGGCTATTAACATGTTGATTGATGCTATTATCGCACCGATCGGCAATGAATACGAAATAGCCGAGATTGAAGGTGATGCAGTGTTGATGATCAGAAAAGGACCAGCCCCTTTGAAAAAGGAGATTCTCGACACCTGCGTGAAGATCTTGAATTCTTTCCATGCGCAGCGCGAGTGGATACAGAAACATAGCGTTTGCCCCTGCGGAGCCTGCCTTTGTATCGGGCAACTAAACGTTAAGTTTATTGTTCATCACGGTCCTGTCGCCGAAATAAAAGTCGGACGTTTCGTAAAACATTCGGGCACTGATGTGATAGTGGCTCACCGTTTATTGAAAAATGGAATAGATAATCATGAATACCTGCTGATAACAGAAAAACTTTTGCAACAGGTCCCCGATGCAGCCGATGAGCACGGTATGGAATGGGTCAGGTCGTCTGAACATTACAGCTCCCTGGGGGAAGTTGGATTTCATTTTACCGAACTGAATGCGATCAGGCAGAAAAACCCCGGACTGAGTAGCCCGAATTCTTATCGAAAAGACAATACAGCATATACACAGTCGCGCATTGGCGCAAACTTCCGGGATGTCTATATGGTGATGATGAACATACCGGGGCGTTCGGAATGGATGCCGGGTCTGAAAAAAGTGGAACAGGCCGCACCCGGCGTATATGTCGGAAGTATTCACCAGTGCTCATTTGATAATCACGAAAGTGTAATTTCACCTCTTAACATGACATTGACTGAAGAGGGGATCTTGTATGCAGAAAGTTGTCTCATACCGGGTATGGCTGTCTCCCTCATACATGAATTTTACTTTGAAAAGGTTGATGATGATACTTGTAACTTCTTGTATCGTTCAATGAATGCAGACGATACACCGGTCGTAGACAACATCAAAACTGCAGTCTCCTTATACATGGAAACGCTAAGTGCAGCGCTGAAGACTTATTGTGAAGGGATGCAAGGTTCCTTTTTTGATCCCGCTTTCCAAAAGTCCTGAGCCGTAAACCAGCTTTCCCTTCATTCTACTTCATTATATCACTACTTATCCAAGAACTGCCCCCTGCCAGAACGAGTTAATCATGTGAACTCATCCTTACCGTTTTAATGCAGCTACCTTATATCTTTGACAGATGACCGATGATTCTATTTTGAATAATGTTGCCAGGCATATCAACCTTGATTCAGAAGAAAAGAGCTTTTTCTTGTCTCTGCTTAAGAGTAAAAACATAGCAAAAAAGACCTATGTTTTGAAAGAGGGCCAAATCTGTAAACATATATATTTTGTTCACAGCGGGACGCTCAGAGCGTTTCATGTTGATAAGCAAAGTAAGGAATCAACCATGATGTTTGCGATAGCAGATTGGTGGATTACCGATATGTATTGCTTTTTGAATGAAAAGCCTGCAATGGTCAATATAGAAGCCATCGAAGACAGCTGCCTGTATCAATTGAGCAAGGTGGACCTGGAATTGCTCTATCTCAAGGTCCCGAAGTTTGAAAGGTTTTTCAGGATACTTATGCAAAATGCCTATACACGCGAACAGTTGAGAGTAATTGAAAACCTGTCTTTATCTTCAGAACAAAGGTATGAGAGCTTCCTGCTGAAGTATCCGCATATCGCAAATGCTATTACACAAAAACAGATTGCCTCCTATCTCGGCATCACGCCTGAATTTTTGAGCGCTATCAGGAAAAACAAATCAAAAAAAGAACGTTCTTAAGATACCTTAAGTTTTATTTATAAATAAGTATCGTCCTTTGTTGAAATTTATCTTTACATATGATTATCCTTATTGCAGGACCGTACAGAAGCGGCACTAACGACGACCCGACCCTAATGCGACAAAATTTAGATCACCTTGAATCGGCCGCGTTGCCCCTGTTCAGAAAAGGTCATATTCCGATGATCGGCGAATGGGTTGCCCTGCCACTGATCAGGCTTGCGGGCTCGAAGAAACCCGGTGATGAAGCCTGGGAAGAAATTCAATATCCGGTTGCTCATAGGCTTCTGGAAAAGTGTGATGCAATACTCCGCCTACCAGGAGCATCCAAAGGAGCAGATGAAGATGTAAGAGTAGCAACAGAACGCGGGTTGAAGATCTATTATAGTTTAGAAGAGGTACCCGATGCGGCGTCATAAAATTCTACATACTTAGATGATGTAAGATAATCCATTGGATTTAGATCAGTAGGTGGAACCGAAGCCGTGTTAAACCCTTTACCTGCATTGATACGATATATTTTGTCAACGATATTGCGCGGCAGGTGCAGGGCCTGGAAGTTCCCTTCAACTTCAGGCGCCTCCATAGTTTCATCAGATGTAAAAAATTTCCAGTGATTCATCCAGGTACTATTGCAGCGCCTGGTAAAATCTTCCTTGTTGCTTTTGTCATCGATTACTAAATCAGTAGCATAGATCAACCTGTCCTGGTATTTCTCAAAAAAGCCGATTACTTTTTCGCGATCAGACTTTGCCTGGTACTGCAAATGTGAAATTCTTGCCGCCATATCTACCAGCATATTTGGGAAACTGTCCAACCTGGCGGCCAAAGCATCGACGCTCCATTCCAGGCTTCCCAGGTGAGCACCGACAAATTTAAGATCCGGGTGCTTTCTTAATACATTATCACGTGCGGTTAACTGGTCGTCATAGGAAGGAAATTCAGGATGCAGGTACATATGATATTGCGGGTTTCTACTGAAATAATTCCTATCATTTTTCACCGTCATCTGATCCAGTGGAAGCCAGCAGTTTTTGGGTTCACCGATATGGCCGACCAATGTTTTATGTTGTGATTCGATAAAATCAAAAATGGTATCAAAACGTGGATGGTCGATCATAATGAACCGTCCGGCGCTGTCTTTTAATTGCATACCGATGTTTTTCCATACTTTAACCGCTATCGCGCCATTTTTGAATGAGCTGTCAAGGTAATCCAAAGCCCGTTTTTGCCAACCCGGTTTGTCAAATCCTTCCATATCAAAACTGGTGGCATAAGCCAATCTTTCTGGAAAATTCCGCAGATGTTGTACGGCAAATTCCTGTTGATCCGGCAAAGACGGGTACCCGGGTGCGACAACGTTAAGACTAACCAGGCGAAAGTTATTTTGCCGGGCCAGGTTGATTAATAAGGTATCGAAAGTGTTGATGTGAACGTGTGCATCAAGCTTATCGACTTTATAAAAATCGGCGATAGTATAAAACGCGTTTTGACTTTCATTCTGTCCCGATCCATTACATGAAGAAACGATACCGGCAAAAAACAAATAAGATAGCCTCCTTAAAAAATTTATCCGCATAGACTTTGGTTTATGGTGCAATGTCATGTAGCATCACAGGTTCAAAATGGATAACCCAGCGCAAAATTCCAGATGAAGTTGTCCCTTCGCCAGGCGGGATCGCCAGGCTTGAAGGCGTTGAAAGTCCAGCGTTGCCCTTCATCAAGCCATGGTTTATAAAATGGAATGGCAAGGTCCAGGCGGATGACAATGATACTGGCGTCTACCCTGATCCCCACCCCGGCGTCCACCGCGATCTGCTTATAAAAATCCCGCGTGAGCTGTCCTGCCGATTTATAGAGCACGGTATCTTTCATCCATATGTTACCTGCATCAACAAATACTGCGCCCTTTAATCGACCGCCAAGTGAAGTGCGCAGTTCAGTATTTAATTCCAGTTTGTAATCCCCGCCAATCTGCGGAAAAGAACTTTGCTGTATCTCCGTGGGCTGTGCACTACCCGGGCCGAGTCGTCGCGGAAGAAACCCGCGAAGGCTGTTGGCACCACCAATGATAAACTGCCGAGAAAAAGGCAGGAATGGGGAATTGCCATACGGGTAACCGGCACCGATAAAAAACCGGTTGGCCAGGGTCAGATCTTTTTTCAACTTATAATAATACCGGAAATCAAGGGCAGCTTTTACAAATTGAGCAAAATAAGCGTCCGCGACCTTGGTGGAAAAATATCCGTTGTTCCCTTTGACGAACCCGAGAATATTGCCTGCCAGGTCAATGCCGGTATGCAGAAATGTAGAATGTCTTTTGGCAGAACTCTTTGTAACGATATATTGAAATCCAAATGACGGGATAATGAAAGTCGGCAGGGCATACTGTAAAGTAGTATCAATCTTTTGCAACGCATCAAACGTGTTCGTAAAGTTTGCAGTGTTCGTGATGGTAAGACTTAATGGAGTTAGCCGGAATTCCCTGTTGGCGGAATCACGCCAGCTTAATTCATATCGGGCATTGAAATATTTTTCAGTGTAAAGGCCCTGGTGCCGCACCCAGTCGAAGCTCAACGGGAAACTTGTTCTTGGAAAAAACGCAGATTTGCGGCCTACCGTAAATGGAGCCAGGAACCTTGGTATATTCAGTGTAGCCTCTAAACCAATACGCCAGTTGTTATTATCCTGGAGCGAATCATTTGGAGTTAACTCGAATGATCCTGTGGCTTTGATAACGAGACTTTCCGCGCGTTTAAAAAGATTCTTATTAGCCCACTGAACACTTAACTGACCGCCGGTATAATTGTTACTCCTTGTAAAACCACCAATCTCAGTCTGTAGCTTGCGTTTCTGGTAAGGCGCCATGAAGTAATTGACATTTAACAGATCGGAGCTATCTGTTACCCTGGAAAATTCAGGCTTTACAAAGCGGAAAGCGCCCAGACTGTTCAAGCGGGTCTGTGTTTTATTCTGGTCGTTTATCGAGTAGATATTTCCTTTACGAAAAGTAATTGATCGTGAAAAAACATCACGCTTAAACTTATCATTTGCATCATAAATGTAAATGCCGTCCTGTTGGGGAAGCGTTTGTACGACCTGGTCAGGCAAGGGATCAAAGGTGGTAAAAGGGGTTTGTACAACAATACTGTTAATGGTGAACGGGATCTTTGCGCTCGCAGCTACTGGTTCGTTCAATGCAAGATAAACAGCAGCGGATTGGTTGTTTTGATTAGTATCTATATATGCCAGCAAATGCGCCGCTTCAAAATAATAGTACCCTTTACCTTTCAATAACTTCGCTAAACGCTCCTTTTCTGCTTTAAGTTTTTGTTCATCATATTGTTCACCGGTTTTGAGTAACGAGTTTCCGAGCGGTAACTCAAGGAGATGTGTAGTTAACCGGCTGCTATCGAGGCGCCAGGCAATCGGCCCAAAATAGTATGGAGATGTTACTGAAGCATGGTAATGTAGCCTGATCTCGTTTTTCTTAAATGAGCTGTCAACCTCCACCCTACTATTAAAGTAGCCTTCGCTTTCCAAAAGCGTTTCCATGTTTTTGGCGTTGAGTAACGGATTCAGATCTGCGGTCAATACCGGCGGATCGCCGAGAGCATTGCGTAGCCAGGTTTTGAAACCTTTACCTTTTTTGGATGGCCCGATTTTATACCACCACCAGACTTTATATGGCTGATCAAAAATCTGCTTGTTTCGTTTGGGCCTTGCGAGCGAAGCTAACTTGCTTTTCAAAGCCTTTTCGCTGGTTTTAACTTCCGGCTCTTTCTTGATTTTTATCGAAGCACCGTCATAAAGTTTTTCGCCTGGCGGAAGGTAGCGGGATACACCACAGGATGTAAAGCCTGTCAGCAGGCAAACCCAGGCCATATGGATAAGTGTTCGACTCATCTCTTCTCATCGGTCAGATTTTTCCTGCGCTTCACAATCTCCCGGAACTTTTCATAAGAAACCTCTATCGTGAAATTGACACCGATTTCAGTAAAATATCCCTGCACAACAGCATCGTACTCATTTTTCTGGTAGCCTTTTAACTGAAACCTGCCATCCTTTGACAACTTATAAGTGCTGGTGATATCAGGAATATACTGAGAGCCGCTTTTGGCGGGAATAGATGAATTGCCTACCGGGAAGTTTTCTTCTATCCTGATTATCAAACGATCTTCCATAAGCCCTTTTGACACTGCAACACCAAGGTCGGTTTTTGATATAGGATCATCGTCGGTTTTATATGTTTTCATATTCACATCAACGTCCACTCCTTTTATCATTTGATCAGCCGCCTGGTTCATGGCCTCCGTTAAAAAGCTGCTCACCCCTTCTTTTAAGGCATTACTGGCATTCAGGTTGCTGCTTTCAAGTGCATTGTATCCGGATGTTACAGCAAAGCGTTTGGTCAGTAGCAAAGAAAACACCTGTTTGTTCATTTCAGCGGCATCGGTACGCAATCTATCCAGTGCATGTTCAACATCGGATTTAACCGAACTCTTCAGTACTCCTTTGCCTGGCCTGAGTTGTATGTCGAATAAGAGTGCCGGCCTGGAAACCGGACCCTTCATGGATAATATGACACCAAAGGGAACCCGTTGTGAGTAAGCGGGGTCATCGCTATCCTTGTCATTTAACAGACCTTTCGGACTGGCTTCAACTATGTATTCCGATGTTATATCTGCATCTGCCAGGGAAGGGTCTCCGCTGAACGAAATGGAACTTCCCTTTACCAACATAAATTTTCCCCGAAGCAAAAGGTTATTTATTTTGTAGTAACCTGACTGCAGGTTGTACAATCCTTCAATTCCAACCTTTCCATTGTCAAGTAAACCCGCCTGTAACCGCGCATCACCGCTCACTGATAACTCGTCATCTGTTGAAGGATCGAGGACAATATTGAATTGGGCATCCTTATCCACCTTCAAATCCAGGTCAAAGTCAAGGCCACGCCTCTGCTTCGTTTTGGTATTACCCGAGTCAACTGCCAAAGCTGTCATTTCGGTTGTGGCCGAACTAATCGTATCAATGTCCACGAACCTGATACCATCCGTACGGGTTTTCCTCACTTTGCTATTGTTTCCTGAAATCAAATGAATCTGACTATGATGCCGGAGATGAGCATCACCCACAATCGTCGGTGCATCAACAGCCCCCTTCACAGATAGGTTCGCATCAATTATTCCCCGCCCGTACAAAGAAACGTCCGGATTTTGAACCGCGTTCAGGAGCATAAAGTTTTTCGCATCAATAGCCAGGTCCACTGGTTTCTCTCCTGCAGCAAACAAGCCAACCTTTCCACTTATGTTTAATTTATTTCCACCCGAGTCGGTGATCGAAAATGGCTGTAGTTGTAAACCGGAATCATTGATCAGCAATTTCTGTTCATCTATCCGGTAAAGCGTATTTAAAGCAAGTAATTTGAATCTGGTAGAGTCGAGTTCAATCACGCCCTGGTATTTTGGAGCGGTCAGGGACCCCGACACCTGCAGATCTGCCGCAATCTTTCCTGACAGGTCCGCAAAAAGATCTTTAGTAAAGCCCTGAACAACTTCCAGGTTGAACTTTTTGAGATGCGATCTAAGGTAGATACCATCATCTTTTAGATGCAGTCCGCCATTAACGTCCAGCTCGTTTGCACCCGACAAGCGACCATTAAAAAATAAGCTGTCCCCGGTTGTCGATGAATGAAATAGAAAATCGCCAAGTGGTGAGTCAAACAGGGCAAGATTCGTTGCTTTGATATCCCCTGTAATCACGGGTATTTTTTCAATGGGTTGCCTGATGCTGAAATTGGCGTTGATCGTTCCCGAGGCTCCAATCGTTTCTCCGGGAGCAAGAAGTGCCATCATATCGCGAAGCTCGAAGCTGTCTACGCGAATTTCAATTGGAGATGTGAATTGTTGTTCTTTGGTGTTTATCACTATTTTTTGCGGACGGCTTTCCAATTCCATGTCATTTATAATAACGCCGTCCTTCCCGAGGCGGATTTTATTGGTCGGCGATACCTTCCAATGGTTGCGATTGAAGGTCAGGTCATCCTGCAATTGGATGACGGTTTCGTTCAGTTGTCTTTGTACTTTCAGATCAGCCGCATATAATTTTCCCCCGGTACTGTCGGTAACCTGCCCCTTCACCGTCAACAACCCTTTTTGAATTTGCCCTGTTATAGCTGATTCCGTCAGCTCGCCCTTGCCAATCACCTGTTGACTGCCTGTTAGTACGAACTGCAAAACGGAGTCTTCCTGTTTGGCATTGATCTTCCAGTCGCGGAGGTCGATATTGGCGTATGACACTGCAGGAGCGCTTAGTTTGATATCAAGACCAGAGTCATCCCCGCCGCAAGCATACCTTGCATTCAATGATAATGGCTCGCTCAACGTAAGCCAGGGCAAAACAGTGTTTAATAGAGTGTCCGGCTTAATGATTACATCAAGTGATGTCTGGTATTTTGCAGGATTGAGGCTCACTTCGCTGGCCGCAATGGTATCATTCAACGGATGAAGCACACTCCAGACGGAAAGAAGTTGTGACGACAATGAGTCAAGCGGGTAGTTGCCTGTCAACTCAGCCTCCATAAATGGTGCCAGGACATTTACCATCATGGTATCACTATCTGCATAACCCCGTAAGGAAAAGCTTTCTGTTGATATTTGTCTTCCCTTTATGAAGACGGTATTGCTGTCTGACCCGAGATAAGCCTTAATTTCATTGGGCCTGTCGAAGCTTGCCTCAACAGCGATGTTGCCGGCATATTGAAAGCTATCAGCTAAAATTCCCATGCTAAAAAGATCAGCATTCTTAACCCTGATTTTACCACGGACAGAGTAGCCCGGATCAATACTACCATCCAGGTCAATTTCGGTGTTAAGATTAGGATCATCGATATCCGAACGGACCGTAAAGAGCGCTTTATCCAAGCCGATCCACAAGTTGATGTTTTCAAAGGGATAATTATTGAGAACTGCTGAAGCCAGTTGCAGTTGGGCTGTAGCTATCATTTTTTTTGGCTCTATCCCCTTGCCATTTACTAAAACATTACCTGTTATCTTTCCGATTGACGAGTCCAGCCCGATCCATTTTCCGGTTTCAAAGTCCCGGGCATACAAGTCCAATTCATAACCCAGGTACTGAGGATCCTTAATGTTTGTTACAACACCATTAACCTGGAGTTGCCCATATTCGCTGTTTAGTTTCAGATCTGCGATTATTTGTTGAGAAGCTAATTTTGCTGTACCTGAGATTAACAATTCTTCCGGCAGCTGAATATTTTTGTCGTGCAGACTTTGTAAAAGAGATTTTGTAAGTAAATGTTTTCTTACTCTCAACTGGTGAAAATGAGCATCGATAGCTGCCGCGCCGTTGTTTATCTTCAATTCGGTATCACCGGTAAAATGTAGCTGACCGCCCGGGGTGGAGAGCGTTAGTCTTTCGGCCTTTACCCCAGATGAAGTTCCTGAAAAATGCCCGGTAAGCTTTATTTTGTCAGATGGTAAGAGCGAAACAGGCAACAGATTGTTTAGCTCCGGTTTGAAGAATAATAGATCGCGATATTCAACGGAGAGATCATCGATCCGGAATGAAGAAGCATTGGCAAACGACTTATCCGGTGACAATGGCCAGCTTAGGTCCCCATCAATGTTAAGATTGGATTGATTGAAGGCAATCGTAAGATCCTGGAGTTTTAAAAGGCTGTCGGAAACCCGGGCTTTGCCACTTAGTTTTTTTAAGTTCAATTGATTATTATAGAGCAGTGATACTGAATGGATATCCAAACCCACGCCCGAAGAATCAAAAGTGTTGTTAGTCGTGTATAAGTGGATGTTTTGCAAATTTACATGTTTAAGGTCCAGGCCACTTTGTTTTGGACTCACCTCGTCCTGGTAAACAAATGAATTGTCAGATAAGCTGATAGCCTGGACTGCAAATTTCCATGTATTGTTATCGCTACTTCCCGGGGATCCCTCATGAGGGTTTGTTACCTGTTTTTGTGAAAGCATTCGGTCCCTGAGGTAAACCGAGCTACCGCTTAACGCGAGGTTATCAGCATTAATTTCCCTTTGTGCCACGTTGAATAGCAACTGGCGAAGTCTCAGGTTGTCGACACGTAACGAATACTCAGTGTTAAAGCGTGGTCTTTTGTATGAGAAAACAACATTCCGCAGTTCTAATCTCCTCAATGCCGCCAGAAAAGGAGCAGGATCACGGTTGGCAGCATCCGCTTTGTCAATCGATACTAAAGCAGAGGAATCTACGATCGCGACTTCGGTATTTTGGAGGATGAAATCATCAAAATTGAATTCATTGTTTTCGGGACTCAAAGCCGCCGGCAAAACCGTCAGTTCGTCGATGAAGGCGTTGAAGTAAAATTTATCTCTTTCGTCCCGGTAACTTAAACGTACCTTATTTAATCTGAGATCATTTACTGAAAAATACATCTGGCTACGTTCAGGTGGGGATGGCGCCTTGCGGGAAGAGGGTGCAAATGCGTCTATAATAAACTGGAAATTGAACGAGCGCTCACTTTGTTCCCGCTCACAATAAATATTGATATCTTCCAGAATTACAGATGTTACCTCTACCTTGTTCGACAGTAGCTTCAATAAGTTAATCCCAACATACATACGACCGGCGTTAAGCACGGTATCACTTTTTCTATCCAGCACGGCCACCTTTTCCAGTGCAATCCAGTAAGGCAGCCGATAATCAACATTTCCGATCACAACCTCTGTGTTCCACTTATCCCGGAGGAAATTCCGGAGTTGCTTCTGTACAATTGATCGGCCAGCATCCGTATGCAAAAACAATACGACACCAATCAATAAAATGATAATGATGCTGACAAAAATTAACCCTCTTCTTATCCAGCGCCGTAACATGATTGAATAGCCAATGTTGCAACTAAAGTTACCGATTTTTAACCCCGGGCGGCTGATGGGCCATAATAATCATCCATTTAACTGTTAATCACAGACTAAACGTTTGACGGGCACGACCTACGTTTCCCTGTATCTCTTTTTTCTCCGGAAATACCGGGAGTGGTGTCAAATTGCCGGATGAATTGACTATATTAATAGTCCTGAAACTGCATTTTAACCCTCAAACCAACCGCAGTGGAAAAAACATATAAGAACATCAGCGCTTTATTTGTGCTGATCTTAGTCGGAATTCTCTGGGGATTTCACAGGTCCTACACCGTAGAATTTCCAGACTTTAAATCATTCCAGATGACCCATCATATACATGGTGGGTTGATGATGTCCTGGTTATTCATGCTGATCGCGCAGCCCATTTTTATTGCGACGGGAAGAATAAAGACGCACCGGATGATAGGCAAGCTTGCTTATATCATAGGGCCATTGATCACAATTTACTTATTCCTTATAGCACAGCTTGGATACCATCGGGGAGCGGAAAATCCTGAATTCGCCAGGGCCGTTATGGTTCTCGATCTCAGGGGACTCTTCTTTTTCACGCTGCTTTATGTACTGGCTCTTTCTTACAGAAAAACCACGGCATATCATATGCGGTTCATGATAGGGACCGGACTGCTGATGATCGGACCCGGCTTTGGAAGAGCATTGATAAGCAGCTTTGGCGTGTCGCTTTGGGACGCGATCACTTACACGGATACTGCAGCAATAGTAATAACAATTGCGTTATTAATTTATGATATCGTGAAAAAAAATCCGGTGGCCCCCTATACGATAGTGTTAATTGTCCTGGTGATTGAAAAACTGTTATGGTATTACAGGATGTCGGGGCCATGGCAAATATTCGCAGGTAAGTTTGCAGAACTCTTTTTTTGATCCTGGGCAGAATCATACGCATTCTGTCAACACAAAACTGCCACCTGGACAAGCAAAAAAAGTAGCAGCAGCCAAATCAGCCATTGCGTAGCTCAGCACGACATCTTCCGGTTGAATGAAAATTCGAAAGTCTTAATTACCCACCCAGGTGCTTACCAAAAGATTTAGTCGGTATTGCTGTAAGTCAGAAAAAATTAAGACTGCATTATATTGACATCAAGCGTTTTAAAGTGAGATAGCTGAATCAAATAACCGTTTCTTCGGATTTTACGGTGAGCATGGCCGTAGATTTACTTTGCAAACCACTTACAAGGTGTGTAGCTTTATCCCCACTCTTAATGCTAATATGAAAAGACAATACAGTTCATTCCCCAAATTACTTTCAAGCTCCGGCAATGCCCGTGGACTTGTATGGGGATCATTTTTTCCGATAGAACGACATGTTGATCACCCGTGCAGGAATGTGACTAACGCGCGAACAAACCAGGCGACGAAACACCGATCAATTTATAATTAAACAAAATGCACGATCTGTTTATAGTCGATAAGGCTATTGGTTACAATTTTTGAGTTAACACTCTTACGAACAGCATGTAGTCAGTTCGGAAGGGTGTCAGCAATGTCTGAAAAAGAGCTTTAATGATATGTTTTGAACAAAATCATATCACAATTAAATCCTGATACCATGAAAACACTTCTACCCCTGTTTTGTTTACTGATTCCGTTTACGTCCACAAACGCTCAAATAACATCGCCGGTGCTAAGAGCCAGCTTTGGAGTTGATGGAGATCTCCGCGCGAATTCTTTAAACGGCTTTAATACTTTCAATGACGACTGGTTTCGAAACGGCACGCCTGGTTCCGGTGTTTTTGTAATAGATACCACAGGTGCGGCCAGTATCGTTAGCAGGTATGCTACAGATCCAAGTTTCAGAAAGCTGCCCTTTTACCGAACGATGAGTTACCCGGCCTATACAACTATTACAAACCGGTTATTAATCGATGCTGTCTTTATCCGCGACTATCACGGGGATGACTCCACGATTTTTGCGAATGGTGCAAGCAAGAACGGGATGAGTCCGGCGGACTGGGCAACTCCTGTTGCGCAGTCGATTCCGGACAAAAACGATATCCTGGACATGGCCGTACACGTTAGGAGAGCGCTCGGTACTACAGGCACCGATTCATTGTGGATGGTTGGAGGAGTGTCAATCGAAAACACCACGGGGTCCAGGTATTTCGATTTTGAAATGTACCAAACAGATATTTATTACGATAGACCTTCCCAAAGATTTTATGGGTATGGGTCCGACGCTGGACACACAAGATGGCAATTTGATGCTTCCGGAAACATCACGGTCCCGGGAGATATTATTTTCACTGCAGAATTCAGTAGCTCAATCCTTACCGCAATGGAGCCCCGGATTTGGGTGGATCGGGCTGCATTATCTATAGTTCCCCAGGATTTTAGCTGGACCGGCAGTTTTGATGGAGCAACAGCGTCTTCGCAGTACGGTTACGCAGGCATACTTCCCAAAACAGCTGGTGTTTTTTATACCGGACTTGAAAGTAAAGTCGCCACCTGGGCAGGACCATTCCAGGTAGTGTTAGGTGACAATAGTGTTGCAACTGATTATACTCCGGGCCAGTTTATGGAATTTTCAGTGAACCTTACCAAACTTGGTCTTGATCCGGTCACCTTATTAGGAGGAAATGCCTGCGGTATGCCGTTCCGCAGGGTTCTGGTAAAAAGCCGGGCTTCCACCTCCTTTACAGCGGCTTTAAAAGATTTTGTTGGGCCATTCGATTTCTTTCTCGCGCCTAGGGCAAATACAGCAGCTGATATCCCGTTTTTTTGCGGTGCTATCGGTGTAAGCCATATCGAAGTCACTAACCCAATTTCAACTTCCATATATACCTGGTCTACCCCCGATGGAAATATTATAGGAAGTACTTCCGCACAGGGAATAGACGTAAATGCCCCGGGAACTTATATTGTAACTCAACAGTTGCAGAGTGGTTGTTCCGTTTACGCGACCGATACAGTGGTTGTTACTTTCGATGCCAACTGTGGTGTTCTTGAAACAAATCTTACAGGTTTCAGGGGAAGGGTTTACGACCGGCAGGTTCGGTTAGACTGGACCGTTACCCAAAATCAGGATATAGTTAATTTTGTTATTGAAAGAAGTTCGGATGGTGTGTCATTTAAGCCAATGTCAACACTACAGTCATACTCGACTCACACCCAGGTTATGAATTATGGAATCAATGACAATGTGCAGGAGTTGCCCACTTCGCACTTATACTACCGGCTGAAGATCAAACACAGAGATGGAAACGTAAAGTACACCAAGGCGATCAGCTTGTCTTTAGTAGAAAATAAAACAGACGTCGTCTCAATTAATCCAAATCCGGTACGAGATGTTATGAATATAACTATTTCTTCGGCAAAGGATAACAGGGGCCAGCTATTCATCTATGATTTAAAGGGCAGACTGGTGCGGACTGAAATTGTGAATATCCAAAAAGGAAATTCAGTAATCAGCATTACTGATTTAGAGAGCTGGCCGGCCGGTCTTTACTCTGTGACAGTAATCATGGGAGATGATCGCTTTGTAAAGAAGATGTTGCTCACAAAATAAGAATGTTGAGTGAAACCAAATGATCACTAAAGTTTTACTTATATGTGATACTTTTTTATCTATGAGATCGTTTATTTAAAATCCAATTACCATTCCATGAGAATCAGATCGATGTTTGTTTTCGCCCTTGTAACATCAGGATCTTACGTATTTGCACAATCAAATGCACCCGATGTCATCAACAGCGCAGGAGGTTCACATAAAAAAGGTTATTATATTATTGACTGGAGCGTTGGTGAGCCAGCACTTGTTACCACCATGGAAAGCCCTGGTTATATTGTTTCAAATGGATTTCTTCAACCATTTACTCACGATCCGGTCATAATCAATACCAATCAAATTTTTGGCGACGAGGAAATCCGCATCCTGCCAAATCCAACTTACAATGTATTGGAAGTGGATTTTCGGACAAGGCATCAGGGTCGTGTGACAATGATGTTGTTTGATGTTAACGGACATAAATTATTTACGAAAGACTTTAGAAGTTACGGGAATGGTTATATTCAAAAGATAGATATGACGGCTTACCAGCATGGCGCTTATTTTCTTCAAATAAATCTAAGCCCCAATTCCGGATTCACTAAGAAAACAGGATCATATAAAATAATTAAACTTAGATAGACCGTTAGAAAAACATTCTATCAACTACCCTTAAATCCAAATTTTATGAAGAAGCTGGTTCTTCTGTTCATTCATTCGTTTTTTTTAATTAACCTGATGGGGCAAGCTCCCGCCCTGATTAATTACCAGGGAGTTGCGCGGAATTCGGTTGGGAATGTACTCCCCGATCAAAGCATCCGTTTACGGTTATCCATACACGATAGTACTGCTTCGGGGAAAATCGTTTACCAGGAAAGCCGGACGCTGAAAACAAATTACTTTGGAATGTTTACCGTTGCCATCGGGAGCACCGGAGCCTCTGATGTCACAGGCACATTGGCCGGAGTGAGCTGGACCAATGGAGGCAACAAATTTCTCCAGGTTGAAATTGACCCCAGAGGGGGAAATTCATTGATTGACATGGGTACTGCTCAACTCCTGAGTGTACCATATGCATTAGCTGCAGGCAGTGCAGCGCCGAGCGGAAAAGCCAGCGGTGGGCTTGCCGGAACTTATCCTAATCCGACAGTCGCACACAATACGATTGGTACATCACATATAGTCGACAGTTCAATCACCGCCGCTAAACTCGCACGCGGCGTAATACCTGCAAGTATACCCGTAAGTGGCAACGCTGGCGGTGACTTACAAGGAATATATCCAAATCCGCAAATTGCTGCCGATGCTATCACCACAGCAAAGATTGTTGATGGTGGAGTTACAACTTCAAAGGTAGCCGATGGTGCAATTACTTTATCAAAGCTTGCACCAGGAGTAATTCCGACAAGCATACCACTAAGCGGAGCAGCAGGCGGCGATCTTGAGGGAACATATCCAAATCCTCTGGTTGTTGCAGGTGCAATCACAACAGCAAAAATTGCAGATAACTCAATCACGACAGCAAAAATTGCAGACAACTCAATCACGACATTAAAAATTGCAGACAACTCAATCTCAACTTCCAAAATTGCAGATAACACTGTCTCAACTTCCAAGATCACTGACGGATCGGTCACTGCAGCCAAACTGGCCCCCGGTGTGATTCCTACCAGTTTGCCGATAAACGGAACTGCGAGTGGAGACCTGGAGGGCACATACCCAAACCCTTCGGTTGCTGCCAGCGCAATCACAACAGCAAAAATTGCGGATGGGGCCATTACATCATCCAAAATCGCGGATGGTACTATAACATTATCAAAGCTTGGTGCGGGCGTCATTCCTACGTCTCTAGCTCCAACGGGTACTGCAAGCGGTGATTTAAGTGGAACTTATCCAAACCCGGTGATTGCTTCAGATGCCGTCTCAACTTCAAAGGTTGCTGATGGTGCTATAACAACTTCAAAGGTTGCTGATGGTGCAATAACAACTTCAAAGGTTGCTGATGGTGCAATTACTTTATCAAAGCTAGCACCAGGAGTAATTCCCACAAGCATACCACTAAGCGGAGCAGCAGGCGGCGATCTTGAGGGAACATATCCAAATCCTTCGGTTGTTGCAGGTGCAATCACAACAGCAAAAATCGCAGACAACTCAATCACGACAGCAAAAATTGCAGACAACTCAATCTCAACTTCCAAAATTGCAGATAACACAGTCTCAACTTCCAAGATCACTGACGGATCGGTCACTGCAGCCAAACTGGCCCCAGGTGTGATTCCTACCAGTTTGCCGATAAACGGAACTGCGAGTGGAGACCTGGAGGGCTCATACCCAAGCCCTTCGGTTGCGGCCAGCGCAATCACAACAACAAAAATTGCGGATGGAGCCATTACATCATCCAAAATCGCGGATGGAACTATAACAACATCAAAGATCGCGGATGGAACTATAACAACATCAAAGCTTGGTGCGGGCGTCATTCCTACATCGTTACCTCCAACGGGTACTGCAAGTGGTGATTTAAGTGGAACTTATCCAAACCCCGTGATTGCTTCAAATGCCGTCTCATCTTCAAAGGTTGCCGATGGTGCTATAACATCTTCAAAGGTTGCCGATGGTGCAATCACATCTTCAAAGGTTACTGATGGTGCAATCACAAATACGAAACTTGCGGATTTATCAGTGAGCACAGCAAAAGTAGAAGATGGATCAATTACAGCAAGCAAATTAGCACCCGGTTTAATAGTTGGAGGTTCATTCCCTTCCGGTTCAGCGGGTGGTGATTTAAGTGGCAATTATCCAAACCCGAATATCGCGTCAAATGCTATCACCAATAGTAAAATTGCTAATGGAGCAATCATTACTCCTAAGCTGGCTAATGACGCCGTCACCACTAATAAAATTGCCGACGGCGCTATCACAGCCGCAAAACTGGCACCGGGAGTAATACCCACAAGCATACCTGTTAGTGGAACAGCCGGTGGCGACCTGGAGGGATCTTATCCTAATCCTACAGTCATTGCAGGTGCAATCACTACAGCGAAAATTGCAGACAATTCCATCTCAACATCAAAAATTACTGATGGTGCAGTCACCGCATCAAAACTGGCACCGGGTGTTATCCCTACCAGTTTCCCAATAACCGGAACAGCTGGTGGCGACCTGGAGGGATCTTATCCTAATCCTACAGTCGTTGCAGGTGCAATCACTACAGCAAAAATTGCAGACAACTCCATCTCAACGTTAAAAATTGCCGATGGCGCGATCACTACCGGAAAAATTGCGGATGGATCAATATCTACTTCAAAAATCGCTGATGGATCAATATCGACTTCAAAAATCGCTGATGGTACTATAACATTGTCAAAGCTGGATGCAGGTATTATTCCTACAGCCTTACCCCCTACCGGCACTGCTACGGGCGATTTGTCCGGCGTTTACCCTAACCCGAGTGTTTCTAGGCTTCAGGGCACAACGGTGAGTAATACTGCCCCCTCAAGTGGCCAGGTATTGAAGTTTGACGGCTCACAATGGTTGCCATCTACCGATCTTACCGGAGGCTTTACCTTGCCTTATGTCGGAGCAATGACCGCTACTACTTCTTTAATCACCATAACCAATCCTGGTTCAGGTGCTGCGATTGAAACAGTTAATTCTTCCAACAGTGCCAATGTATCTGCGATTGTCGGAAAAATAACCTCAATAACCCCGGGTTTATATGCCTCAGGTTTGCGCGGGATCAATAGCGGCACAACAACCAATGGGTCTGGCGTTTGGGGATCACATGCAGCAGGCGGCCAGGGAGTTTATGGTTCTGCAGTTACCGGCAGTGGGGTGTATGGATCTGCAATAAGTGGCGTCGGACTTTATGGTAGCAGTATCTCGGGAAGTGGTATTTTTTCGACCAGTGATCAGGGAACTGCTGCATCGTTCGACATCTCGAATCCAGATAATTACAATGATGCACTATTTGTATCGCATAACGGTGGCGGTAATGGGATAAGTTCAATGGCAATGATCGGGAGCGGTGTAACAGGAACAACTTATTATCCGGATGGCACGGGGGTTACCGGTTTCAATTTTGGAGGAGGCGAAGGTGTATTCGGTTACGCAAGCAGCAATATCTCAAGTGGGGTCATAGGCCGCAACGATGATATATATGCAGGAGTTAAAGGTCTCAATAACGCGAATGGAGGCATCGGTATTCTTGCAGTTGCCAATGGACTGGGGAGCACTGGCGGGAACGCATTGGTTGCTGAACTTAAGGGATCCGGCACTGGAAACCTGGCAGTATTTAAACACAATAACTTACCTGTTGCCCGCATAGACCATACCGGTAAAGCGTATTTTAACGGAGGAACCCAGATAAGCGGTGCCGATATTGCTGAATACTTTGGTGTCGAGGGCAGTCGGACACAATATGAAGCGGGCGACGTACTGATCATTTCTGAAACTTCAGATAGGAAAGTCGAGAAATCAACATCTGCCTACTCTACCCTCGTCGCCGGCGTTTATGCCACAAGACCGGGAGTGATGCTTACTGAGGAAAATGCGGAACAGGACGAATTGGAGAAAATGGTACCCATGGGAGTCATTGGTGTCATCCCGACGAAAGTGTGCCTTGATGGTGGAATAATAAAAAGAGGTGACCTGATCGTTACATCTTCGCAGGCAGGAGTTGCTATGAAAGCAGATATTGATAAAGTAAAAGTCGGCCAGGTGTTGGGAAAAGCCTTGCAGGATTATAATCAGCAAGGAGTGGGAAAAATCAATGTTCTAATCAGTGTTAAATAGTTGATCATGAAATCAAATTTCAGCCTGAGATTCACGGTTATGTCTGTTGGATTTCTTTCCCTTGGCTTCACTGCCGTGGCGCAGGCCAGTGAAAAGCCAGCCTCGGAACTGTATGCAAATGTTGTCCGTAACCGGCAGATGGTTAAACCAATTACCTCATCTGACAAATTGGATCCCAAAAATCTGGCCAGTGAACAACAAATCCCGAACGCCAGGACTCCCCGTTTTAAAGAGGGGCCAAACGTAGGTTTTGTTCCACCTAAGTCGACGGAACCAGAAGAAAAAAGAAAGCTGCCAAGTAACGCAGTTATTCCAAAACAAAAATTTGAAGAGCGCAAGAAGCCAGTTAAGCCCGTAGTTCCTACGCCCCAGGAAGGCGTGGTGACAGGGCAATAGATCTGCCAGAGGGTTACCGTGCAGTTGAAACACCAATCCCCCGGGTTGTCCCGCATAACGTTTGACACGCAAGTGCGCCCGGGCCTGGTGTCCGGCAAAATATTCTATTGCACATAACCTTGAGCAATAAGCGCCGGCCATACCGCTGGCTGAATAGCGCCATTCATCTATTCCGCAGGATATCTACAAAATTTCATCTTTACCACAAACGGACAACGCTCCTTTTTTCCTCAATGGCGGATATCATCGCTCAGTAGTGTCTTTCTGTATTGGCCTGACGCAATCGCAAGAGCATTCTTAAATTGCGCTCAATGCGAATACCTGGCTCCTGCCCTCGCCCGTGATTAATAAATGGCTGTATCAAAAACGTACACAACCGGGCTAAAAGCGAACGTTACAACTTCGTCATTATCAATAAATCCTTCATAATCAAAAGAGTGAGCACTTGGCATTTTAATTGGAAAAAATCCTTATCTGGGGTAACCAGGATTTTTGAGAATTAATAAATACAGCTGCAAATGCTCATCAACTATTTCAAGATTGCCTGGAGAAATCTGGTTAAAAATAAACTTCACACAGCCATCAATATCGGCGGTCTGATCATAGGATTTACGATAGGTATTCTCGTGATCATGACCGTCTACTGGCAGCTGAACGCCGATAAATTTCACGTTGCGCGGAAAAAACTTTACCAGGCTTACCAGGTATACAATTTAAAAAATGGAGAGCAGGTAAATAATCAGTTCGATTTTGCCCCTGCCCAGGTATTCAGGGCAGAGGCTCCTGCTATCGAAAAATTGTCTTCCGTTGGCTATGCTGGTAGTAAAGTTCTTTATGGAGACAAAGAGCTTGATATCCCTGTAACTGTCGTGAGTTCGGATTTTCTTTCCATGTTCACTTTCCCGGTTATAACGTCAGCAAAGGCGAATCCCTTGTCTGAACTTACGGATGTTGTTATAACGGAACCTGTAGCAAAAAAGATTTTCGGGAAAGCTGACCCTGTGGGCAAAACGATCAAAGTGGAAATGGGCGATAATCTGCTGGACCTGGTCGTTAGTGCTGTATTGAAAGAAATACCAAATAACTCATCAATAAAATTTGAAGTACTCACAAGGGTGGAAAACCGGAGTGATTATGCGCAAAGAAGAAACAGCTGGGAAAACTCATTTCAAAATATTTATGTGCAGTTGAAGGACGGCGCAACAGCCAGCGATGCTGAAAAGGAACTGAAACAAATCAACCAGAAATACCTCGCCAGAGAATATAAAGACCTGCAGGCAAAAGGAGCCAGGCCGGATAGCCGAGGTGATATTTTCGCCACAAGGCTGCTTCCTATGGATGAGGTACATTTTTCTACCAGGGTGAACCACGGGCGGGCAGTTAGCCCCTTACAGGTATACTCCGTTCTTACAGTAGGACTGCTGATCATTCTGATTGCAAGTTTTAATTTTATAAACATCAACCTTGCAAATGCTTTCACAAGAACCAAAGAGATCGGTGTCAGAAAATGCCTCGGCGCTGCAAGGTCAAAACTTTTTTCACAACTCTGGAGCGAAAGCTTTATCGTGTGTTTAATCTCGTTCGTCCTTTCACTAATGCTGGTTCACATACTGATTGGCACTGTTGGGGTGAAGTTTAACCTGAACTATTCCTTTACAGAAGTATTGTGGAAGCCAGACTTTCTTCTACTTGGCGCTGGTTTGTTATTGTTCGTGTCACTCATCGCAGGTGGATATCCGTCCTGGATAATGATGCGATTTAAGGTTGTAGAAACATTAAAAGGAAACCTCACAATAAAAAGAAAGAGTATTCTCCGGAATTCCCTGATCGTGGTACAATTTACAATAGCATGTATAATGATCAGCTGTACTTATATTATCTATCAACAGTTTCAGCATCTTCAGAATGCTAACCTTGGAATAGAAACGACGCAGCTTATCAGCGTACCTCTCTCTAACCCTGATAAAGGACACGCCACGGTCGATAAACTTAGACTAAAACTGGCATCTGATCCCCATATTGCTTCGGTTACCGGAAGCAGCGTAAATATTGGCAAAGGCCTCGACAGACGAAGCACAAAAAGCGCGATCAATTTTGACTATGAAGGCAAAGAGATCCATACTGTTCTTGCATCTGTTGATTATGACTATGCGATAACATTTGGGTTGAAATTAATTGACGGCCGCGATTTTCAGAAAGGTTTTGCAGGCGATACTCTTCAAAATGTTGTTCTGACGGAATCTGCGGCAAAACAGTTTGGAAAACAGAATCTTGTTGGCCAACATATAAGACTGGACAGCAATTCGACACCCTGGCATGTGATCGGGGTGATACCCGATTTCCACATGTATTCAATGCGGGAAGAGATTCAGCCTCTTACCCTGACTTTGAATAAAAAGGACCGGTTGAATTATCTTTTCGTAAAAACTTCATCAACGAACCTTGTCGCCGGAATGAAAGCGGTAAAGGAAGCGATGGCTGAACTGGAGCCCGGAGTGGAATTTCGTGGCACTTATGTAGACGACAATGTGGCCCGTTGGTATGATGAAGAACAAACAATGTCGGTTGTTTTCAGTATTGCGGCCGGAGTTTCCACTTTGTTATCCTGCATGGGATTGCTGGCTATGGTACTCCTGATTATTCAACAGAGAGTTAAGGAAATCGGGGTTAGAAAAGTATTGGGAGCAAGTATTAAAAGCATTTCATTCCTGATCTCAAAGGATTTCGTTATTCTTGTTCTTATTGCTGTCGTGATCGCTACCCCGGTTTCATGGTTGATAATGAATGCCTGGTTACAGGACTTCCCTTACAGGATCAGTTTACAATTGTGGATGTTTGGACTTATAGCTATTGGTGCGTTGATCATTGCCCTACTAACAATTTGTGTGAATACGATAAAAGCTGCAAGACAAAATCCTGTAAACAGCTTGAGAACAGAATAAAGACATGCAGGGTTATGGGAACCAACTGATATTGTCACCACAAACAAAGTTTATGACACAAAGATCGTTCAACCTTGCAGCTTTATTGTTCCTCTGGCTTACATCTTTCAGCTATGCACAGGACAAAGCCAAAACACATCTACCCATAATTGATGTACATGTTCACGCGATGAAGGTGAACCCGGCTTTTGCAGCCGATATGTGCCCATGGTTCTTAAGCAACATGCCAGGAGGAGATCCAACTCAGCCAGCCCCGGTGTTCATCAATACCGATTGCGCCACGCCACTCAGGGCGGCCAGGACCGATAAAGAATTCCAGGATTCCCTGGTTGCAACCATGAAGCGACTGAACATGACCATTATTGCAAGCGGGGATGCCGGGATTATCCGCAACTGGCAAAAGGAAGTGCCGGGACGGGTTATTCCAAGCATCAGCTTAAGTTCATCGAAAGAAATGTCGGTGGTCGCATTTACCGACTCGCTGTCTTCCGGCTTTTATAAAGTAATGGGAGAAGTAGCACCCCAATACCAGGGAATGTCCCCAGGCGACACTTCATTAGATGCTTACTTCGCGGCAGCAGAGAAATTAAACATCCCGGTTGGAATACATATGGGCACCGGTGGTAATGGCACGATCAATATCAACAATCCCAAATACCGCGCGTCGATGGGCAATCCTTTGCTGCTGGAAGAGCTATTGGCAAGACACCCCAAACTGAAGATCTGGGTGATGCATGCCGGTTACCCAATGATCGAGCCGATGCTTGCATTGATGGGTGCCAACGCGTATGTCTATGTAGACATAGCTGGCATGATCTGGAGCTATCCCTTAGCAGAAGTTCACGGCTACATAAAACGGATTGTCCAGGCCGGCTTTGGCAAACGCATTCTTTATGGTACAGATCTGATGGTATGGCCAAAGTTGCTGGAAACTTCCATAGGCGTCATTGAAAATGCTGATTACCTGTCATTCGATCAGAAGCGGGACATTTTTTTCAACAATGCTGTTCGCTTTTTCAGGTTGGATGAATCGAAATATAAGTGATCGTTTTTACCTGATCGCATAAAAAAAGGGCCGCCCTGCATGAACGACCCTGATATTAACCAACACAAATACTATCTGCACAACACTGCCTTATTTTGGCATCAATACTTTGTTGATCACGTGAACTACACCATTGGAGCCCGTAAGATCAGCAGCAGTAACAGTTGCTCCATTGATCGTCACCTTACCATCTTTGATACGTACCATTAATTCACCGCCTTGCAAAGTTTTGATCTTTTGTCCATCTTTCAAATCTGCAGCTTTTACTGCACCTGATACAACATGGTAAGTCAATACCTTTGTGAGATCCTGCTTTTTATCAGGCTGCAATAAGCCATCTACAGCCCCTGCAGGGAGCGCTCCGAACGCGTCGTTAGTTGGAGCGAACACGGTAAATGGACCGGCACCCTTCAGCGTTTCTACAAGCCCCGCAGCTTTCACCGCTGCTACCAGTGTGGCATGATCAGCCGACCCTATAGCAATGTCTACAACATCTTTTGACTGGTTATAAAATTTGTCATTTGTTTTGCTGGTCGCCGCAACTAATACTCCAAAACTGAAAACACTGAACATTAAATACATGAATTTCCTTTTCATAATGCTTGCTTTAAAAATTTAAAATTTAAAAATTGTTATTATATAGATACCGGGTTAGTGACAGATCCGTTGTACAATGCGGAATGTTAATCACATGTTCAGCGCTATGCTTGTAACATGTATGAATAACAGCTTTACGGTCCCGGGGTTTACACATTTAGACCGAAGTGGTGTATATCGGGAGTGAACCGCCGCTTTTGAGGTGTCAGCAGCATTAGGTCTCTGCCCATGATCTGAATTGTGAAACGCGGTCGCGGCTTACGATAAGATCATCCTTAGGCAGATTTCCTTTAACACATAGTTTCAGACGATTATTAAAGTAAGGCCGGATGTGCTGAATCGCGTCAATATTGACGAGATACCGTCTGTTAACGCGGAAGAACTTATGTGGGTCCAGCGTTTCTTCCAATTTTTCCAAGGTCTGGTCGATGGTATAACGGTTGCCTTCATGATCCTGCAGGTACACAATCTTATTATCGGCCTCAAAAAGATGAACACAAGCTGTGTCAACAAAGATGAGCTTCTGACCAAGTTTTACAAGGAACCGCGATTTGTAGTTTGATGTATTGACATTGGTCAGCCTCGATAAAACCACCGGAAAATCTGCAGGCGGGAAATGATTAGCCAGGCTTTCATATTTCTGCATCGCGCCAGCCAGCGCTTCCAGCGTCAATGGCTTAAGAAGATAATGAATACTAAACACCGAAAAAGCTTCGATTGCATAATGATTGTATGCCGTTGTAAAGATCACTGGCTTCTGAATGGTGATCCTTTTGAAAATTTCAAAACTACAACCATCCGCAAGTGATATATCTAACAAAAGCAGATCGGGATGAGCATGGGTATTGAGGTATTGTACTGTCTCCTCTATGCTTTGAAGAACAGCAGCAACCTCAATGGAACTGTCATACTCCTTCAGCAGGATCTGTAAGCGACCCGCGGCCAGCACTTCATCCTCAACAATTAATACCTGCATATAAATTAGTTTACCTCGAGCAATGGGATGGATATTTCAAATTGCTCAGATGTTTTATTGATTTTTATATCACTACCATTCAGAAGATGGTATCTTTTGCTGATGTTTTGCAAACCAATCTGTGTTGATGGCTCGATCGACTGCTTCGGTTGCAGGTTGTTGCTGACCGTAAGGAACGTATTACCTGACACGAAAATCCTGATCCGTAATGGTTTTGCAAGTGAGATAACGTTATGTTTGATGGCATTTTCGATCAACATTTGCAACGCGACGGGAATAATGTACTGGTCCTTATAGTGATTCTCAATATTGATATCGACCCTGAGCCCACTGGCGAATCGTTTTTCAAGCAAAAAGATATATGGTCCGATTACTTCAAGCTCAGATCTCAACAGCACCAGTTCGGATTCCTGGTTACTCAGAATATAACGGTACACTTTTGAAAACTCTTCTATAAAATGATTCGCATCCGGGTTATCCTGGATTACCATTGAAGAAAGCACATTCAGGTTATTAAAAAGAAAATGGGGATTAACCTGGTTCCTGATGAGCTGAAGTTGGGCCTGGCTGCTGATCCGCCTGAGCTCCTCGGCCTCCATCCATTGTGTTTTATAATCATTAAAATAAAGAAAGATGGTGTTCAACAGATGCAGGAAAAGATTTGCCAGGGTAGCATAAATAAGATTCAGTTTAAAAGGCTGAACATTTTCACTAATTGGCAAACCGAGCAAAAACACCCCGGTGAGGGAGACCATCAATAGAGTGGCCAGGCCAGCCAGCACGTTACCTGCAAGAAAAAAATAAATAACAAATTTTATTTTATGACCGCCCGAAGGAATCATCTTCCACAGAATCCGTTCCAGTAACCGGTTTCCTTCCCAGACTATAAAGGTAATGCCGGTGATAGTAAACAGTGCATGATACCATGATACCGGAATCCTGAAATAAAAATACACCTCACACAACAGTGTATTAATGAGTGTATAACAACTCAACATTAGAATAAATAAATACCGGTAACGGTGGGCAAACATTCAGTTTTGATTGAAACATCAGCGCCTTTAGGGGCGCTGATGTAATGGTTATTTATAGCATACCTGATTTTATGGTATCAACACTTTATCAATCGCATGTATGACACCGTTTGATGCCATAACATTGGTAACAACAATATTCGATGCAACCGGGCTCGAGTTGCCTTTAACCTTTGCGCCACCGCCAAGTGTAATGGTAACTGTTGCACCTCCGGCAGTAGCAGGCTTCGCACCTTCTGTCAGATCAGATGAAAACACTCTTGCCGGTACTACATGGTACAACAAAATATTCTTCAAAGTGTTTGCATCAGCTGCCTGTATTGAAGCAATTGTCGGAAAGCCGGCATCAATGAAGGCCTGGTTGACCGGCGCAAATACAGTCAATGGTCCTGCTGCCTTCAACGCGCCCGAAATACTGGTACCACTTGCATCTGCCCTCGTTACTGCAGCAACGAGGTAAGAAAAATTGGGATTTGCTCCTGCAATGCCAACTATATCTACCCCGCCCGATGGGATAAGGACCCTGTCGATAACATGTATGACCCCGTTGGAAGCATTGACATCTGCTGATTTCACCTTAACCCCGTTCACATAAACTCCGTTTGTATTGCGGGTAACAAAAATATTTTCCCCATCAAGGGATGCTACCGGTGCATTTGGCCCGGCGGGAACTGCGCTTGACGCAACCCTCGTTCCCAGCACATGATATTGAAGTACTTTTTTCAACAGCGTAACCCCTGCGGCGTTCAAAGCATTGATTTTGGCTTCTGTGTCAAGATCCGGTGTACCATCACCATTAAGATCAAGTAATTTGAACGCTGCATCGTCCGGTGCGAAAACAGTAAGATTAGTGGTGTTGTTTAATGTCTCTGCAAGACCTGCCTTGATTACCGCAGCTTCCAGCAATGTAAAGTCAGGACTGGCAACTACCGTTTCAGTAACTGTTAATGTTTTAGCGTCTTCTTCATCATCGTCCTTATCGCATCCAACCAGGAACATGGAAGCTGCAATGATCATAGCGTAGGCAGACTGCCTTGTGGTGTGAGTTAATTTCATAAATAATTCGTTTATGTGACTAACACCTGAGCTTCGTCGCGGTTTGAGTGATTTAACCCAGCCGCATCTAAAAAGGAGTGAACGGGCAAATTCGTGGAGTGAGCGGTTGGAGCGAATCGAATAACCCCGGTTAACCTCATCCCTCCTAAAGCAAATCAATTTCTGTTTAACCTTGCCCGAACATCTGGTATGGAAACTTAAACAAACATAACCGGGCCATGATTTTATTGCTTGGGACCAATCTGAGGTTATTAATAACATACTGTTGTGAAATTATGAGATTTTCACTTACTTTGTAGTCCAGAGTACTTTTATATAGATAGCACTCGACCGTTATGTTATGAGCCTGTCAAACAGAATTAAACATACATACCTTGAAGCAAAGGGGAATGAATGGTTTCACTATTTTGCCGTTTTCTGCCGGATCGCATTGGCCGCGGGATTTATTCCATCAGGATTTGTAAAGATTATGGGCGAAAGATTTGCCAGCGGATTATCAGCTAATCATCCTATGGGCCACTATTTGCAGGCACTTTACGAAACAGGCTACTACTACTCATTTATCGGAATTTCACAGTTAATAATTGCTTTTTTATTACTGATTCCAAGAACAGCACTTCTGGGTGCTCTGCTGTATTTTCCTATTATCCTGAATATTTGTATCCTGGCTTATGCGGTAAGATTCGAAGGCACCCGCATCACCACATTAATGGTGCTGGCCAATATATACTTATTGGTTTGGGATTATGACAGGATAAAACATATTTTACCATTTAAGCGATCCGAACAAGATAGTTACCCAGCCAGGAAAAAAGTGTCGGGTAAGAAATTTCCGCTCCGATTTTTCAGTTGTGCCCTTGCAACAATAGCTGGAGTAATAATTATAAACCATTTTCTGTATGACATCCGACCTGGTAATTCGCTGATTGAGTGCACAAATGGATGTGCTGACAAAAACGATCCAAAGTCCTGTTTAGATTTTTGCGATTGCATTCACAATCAGGGTAAACAGCTTCAAGACTGCCTGACCGAGTATAACAAGGCAAAATAAAAGGAATGGATCAGCAGGCTTCTTGCCGGTTTTCTAAATTCCTCTTTTCAAATAGTTTTTCAAATAATCACATAATTATTCCAATAGTCGCGTGTGTCAATCCGGGTGCAGCAACGTTGAAGTTATGATTAGCGGATGGTTTTGTCAGTGAATTGAATGTAGCTTTCATCAGCAAACTCTTTGAAGTAGAAAATTTCAAAAACGATTTTTAATAAAATAATTTGCAGTCTATTTAATATGTCCTCTTTATCGCCTGTAAGTGTCAAAACAAGCTTTGTTTCATTTTCACTTAAATTAAAACCTAAGTTTTTAAAAGACGTCATTTTGTCGTCATGAAGGATCCATCTTTTTGTATGCTGTTTAACATTTGGCAACGTAACTTTTAGTACATTGTTTGAATAACTAAACCCCAAAAAGAAATTATCGGTTTTTTTGAGAATCAGCTTTAGGTTTTTAATTTTCTTGTCTACTAACTTTTTAAGAATGTTGTCAAGGAAGCTTTCGTTTCCTGCAAGTCTGGTCCGGCCGGTAATTTGATTTAGATTTTCTAACTCTTCCTTTTCCCTTTGAAGCTTTCTTTCTAAGTATTCCTTCACATAGTCAGACCATTCAGCTTCTATTCGTTTTTGTATGCCTGCAATTCGTCTTTGTGTAAAATCTTTCTTATCATATAGTGTATCATAAATGTTATGCAGAGTATGGAGCCTACGATTTAATTGGTACAAGGCTTTTGAATGGTAGTGTGCCATTAAATATTCCGTCTCTGCTAAGCATTCGTCAATAAGTCTTTGAAGTCGATTTTTTTCTTCTTCACATAATGAAATTAAAAGTTCAAGTTGATTGTCTACCATAGTGATTCAAGCTAGATGCTGACGATGAAATTTTTGCTATTGCGTAATATCTTTCGTTTCAATATATAAAAATTCCTGCTTGTTTAAACCCATATTACTACCCGTAAACTAACATATGTTATGGCATACGCATTGCAACGATTTTCTGGCGAAATTTTTCAGATTCTTTATCGGATTTCGCAAAAAATCACGCCTTTTATAAATTTCAACACCGAAGGTTTATGCACAATTATGTGGCATTTTATAATTAATTTCATCCCGAAAAAAATACTAAAACGATAGTTTAACGTAATCCATTTTCGATTTATTTCCCCGTGCCATTTGAAATTAATAAACCGATTGCTTTTTGTTAAAGAGTATCACTTAGTACTGTTCATATTGTGTCTTTACTTGGAGGAAGGCACCATATCAACCGTCAGCTTCTCAGTAGTTTGAAGGCAATAATATAAACAGGCATCATTCAATTTACCGCGAATGAAAAGTACTGCTTCTTGTTTCTTATCAATATTCCATTCTTACTTCATTGATGAATTTGGACAGAAGTGTATTAATCTGGAGCACCGAAATTGTATATAACAACACGGCATTATCTGCTCTTATTCACTGATTATAACCAGAGATTACTAACCACCTTATATTAATTATTTAATAAACTATTAAATCATAAATCTTAAGAATGCATACTCACGCGCTAACAATTGCTTTATCGTTAACACTCGCAAGTTTCACCAGTTATTCTCAAACAACACAACCCACTATTATAGAAGATTTCAAACCTTCCGCATTAAATCAGCCAGGGCAGGAATATCCACAAGTAAATTCACAGGGATATGCGCGTTTCAGAATTCTGGCACCTTCCGCAGATAGCGTAAGAGTGAGCCTTGGCCTGGGTGGACGAGGGGGCACTAAACTCAAACAATTACCAGATACCTCCTGGATGGGTACTACCGAAGGACCATTGGATGAGGGTTTTCACTATTATAATGTAAGGATTGATGGTGGAAAATTTAATGATCCCGGCGCAATGAATTACTATGGTTCGGTACGGTGGGAAAGCGGTATCGAAATACCGGCACATGATCAGGATTTCTATGCGCTTAAAAATGTTCCTCATGGTAATGTTATTCAAGTGCTTTTCCCTTCACCAAGCACAAATACTTCCCGGCGTGCTTTTGTTTACACTCCTCCCGGTTATAATACGAGTTCAAAGAAAAATTATCCCGTATTATACCTCCAGCATGGATGGGGCGAGGACGAAACCGCCTGGAGTAACCAGGGACGAGCCAATTTAATTATGGACAACATGATTGCCGAAGGAAAAATTGAGCCCTTTATCATCGTGATGACATATGGAATGACCAACGAAGTGAAATTTGGTGGAATCAGAAATTTTAAAATAGAGCCCTTTCAAACCGTGTTGATCGATGAATTGATTCCCTACATAGATGCGAATTTCCGCACTATTGCCAAACAATCGCATCGTGCAATGGCCGGGCTATCAATGGGTGGCATGGAAACTCACACCATTACGCTTAATAAGCCCGATGTATTTTCCTACTTTGCCCTGCTCAGCGGCGGCACTTACAACCCGGCTGAAATAAAGGATAAGTCGAAAGTGAAACTTATTTTCCTGAGCTGCGGTAGCAAAGAAAGACCTGATGCAGTTAACAACGCTGCTGTCGCACTTAAAGAAGCTGGTATAAATGCTGTGTCGTATATATCTCCGAATACCGCTCACGAATTTCTTACCTGGCGCCGCAGCCTCCATGTATTAGCACCACTATTATTTAAAAAATAATGATTTATTCAAGAGAAAAAATTGCGGGATTTTGTACCGCCCTGAAATTTAGTCTTGCCACATGATTATTAAAGCAACGCCAATCAAAACGACCGGTGTCTTTGTTATATTCCTATGCCTGATTGCTTATTTAAGCTGTAATACAGGTACTTCCGGGCACAATTATACCACCTGGTCGCAGTATGGCGGCGGGCCGGACCAGTCAAGATATTTCGCCGCCGAAGAAATCACAAAGGTAAACGTTAACCAGTTGCAGGTTGCCTGGACCTACCCAACTGAGGATAATATTCCGTATATGTTTCAACCTATTGTTGTAGACACTATAATGTATGTATACGGGAAAAATTCATCGCTTATTGCCTTGAGTATTATAACCGGAAAGGAAATCTGGATTCATACAAACCTGCAAGGGCTTTCAAGAAGAGGGATCAATTATTGGGAAAGCAAGGACGGAAAAGACAAACGCCTGGTATTTACATTGAATAATTCTATCCAGGAAATCGACGCTATCACCGGGAAATCCATCAAGGCTTTTGGAGATAGCGGAGCCGTGGATATGAGGGTTGGGCTTGGTCGTGACCCGACTTCGATCCGGAGGATGCAGGCCATGATGCCGGGAGTAATATACCAGGATCTGATAATTATGGGTTCAGCCCCGGGGGAAGGCTACTTTTCGCCACCGGGTTATATCAGGGCATATAATGTTATCACCGGTAAACTTGAATGGACCTTTCATACCATACCTCAACCGGGTGAGTTCGGATATGACACCTGGCCAAAAGATGCGTATAAATATGTTGGCGGGGTAAATGTCTGGAGTGAGATGTCAGTTGATGTAGACAGAGGCATAGTCTTTCTGCCGCTTGGATCTCCAACTTATGATTATTATGGAGCTGATCGTTTAGGTAGCAACTTGTTTGGTAATTCGTTGGTAGCACTGAACGCCGTCACCGGCAAACGCATCTGGCATTTTCAGACCGTACACCACGACATATGGGACTATGACCTTTCCGCTGCTCCGCAGTTAATAACTGTGAACCGGGATGGAAAGAAGATTGATGCAGTGGCCGTTGCTACTAAACATGGTTTTGTGTTTGTGTTCAACCGTGAAACCGGGGAGCCGGTATTTCCTATTAACGAAACATCATTTCCGGCAAGTGATATGCCCGGTGAAAAAGCCTCGCCAACACAGCCGGTTTCATCTTTGCCATCTTTTACCCGGCATGAAGTAACAAAGGAAACATTAAATCCTTTTTTTCCAGATAGCGTAAGAAACAGATGGCTAAAACGATTAGATGCTGCTAAATCCGGACTGTACCAGCCCTTATCTGATAAACACGAAACAATCGCAATGCCCGGTGCATTGGGTGGAGCTAACTTTGGAAACACTGCCGCAGATCCAAAAAACGGAATGTTATATATCCTGACCCAGGAGCATGCCTCCATATACAAGCTTCAAAAAGTGGAACCTCCGAAAATTGAACTATCGGATAATGACCTGAAAAAAATCAAAACTTTTTACAACTCGAATTGTCAAAGTTGTCACGGCGATAAAATGCAGGGATTAGTGGGCCCGTCGCTGATCAACATTGGCCAGCGTATTTTTTATGATGAATTCAAAAATATTGTTCAGAATGGCCGCGGCAGGATGCCGGGGATTACCCACGTAGATGAACAAACGCTAAACGCCTTGTTTCGTTATATGGGCGGTATTCCTCGTAGTTTCAATTTTCCCGGAAGAAGGAGTGATTCAAAAACAGTAACCGGGCCTATAGTTGATTCAGGCGGGGCGCGTTTAAAACAGGATGCCAGCACCGGAACTCCCATGTCGGATTACCCAGAAGGGGTAGATCATCCAGTCGATCGCTATACAACAGACTATGGAACAGAGTGGATGGGCCTGGCCGCACCACCCTGGTCATCTATCCTTGCTTATGATTTAAACAAGGGGACCATTAAATGGAAAACTCCGGTTGGTGAAGACTCAGCTTATGTTAAGGGAGATAAATCGAAAGGGGCACCTGGCGGGGTGTTGAGAAAGGGCATGGTGGTTACCTCTGCCGGGATTGTTTTTGCAACCGCTAAAGGCGGCAAACTTTATGCGTTTGACGCTGATGATGGCAAAGTATTGTGGGAAACTACATTAAGCAACGAAGTGCTGGGGCAGCCGACCATGTACAGCTACAATGGAAAAGAATACCTGGTGGTTAATGCGAGCGGAAACTTTAGTCCTGATAGTTATAACCATTCAGTAAAACCCGGCGCAAATAAAAAAGGTTATATAGTATACGCACTTCCCCGTAAAAAATAACAAACACAAAATATATAATAATTTTTCAAATTTCTAACTTATCACATCATTATGAAACAATTGACTGCAATAATACTCATGGTACTTTCAGCAGGTGCTTCTACGGCGCAAATTGTTAATGAACGTATTATCCACAATGATCCATCTAAGTATAAAACGTTAACTGCTGTGCATGCAGGCGCAGGGCAAATGGCATTTACCCAATTAATTGGCCGAAGTGAACTGGCCACTAATTTTCTTTACCTGCATTCGGGTATTATTAATGCAAAATCAGGAATTGGTCATCACTTCCATCATACGATCGAAGAAATGTATGTTCTGCTAAATGGTGAAGCTGAGTTTACCATAAACGGAAGAACTTCAACAATAAAGGCACCGGCAGTTGTTCCCTGCAAAATGGGTGATGCCCATGCAATTTATAATTCCTCTAAGGAACCAGTCCGGTGGTTGAACTTTGCCGTGAGTGAAACAAAAAGCAAGTCAGATAATTTTGACCTACTGGATACGCGGGCTGGTGCAGCTTTAGACCGGGTTCCGGTGTTTGTATCGGGCAGGCTGGAAGTTGATAAATTAAAACCAGCCAAACCAACCACCGATGGAAATGTTCTGGCTTATCGCCGTGTTTTTGGCCCTGATATTTTTAGTACAGATTGGCATCATGTGGATCATCTGTCTATAGCACCTGATAGCACAAGCGGGCTGCGTACTCTTGATGGTATTGAGGAAGTCTATTATGTAGTTAAAGGTACCGGCACCGTCTCAATAAATAATCAAAAGTTCAGCCTTAAAGCAAATGATGCTTTTTATGGAAAGCTTGGCGAGAAAATATTTTTGGTTGGCAACAGTAAAGAAACACTCGAATTGCTGGTCATAGGTATTGCTGTATCGAAAGATAAGATCCACAATATATCAAAGCCATTGTCTAAACCCAAAGCAATGGCCTTACAAATGGATTTCGTCGTTCCGAAAGAAAATGCAGCAGCCTTTGAAAAGATGTATTATTCTGTCTACGTCCCTGCTATGACAGTACAGCAAGGCTATCTCGGTTCAAAATTATTACGTCTTTTTTCTGAAGAGCTTGCAAAAACGATACAAGCCGAGTCAACAACCTACAACTATCAGATCCAGATCTCATTTGATACAGAAGAAAACCGTAGAAAATGGGTTGCCAGCGAACAACATAAAATCGCTTGGCCGGCAGCCTCCGGCCTTGCAAAAGAATTTAAGTGGCGTGGTTACGATGTAATGGGTGATGATGATCAGCAATAAAGGCTGTAAGCAAAAATTTTACTTTGAATTGTTTTCATATATTCGTTATCAACCAAATCACTTTAGCATGAAATATCTTTTTAGCCTTATACTGGTTTTCGCGTGTTTAATTACGTTTGCTCAAAACACTATTGATGGCAAGTGGAAAGGCTCGCGCGAAACACCAAATGGAACTATAGAAATCAATTACACTTTTAAAGTTGAAGGAAAGGAACTGAAAGGAACCTGGAAAAGTCAATTTGGTGAAACTACGATAGACAGTGGAAAGGTTGATGGAAAGAAATTTTCATATAGCATTACGCTGAATGATATGACCATTAAAAGTGCCGGAGAAGTTGTTAATGAAAATGAACTATTGATTAAAAACGAAAGAGGTGAAATGAAACTTACGAGGGTAAAAGAGTAAGGCGCGCTCATCGCATTTTAACCCTGAGCAGATAATTAGAAGCAGTGATATAGATGGTTTTACCATCCTGCGTCAGCACACAATTAGCGGCGACCACTCCATTCACCTTAATTTTTCCAATCAATTTACCAGCTTTGGTAAATATCCATATACCACCGGGTCCTGTGGCAAACACGTTGCCTGCTTTGTCAAATTTAAAGCCATCACATCCACCCATTCCCTTGTCATTACCGGGATCGTAAAACACTCTTGCATTAGTCAGGGATCCGTCTGATGCAATATCGAATGCATACCATTTGTTTTTCCCGGCATCAGAATCAGATACCATCAATGTTTTTCCATCCGGAAAAACACCGATGCCGTTTGGTTGGGAAATTGAGTCAATTAACAGGACTATTTGCCCTGTTTTGTTCATCCTGTAAACTCCCTGGAACGGTATTTCCTTTTTTGGATCCCCGGGTCTCTCAAAACCATATGACGGGTCAGTGAAATAGAGATCTCCACCTGCGGTTAGAAAAAGATCATTTGGACTATTTAGTTTTTTGCCATCGTATGCGCTGGCCACGGTAATATAATTAGGTTTGGGCGAATGCAGCGGGGCATCCATTCGGGCGATTCGCCTGTCACCGTGTTGACAAATCAATAATTCTCCATCATTTGAAAGCAAAAGCCCGTTAGGACCCAGGAATCCACCCCTTGCTACAGCACCTGTATAACCACCGGGTTTTAAATAGATTTCTTTCCCCTTTGATTCGGTCCATTTATAAATGGTATTGGCAGGGACATCGGAAAACAGTAGCATTTTTTCTTTCTCAAACCATAACGGCCCTTCAGTAAACTGAAACCCCTCTGCTATTATTTCAACTTTTGCGTTCTTGTTGATTATCCCTGAGAGTTCTTCTTCTATAAACTCAACAGTTCCGGTTCCTGGCCTGGTTTCCTGCGCAGATGCCGCAAGTAGTATTGCGGACAAAAACAATGAAATGGTAATCTTCTTCATAACCGTTTTTTATAATAATCTTTAGAAAAAAATAGCTCTTCTTACTGTTGGCCGATCGGCTACCAGGTTCTTTTACTCATCATCTTATCAACTTCAGCTCTGGTCATTTTACCTAATTCAGGGTGTTTCTCGAGCCATCGCAGAAATTCGGATTTTATTTCTTCGGTCCACTGACTGTCTATGTCACCAGTACTGTACTTTCCGGCACGCACCATCTCAAAACCAAACTGATCCTTGCGAATCACAAATTCACCGGTATTTACCACCTGCTCGGCTAAATGTGCGGGTACAAAAAGTACTCCTTCCTTTTGTGCAATGACCAGGTCGCCGGGAAGCACCATAACATTACCAATCCGGATTGCAGTATTGAGTCCCATCAACACCATTTCTTCAGTAAAAGAAGGATGGAAATCACGGACAAAGGCATTAAAACCTTTGATGTTTTTTATTTCCTGGAGATCCCTGGCGGCGCCATTAAAAACAACACCATTGCCGGATTTGCTATAGATAGAATTGGCTAAGGTAGCACCCATGATAGAACCACCGCTGATTTTTCCAAATGCATCAGCAATATAAAAATCACCTTTGGTCAGGATATCTATCGGCCAGGAATTGGTATTGCCCTTTCTGCCTTCCGCGGCCCCTCTTTCTTTGATCTTCTTTTCCACATCAGGACGGCTGGGCATATACATAGCGGTAAGCGCACGACCAGTCATCGGCGAGTCATTCAGCGTTTTCCAATTGCCTTCGAATTGATTTAAATACCCTTCGTTTTTTAGCACGGTCCAGGCATCGTCTATCATTATATATTTAGCCCTCATTAACAGGTTGTCGGGAATCTTTGGCCTTCCGTCTGGAAACCGATCTCCTTTCCATTCCGAGGTAAGAAAAATTAATTCCTCTTTAGAAATTGTTTGCGCGGGCAAATAAATGGTAAACAAAGTATTTAAAAGGACACAAAAAATACTACTAATTGCTTTCATGTATATATCAATTTAAATAGCGACTATTTAAATAGCGACTATTGGAGTTTTACGACATTTTCGAAATCATCCTTCAGTTTTATGACAAGCTTTTGAAAAATCTCAAAATGCTTCATATAAATACCATGGAGATTCTTATTGGGCGAATATTGTTCAGGTAAAACAATACTTTTTGCTGCCTCATCAAGGTTTTTGTAGATACCCATCTCGGTTGCACTGAGCAGGTATGCACCAATACCAACACTATAATTATGCTGGCTGATACTGACAGGCATATTAAAAATATCAGCAATAATCTGTGCACAAAGGGGGATCGATGCGAAGCTTCCGTTAATAGACAGACTGCTGAAAGCGCAATGTTCTTCTAACGTTTTTCCAATGCTGTATACCTCGAACAAAATCCCTTCCAATACCGCCCGGATAAAGTGTTGCCTTTCATGTTTTATATTAATTCCAAAGTAGACTCCCCTTGCATTAGCATCCCAGATTGGTGCCCTTTCGCCAAGCAGATAAGGCAGGAAAATAAGACCATCAGCACCTGCGGACACCTTTGACGCAATTGCGATCAGTTCATTCATCGAGTGTTCGAGGCCAAAGGGGTCCTTAAAATCACCAAACTGTTTTGCAAACCACTCTAGAACAATTCCACCATTATTCGTTGGCCCACCGGTCACATAGCAGTCTTCGGTAAGAAGGTAATTAAAAAGCCGTTGTTGCTTATCGTTTACTACTTTTTTTCCGATTACTCGTACTGCCCCACTGTCCTCGATCGTGATTGTAGCCTTCCGCCCGTCCCAAACACCGGCGCCCAGAGTAGCAAGACAGCCATCGCTTGAACCTACGATGATCTTTGTGTCCCCGTTGATACCCAACGAATTTTGATATGCTTTTTTTAATTTTCCTGCAGAAGAAAAAATTGGTACCAGGTCCGCCAGCTTATCGGTATTAATACCAGCATAATTCAATGCCTCAGGTTCCCATTTTACTGTATGTATGTTTAACAATCCGGTCGCTGATGCTAAACTGTAGTCAACCAGGTATTCACCGGTAAGCTGGTGAATGATATATGTTTTTAATGGAATGAATTTACTGGCCTGTTTAAATCTTTCTTTATCGTTATTTCTGAACCATGCGATTTTAAATAAAGGCGACATCGGATGTAAAGGAGTTCCCGTGGCAGTGTAAATAATTTTGCTGGCAGGAGTGTTCTTCATTTTCTGCACTTCTTTTATAGCGCGGTTATCAGCCCAGGTTATTGCATTACCCAGGGGAATTCCGTTCTTATCGATAGCCAATACACTATGCATTGAAGCGCTGAAACAAATTCCCGTCACTTTAATTTTCTCCGGATGAATATGCTCATTAAGGAGGTTTTTCAATACATATAACATCGTGATAAAAATCTGTTCCGGATCCTGTTCACTATAATCAGGTTGAGAATGAAATGTCGGATAAGATCCTTTCATTGAAGCCAGGGTATTTCCTTCAAGATCAAATGCAACTACTCTAACAGCATTTGTTCCGATCTCAATAGTAATTATGCAAGTTTTTTTTGATGACATAAAAATCATGAATTTAGATATTATTCTTCCTGAACTCACTTGGAGTATATCCGGTCAGTTTTTTAAATGTGGTGGCAAAATGCTGTGATGAATAAAAGCCTGTGTCAAGAGCAATAGATGTCACCCGCGCCCGCGGTTTCTTTAAAAGTCTGATGGCCTCCGAAATCCTGATATTAATGAGGTAGGTCATTGGTGAGAATCCAGTAAAACTTTTCACTTTATCACTGAATGCAGTGGTACCCAAACCCACCAATGCGGCCATTTCTTCCACGGTCCAGGGATGCGAAAGGTCTTTACGCAAAGATTCCTCCAATTTTAAAAAGGTTTGTGGAAAGTCCCGCTGAGAGTTGATTTGCTGTGTAAGCTTCCTGGTAGTCAGTATGAGTAATTCATCAATCAATTGATTTACCCTGGTTACATAACCGATTTCCTGGCTGAATAATTCATTACGTATGCGGGAAAAAATTGATCCTGCATCCGGCAATCGTGAAAGAACCGGTGCATGGTTGCAAAACAATATCTTTTTGATGGAAACAAATTCGGAAGCGGATATGTTACTCCATTTACCCAGGGAATTTTTACTTCCGGCACTCTGAATATTTATTCGAAGATTTAACCAGTAAAGTGTGCCGATATCGAGATAACCTTTGTCGGCAAACAGGTCTTGCCCTGGGAGTATCATCGCAAGATCGGTGGGATATAAGGTGTAGTTATCCCTGTTAACGACCCAATCAAATTTCCCATCAACAATATAATAAAAGCGCAGATACTCTGAGCATGGAGCATTAAAGGAGTTTAAACTTATCGAACTATTCTTTTTTAATGCAAATTCATTGATATGCACAAATTTTTGTAATTCATGAGAATCTTCATGTCGCAATACAAATTGACTCATCAAGCAATCGTTAGCAGATAAATATGTAAATAATGTTAATGGTAAATATCAGTGAAATCGTTTGGTATTCTGTACAAAATCCAACATTGGGATTTTGTGGAAGTTTCTTTCTGCAACAAATACGAATCTTGTACATGTAGTTCTCGCTTCTGTCATTTAATTTACAAAAACAACCTGGTCATAGGAAAAAAAGATTGCAAGCGGCATTTTTGCGTGGCTGTTTCCACAGGAGCTGAAGTCACTTATTCAACTTAACATTTCCAGATCAATGCTACCGGTGCGGATGCCTGGCGAGACATAAGTCATTAAATAACTGAAAAACCACGTTATATATAATTTCAGATGAGCAGAAAATTCAGAAGTCATGATTGGTTTGGCAAAGATGATAAGATGGGGTTCGTCCATCGTTCGTGGATGAGAAACCAGGGTTATCCCGACGATTACTTCCGTGGCCGGCCGGTAATTGGCATTTGTAACACCTGGAGTGAGTTTACCCCTTGTAATGGGCACCTTCGCGATTTCGCAGAAATTGTAAAACGCGGAGTGTTGGACGCGGGTGGCTTTCCACTGGAGTTTCCGGTTATGTCGTTAGGCGAAACAATAATGAAACCCACCACGATGCTGTTCAGAAACCTTGCAAGCATGGATACGGAGGAAAGTATCCGCGCAAATCCCATGGACGGAGTGGTATTACTGACTGGTTGTGACAAAACAACTCCCAGTACGTTAATGGGTGCATGCAGTGTTGACTTACCAACCATAGTTGTTCCCGGCGGACCTATGCTCAATGGAAGGTTCAAAGGAGAATGCCTGGGTTCAGGGTCATTCAACTGGATGATAAAAGAGAAAAAGTTAAACGAAAGTTATTCGGCTGAAGATGTACTGGAGGCAGAAATTGGAACGGCCCGGAGCCAGGGCCATTGCATGACGATGGGGACTGCTTCCACCATGGCCTGTATGGTAGAAGCGTTGGGGGTAACGTTACCCGGAGCCGCTACTATACCAGCAGTAGATTCCAGGAAAAAAGTAATGGCGCAATTGAGTGGCAGAAGGATTGTAGAAATGGTAAAAGAAGATCTGAAGCTTTCTAAAATCCTTACCCGGAAAGCCTTCGAAAATGCAATTGTAGTTAATGCCGCAATAGGTGGATCCACCAATTTCGTGCTGCACCTACAGGCGATTGCCGGGAGATTAGGCGTAGAACTAAATCTTGAAGACTTTGACAAAATAGGCAGCAGAATTCCTCTACTGGTCAACCTGAAACCTTCCGGCAAGTACTTAATGGAAGATTTTTTTTATGCCGGTGGTTTACCCGTTGTAATAAAGGCCCTGGAAAAATACCTGCATACTGAGATGATATCGGTAAATGGAAAGTCTATCAAAGAAAATTATAATAACCAGGTCTGTTATAACAAAGAAGTAATTGCTTCAGTTGAAGAACCCCTTCAGCACAACGCCGGAATCGCCGTTCTTAAAGGGAATCTATGTGTAGATGGCGCAATCATCAAGCCCTCTGCTGCATCACAACAGCTTATGAAACACCGGGGCCGTGCCGTAGTTTTTGAAACCATGGAAGATTATCACGCGCGGATTGACGAACCAGACCTGGATATCGATGAAACCTGTGTAATTGTTCTAAAAACAGTTGGACCGGTGGGTTACCCGGGAATGCCGGAGGTAGGAAATGTCGACCTTCCTGAAAAACTCTTAGCCAGGGGAGTAAAAGATATGATACGGATATCCGATGGTAGAATGAGCGGAACAGCCGCTGGTACCGTAATTCTTCATGTATCACCTGAGTCTGCTGTCGGGGGTACGCTGGCCCTGGTAAAAAATGGCGATATGATCGAGCTCGATGTAGAAAATCGGAGACTACATCTCGATGTCAGTGATGAGGAATTGAAAATAAGGAGAGCTGCCTGGGTGGCCCCGCCCGCCATGGCTACCAGGGGCTATGTTAAATTTTATCTTAATCATGTACAACAGGCACATCTTGGTGCTGACCTTGACCTTTTACAAGGTGGTTCAGGAGATATTGTGACAAGGGATTTGCATTAAGTAAATCATCTGACAGACCCTATAATTTTAACCTGGCCTGCGGATTTTTAAAAATCAAGAAGTAAAAGCTTAAAAATGAAGTTGTACAAAACCCAAAACGGAATCATTATAGAGAGCAAAGATGATTTTTATATCACTGAAAATGTGAGCTGGGATGACTTTATCAATGATGATAACCTACTGGAAAAAATAAACGCCCTTTTAATTTCAGGAAAAGCCAAAAAAACTGATTCAATAAACGATTCACAAATAATGGCTCCCGTGGGCAGGCAGGAATTGTGGGCCTGTGGTGTTACTTATCTGCGAAGCAAAATCGGGCGCCAGGAAGAATCAAAAGAAGCAGGCGGCGGGGACTTTTATGCAAAAGTTTATGAAGCGGAAAGACCAGAAGTTTTTTTTAAAGCCACGCCCAATCGTATTGTCGGAAACAATGATAAGGTCAGGATCCGTAAGGATTCCACCTGGGATGTACCTGAACCGGAATTGACTTTAGTAGTTACTTCGTCTGGAAAAATTGTTGGTTATACAATTGGTAATGACATGAGTAGCCGGAGTATTGAGGGAGAAAACCCATTGTATCTTCCACAGGCGAAAACATATGATGGGTGTGCTGCGCTTGGACCATGTATATATGTTACTGACAAGCCGCTAAACAGCAACACCACAATCCAGCTTTCGATCAGCCGAAACAATGTCAATGTTTTTGAGGATAAAATCGAGATTAATCAAATGAAACGCACTCTACAGGAACTCGTTTCTTTTGTTTTCAGGGAATGTAGTTTTCCTTACGGATGTTTAATTATGACGGGCACCGGCATTGTACCAGGAAATGATGTTACCTTAAAGAGCGGCGATCAGATTGTTATTACTATTGACAATATTGGCAAACTGATCAACACGGTAGCCTAAGAAAAGGTAAGGAATAAAAGCATCAACAAAGCAGGCATCCAACTCTATGCTGCAAATTCCAGACAGAATTTTGTAATATAGTAGCAGCATAAACAGTCATATGGAATTATTTATTATTCTTTTTGCCATTTGTTTACAAATATTTTTAACACTAAAAAAAGTAAGTCCTTTTCTATCATTACTTGTTGTGGCAATACTTTCCGGCCTTTTTCTAGGTATGGAGCCAATGCAAATCGCCAGGTCAGTTGAGAAAGGTGTTGGAAATACATTGGGTGGGCTGGCATTGATTATTTGCCTTGGGGCAATCCTTGGGAAAGTGCTCGAAACGGGCGGCGGAGCAGAAAAAATATCTGTTACACTTATCAATGGGTTTGGGCAAAAAAATATTCAGTGGGCGGTATTGATTACAGGTTTTTTAATTGGCCTCCCTTTATATTATAATGCAGGCTTTGTAATCCTGGTGCCATTGGTTTTCTCGATTGCCAGTAAAGCAAAACTACCTTTATTATATGTTGCCATCCCAATGGCTGCATCATTATCTACAACGCACTGTTTTTTACCCCCTCACCCAAGCCCTGTTTTTCTTGTTAATTCTTTTAAAGCTGACATGGGAAAGACTTTGATCTATGGATTAATTATTACTATTCCCGCTGTAATCATCGCAGGTCCTATATTAGGCCGGTTTTTAAAACGGGTCGAGGTTAATATAAAATCCTTTTTTTTATCCACGGAAGAAAATACGCATAAACAACTACCGGCTGCATTCCCGAGTTTTCTTATAGGCCTGTTACCCGTTATCTTAATAACATTAGCTGTAATAGCCAGCACATTTATGGCTGATACTGCTTTAAAAACATTGTTGATATTTATTGGAGAACCAACAATTGCAATTTTATTATCTGTTATTCTTGCTATCTGGTATTTTGGCTTAAGAGCAGGTAACTCAATGGAAGTATGTATGAAATGGCTGAACGATGCAATTTCAGGGATCGCCGTCATTCTGTTGATCATTACTGCAGGAGGTATTTTCAAACAGGTACTGCAGGATAGCGGGACAGACAAGTACATCGCGTCGTTCAGTGAAAAATGGCAGATGCCCCCCTTGGTATTTGCCTGGATCATAACTGCCCTGTTAAGAGTTGCGATTGGCTCTGCGACTGTAGCCGGCATCACTGCAGCCGGGGTCGTTACACCATTGGTCACATCAGGCGTTGTGACGCCGGAGTTGATGGTCCTCGCAGTAGGTGCGGGCAGTGTGTTTGGTTCACATATAAATGATTCCGGTTTCTGGATGTTTAAGGAATTTTTCAACCTGTCTCTTAAACAAACATTTTTGTCATGGACGGTTATGGAAACAACCATATCTGTTGTCGGGTTTCTCGGGGTATTGCTTTTGAACGCAATACTTTAGAGGCCCTATGGTATGCCCTGAATATGCAGCTTCATAACGCAGCTGCTCATGATACGGCTCTTCCTTATGCAGCAGCTCATGATGCAGCTGTAATTATCTGAGCTACCAAACCAATAAATAATATTTCGGAATGAAACGAATTCTTCTGATTATTCTCACAACTGTTTCTATAAAGTTGTTTGCGCAGGATTATAAAAGTTTCCCTATGTGGAATACTTCTTTGCCAATGGAGTTACGCGTTAACGATGTGGTAAGCCGCCTGACTTTAGATGAAAAAGTCAGGCAAATGGTTAATGCAACACCAGCGATTCCACGATTGGGCATCCTGGCATTTGACTGGTGGAATGAAACATTGCATGGAGTTGCAAGAACGCCTTTCAGAGTTACTTCTTACCCGCAGGCAATTGCAATGGCAGCCACATGGGACACCCTCTCCCTCTACCGGATGGCTGATTACAGTGCGATGGAAGGAAGGGCCATCCAGAATATTGCCATTGAGCAGGGAAAAACAAAGGAGAGATATCTTGGCCTGACTTACTGGACACCGAATATTAATATTTTTCGCGACCCGCGTTGGGGTCGGGGCCAGGAAACATACGGCGAGGATCCTTTTTTAACAGCAATGCTTGGCCGCGCCTTCGTAAGAGGGCTGCAGGGTGAGGATTCGAAATATTTAAAAGCTGCAGCCTGTGCCAAACATTATGCCGTACACAGTGGCCCCGAACCATCCAGGCACTTAGACAATTTCGATCCCTCCCCTTACGATTTATGGGACACTTATCTACCAGCTTTCAAAGAGCTGGTTACGAAAGCAAACGTAGAAGGTGTGATGTGTGCTTATAATGCAGTATACAAACAACCATGTTGTGCTAATGACCTCCTGATGAATGATATTTTACGAAAACAATGGAAATTTACCGGATATGTCACCAGTGACTGCTGGGCAATAGAAGACTTCTTCAAATATCATAAAACACATAAAGATTCTGTTTCTTCTGCAGTGGATGGTGTACTGCACGGTACAGATATCGAATGCGGAACCTCCGTTTATTATACGTTATCAGATGCAGTAAAACGAGGCATGATCAGTGAAGAACAAATAAATGTTTCACTGCGCAGGTTATTTACCACCCGCTATAAACTTGGAATGTTCGACCCGCCCACTATGGTAAAGTACGCTAATGCACCCGTTTCTACATTGGAGGCGCCAGAACACCAGGCACTCGCGTTGAAAATGGCGCAACAATCTATCGTGTTGCTCAAAAATGACAATAACACATTACCCCTAAAAAGAACGATAAAAAAAATTGCCGTGATCGGGCCCAATGCAGATAACCGGGTAGCTGTTCTGGGAAATTATAACGGCATACCTTCCAGGATCTCAACAGTACTGGACGGGATTAAACAAAAGCTGGGAGAAGGTGTTGAGGTTGTCTTCGAAAAAGGAACCACATTTGTTCACGACACGTTACTCGTTTATGCTGATATCAATAAACAGTTTACATGGAACGGCCGCCAGGGTTTCAAAGCAGAGTACTTCAATAACCGTGAACTAACAGGAGATGCCACAGCAACGGTAACAGAGAATGAAATCGACCATTCCTGGCAGGAAGGACAAACAGTTATCGGGAATATCATGGCAACCAATTTTTCAGCCAGGTACACGAGCAATTATACCGCAAATGTGAACGGCAGCATTACATTTGAAGTTGATGGGGATGATGGATATAAACTATTCGTCAACGGAACCGAAGTTCTTAACACCTGGTTGCGCAACAGGATGGGTGCCAGAACATACAAACTGGACATTCAAAAAGATTCAGTATATAAGATTGTGCTGGAATATTTTCAGGGCGCCGGCAAAGCCAACATCGCTTTAAGAGCCGGTCATTTTGTTCGCACGGACTATAATGCTTTGATCAATCGCGTAAAAGATGCAGATGTGATTATCTATGTTGGTGGCATTTCACCTCAACTGGAAGGTGAAGAAATGCCGGTAAACGCTCCCGGGTTTAATGGTGGAGACCGAACAACTATCCAGCTGCCAACCGTGCAAACATCCATGATGAAGTCTTTACATGAAACCGGTAAACCGGTGGTGTTTATTATGATGACCGGAAGCGCCATTGCCACACCCTGGGAAAGCGATCATCTTCCGGCCATCGTAAATGCATGGTATGGGGGACAAAGCGCAGGTACAGCTGTAGCCGATGTATTGTTTGGCGACTACAACCCTGCGGGAAGATTACCCGTGACCTTTTACAGGACAGAAAAAGACCTCCCTGATTTCAGTAACTATTCAATGGAAGGCAGAACTTATCGCTACTTTAAAGGGGAAGTATTATATCCTTTTGGTTTTGGGTTGAGTTATTCCACATTTTTGTATAGCACATTAAAACTGCCTTCTGCGAGCTCAAAGAACACAAGTATCACTGTAAATGCGGTGGTTAATAATACAGGCAAAATAGCAGGTGATGAGGTGGTTCAGTTGTATGTTTCCCATCATGATATAAAAGGAAAAGTGCCTTTGAAAGCTTTGAAGGGTTTTAAAAGAATTCATTTAAACCCCGGTGAAAGTAAACCTATACAATTTACGCTTACACCTGAACAACTAAGCCTGGTGAGTGAAGATGGCAAAACATACCAGCCAACCGGCAAAATAACGATTAGTGTGGGTGGTGGCCAGCCAGGAGTAAATCATGCAATGACCAGCAATGTAATCAGCAAACTCATAACCATTTACTAGGATCTGCACCTTCAATGATCATCCCACTGAAAGAAGAAACAAGCCACTACCCTGTCGTCCTTTCTTATCATTCATCTTCACCCAGACCCGGACCTCCACTTCAGCGTTGATTCATCCCGGAACGCTATGTAATTATTACAATTAAGATGTTTTTGAACTTCGGTTGACTGTAATCTGTTATATAATTCCGTAGTTTTAATTAATCTTATAATTTGATGACCAGTCGCAAAGAAGTAACAATCTACGATATTGCAGATAAGCTTAAACTTTCAGCCGCAACGGTTAGTCGCGCACTTCAGAATCACCCGGCAGTTAACAAAAAAACAAAGAAACGAATCCTGGATCTGGCAGTCGACCTTGGTTACAGAACTAACCATTTTGCCAGGAACCTCCGGAGCCAGCGATCTAAAACCATCGGGGTGCTGGTTCATGAGCTGAGAAGTAACTTCATAACTTCTGTTCTTGCAGGAATTGAAAAAGTTGCTACGGCAGAAGGATATGATCTCATTATTACCCACTCGTCTGAAAGCTTGTCGCAGGAAATTGCCAATGTCAGAAACCTGTTTGATAAACGGGTTGATGGGCTGATAGCGTCATTATCTTTTGAGACAGTAAACCTTGATCACTTTAATGCTTTTTACGAAAAAGGTGTGCCAGTGGTTTTTTTTGATCGGGTGGAACAGGATGGTAGCCGGACAGTGGTTGTGATTGATAATGAAAACTGTGGGTTTATTGCAACGCGGCACCTGATGGAACAGGGCTGTAAGAGGATTGCACATGTAACTTCAACATTAAGGAGGAACGTTTATTCACAACGTTTTAATGGCTATAAGCGCGCACTCGCTTCTGGTAAGTTGCCTTTTAAAAAGGAGCTTTTGATCCTCGAAGATCTGACCCAACATGCCGGGATTGATGCAGCGCAGCAAATTCTTAAATTAAAACCATTACCTGACGGAATTTTTGTCACAAATGATTTCCTTGCGGCAGTGGTAATAAAAACGCTTAAGGCCAGTGGAGTCTCAGTTCCAGGCGATATTGCTGTTGTGGGCTTTAATAATGATGCAATAGGAGAACTGATAGACCCAACTTTGACAACCATTAATTATCCAGGCCAAACTATGGGCGAAATTACGGCAAGGAACCTTATTGATCATCTTAAGGGTAATAGCACACTTGCCCAGACCAGCACTATCACTGTATATTCAAACCTTGTAATCAGGGAATCGTCGCTGAAAATACCTCCTAAAAAATAACCGGATAATGTTCACGGAATATTCACCTTGAACACACGCATCGAATCATTATTTATCGCGGCGATAACTATGCGGCTCCCGTCTGCATGCCGAACGACGGCCAGGTCCTTCACATCACCGGTCAATATAAAGCCGGTCCTTTGAGGCGGCAAAGGCCTGAAAACTTTATTATTACTGCCCTGGAGAAAGCAGCCATATGAAGCATCGTATGGACCCGTCATCACTTCCGCCTGGTATTCATTTCCCGCAAGCAAGAGATCGCGATTTCCGTCACCGTCAAAGTCTTCGCAATTGATGGCATTCACAGGTGAATACTGTGCCGCCAATGGTAAGATGTGTTTCCTGAACTTTCCCTCACCTACGTTTTCTAACCAGCATGTCCTGGTTTCGTCGCAATGGAATTTATGAATTGCTCCCTCAGGTATATCCTTAAAAATTTCATCATAACCTGCATTTGCGAAATTTTTATGTAAAAGAAATTTTTTTTTCAGGCCCGGAACCTGCTCCGACAGTCTTCCCCGGGTATAGCCTGGTACCGGCTCCGCCCTGCCCTTACTGTTCCTGATGTAATAAAAGAAGAAGGGGTCTATACTCCCATTATTATCAAGGTCTGTAGCAAATAACTGCATTGGTCTATCGGGACTAACGCCATATTCACAATTCAAACCCAGGTTTCCTGCGACCAGATCGGTGTCGCCATCATTATCTACATCTGCTGCCAGGAGACTTCTCCACATTCCGTTCATCTGCTGAAGCTCAGTGCTGTCCGTAGCCTCCGCCAGATGACCTGGGAAGTTTTTAAAGAACCGGATGGGCATCCATTCCCCTGCCACAACAAGATCAATCCGACCATCAGCGTTAAAATCTGTCCATAAGGCGGCAGTCAACATTCCGGGAGTCTGTAAAGCAGGGCAAACGATCTTCGTGACATCTTTAAAAATGCCATTATTATTTTGTAATAAAAAACTTCGTGGGGAGAGAGGATAATTCAGGGATATCCGGCCGCCGATAAATAAATCCAAATCCCCGTCATTGTCGTAGTCTCCAACAGTGGCACAACCAGCCATCGTCCTGACATCGGTTGGGATGGCCGAATCACTCAAAGAAAACTTTCCTTTTCCATTGTTCAGATAAAGCTTTGGCTGATAATAGGGAGATTCACTCTCGTATTGCATTCCCCCGCTGGTCACAAGCAGATCATTATCACCGTCACGATCAACATCAAAAAACAAGCAGTCATGATCCTCTGCATATTTGATACTATCGACCAGGTTTAAGCCGTCAAACTCCCGTTGATTATTTTGGGTAAAAAGTTTTCCCGAAAAATTGAAAGCTCCGCCGATGAAGAAATCGGCTATCTTATCTCCATTTATATCACTGACATCAATGAAAGGGCCCAATTGGGAATATTTTTGCGGCAGTAAGCGCTGGGCCACATAATCATTGAAAGAACTTTCCTGGTGCAGGTAAGACAATCCACCTGAACCGGTAATATCAGTAAAAATAGTATGGTGCGGCGTTTCACCTTGTTGGACTACAGGCAATGAGCTACTCCATACCACAGTTACCACTGTGTCGCTTTTTATGTTGGTTAGTAACTGCTGTCTCCCGTCGGGCCAGACAACGCGAACGGAATCTACTTTTCCTGACACACCAAGTCCAAAAAACAGGTCCTGATCTACCGATGAAAAATATCCACGCACCGGGTTTTGCTCGAGTTGCTGGATATTCCCGGGTTGATAAAGAGTTAATTTTGATCCAAATCCCTGCCTGTTGGACGATTCCCCTTTAAGTTTGATTTTAAGAAAATGTGAGCTGGCAGCCTTTGCGGGGCGGTTTGTGTTATTTATAAAAAGAAAGGCTGCCTTATTGATATTGTTTGTAACCAGGTCAAGATCGCCATCGTTATCAAGATCGGCAAAGGCGGCTCCATTAGACATGGATAATTCGTCAATGCCACCTTCATGAGAGAAATCTGTGAACTGGAGATTTTTGTTATTCAGAAACAAATAATTTGATAGATTAACATTGTCCAAAGATGCCAGCTCCTTTTGGATGGCTTTCTGTTTATCTTCCTTATTCAGGCTGTTGGTATATAGGTTATTACTGAATTCAAGAAAATCTGCATTGATAAAATCCCTTCCTATGCCATTGGTGATATGCATATCTTTCCACCCATCATTGTTAAGATCTGCCAGAAGTACGCTCCAGCTCCAGTCCGTTGCATGAATATTTGCAAGTCGGCCAATCTCACTGAAGAATGGTGTACCTGTATTGCCGGCTGTACTATTTCCATTATTCAGTTGCAGCATATTACGCATAAATTCAGGCTCATAGCCCATACGTCTTTCAGCCTCGTATCGCTCATAATTCATGAGCGAATAGGTGGTTTTTTTTCGCTCATTGGTTTCCGGAAGCATGTCAAGTGTTACGAGGTCGGTAAGCATATCATTATTGAGATCCGCTGCATCGGTTCCCATGCTTGAGTATGACTGGTGACGCATTGAACCGGCAATCACATTTGTGAATGTACCATCTTTGTTATTCTGCCATAAAAGGTCATTTGAAATGAAATCATTTCCAACATATACATCTGGCCAGCCATCGTTATTGAAGTCACTGACTGATATTCCAAGACCATAACCGTCTTCTTTTATATTTGCCTGAAGCGTTTGGTCAGAAAAAATGGGATGGCCACTCCCTGCACTATCACCATCATTCCGGTAGAGCCGGTCATTTGCCGGCGAATATCCCGAACGGTCCCTGGGAAATACAGTATTGGAGTTAGAGGGACTTAACAAGTAATTGGTCAGATACATATCAAGGTCGCCATCGCGGTCGTAATCAAAGAAAGCAGCCTGGGTTGAAAAGCTTGTGTCTGCCAGGCCGTAGTCATCAGCAGATTCACGAAAACCCAGATTATGGTCGTTAATATAAAGAAGGTTTTTAGACCGGCGTTTCAGATCTTTTCCAAATACACAGATATATATGTCATCGAATCCGTCCTGGTTCAGGTCCACTATACTCACACCGGTGCACCACGCCCTGGTAATCAATCCCGCGTTTTCAGTGATATCCTTGAAACGATTCTCTCCCTGGTTTATGTATAATCTGCAGGTTACCTGGTTGCCTGTAAAAAATATATCCTTCAACCCGTCATTGTTAAAATCGCCGATACCTACACCCCCACCCATGTAGCCAAATTCATTTATGAAAGAATACGATGAATCATCATCATGCAACTCATTGCTGAAGTCAATACCGGACTGGTGACTTTCTATTTTAGTAAATAAATGTTTAGCCTCATCGCTCTTGCAGGAAGACAAACACAGCGCGATGAAAAAAAATGTGACGGGCTGTATTAACGGAGCGATAATTTTCAAGCAGACATTTTTGTCGGGTTTATGAATCGGACCCAGGATTTAAATTAATAAAAAGGGACCACAAATGCCGGGTCCGCTTTTCTTTTGATACAATAATCACTTCCTGGCTTAATCCTCCATATGGTTCGGTTAAGTAATGTTATTTCAGTTTAGGGTTTGCCGAGATCTCACTGGCGGGGACTGGTAACATGTCCACCTGGCCAGGCATTGGATCTGTCATTATTGATGGGAAATATCCTTTCTTTCTCCATCGCAGAATATCAATATTAATAATTTCTTCCGCTGCCAGCTCTACCCAACGCTCATGCATAACCGCTTTAAGTGCCTCCTGTTTTGAGCCCAGCGTCACGGGTGGCATATTTACGCTTGGCCTTGCTCTCACTTCATTTATATAAGAGGCAGCCGGTGCCGGGGAACCCGTTTCTGCTTCGCATTCAGCCAGCATCAGCAGGACATCGGCATACCGGAGCAGGCGCTGGTTAAGGCCACCATAGTGATTTCCTGAATTCACCCAGTCATAAATATTGTATTTTCTAAAAAACCGTTTTTTTGTCACTCCGTTTTTAGTCGATGTGGTAGTATTTATATCAGCCGCTAGGAGTACTTTCGGCGCCTGGGTGGCAGATTGTGTAAGAATCATATCCCCCTCTTCCCAAATTGTAAATTTGAAACGTGGATCATTCGCTTCGTATTCATTCAACAATCGATCTGATGGTATCACATTGCCCCATGTCTTACCCCAGTCCTGCGTCCTGGCGTTAGCCAATGGGCTGGTTGACCCTTCCCCGGTATAACCCCAGTTAAAACTTCCGTCTCCCCTGTCAACAAAGACTACCTCGAATATAGATTCACTATTAAATTCATGACCGGCAAATGCAGCGGTTCCGTCATCATTTCTGACATCCCCGTCAAAATTCCACTGATAGTTACTTACCAGGCTGTATTTTCCGACGAGGGTCAACAATGAAGCTTTCGCACCTGCGTAATCGCCCTTTTGTAACAAAACACGACCCAGCAGTGCAGCAGCAGCGCCTGAAGTAGCGCGTCCATTGTCTGCCGGTCCGTAAGTAGCGGGTAAACCTTTCACGGCATCGGTGAGGTCCTTGACTATCAGGTTGTATACTTCTGCAGCCGCCGTCTTACCCTGGAAGTCGGTTACACCAGTGACTGGTTCCGTATAAACAGGAACATCGCCCCATTGAGAGACCAGTTCGAAATATGCCCAGGCACGGAGAAATTTTGCTTCGTTTACTGTCCGGTCACGTAATGGCGCATTATCCGTAACGTCGGGGGCCTTAGCCAATACCTGGTTCGCGCGATTGATCATATGGTAACTACCTATCCAGATACTTGTCATTACAGAATTAGTTGCTGCAGGAGTAGGTTGCCTGAGCAACTCCGCCCTTGGGGCCTCGAGTTGTGGACCACCCGCAGCATATTCACCTCCGCGCATATCATGCAAAGTGTACCATTCCCGCGCAAGCATGTTCCCCGACCTCAGAATGGAATACACTGCATTTACGCCATTTTGCAATTCTGCGGCAGTTTTAAAATAGCTCTCGCTGGTCGGGTTATTCTGATCGAGCACATCCAATCGCTGGGTACAGGCAATAACAAGCGCCATAGCCAGCAGAAACAAGAGGTGCGTTTTTTTTATAGTTGATCTCATATTTTTATCATTTAAAGATTATTGGTTTTGATCATCAAAATCCCACCTGCAGACCAAATAATACTGATTTTGGTTGTGGATAAACGGCAAAGTCGATTCCGTTTGTCAACGATGAGTTTGGAGTGCGGTTGCCTACTTCAGGATCATATCCCGAGTAGTTTGTAAATGTCAGCAGATTCTGGGCTGAAATATAAAGTCGCAGGTTCTTGACTGTTCCATGTGTAAGAGAGTTTAAAGCTGGCGCGGGAATGCTGTAGCTCAGCATAACATTTTTTAAACGCAGGTAAGAACCGTCTTCCAGGAAACGGGTGGATGGACGGGAATTCTGATTGGGGTCGGCAGAAATGGCACGCGGTATATCCGTGTTAGTGTTTGTGGGTGTCCACGCGTTCAGCACCTGAGTGCCGGCGTTAAAGAAACGTACCATTCCCTCTGTAACCACGCGCGTAGCATTATAGATCTTATTTCCCTGTACGCCCTGGAGAAACAGCGTTAAATCAAAATGATGATAGCTGGCGCCGAGGTTAAGGCCATAACTGACTTTAGGAATAAAACTTCCCATAAAGACCCGGTCTTTTAAATCAATAATTCCGTTTTTATCCTGGTCTTTAAATTTCAGGTCACCGGGTGCAGTACCTGCTGTTTGCACGGCATGCCCCGACACTTCACCGGCATTCTGGAAAATACCCTCAACCTCCCATCCATAAAAAGACTGGATTGCCTGGCCAACACTGGTATTGGTGATCGCCGACGCACCGAAATCATTATCTGCTCCTGCTTCAATGTTTGTTACACCCTCTGCGAGCCTGGTCACTTCATTTGTTACAAAACTCAGGTTGGCAGATGCATTCCAGGTAAAATCTCCCTGGCGCTTATTGTATCCTACAAGAAACTCGAAACCGGAGTTGTTCATCGCCCCAACATTCTGATTTACCGTAGTAGTAAGAAACCCAAATGAAGGGGGCAGCGGGACACTAAGTATAAGATTATCCGTTTTGCGGTTGTAATATTCAGCAGAGAAAGTAAGTGCATTATTAAACAAACCAAGGTCTAGCCCGATATTAAGTTGTTCCGTTTTCTCCCATTCAAGTTCCTTGTTCCCCAGACCCTGTATGGAGGAGTTTGCACCAGCCGTTTGCACATTATTGAATGGATAATAGGCACTGTTCGCGGCTACACTCACAAGCCAGGGTGTATTTCCAAGAATCGTTCCGTTCAAACCCGTCAGTCCGTATCCGGCACGCAATTTCAGTTCTGAAATAATATTCTGGTTCTTCATAAATTCCTCCTGATCCATTCTCCAACCGATAGACCCTGATGGAAAGGTGGCCCATTTTTTTCCTGGAGCCCATACCGAAAGGCCATCGCGCCGCACTGCCACGCTTACAATATATTTATTCTTAAAATCGTAGTTTACCCGGCCAAGGTATGAGATCAGCGAATTTTCACCCACCAGTGTTTGCACAAATGGATTGGTGGCATTATTAAGTGTTTTTAAGTCGTTGGACGCCTGGCGACCGTTTGCATTTTCAGTCTTCGTGTCCTGGTTTTGTTGCTCGTAAACGGCTATTGCATTTATATGATGGTCACCAAACGTTTTATCGAAAGTAAGCTGTTCTGTAAAAAGCATTACTGTCGAAATATTCCGGTTATTCGTTATTGTTGCGAGCGTTGCACTTGAACCTGCAACAGTCCCATTATCACTGAATATTGGTGAAAATCGATAATCCAGGGTATTGGCGTAATCAACACCAAACGTTGAACGGAATTTCAGCCATTTTGTAAAATTGATATCGAGGTAAGCCGTACCAAATACTTTTACTCTTTTGCGGTTACCGGGGTTTTTTAGTTCTGCATCTTCAACAGGATTGGTTGGATCACCGCCATCCCGTGGGGCATCAACCCCGCGATAGCCGCCGTTTGATGTAGGATCATAAACAGGGATATGCGGCATCATCTTAATCACATTTACAATATTCGTCCGTGACTGGGTTTCGTTATTGTCGTATGCCTGATCACTATGTGCGACATACAGATTTTCGCCGAATGTGAATACTTTGCTTATGACATGGTCTGAATTAATGCGAAAATTATAACGACGATATCCTACTGCAGGTCCGGTACCTTCCTGGTCGGTAAATCCGGCCGAAGTGTAAAACCTCGAAGCTTCATTGCCGCCGCCGAGGCTGAGGTTGTGTTGTGTCATAAAGCCAGTTCTGAAATAGGCATCCTGCCAGTCTGTATCAGTCTGACCATAGGTTTGTTTGGCGCCCGGGTAAACCGGCTCATTAATCTGGGGATCCGATAATCTCGGGATCTGACTTCCCCGGTATGCAAGCGCATACTGCATAAACTGTTTGGTGTTGAGAAGGTCAAGCCTTGAGGTCACTTCCTGGAAACCTACAAAGGATTCCAGGTTAATGGCCAGTTTGCCGTCACGTCTTCCCTTCTTGGTAGTTACCATAACAACACCGCTCGATGCACGCGAACCGTAAATTGCAGCTGCGGATGCATCTTTTAATATATCTACAGATTCGATATCCCTGGTGTCAATAGAAGCAAGATCACCCGTGGGGAAGCCGTCCACAACATACAAAGGATCTGAAGCAAAACTGATCGAACTGATCCCGCGGATCCTGACGATTGGCTCTGTTCCCGGGCTACCATTATTGGTTACCGTTACGCCAGGTGCACGACCCTGTAGTGCCTGCGAGATTGAAATCGCTGGCAACTCATTTAAAATTCTGCCGTTGACACTGGAAACCGCGCCGGTTACCAACGCGCGACGCTGAGTTCCGTAACCAACAACGATCACATCTTCAAGGGAGCTATCTGATGCCTCCATCGTTACAGATATTGAGCTTTTACCTGCGATATCTACATCCTGGCTAACCATCCCTACAAAGGAAAATCTCAGGGTTGTGGCATTATCATCAACCACGATGGAAAAAAAGCCTTTTGAGTCGGTGGTGGTGGCAGTCTGGGCACCCGGCACCTGCACGGAAACTCCGGAAAGTGGTTCCCCTTTTGAAGAAATAACTGTACCGGTAATTGTTCGGACAATCGTTCCGTTAAAATCCTTTCCCGGGCTCGCCTGCGAAACGGTGATAAATGCAAAGAGTATAATGAATACAAAGCTGGTTACCGTAAGCAGCTTAGTCATTAATGGCTTGAGCGCGGCGCATATGCAAGTTTGGTTTGGTGTCATACCTGAATTTTGGTGTAGTTAATAAAAGACTATTAGAGAGGATGGTCTAATAAAAGAGTAGTAGAGAGGGTGGTCAGCACAGAAGGGTAAATGGCACGCACAGTTTCACTCGATTGCAATAAGATTGCTGATCCGGTAAAATTAACTGGCGGGTAAGCGAAACAGATTCATCTGGCCCGAACTAAAATGGGGCATAGTAATCAAAGATACCTTTGTGACGGATTTATATGAGCGAATAGAAGGAAAGGGCCGCAACGCCATGCCTGGAAGCCAATACCAGCAGCCACTTTTACTTATGGGATGATATAAATGACATATCATCTGCAGACAGGTATGATTTTTTTCCATATCGCAATTTTTCAGAATCGTATACAACTTGACCGCAATCGCAATACAACTTACGACTTTTTGCAATCGATTGCATAAATTCTCAAAAAAATATTTGGTGATGACTTGCTCGCTGACATTTTTGTTTCCGGAAGTCTTTTTGCAGTAGTTGAGACATCAGGGTTAGTGGGAACAACGGAGCGCCACCTGTGAAGTTTACCAATTGAATTATTGTTCAAAATGAATATATTTAGGATAGACTTATTACTCAGATGATTCATCCCGATCACTCTTTTCCTTTAAACAGATAACCTCCAACACATATCCTATCAAAAAAGCCAGCTGATTAAAAAGTAATGCCTGCTAAGGGAAGACAGGTGTATTCAATTTCAGTTGCGTCCACCTGGTATGGTCCCTGCTCCCACCAGGCATTTGCAAATGGAGGGAATATTGATAAAAAGGCAGGAGCACTATGAAAGTAACACCAGATAAAAAAAACCTGTATTAGTAAACCCTGCATCAGAAGTTACCCGATATGAAAACCGTGGTAAAAGACAATCAGGATATGTAAACTCCCTGGATAAGATAAACTCTGCATAAGATAAACCCTGAATTAGTTAACGCTGGATAATTTAACCCTTGGCTACAGAAACCGTAGATAAAGAAATTGCGCGGATAAAGAAGATTGCGGGAACATTTCTCCGCCATCCGCGGCAGCTCAACAAAATGTTTGAGTCGGATAGCGAGGTTATCTCCATCGAGGGCTTACACGAGCCTTACCTGGTTGCCAAGACCGATGGCATTTATGAAGAGATCTCCACAGGCCTCTACAAAGACCCCTACCTGATTGGCTGGATGGCCATTACCGTAACTGTTAGTGACCTTGCAGCCACGGGGGCAAACCTCACGGGAATCCTGCTCTCGCTCCAGGTGCCAGGTTCACATGAGGAAAGCTGGATGAAGGCATTTCAACAGGGCATTAATGAAGCCTGCGCAGTATATGACACCTACATACTGGGAGGTGATACCAATTTCACTCAACATGTTTCTGTTAATACTACCGGTCTTGGTTTCGTCTCGAAACCAATGTCCCGCACCGGAGTACATCCTGGTGACCTGCTTTATGCAACTTCGACGCTGGGATCAGGGAACATGTTTGCCTACTCAGTGTTTTTTGATAACTCCGTTCAACACTTTTACAAGCCAACAGCACGTCTGCAGGAAAGCAAGCTGATACGATCGTTTGCCACAGCCTGTATTGACACAAGTGACGGCCTATTCCCCGCCCTTTCTGTGCTCGCTGAAATAAACAGTACTGGTGTGCAATTTTATGAACCGCTGCAGGCCTTTTTGTCATCCGAAACCGGGGTTACCTGTGAGAAAGCCGGCATACCGTCCTGGTTATTCCTGGCCGGTCCTCATGGCGAATATGAACTGTTGTTTACAATTTCTCCCGCGCAACAGTCAGCATTTGAGAAAGCCTGTATCGCAGCCAACTGGCTGCCCCTGCTACTAGGTGAAGCAACTCAGGATAAAGAACTAACATTTGTCTCTGAACAACTTGAGATAACCTGCCATCCATCGGAAATAGCCAATCTCTATCACGAATCCGGGGGAGACATTAACACCTATTTCGATATGCTGATGCGAAAGCACCGTCATTGGTGTGATTGTAAAGAGAATGCTAACAAGAATGCTGACCCGAAAACCTACTCATCATGTTAACAAAAAATGCCGACCTGAAATCCGTTCAAAAACTTTCTCAACATCAGAAACTCTCCAGGAGGATCGAACTTTTCAAAAAGATGATCCCTACCAGGGAAACAACCTATCTGCGGACTGTAGTTTCTGCTGCTGACAGAGAGGTTGTAGTGGAGGACCCGTCTTCAGGCGAACTTCAGAAGATGACGATGTTTGCATCAAACAATTACCTTGGCCTTGCCAATCATCCGATTGTCAAACAGCGCGTAATCGAAGCCGTTAATAAATACGGTTCCGGCATTGGCGGGCCGCCGCTTCTGAATGGCTATAACAAACTCATAGCCCAAACAGAAGAACGCCTTGCTGCACTGAAAGGGCAAGAGGCAACAATTCTTTTTTCATCTGGCTTTATGGCCAACCTGGGTATTATAAGCACATTGGCAGGAGTAAATGATGTGATACTTTATGATGAGCTCAGCCATGCTTCATTTTGTGATGGCATGAAACTGACGCATGCAAAAGCCTTTTCGTTTCCCCATAATAATCTCCAAAAGTTGAAAGATCTGTTAGCAGCATTTGGCGATACTGCAGGAACGGTCTTTGTTTGTGTAGAAGGCGTTTACTCCATGGATGGCGATCTCGCGCCGTTGCCCCTGATCAGTGATCTATGCAAAAGCTACGGTGCAGTGCTGATAGTAGATGATGCACATGGAACCGGTGTGATGGGCGAAGGTGGCAGCGGAACTGCTACACACCTGGGCTGCGCGGAGAACATCGACTTAACTCTGGGTACGTTCAGCAAAGTATTTGCAGTATGCGGGGGTTTTTTATCCGGCAGCGCAGACCTCATCAACTACCTCCGCTTTAATACCAGGTCGTATATTTTTTCAGCATCGATTCCCCCCCCGGTGACAGCCGCGGTTCTAGGTGGACTGGAAGTAATCGAAAGAGAACCGTGGTTAAGAACACAGTTGATGGATAACGCTTCTTATGCCATACAAAGACTGGAACGATTTAACTTCTGCGCTAAACCGGAAGCGGCAATCATAGCGTTGAAGATCCCGGAAGGAATGAATATCCGTGCAGCCTCCTTCCTGTTTCACTACAAAGGCATATTTATCAACGCCATTGAGTATCCGGCCGTGCCTGTAGACGGACAACGTTTTCGAATCAGCCTGATGGCGCAGCATACAAAAAATGACATAGATCGTCTAGCCGAAGCTGTTGAAGAGGTATGGAACGATCCACAAGCATATTTTGAATAAAGATGATCTACTATTCACATGTCAACGAAGACAATCGCGTGGAAAGTAGCCTGCTCAGGTCCGGCAGCTTTTCAAGTGTTGTTGCGATTTGCGGCAGCGGTGAACGCGTACTGTCACTAATGGACAACAATGACTGCAAAAAACTTGCTGTTGTTGATAGTAATGAGGAAGCCATTTTTCTTCAACAATTAAAAATCGCGGCACTCACAAAACTTTCCGTAGATGAGTATCTGCTTTTTATTGGACATGTTGACAGCTCAGGTGATGAAAGACTTTTGCTTTTTGAATTGTTTGTTAACGAGCTGTCATTGAAAGCGCAGACATTCTGGCGAACCAATCTCTCGTTAGTAAAGAGAGGCATCCTTCACATCGGGCACTATGAACGATTTCTGCAACGGGCACGACCTGTCACAAACTTCTGGCTTGGAAAGAGCTTTAAGAACATCTTTAAACCATCGGGACAGCACCTGAATTTTTCTGCCGAAAGATGGAAACTTCTTCAACAACTCTTCTCGTTTAAAATCGTTTACCTGGTCTTTGGGAACAGGGATGTAGCCTTTACCGGCAGCAGCTCAGAACTGCGACGCATTCCGGCTGCGATGGACAAGATCATCCAAAACGGGAAAGCTTCTTCCTGTTTCATGACGCATCTTGTATTTAAAGGACATCTTTTGGACATGTGCCAGGAAGAACTCCCACCCTCCCTGCAAAAAAATGTCCTCGCGGATATCAGGGAACGTTTGCTGAACCGGGAGATAACCATCACATACCATGTAGAAGATCTGCTTGAATTTTTAAGAAGAAAAGAACACGAAACAGAGGGTCCCGTTTTCTATTCAATTTCAGACATCCTCAGTTTTGCTGACTTTGATTACCTCCATGAAATTGTTAAGACCACAGCCGCGAATGAAAACCTCGTAGTTGGCCGAAGTTTCTTAAGACACCGTTTGAGCCAGGATCAGCTGGACATGTTAGATCAGTACGGCACTGTTTCGATGCATGATGAAGAAGAGTCAACAGGGATGTACCAGGTTTTTTCACTAAGACACAAAAGACTGCATGCGGATTGAGTTAACACCATATCAACCCTCTTATGACGGGGCCATTGCCAGCCTGGAAGATTCGAGTGTGCAGGGCAAAGGAATCCAGCTAAAGATCATAAAGAATCATTTCCTGGATCGTTCCGCTGTGTTTCAACATAGTTTTCCCTGTATTGCTTTAACTGATGATGATAAAGTGATCGCCACTGCAGTGGGCGCTCAGACAACATTGGTTATCAATAAAGAACCCATTAAAGCAGGTTTTGTGTTTGATGCGAAAGTGCATTTGTCCTATCGCAGAAACGGCGTTGGGATGCGATTGGCCAGGCATCAAAAAGACTGGTTTAGCAAACAAGGCTTTGAAAAGAACTTTACCACCCTCAAATTATCTAATGCCCCGGTCATAAAGGTATCGGCAAAAGCTATAGGCAATATCTGGCTTACGCCATTTGTGTATCTCACGATCCCTACCCGCGCGAGGGTTTCTTCCACATTGCATCCGGCGACTGCAAGCGATTTCTCCGTCAGGCTTTTTGATGAAGAGCTGATGCCGGCGGGTTTTCATACGAACTTTGGATCTGGCCTGGGTGTACTGCATACCTGGAAACTTTACCGGCTCAAAATTGAAAGGATATCCTGGTTATACAAACAAGGATTGAAATGCTTAAAAAAGATTTACCCGACGCAATACCATCTTCTCCCAAAAGAAAAAGAAGTAATGGAGTTTGGTACGCTTTTCAACCATTCAGAACAAAATATTGACAAGATTAATGAAGTGCTTCAACACCTGGACAAAAATGACAAGAGATTTCTTATTGTGTGTTGCCGCAAAGGTGACAGCATCTACAACTATCTCAAACCTTATTCAATCAATACCTACCATTATTACATGCTGACTGATTTTGCCTTATCAATCAAAGATCATCTTGAAATTGACGTGCGATGCTTATAGTCATCGTATCACAAGTTCGCGGGGACATTCATAAAGCACCAGGGCTGGAATCAACAAAGGCCAATCGCGATAATAAACAAATACCCTTGGTGAAAACTAACAAGTACTTAACCTGGAAACAAATAAATACTTCTGCTGATCGCAAACGAATACTTCTGCCGATAACAAACCAATACCTATGCTGATAACAACCAATACCTATGCTTATAACAATCAAATACCAGTCCTGACAATAAACAAATAGTTATGGTAATAGTGACCCCATCTTCCGGCTTTGTTGATACCTTATACCGCCGTGCTGACGTCTATTTTAAAACGCAGCGCAATCATCGTTTTGCCAGCCCTCTCAGCCATGTCAAGAGCAGTTTGCTAATCTTATTGTACGTATTTGCATACTCGTGTTTTCTATTCAGGAGCGACCAGTTTTTGACGTTGCTCGGATGGGCGGCTTTACTTGGAATTTGTCACGTACTCATACCCGTGAACATAGCGCACGACGCTATTCATGAAACGCTTTCAGCCCGCCAATGGGTCAACAGGCTTGGGCTTCTTGGGTTTGAAATCACCGGGGCCAACGCTTTTATGTATCGTAGTAAACACCTCGAAGCGCATGCCAATAAAGAGAAAGGAAACAAAATTAATACCATCGAGGGCCAGGGCCTTTTGCTACAAAAAGGAAAAAATGGTAACACAGTAAACCTACCCTATTTCTTATACCTGTTTTATGCCATATACATGATCTTCGTCAGGGACTTCCAGCTTTTTTATAGCGAGACCGCCTATGTCCCAAAATCGGAATTGCTAAAACTCTATGTCGCAAAGCTGTTGTACGCCATTGCCTTCCTGGTTTTACCATTTGCTTTGATCGAACTCCCACCCTGGCAGATTTTGTGTGCGCTGCTGCTACTCTATGTTATCATCAGCATCTTGTTAGTGATCATCCTGCTAATGCCTACTGAAAAGATGGAGCACAGTAAGTTTTCCGATAACAATAACTACAACGATAAATGGGCGATGGAAATACTGGCACATAACGTTGATTTCTCACCGGGCAACCGGTTTCTAAACAACCTGGCAGGCGGTTCCAATCTAAACGTAGTGCATTACCTTTTTCCGGCCACGCATCATGTGCACTATAACAGGCTCGCTAAGATCGTTGAAGAAACCACGAAAGCCTTTGGGTTGCTGTATAGAAAGCAAAAAGTCAGCAGTGTTTTGGGTATACACTTCAAATACATCAAAGATATCCAGCAACAGGAACAACCGATCCCTCCGGCCGGGGATGTTAATCTTAAACAATTCAAAAATGAATTCTAATCACCCCAAACAATTTTAGGTACTCAAGAAATCAATGTAAACATGTCAACATAGCTTTTAAGCACTCAAACGCGAAATTGGAAAAAATTCAATCATCGGATTAGGCGCAACCACAGAGGGTTTCACCAATGAAAAAGCAATGATAACCATTGCGAAAACAATTATAGCCACCCAAAAATTAATTACAACTGTTTTGAAAATCAACCGGAGCCATTGAGAAAAGCTGTTATCATTATTAATGCATCATGTCACCAGGGAAAAGGCTGGAAGCGTTGGCTATCCATACGGCAAGAAGTACTGCGACGCCTGCCGACAGATTGCAAAGAAGTGATACTTGAGCATGGTGCTACGTTATCAGATCTGCTGTCACCCCATTTACAACAGGACGAACGGGGACCAGACCCCCGCCCGCCGGGCAAAGGGGTTCTTATTGTCTCAGCCGGCGGAGATGGAACTGTTCATTACCTGGTAAATCACTTGTTGGCAGAAGGAAAAGAATATGCCGGGCACGTAATCCTCGGCGCCATCGGACTCGGTTCCAGTAATGATTTCCTGAAGCCTTTCCATGAAAAAATAAAAGGTGTTCCGGTTCGTATTAATTACACTAACGGTACAATGCAGCACGACATTGGAATGGCCACCTACCTGGATGATGCAAATGTTGAACACAGGAGGTTTTTTATTGTCAACGCCAGTGTAGGTGTCACTGCACAAGCGAACTGGAACTTTAATAACCCTGATTTTTTGTTACGATTGCTGAAAAAGCATGCTACCGGTGGAGCTATTTTGTATACGGCTGTATCAACCATCCTGGGCCATCGAAATCAAAATCTGTCTCTTAGATTCAATGAACGGATGATAAATACATCGGTTTCCAATATTAATATTTTGAAAGTACCTTTTGTTTCGGGAAGTTTTTTTTACAGGCAGCCTGTGTTGCGCGACGATGGAAAGCTCGCCTTGAATATTTGCATAAATATGTCGAAACGCGAATTGCTATCGGTTTTAAGTCACCTTCAGAAAGGAAATTTCGAACCCGGTAAACACAAAATCACTCAGTTTACCACAGGCGTTGATATTACTGCTGATAACGCATTCGTATTTGAATGTGATGGAGAAACAGCAAAAACCAGGTCGCTGCACATAACGCTTCTGCCCAATGCTATTACAATCCTGAAAAATTAATTATACCGACCCCGAAAATTGACGTGTTGATTTCGCTACAACAATCCTGACTAAATAATTTTCCATGCTTATTGCACACAAAAAATATCCGATGTACTCGCCCCTGTTCTGGAGTGCATATATAGTCCAGATGCGCCCTTACCTGCTTTTTGTGTCCGGGATTGCCGGGGTTGCGGGCATGGCCATGAGTAAGACCGAAACTACAGAGACCTGGAAGCTGATTCTTGGTTTTTTTCCTTTTTTCCTGGGGTATGGATTTGGCCAGGCATTTACTGACTGTTTCCAAACCGATACTGACAAGCTATCTGCACCTTACCGTCCGCTTTCAAAAGAGATTGTTTCCATAAAAGCTGTCTTAAGCGTCAGTCTGACCGGGTTGATCTTTTGTGCGGTCGTGTTTTTTTTACTAAACCGAGCGAGCTTTTTATTAAGTCTCCTCGCTGTTTTCGGCATCGCCACCTATTCTTATGTCAAAAGGAACATCACCTTTGCGGGCCCCCTGTACAATGCCTGGATCATCGCCCTGCTACCGCTCATGGGTTATTATGCGGTACATGATTCAGGCTCAAACAGTTTTCCGCCCGGTTATGTTCCATTTCTTTTTGTGACTCTTTTCTCTTATGCGAGCTTTGTGCTTATTGGTTATCTTAAGGATATTGACGCCGACCGGGCGACAGGCTACAAAACATTTCCTGTTGTGTTTGGGTGGAACAAAACCATGGTCCTGGGTGATTTGTTTGCTTTGGCAACATTTGTTCTTTTCTGGTTAAGCCCAAACCATAACTGGCATGACACTATCGCAGGTATCTTAGCCTCATTGGTTAGTATTTATGGACAGTACAGAGGACATATCGCCACCAATCATGATGAAAAATCGGCGTTACATCCAATCCTCGCAACGGTGCGAAGTTTCGTTCTTTTTCACATTGCCGTAGTTCTTCATTTCCAGTGGATGTGGTGGCCCGGCACACTGATCTTTTATATTTTGTTTGAAATATTCCTGTACTATCGCCCTTCACGCTACCAGGTATGAGGCCCGGTCAGAGAACGGGTTTGATATCAATCACCGGAGTGGCATTCAGGGCTTCCATGGGAAAGATTTTTATCCTGCTTTGGTTCACACATTCTATAACGGTTGCGATGTGCAAACCGATCGGATTCGGACGATCCGGTGAACGGGTAGAAAAGACGCCGGATTCTTTTGAACCCACATCATTTCTCCTATAACACCTCACTATTTCCCGGTTGGCCGGGTGCAACCAGGTTAATATAATTATTTTGTCACCGGCCTGGATGTCCCTTATGCCGTCAATGTAAGGCTTTTCAAATTCGATATATACTTCGGGTCCACCTTCATTTTCTTGCAGGGGACAATCTTTCAGATCGTTAAGTGTAGAGTGGATGAAGCCAACTGGCCGGATATTGAAGGTTTCTATAGAATGCATATCTTTCCTCATTGTATTAATACAAATTAATTTATAACCTGCATAAGCAACCCACTCATCGTAATGGTTCGTTGTGGCGACCGGACGCAATACTGCTGACTACAGCCAGTGAAAGCCCGGCTATTTTTTGCTTCTCCATCATCTGCCTCACAATAATGTCTGTACTATCAATCTGTGCAAACAAAAGGGAGGGCAGAAAGAGGTCCCATAGCAATTTCTTCATTTGAAACAGGTATTATTGTAATAGAAACAAAATTCTATCTACTACTCTGAATCAGAAGTTTGACTACACCGTAATGATACTTCAACCTATTTTAACGTTCTGTTCAACACAAAGATCAATAAGCTGATTACAGCAATAAACACACAGAGTGGTGAAAAAAGCTGCGTATCATTCACACCGAACCTTGTTGCCCTTACGGTCTTAAAGAATCCGAAAAATTTAAAATCACCAAGTGCACGTGCAAAAAAGGCAACTGAGATCAACAAAGCACCATATCTGAAATATCTCCGTTTTACCAATTTGTCCCAAACGCCGGAATTGCCAATGGTGATCAACGCCAATAACTGCAATGCAAAGGCCACAACGAAGGTTGCCACAGTACCTGGATTTAGTCTTTCGGAGCCTGTAGAGTTTGTCGGTAAAACTTCGTCATACCAAAGAGTTCCTCCGAAACCCCAGTAAAAATGCAGGCAGGACAACAACAAAAGAATGATTGTATTGACAGCAATCAAAACAGTAAGCGTAACAAATTTGTGACCAGGCACCTTCATTAATTCCGCTTCTTTAGTAATGATTTTGCGTTAGAAACAACATAAGTTTTATCATTCTTCAACCGCAATATATACACATAATACACCATACAAAGCGAACCAGGACTAATTTTTGCGAAATCTTCGAAGTGCAGCCCGGAAGGCGACCACCGGCAGCGATTATAATCATTGATGCCGGTTCCTACTCCCGCTTATCCATACCCAGCTCAGCTCAAATGGATTTATAGGAGTTTGGAATAAAATTACGGTGTCAAATTGCCTGACAGTAATCATCAAAACAAGTGATGGCGGTCAGGTCTTCTTGCGATGCAGATGATTATTTTTAGTACAGACTATTCACTCTTACTATCCGTGCTATCAGGGACGGCACACCATTCTTCACTAATACAACGGTTGTTTATGCGGAAAATGTATACCCTCAAACTTAGCTTTCTATTAGTTAACTTCTTGCTCTTTACTGCAGCGGCACTTGCGCAACCTACCCAGGAGTGGGTTGCCAGGTATGGGGGTACTCAGAAGGGCCAGCATGTGGCTGTGGCTGTGACAGCCGATGTGAATGGAAATGTGTATGTAATCGGGCAAACACCTGGCGAAATGTTAATTCCTGTTGTAACAGGAAAAGCGTTTGTCACCATCAAATATGACAAGGCTGGCACTCAGTTATGGGCAAAACAGTTTAAAAGCGCTCCGAATCGCGACGCCGCGCCTACAGGGATAGCAGTTGATTCCTCTGGCAATGTTTATGTTACGGGTTGGAACTATATCAGCCCTAGTTCTATTTGGTTTGCCACAATAAAATATGACTCTATCGGGACACTATTATGGGCAAAACCGTATTGGGGTCTTCCTTCAACCAACAATGTAGCTACATCAATTGGTATTGACCCTTATGGTGATGTCGTGGTAATCGGAGTAAGTGGAGATATTGGAGGAGGGACTAACGACTATGTTACCATCAAATATGATACGAAAGGAAACGAAAAATGGGTCAGGAGATATAACAGTCCGGAACACGTTTCGGATTATCCATATTCGTTAGCCATTGGCAAAACAGGGAGTGTGTACATAACCGGGGAGAGCAACCACGCTATCGGCACAATAAAGTACGATAAGGACGGGAACTTTTTGTGGTCAAGAAGATATAACAGGGCCGGCGATGGTTTCGGCGCGGGCAAAAAAGTGTTGCTTGACAAAGACGAAAATGTGTTTGTAGCCGGCGAAAGTTATAACCCGGCAACAAATTATGATTTCGTAACTATCAAATATAATGCTGAAGGCACCGAACTGTGGGCACAACGTTATAATGGACCGCAAAATCTGCGCGACCAGGGAATTTCGGCTGGTGTTGATGCTTCGGGGGGTGTATATGTAGCCGGCTTCTCCTATGATACTACTAATCAATCTAATTATGCAACAGTAAAATATGATGCTGCAGGAAATCAGCAATGGGCAAAGATATATTCCGGTACAACATCCCTTAGCAGTGAAACACCCCGGGGCCTTGCTACTGATTCTGCAGGCAACACGTTTGTGACCGGAACCTCTTTTCCCCAGGGTGGTGACGCTGATTATGCGACAGTAGCCTACGATTCGTCAGGGAATGAATTATGGACAGCAAAATTTAATGATGCACCCGGTTCCACAGATGAATCTTCGGCCCTTGCTATTGATAACAATGGAAACGTGTATGTCACCGGTATTATTCGCCCGCAGGCAATTGCCACGATAAAATATACTCCTCCTCTTAGGCTAACCTTGAAGTCAGCAGATAAGGTCCTTTACCCTGGCTATCAACCAACATGTACCCGTTTGGTGGCTTCTGTTTCAGGGGGCCATCCACCCTATCGATATCAATGGACTTCATCTTCCTCTCAAGACCGGGAAATTGAAGTCTGTCCTGTCGCCACTACCACATACAACGTCATTGTTACCGATGCCAGTGGGACCACTGTATCAGGGAGCCTAACCGTTGACGTCATTGATGTAACCTGCCAGCGGAACAAAGTTATCGTATGTCACAACGGCCTTATATTATGTGTACCGAAAGAAGCCGTTCAGGAACACCTGGCACATGGCGACGTGTTAGGAACCGGAAACTGCAAGGAGGAAGAACATCCCGTAAAATCGTTCAGGATAAAGGTTGCGCCAAATCCTTTCGTAAGTACGACAGTTCTCCAATACCAGGTTCCGGAATATGGAAGAGTATTGATACTTCTATTTGATGGGAACGGAAGATTGCTTTCAATACCAGTAAACGGTGAAAGAAAGCCAGGCATTTACAATTTCAGTGTCAACGCAACACACCTGAAGCCGGGCACCTATTATTATTATGGAACTTTCATCTCTAAAAAAGGCGTACAAATTGAAACCGGAAAGATGATTAAAATCAGATAGCCTTAACTTTTTACTGGTTCATAGTAACAGTTTACAGAACCGCAGCCAAAGGTTTTTGTTTTCACCAACCGGAGCATAATCTTATCATTGATTTCCCTGAATAATGGCAAACCCTTACCAAGAATAACCGGCATTATATTGATCTGGTATTCATCAACCAGGTCAAGCTTTCCAAGCGCAACAATTAAACCCGGGCTGCCAACTAATATGTCGCCGCCATTGCCAGATTGTTTCAATGCCAGGATCTCATCCCTGTCAATTTCATTTTTCAGGGTTGTATTTTTCCAACCGACACTTTTGAGTGTGCGTGAATAAACAATTTTCGGGACCTCATCTATAGCCACCGCGAATTCATCTGTTGACTTTTCGCCAGTAGGATTCGCTGCTATACCTGGCCAATAATCCTCCATAAGCTGGTAAGTGATCCTCCCATAGATAAGGATCGAAGCATTTTTTACCAGGTCGGCAAAATGTTGATGAATCTCTTCATCTACGTTCATAGCGGTATGATCACAATAGCCATCCAATGTCATATTTATTCCGGCAATCAATCTTCTCATAAAAATATTATTAATTGTTTGTCTGAGCTCCGAGATTACCTGTCTTCACCTCGCCCCCACGCTTCAGGTTAAGAACGGTAACACCGGTTGGCGTGATAATATGTTTGGTTAATGTAAAGGCTGCCGGAATCGTCCCATTCCCAAAAAGCTTTTTACCCTTACCCAAAGTAAGTGGATGAATTTTCAGCTTCAACTCATCAACGAGGTCATGTTCCAGCAATAGCTGAACAAGCTCACTGCTACCCCAAACCTGGATTTCAGGACCTTCTGAATCTTTCAATTTCCTGATATCCCCCACCGAATTTATTACTAAGGAGTTTGCCCAACCGGTAACCATCGGATCAGACTGATCCAGTTTTTTCGAGAAAACATATTTCATTCCATCATTGATACCGGGCCAGAATTCCGCATGATGCGGCCAATAACCGGCCCATATGGTGTAGGTCGTTCTCCCTAAAAGATAATCTGCGGGTTTTAGTTCTTCGCGGACCACCTCGTCATAACTTTCATCTGAATAGGGCGCCACCCATCCGCCATACTCAAATCCACCCGATGTGTCTTCTTCCGGTCCACCTGGCGCCTGCATTACTCCATCAAGAGTGATCATCGATAAGACAATAATTTTTCTCATGATATTTTATTTTGTCAGGTACAAATGTCGGTCGCTATTGAAGACCCCAGGTAGTGCGAATACGACAATCATAGTGGCAAAACGCGACTATTGTTGAATCAAATCAGTCATTTCAAGTAATTATGTCAAGTTGCAAAAACGTATCTTGTTTTTTGGGTTGCCACCTGGAAATGGCTACATAATTACCTTGAAATAGGTTATACAGTTTAGTTGTCTGTTTTTTGATCTTTGTTTCTCTGTAGAATACTCCATGATGTATCTTCCGCTACTATAGTATTAGTTAAAACACCTAACCCATCTATTTCCAACTCTACAAGATCGCCATCCTGCAACCACTGTTCGGGATAATCAGCATTATTGAATTTCCCTGTGCCATTCAGTTCGAGGAAACACCCCGTACCAACTGTACCGCTGCCAATGATATCACCCGGGTAAAGGTCCACCCCGTATGATGCTCTTTCTATAATTTCAGCAAAGGTCCATTGCATGTCAGACAGGTTGCCCCTGCTGACCTGCACACCATTCACCCTGCAAATCATCGTAAGGTTCCAGTTCTTTCCTACGTGCCCGTTTTTCGGCGACGTCTCGTATCGTTTGAACTCATCAAAAGTTACGAGAAAGGGCCCGGTCGCTGTGGCAAAATCTTTTCCCTTAGCCGGGCCCAGGTTCAGCAACATTTCTTCCATCTGCAACCGTCGGGCACTGAAATCATTCATGATCATGAGGCCGCCCATATATCCATCAGCATCTTCTGCCCTGATATTGCGGCCCCGCCTGGAAATTACAATAGCTGCCTCGAGCTCAAAGTCGAGCTTTTCGAAATGGTCAGGCATGCATACCACTTTGCCGGGACCCGTTAAACTATTGTGATTGGTAAAATAGAAAATAGGAAATTTGTCAAACTCCGGGATCATGCCCAATTTCCTGTTGCGACGGGCCGTTTCTACATGCTGACGGAATGCGTAACCATCGCGGCAGGAAGGCGGAAAAGGGACCGGCGCCAGTAATTCAACATCGTCGGTTTGCTTATAAATGGGTTCCGTCCTGGTACCATCACCGATCCTCTTTTCTTCATGCAGCAACGCCTGGTAATAGCGGTTCCAATCGGCCAGCAAATCTTTCATCGTTTTCGGCGCATCGTTTACCAGGATGTCGGTATCGTATAAATAACCATTGATCAGCACGGCGGCCTGCGCTAAATCCCCATTCTGATAACTTGCGAGTTTCATTTTAATTTCCTGTTTGTAAACTATATCCGGCCTTACAAAAATTTACTCCGCCCAACTCATAACATAATTGTCGTTCTCGATCTCCAGTGCCTGTTTTGTTGGCATGAGGGGATGAAAAGTATCGACCATAACTGCAAGTTCCTGGGTTTCCTTTTTACCGATACTTTTTTCAACAGCGCCGGGATGCGGTCCATGAGGTATACCTGCAGGGTGCAGGGTCATCATTCCACGCGTAACATGTTTGCGGCTCATGAAATCTCCATCCACATAATACAGTAATTCATCGCTATCGATATTACTATGATTGTAAGGTGCTGGAACGGCCTGGGGATGATAATCATACAGGCGCGGACAGAAAGAACAAACAACAAAGTTGTTAGCTTCAAAAGTTTGATGCACCGGCGGGGGTTGGTGCACCCGGCCGGTGATCGGTTCAAAATCATGAATGGAGAAAGCAAAAGGATAACAACAGCCGTCCCATCCAACAACATCAAAGGGATGATTTCCATAATGAATATTATAGAGCATGCCTTTCTTTTTTGTTTTGATCGTGAAGTCACCCTTTTCGTTGTATGATTGGAGATTTAATGGGGGTCTGAGATCGCGTTCGCAAAATGGCGAATGTTCTAAGAGTTGGCCATACTTACTGAGATAACGTTTGGGAAAACGAATCGGGCTGAATGATTCGACAATAAAGAGGCGATTACTTTCATTGTTGAAAAAAATCTGGTAAATCGTGCCCCTGGGAACTACCAGGTAATCACCGGGGTTGAAAGTCAGTTCACCGTATTGGGTTTTTAAAACACCGGACCCTTCATGAACAAAAATCAATTCATCAGCATCGGCATTTTTATAAAAATAATCATCAGTATTCTGCCGGGGAGCCGCTAAAACAATATGCACGTCGTTATTCACAAGCACCGGCACACGGCTTTCGAGGTAATCTTTTGCGGGCTTAATTTTAAATCCTTCAAAACTGCGGTGGGCCAGCATTTTTTCCTCGGCTACCTGGGGCGCAACACTGACCGGGGGCTCCGTTTTTATGATCTGGGTTGGCGGATGAATATGATACAGCAGCGAATAATCATTTGAAAAACCTTCGGTGGAAAAAAGCTGCTCGGAGTACAGGCCGCCATCCCCATTACGAAACTGTGTATGACGTTTCGGTGGTATTTGCCCGGTTCGATAATAATATGGCATAAATCGTTTTTAATGTTTTGCAATCTGCCTGAGTAATACTATCGGTTCCCTGTTGAATATTTACAGGTTTCCTCTTGCTGCCTGTTCTCTTTCAATAGCTTCAAACAGTGCCCTGAAGTTTCCTTTGCCAAAACTTTTGGCACCTTTGCGCTGAATAATTTCGAAGAAAAGTGTGGGTCGGTCCTGTACTGGTTTAGTAAACAACTGTAGTAAATAACCTTCATCGTCCCTGTCAACAAGAATACCCAATTCTTTCAAAGCATTAAGGTCCTCATCAATGGCTCCCACCCGCGCAGATAAATCATCATAGTAACTTGTTGGTACCTGGAGAAATTCAACGCCCCGGCTCATAATGTCTTTAATGGTAAGCACGATATCGTTTGTCGCCAGAGCCACATGCTGGACCCCCTCGCCTTCATAGAATTCAAGGTACTCCTCTACCTGGGATTTCTTTTTTCCCTGGGCAGGTTCATTGATGGGAAATTTAACATACCCATTTCCGTTACTCATTACCTTACTCATCAGCGCTGAGTATTCTGTAGATATGTCGTTATCGTCGAACGTGAGAATATTATGAAAACCCAGTACTTCTTCATAAAATTTAACCCAGGTATCCATCCGGTTCCAGCCTACATTACCAACACAATGGTCAACATATAAAAGACCTGTGTCCTTAGGTGCGAAATGAGGATTATGCCAGGCACGAAATCCGGGCATGAAAGGACCTGAATAATTTTTTCGTTCTATAAATAGATGTACAGTGTCACCGTAAGTGTCAATGCCACTGACTACCACTTCGCCGTGGCTGTCTTTGAGACGTGTCGGTGGTAAATAACTTCTTCCTCCACGAATTGTTGTTTCGTCCCAGGCAGCGGTCGCATTGTCTACGCGCAAGGCGAGGAATTTAACTCCATCACCGTGTTTATAAACATGGTCTGCAATGGTAGTTTTTGAACGTAATGGAGTAGTTAAGACAAACGTCAATTTATGTTGGCGAACTACGTAACTCACCTTGTCTTTGTCACCCGTTTCAGGACCTGAATAGGCGATGGCCTGGAATCCAAATGCGCTCATATAATAATGCGCCGCCTGTTTTGCATTGCCTACATAAAATTCAACATAGTCTGTTCCTTCTAAAGGCAAAAAATCAGTTTGCTTGGGCCCCGCAGGTTTAACAGATTCGTACATAAAGGACAGTTTAGGTCAGGCTAAATATAAGATTTTTCATGCGGAGAAACGGGAATTTTGCCATCGTTACGTTAAATTCCTACAAGCTGTTAATGGTAGACCTCGCCTTAATGGGATCACCTGTGCAGGCCAGGGAAGTAGTGAACGCTTCCACAAAATTTTTAATCCTACCCCGTGCTGTCGTCTGATGTTTTCGGGTCTTCCTCACCATGAGCGTAAGATCTTTACGAATAACCTGCGAAATATTACAATTTCAGGCAATCGAGGCGCTCAAATGTTTGGACAGAGTGAGATTATAGCAAATATTACACACTGCATTTTGTGATAGCCAATCCAGTTCAGAGAGATGTAATGCAATTGACAGCACTGATATCAACTGCCTTCTTTTTTCCAGTCATCATTCACTTAGGTATTATCATACTCAATTTTATTCACCACTTTTTTGAGGAGCAAGCGAAAATGAACGGAAATAGAATTCGCATCAATTCACCATATAACCTGAGAATAAAATCCGATCGTCAGCTATGATTGATTATCCTCCGAAACCTGGTTGAAAACACAAACAAATACACCAAACATGGTCAGATAGACATTGAAGTTTCAATAGTGGCCAAAAGAGTAACTATTGCCATAGCAGATACCGGAACTGGCTTCCGCCCCGCTATCCTTGAAAAACTTAATAATGTAATAACTCGACCATTGGGAAACTATTCAAGAGAAGAAGAGCTTGGATATGGATATCAATTTATTACTGATTTTTGCAAACTATTAAACCTAAAAATTGAAATCGAGAGCGGGGGCAACGGCACGAAATTATTGTTACAAAATATTTTTGCCAGCGAAGAAAAAGATTCTGATGTGACAAATCCAAATACTTTACCTGTCGACTTACCTTTAACCTGAAGAGATATGCATTATTTTCTATTAGCTGATGATCACACTATAGTCAGGTCTGGTGTGAAGGCCCTGGCCTGTTTAATCTGGAGCCGGGGCAATACTGGATTCGATCCTAAAATAAATAAGGATGAAGAAACAAAATAATTGGCCTTAGGAAAGTAAAGGGTGATCTGCTGACTTCAAGTGACAACCGATACGATAAGATCAAGCGCGACCTGGAAAGCGCTTTTTCAATCCAAAGAAATTCCTTAAGAAAATATCAATACAGGAAGAGTAAAAAAATAAAGCAGGCCATCATTACAAAAGACTGTATTTATTGGAGGATAATCACCAGCTGTGGATAAATTGACATACTACACATTGAAATTTTACTGATTTCGGTACTAGTTTCAATAAATCTCCGTAAAGATTAGAAAATTGTTTGTGTAGGTGGCGGACTTTGCGCGGGGGAAGTGTCTTACTGATCAACAGCGATCGAAAAAATCTCTTTCATAAAAGCTTTTAAGTTGAATCATAACTGCACAAACAGATTAAGGAGCAACAGGCATTGTTGAGATGAAAAAACTTAGATTTTTAAAATTGAGACTCCCCGGCGAGATAGAACCAATAGAAATGGCGGAAGTAGACAAAGAGGATTGCCTGATAATGAGCAATATCGATCTAGCTTTTGAGCGAACCCTTTTGGCAGAGACTCGAACATTGCAATAATATCTCGAAGTGTTTAAGTCTGATTTATCCACTAATCATGAGCAGGTATCATTCCCAAGGCTGAATGAACTACAAAAATGATTGATTTAATTGAAACTATCAGATCAAGCCTTGATAGCATTGGCGAATTGACAGAAATTATAGTTAACGGACTGTCATTAACGTGTATCATAGCCGGCGTTGGACTCGCCCTTTCCGGCAGCTTGCGCGAACGCCGGCGAATTCCCGGAACACATCCTCTGCATACAAACTTTAGAATGTTATTCGGAGGCTGGCTGGTACTGATAAACTAATAGTTCAAAAACGCAACCCAATTCTTAAATGACAACAATTGTAATTATATGAAAAAGCTCGTCCTTATTTCTTTTGTTGGATTGATATCACAATTATCGGTAGCACAACCTAAAACTTTCGATTCATTAGCTGTCCTTATTATTGACCGGATGGCAGATGTGATCGGCGACCTCGAGTCCTGCAGTTATGCTTTAACTACTGCCACTGATGTAGAAGTTACTAATCATATGCAAACGGAAAAAAGTGTCTATATTAAATATTTTACAGACTACACGGTATATATGGGCGGGTCAAACAAAATGCTTATCAATGCCTATGGTTATAAGGGTCATAGACAATACATGTATAATGGGAAGCAGTTTGCCTATTACTCATTTGATGAAAATAATTATGGCTTGATACCTGCACCCGCCACTGTGATTAAAACATTTGACAGCCTCAGCGATAACTATGGAATTGAATTTCCCGCGGCAGACTTTTTTTATCCTGCGCTCACTGACGACATATTAGCTCATTCCGATTCTTTGCGCTATCTGGGAATTGAAAAAATAAATGCTAAAGAATATTTTCACATCATTGCTTTTAATCCGGAGGAAATCATACAATTCTGGATTAACAATGATGCCTATAACCTGCCCGCAAGATTTTCGATAACCTATAAAAAGCAACCGGGGAATCCGCAGTATCTTGCAATCTTTTCTGAATGGCAGATCAATCCCAGGTTTCCGGAGGCTATGTTTGAATTTGTACCGCCACCTGGCGCAGGAAGGTTGCGTATCCAATCGAAAAACGAATAGCTAAAATTACACGAACCAGATTGATAAAACATTAAAAAAACAGGGAAATGCGTAAGATGAATAGAAATCTCAAATGGGTATTGATTTCAGCCTTTTCTCTTTACTTCAGTATTCAGCAGGGAAACGCCCAAAGGATGAAACATGCGCCTTCCCGATCAGTTGGGCACGGTGGCATGCAACGGTCTGCCGGCGGTGGCAACAGCCGGTCCATCAATGGCGGTAGTGTTAAATCAGCCAATCGACCCATTGCACACAATTCCTCGTCATCCAGGATTAATAATAACAATACAAGGAATAGCAACAACACCAATATAAGCGGTAATACCATAAATGTAAACGTCGATCGCAGTAAAGATATTAATGTAGTGAACAACCGCAATACTGTAGTAAGGCGAAACAATGTAGCCGTTTATCGAAGACCTCCGTATATATACGGAGGAAGAAGATATTACGCATTTCATCCCTATTTTTATCATCCGTATCGCCCTTTTGTATGGGGACCTGTATGGCATCCCTGGGGATTTTTTGTTGCGACGCTCGCTGCTACCGCAATAATTGTGGCAGTGGAAAATGAAAAATACCACTATGATCAAGGAGTGTGGTATATCCAAAGTACAAATGGATATACAGTTGTACAAGCGCCAGTAGGCGGTACCGTAACAACCTTGCCACCGAATAATCAGCCCGTAGTAGTTAACAATGTTACTAACTATTATTATGGTGGGGCCTACTATGAGAAAACAGGGAAGTCGTATAAAGTTGTTCCACCGCCTGCCGGGGCAGTTGTAGACAATTTACCTGAAGGCGGTGAAGAAGTAAAAATCGGGGATCAGACTTATGTAAAAGTCGGCGAAACCTATTATCAACCTATACAGGCTGATGGAAAGAATAAATATGAAGTGGCCCAGGTAGAATCGAATGAGAAATGAACCGGGATTATTTAAATCTGAAGTGAAAGATTTTCTGGCTTATTATGGGATTCGTATGATACATCTGAATCAAACGACAAAGCAAACCCGTATTGGTCGACGGGTGTGAACAAACATTGCAATTGGTCTTAGTTTCCCCGTTTGCGCTACCTGTTTCAAGCCCCAAAATAGTATCATCTGTCCGGGCATTACGAGGTCTGTAGGCTGCCGGTCCAGCAGGTGTACTCCGGATGACATTTTTCCCTTTGTATAGATAGCCACTCGGTTAAGATATGGATCTATCAGTGCCGGGAGGACCTTTGATTCCATTCAGTTCGAAATTACTCTCCCGCTTAGGAGGACCAACCCGACAGGATTAACAACCAATCCTGATCAATGAAAATCTATCCCTCCCAGGTTTTTTATTAACCCTTTTGTTGAATAGATAGTTAATGTAGTCTTAAGTTCCATTTAGAATTGTCACTATTAAAATCAAATTCTGCCAATGTCGGTGTGCTATCCCCCGAAGAGGCCAGTGCTAACTTCTTTCCTGAGTTAGGAACGATCTTAGGCATTATTCTGTAGGTGCCATCAGTTAATTGATCGATTCGCCAGAGTTGTTCGGGGCCGCCGGTAAATGCCGGGAGCGTTATTACCTCTGCATTATCAGTTGCTGCTAATGCCCGATCTGTTCCTGCCAGCACAATTTTATAATAAGGGCCACCTAAATACCCTGTGGAGTCAGGGGCATCGGTAATTGTCCATTTCTGATGCGGACGGGACATGTAATCACCAATGCGTGCTGCAATGGTGCCCAACGGCCAGTTTTTAACTACCTCAGCTAATTCCTGGGGTGCGACGGGTTTTATGGGTTCATTGCTGGCCGGGCCAAATCCCCGTGGTCCACCTGGCATCCTTGTAAAATCGACAGCCAGCTCCAAGGCATATCCTCTTCTCACCGATTCAATTTCATAATTGCCCTCTTTAAATTTATCCCCTGCAACAGGCCATCCATCTTTCCACAGCAACGGCAATATGCCAAGGACGCTACGACCACCCTGTTCCAGATCTGCTTCATAATGGATAGACATTTTCTCGACTCCTTTCTCAAGAATCATATGTCCAAAATGCCCGGGACCTATTAATCCACCGCGGGTTTTAGCAACCATTTTCCCGCCACCTTCCAACATGTTTCGTCCCACGTTATCGAGGTACGGACCTGTTACCTGTTTTGAGCGGCCGACCACTACATTGTAGGTAGAGTTGGCACCATCGCAACAACTGCCATGCGTGGCAAGCAGGTAGTACCAACCTTCGCGATACACTAAAGTGGAGGCTTCACACACAATGGCTACATCCACGGGTTTATTACCCGCTTTGAGTTTTCCGGTCCCAGGATCCAATTCAATGAGGCGGGTGAATCCAAAATACGTACCGTATGTCAGCCAAAGACGTCCGGTCTTGGGATCTAACATAACACCGGGGTCGATGGCGTCATTTTCTTCATAACCATCGGAGGTAGCCACTACAATAGGTGCAGAATATTTAAAGTCAGGAGATTCCGGATCCAAAGTTTTATTCCACATGGTAAGAATCGCACCCTTATGGTCGCCCGCGCCACCAGTGGCTCCATACACTACCAGGTATCGGTCACCAATTTTGATGGCATCTGGAGCTGCTCCACCGCCAGGTCGCACACCACCACCATACCATGTCCAGCCGTCTTTTGATATTAATCCTCCACCCCCTGTACCGAAGGTGAAATATTTTCCATCAGATTCAACAATGGTGGACGGGTCATGAATAAATGGTCTTCCCACCTGTGCTATTGTGAGATGTGTTAATACTGCGAACAAGGCAGTTATGGTTATTTTCATTTTTCGCTTATTAATGATTTCGATATAATTGATATCGTAGACAGACAATCAATTTTATTGGTAACTGATATTGAGGTTCTTTATTGGTGATCCTTTTTCATCAAGGAAACGAATACAGAAATTTGCCATACCCGGTCCATTTATCACTGCCCCACGGATGATGTTCTTTCCCTTTTTGAGCGTCAGGCGGGAAGACGTAACATTATCAGCAATCATATCCCTGTCACCGGAAAGCATAAGCGCTTCCTGGCCATTCAACCACCACATGCATCCGGAGTTACATCCTGCAGCCATCCTCACATTTTTCATTTCTTCCGGGCAATCGATGATGGTGACCAGCCAAACAAGTATGCCGTATCGTGGCTGGTTTATAGCATACGTAAAATGGTATAAATTAAAGTTGAATGTCTTGCTGTCCAGTGCATACCATTTCAGTTCCTGGTTTCCCACTTTTACCACTTCGTCCTTTTTCGGAATTGTGTTGAAATCGTTAGAAAAGTTGTCGGCTGAAAAAGTTGTTCTTAGGTAGTTGTCAGTGAAGATGTTGTTCCTGGCAATGTCTTTCTTCACGGGTTCCAGCACCAGCCAACGTTGGATAAATCCTTTGGGATTCGGTGCCTTTTTTACGTTAGTGGCGGGCGTAAAGTGTTTCGCCAGGGTATGTGTTGTATCGCCCTTTATTGGTATGGGAGGCAGCGGCGGTCTCTGTCCCTGCCCCGGCGGCTGTCCCAAAGCATTAATTGCGGCTAACTGTATTGCTGATAGAACGACAAAGGCTATAGCAGACAATAAAGACCTGCGTCTACTATTCATAACTGATTTCATTTGTAACGATTATTGCTTCTCAAAATGAGCATAATGTAATACAAACCTGCCAAAGAAGGTTTAAAAGCCTTTTCTATTTTGAGCTAAGGTTTGAACTGAAGAGAACCTGCCCTTTCAGGAATCCGCCAGCAGATGTTGCCTGGGTAGTGATTTAGACCGGATGAATCAGCGGCAATCAAACATGATTATCAGGGATTTGTGGGATGGAAAGGGAATGGCCATCAACGAAAACCTCACAATGCCGGCTATTCCGGGTGTATACGGGAGTAAAAAAAGGCAAGATAAAAAAGTCTTTTAGAAGAGGTAACAGATGTGGGTTCATAAACATTGATCCTGAAATTCAGGAACTCAGAATGGGCAGGCTATTGATCAAGGGGAATTTCCGGATCCCATCTGGAATCAGAAAAATTAATTGACTCAGCTTTATTTATTAAACCCAGGGAAATTTCATGCCTTCCCCCTTCATACTCCGACTGTAGCCAGGTGTCAACAATGTCAATTGCCTCATCACTTCCAATACATTTTCCACCGAGGCAGATAATATTTGAATTATTATGCGCGCAAGTCATTTTTCCCTGGTATGTGCTATAACACAATGCGGCTCTTACACCTTTATATTTGTTGGCAATAATACTCATTCCAATGCCGGTGGAACAAATCAATATTCCACGCAATGTTTTGTTGCCGGCAATAGCATTCGCCACTTTTGCTGCATAATAAGGGTACCGAACAATATCATACGATTCTGAACCCATATCTACCACCGCATATCCCTTGCTAATAAAATAATTTTTCAGAATGATCTTCAAATCATAGCCGCCGTGATCATTTCCCATTATAATTGTTGGTTGAGCCATATTTAAGTTATTTTAAGTAGCTGAGTTTTCATTAGTGCTTAATACAGAGTCGTGCTCAATACAGCCATTTGTTTATTATAGTGGTTGATACGTGGTAGTAGAAATAGTGCAGCCTGTTTTGCTGCCATATCTGGATTTGGATATGGGAGAATTTCTGCTGAGATCCAACCATCGAAGCCCGACTTGTATATCGAAGTAAAAATGTGATCAAAATCAATATGACCCTGACCCGGTGCCAGCCTGTTAGAATCGGCAAAGTGAATGTAATTGATGTGATCAATATGCTGAACTAATTCATCAGCAATAGTTTTGTCTTCAATATTCATATGAAAAACATCTGGCATAACCATTAGATTAGGCATCCCCACTTTTTCAATTATAGCTGCGCCTTCCTCAACAGTATTGATAAAATCGGTTTCATAGCGATTAACAGGCTCGATCAGCAAAATCACATTCCTCGATCTTGCATATTCACATAATTCCCTGGTGACCTCGACAAACAATTGTTCCACCTCGATGGCGTTTCTTTTTCCTACCTTCCCCCGCACACGTCCGATATTAATCTGACCACCAAAATTTTCGGCCAGATCAATCAGCTCTTTAAAAATACTGATGATTTCTGCTCTTTTCGCGCGGTTTTCCTGCGTCAACATGAGCCCACCATCCGCATATACCTGGCCTGTTGATATACATGACACCTCAATGTCATGGTCCTTTAAAATTTGTTGCAAACGAGAAGTATTTATTTCACCTGCTCGTTTCAATGCCAGCTCAACACCATGATAACCCAGCTGAGCCGCTTTTGGGATACATTTTTCAAAACCCCTGTAAACAACAAAAGCACTGGGTAAGGCATGGGTGTCAGCTATGACAATAGACAATTTCATGCTTGTACCGTATTTACTTTAGTTAATACCGGCAATATCTTTATCACTTCAATTTTTTTGATGATTACAAAGAGCAGAACATAGCTTAATGGGTGAAGTATTCCTGCAACCATAAATGCAGGATTATATCCAAAATGCTGGATGACAAATCCAATTATCAAACTAAATAACATAGCTCCGTAAGTTGCCGCACAACCCATTAAGCCGGATACTGACCCAACTACTTCAGAGGGAAAGATATCCACAACAACTGTTTGCAGTATAGTAGAATATAACTGATGACCAAACATAGCAATACTAAAATATACAATCGCCATCTGTAGGGAAGCACCGGTAATTAGTAAAGATGCCGGTAACATCGCTGCAGCTATACCCAACGGTATTTTTCGGGCAATATCAAGTGTCACGCTCCTTTTTAACAACAAACTACTTGACCATCCTCCAATAAAACTACCTGCACCGGCAAACGCGTAAGGTATCCAGCCATAAGCACCGACACCCTTGATATCCAGCCCACGAACGTCATTTAAATACTTGGGCAGCCAAAAAATAAAAAAGAACCAACCTGCATCTGCCAAAAATTTCATGACAAGTATCCCCCAGAGTTTGCGGTATGTAAATAACTTTTTCCAGGGTAATTGCAGTACACCCGTCTGTTCATAACTTGTTTCTTTTTGTATTCCATCCATGATATATTGCTTTTCGTCATCTCTAAGATAAACTGAATCGGCAGGTTTGGAATACAATCGAAGCCAGCCAATCACCCAAATCAATCCAATCATCCCCGTGAAAAAAAATGTCCACCTCCAGTTGAAATAAAAAATGATCAATGCAATCAAAGGGGGCGCTATAACGGCTCCCAAACTTGAACCCGTGTTAAAAATCCCAAATGCCAGTGCACGTTCTTTTGATGAAAACCATTCCGCCACTACTTTTGCCGATCCCGGAAAAGCGCCGCCTTCCCCAACACCTAATAAAAATCTGGCAACCCCTAAACCAAATATCCCGGAAACAAATCCATGTAATATATTGGCGATAGACCACCAGATGATCATGACTGCGTATCCTTTCCTGCATCCCCATAAATCTATAAGCCTTCCACCAACGGCATACATCGTACCATAGGCAAAAAGAAATAAGCTATTAATCATCCCGTATTGAGCATCGCCTACCGGAAATGATTTCCTGATCTCACTTAATGCCACCGGAAGATTTTGTCTGTCAAGATAGTTTATAGCAGTTGCAACCGCTATCATTCCTATTATCCACCACCGGAAATTTTTTACTTTCATCGTGTTCACTATGGCATTTAAGCAGAACCTGGCTTCCCAAAAGAAGTAACTAAGCCCCCATCTACATATATGATCTGTCCATTTACAAAATCAGATGCCGCAGAAGCAAGAAAAACAGCTGTTCCCGCCAGATCCTGTGGAGTACCCCATCTTCCTGCAGGCGTTCTGCTAACAATATAATCATTCAAAGGATTTCCTTTGTCACGATAAGGAGTGTTAATTGGTGTAGCAATATAGCCGGGTCCGATACCATTCACCTGGATATTATGAACTGCCCATTCAGTTGCGAGATTTCGGGTCAGCATTTTTAGCCCTCCTTTTGCGGCGGCATAGGCGGCAACGTCATCTCTTCCAAGTTCACTCATCAAAGAGCAAATGTTGATGATCTTTCCTGAACCCCGTTTTATCATATATCTACCTACATACTTGGATAAAACAAAGGGAGCAGTGAGATTCGTATTGATTACGATATTCCAATCTTCTTCATCTATATCCTGTGCCGGTGCACGTTTAATAATACCGGCATTATTCACCAGGATATCTATCGGACCGCTTGTATTTTCTATAGTATCAATGGTATTCTTAACAAGCCTGCTATCTGTAATATCAAAAATCCATCCTTCTGCATTAATATTCCGTTCTGAACATTTCAAGAGACACTCATCCAGTTTTTGACGGTTACGGGCGTTGATTAGTACCGTGGCTCCGGCATTACCAAGCGCGTTTACAATAGCTTCGCCTATGCCCTGCGTACCGCCGGTAACCAATGCGCGTTTTCCTGTTAAATCAAAAGGCAAACTCATAAATGATTTAGATGGAGGCTTTCAGAAGCCGTTAAAAATTATATTAAATCTATATGGTAAATCCATCGACCCTGACATAAGTATTTGCGGTTGTTAATATATACTCACCTAATTCCTTACAACACATTATGCACCTGTTACTCTATGAAGCACTAAATGCTTTTGTTTATACTGGCTTGGTGTAATGCCTACAATTTTCTTAAACTGGCTATTGAAATGGGTAAAATTGTTAAACCCGATTTCAAAACAAACCTGTGAAATACTCACATTGTCTTCGATTAACATTTTACAGGCACTGCCGATTTTAATCTCATTCAGGAATTGGGTGTAGGTTTTATTGGTACGCGATTTGAAATATCTACAAAAAGCCGTCGAACTCATATAAGCGATTTTTGAAACATCGTCCAAAGTTGGATTATCCGCATAATTGTTAATAATATACTGATAAACATTATTCATCCTGCTGCATTCTTCTTCATCTAAGTTGTGAGTAAATCCTCTACTGGACAATATTTCGTAATCTTTAGCATTTGACATTGTTTGTAAAATCGACAACAAGTCGATTACTTTAGCCAAACTATCCTTGCTGTTATCCAGCTTTTTTATCTGGCAAATGAGTTGTTCTTTAACCGCTCCCTTAAACCTGATCCCTCTTCTTGAATTAGACAATAATCTTTTGAAGTTTGCAATATCAGGCATATTCAAAATGGCGTCACCAAAAAAATCCTGTTTAAAATACAAAACGATAGCTTTAGATCTGTTAGTTGTAGTTTTCTGATAATACTCTTCATCACTACGATAAAAATGAGGAATGTCCTGACCGATGAATGCTAAATCTCCGGGTTGAAACCGCTCCATACTATCACCCACAAAGCGTATACCCGTTCCCTGTAGCACTAACATGATTTCATACTCAGGATGAAAATGCCATGAGGGGAAAAAAAAATGATCGTTCACCTTCATCAATTGAAATACTTCCCGGGGTGGAGTATTAATTATTTTAAGCAGTGGTTTCATGATATAAGTGAGCTTATTTAACAACTATATTTTTCCAATAGGCATTGCCGGCTTCCTTACCCGGAATTAATACCCGCTGGTACAATCTGATCTTTGTTGTTTTTCCTTCATTTGAATCGATTGCTACTTTTATTGGTTCCCAGTGTCGTTCTTTTGATTCTCCTGCAATAAGCTTAGTGAGCTTTTTCTGATTGCCTATAAAAACATCAAGCGCCCAAACCCTGCCTGGATCAACTCCTGCATCGAACGAAATTTCTTTCTGACCGTTCACTTTTATTTCTCTGCTTAACAGAAGCCCTCTTATTTCGTCCCTTGGATAAGTAGCTAGTACTTCCCCATCCAAATATGTATTACCCCTGATACCACTCATGCCCCCGCCGGCCCCGCCGAATCCGGCTCTTTCCAGTTGCCAGTCCGGATTCCAATACTGCATGAGATCAGCCAACTTAAATAATTCCGCCGGCTGTGTAACTGGTTCCTGGACTGTGATATTGACGCCCTCTGAGCCCAGTTTTTCACCATTTTTTTGCAGAATCAGTTTCCCAATGACCACAGTTCGATTACTCAAATCGGTTATACTTTCATCGACTGCGGGGGTAAGTACTACCGACCCCATCTTCTCTCCTTTGATCCGGTCGCCAAAACTTTTTACCAGGTAATCAGGTATTGATTTTAACCCGCGCATGGCACCTATTACAGCACCAGCATTTGCGGCATTACAGTCAGCGTCCGTAAAATCTGCCGCGGAGTAAGCGAGATTCACCGTTTTCAGGAAATCTGCTTCTCCATACCATAAACTGGCGGCAACAATGCCTCCGTTGGGCACGGCATTATTGGTAGCGGGATATTCAATATGCCAACGATCTTCAATAGCATCAAAAACCTGCTTTGCAGTTTTCCCTTCATCCGCCAGTTTAATCACCAGGTCTATGCATTCTCTGTAAGGGGACGAAGGATGAATTAAACCCGCTGCTTTACGAACAATCATTTTCGGATCCTTTTCAAAAAATCCCAGGCTTACCATACCCGCTACAAAAACAGCTCCATCTGTTCCCTCGGCATACCCGTTAACATGTCCAAATTTCCTGGCCATTTGCGCCGCCACATTGGGCAAACCGGGTGCCAGGGCACCGTAAATATCAGCACTAAATTGCGGGCCGATAGAAAACCAGAGTTTATTGTACCTGGGATGACCGGATTCCGGAGGCATGATCCCCTTATTTATCATCAACAAACTTTGCGCGCTCGAGCCCCAGGTGCCACATGAATTTTCCTTCCATTGCTCACCCAACTGACGCTCGGTCAAATCAATACCATATTTTTCAAACGCCCTGATAGCCGCCATCTCATAATACCAATCATCGTCTACCGGGGCAGATGTGAATTTTCCGGGCAATTGGTCAACCCATTCCACGGATGCTGTATGATGTTCAAATTGGAAACCCATAAGGGTGGCTGCTATCTGCCCGATCCAGATAGCCTGTACGCGATCCTTATATTCATCAAACGAAAGTTTACGCTGACTTTGCAGTGGAGCTTCCCGTTTACCTTTTGCATTACTTTTCCCAGATGATTGTGCAACAGTTGATATCGTTGTGAAGAAAAAGAAGCTGGCATAAAGGCCAAAAACGCATATCCTGTTCATGATGTTGATCATTATATATTTTTAAAGTTATACTGGTTGTCAATCTAGTGACGTGTACTGATTGACAAATAGCCATTAGTTATATCCGTTGTTTTGTTTAAACTCCCCTGCAGTTCTGTCAATCTGGTCCTGCGGTATAGGACGAAGCACATGATAAACCTGGATATTTGCCGCTGCCACCGGGTTGTATTTCTTAACTCTCTCTATCAATTTCCCGGTACGTACCAGATCCAGCCAGCGGGTGCCTTCGCCGAGCAGCTCGCGCGCACGTTCGTCAAGGATAAAGTCAATATCGAGTTGTGCAGGTGTGATCTCCATAGCCACTTTATTCGCTGCAGTTTCTGCCGGGGTTCCACCTGTGTTAGCCGCCCTGCGCCTGACAACGTTAATGTATGTCGCTGCTTCCGCTGCATTTCCACTCATGAGCAGTGCCTCGGCAGCTACAAGGTAAGTTTCTGCCAGGCGATACAACAGCAAATCTCTTGATCCTGGTTGATCGTTCACACTTGTACGCTGTGGATCAAGAAATTTGGTAAGCGTAGGAAATACTCTTTCGTTTTGCCTGCTGGGGGTCCATACATTATATTTAATCTGGCTGAGCTCTGCATTTGTATATTCCCTGTCAGCTAAATATACTGCAGTGTCACCTGCTTTTAAATTTACCGAATTACCATTAATTGTGTAAGTGCCGGGTCTGTTACAATAAAATACCCGTTTAAAACTTTTGGTATACCGGCTATCCAGTTGCCTGTTGAAAAGCGTATTCAAAACAAAATTTGTTGGCCTGTAACGTGCATATGGCCTGCCGTTGGCTATATCTCTTTGCATCCCGGGTAAATCATCATATTTCATAATAAAATACAAATGCAATGTGTTTCCAAGACCATTAGAAATGACATCCTTGTTATTCTGGATGGCAAAAATCACTTCCGAATGCTTTTCACCCCCTCCCTGTTCAAATACTTTTCCGAAATCATCCAACAGTTTGTAGCTATAATTATTGATAACGCCTTTAGCCAGACTTGCAGCCCTGGTATAATCATCTGGTTGCTTTGCAGAAGATGTAGCCCTGGTGAGATAAACATTTGCCAGTAAATTTTCTGCAGCCGGTTTGTTAACACGGCCGTAGTTAGCAGGATTTTCGGGCAGATTTTTTACGGCAAAACTTAGATCGTCAATAATCGCATCATAAACATCTTTCACAGATGCCCTGGTTGGATTTGTTATTATGCCTGTTGTTTCGGTCAGGGGAAGCGGCACTGGCCCCCATAGCTGAACCAACAGGAAATAATATTGGGCTCTGATAAATCTTACTTCTGCTACCCTTGTATTTTTAGTAGCATCAGCTATTCCCGTTACCTCCGGGGCCCTTGTAATGACAGCGTTGCAGGTATTGATCGCAATGTAAAGGTTATTCCAATTAAACGTAACCGCGTTGGTACGGGGATTAAGGTCACTATTATAACTGTTCATCATTTTAAATCCGCCGTCAAAACCATTAGTATATGTATCTGTTCCAAAGGTGGTAAGAACTGGAATTATGCCGTTGTCTTCTATAGCACAGAATATATTCCGCAAAGAAGAATATGCTGCATTTACGCCATCAGTAAACCCCTTGTCGGTACTGAGGTAACTACCTACCACCTGTGACCTGACATCTTCCTGCAGCACTTTGGTACAAGATGGTATAATGATCAAAAGAAAACACAGATTTAAGAATGAAATATTTTTCATAGCCAACTTTTTAGAATCTTACATTTAAACCAAAAAGGAATTGTTTTGCGGGCGGGGTACTGGTAGTAGGAAATTCAGGGTCGATCCCATTATATTCATTTGTATATGGTGACCACACAAAGGGATTCTGTACGCTGACGTACAATCTCAATGATTGCATCCGCATTTTTTGAGCAATGGTTGCCGGAATGTTATAGCCCAGGTTAATATTCCTGATTTTTACAAAAGAACCGCTGATATAAGAAAGTGTTGAACCATATATTGGACTTTCCTGGCCTGAGTTAGGTTGCGGATAAGCGTTGGTAGGATTTGTTTTTGTCCAGTAGTCGACCTTATATTGATTTACACGACCAGATAAATAACGGAAACTTCCGTGAAACGGACTTTGTATCATACTCCCAAAACGTGAAAAAATCAATATTGATAAATCAAATCCTTTATAAGAAAACCGATTCGTCATACCGCCCATTAATTTTGGAACGTCTGACCCGAGAATCCGACGATCCCCCGGATCAATAACTCCATTTTTATTTTGATCCTCTACCCTGATTCCCCCCACTACAGAGCCATATTGCTTAGCCTGAGCCTCCTGACCGAGTTGCCAGACACCTGTCTTTACAAAATCATAATACACTTTTGCAGGTTGTCCGATAAATAAGAGATTACCTACATCGTCTATTTTTCCACGAGAGAGTTCAATGATCTCCTCTTTGTTGCTAAAAAGGTTCAGGTCAGTTGTCCATTCAAATCCATTACTCTTGTGCGATTCGACATTAACGGTGGAGAGACTAAATTCTATTCCACGGTTCTGCTTTGACCCTATATTCGTCAATACAGAAGAAAACCCTCCACTAATGGGCAGCAACTTTGGCAATAATAAATCGGTTGTTTTGGACTGATACAATTCAACACTGCCTGATATCCTGTTATTAAACATACCGAAATCCAAACCAAGGTTAAGAGACCCGGTGCTTTCCCACTTTAGATCCTGGTTCGGTATTGTGAAAGGCCTGTAACCAAAGGCAGGTGCCCCATCAAAATCGTACTGTGTTCGTGTGAGCAGACCATTGGTTTGATAAGGGGCGATCCCCTCATTTCCAGTTTGTCCATAACTGACCCTAAGTTTCAAATTGTTGAAAAACTTACTGCCATGCATGAAGTTTTCATTAATTACATTCCATGCAATTGCGGCTGAAGGAAAATACCCCCATTTATTTTGTGGTGCAAATTTTGAAGAGCCATCTGCCCTGCCTGTCAAAGTAAGCAGCAAACGATTGTCAAAAGTATAGTTTACGCGCGCCATATACGATAGGATGGACCATTTTTCAAAGGCACTTGCCACCCCACTAATGACGGATGCTGCACCCATGTTATAATATTCCAATGATTCGATAGGCAAACCACTAACATTTATGCCCGATTGTTCAAATTGTCTTGTTTGTAATCCATACAAACCAGTAAAATCGATACTATGTTTTTTGGCAATATTCTTTTTGTAGGTAAGTACATTTTCCCAGGTGTAGGCGAAAGTAAAATCTTCATTGACTGAAGCGGCAGGATCACCTCCCCTGCGGTTATTCGTTTGACTTCCGAAAAAATTCCCTTTCCGGTTCTGCGTAAGATCAGGCGCAAAACTGATCCTGAATTTTAAGCCATCCATGATCTCTGCATCAGCATAAATATTACTTAACAATCGAAACCGTTTACTCTTGTTAATTACCGCACCGGGAACGAGTTCGGACAATGGGTTGCTGCGTAAGCCGTCACTGGTAGGGAGAAATATTAAATTACCATTGTCATCGTAAGGAACACCCAGCGGGTTTTCTGAAAGTGCACCAAAATCAGCAGATTGACCGTATGGATTTACGTCTTCGCCATTTCTTTCACTGTACGATGCAAGCGTAGACATACCGATTTTAAACCGCTTACCAAGACCCTGATCAATATTAAACCTTGAAGTATAACGTGTAAAATCCTGTCCGGCTATCAAACCCTGATCCTCAAAATATCCCAGGGCAATATTAAATCTTGTTGCAGCAGACCCTCCATTTACACTAAGTTCATGATTTTGAATACGCCCTTTGTCAACCATCAGTCTTTGCCAATCTGTACTTCTCCCTTGCACTATAGACTCTAATTCTACAGGTTCAAATAATTTCGCATCCGCCTGGGGATCTGTATCATCATATTGAGGTCTTCCCGTTGCAGGATTAATAACAGCTCTGCGTGATTCTCTTTTATATTCGGCAAAATCGGCACCATTCATGAGATCAGCATATTTCATAATCTCCGAAATACCGTAGTAACCATCATAACCAACCGTTGTTCTACCCTGCTTTCCCCTTGCAGTTGTTATCAAAATTACCCCGTTTGCACCTCTAGAGCCATAGATGGCTGTTGCCGATGCATCTTTCAAAACTTCGATGGAAGCAATATCACCGGGGTTTATATCATTTAGTCCGCCCGATATAGGTGCGCCGTCGATAACATAAAGCGGATCATTTCCAGCATTAAATGATCTTCTGCCCCTTATCTGCACACTAACTCCGGCACCTGGTTTATTACCGGTATTCAACACGTATACCCCTGCAGCCCTGCCCTGCAACATCTGAGAAGCATTTGTAACAGGTACTTCTTTCAAAGCCCTGGGGGAAATAGAGGAAATGGCCCCGGTTACATCTCCTTTTCTCTGGGTACCATATCCTATGACTACCACTTCATTTAATCCCTTATCAGATTTGGTAAGTGTAACAATTAAGTAATCCTTGTTCACTATCATTTCCTTATTCTGAAAGCCCAGGAAACTAAATAACAGGGTCTCACCTTGCCCTGCATTAATGGTAAAGTTTCCGAGACTGTCTGAGGTCGTGCCACGACCAGTTCCTTTGACTATAATACTTACACCGTTCAATTTCGAAAGGTCATCACTGGCAGAGACAACGCCACTGATATTCGTTGTTTGTGCATAACCGATTCTCAACAGTAATAAAAAAGTGAGTGGTACAGCAAGCAACTTATTTCTCATAACACTTAATTTTATTAAGTTTTGGCAATCTGGAAATTTTGTATGACATCCAGGATAAGGCATACCTGATAAGTAGTATCTATTCGCAGACAGACAACCTGACAAAAATTCTCAAAGGCAATAGGGCTCTTGTCCGCATATATTGCGAAAAGCTGCACATGACCAATAAATCAGAAACACCTGTATCGAAACTTTGCCGGGCCTTAAATTGATTTTCTTAAATACTTATTGCGAATAGAAAGTGGAGGCATATGGCTACTTGGTTTTAGAAGAATAAATTTTAAGCAATCCCGATTCGTCGACACTAAGTTATTAAGGATATGACCTTTTCTATAAAAGTGGATTGGCTAATGGTTAAAGTATTTTAACATCAATACACTAGCAACATCGCAGAATAGGATAAAATAGCTTAACAGTGGGAATGTTAAGGATACAAACATCAATTTATCGCTCAGTTGTTGACCACAAACATCAAGAAAGTTATCACAATAGTTAATACACACGAAGGCGAAAAAAGCTGCGTGCCGTTTACAGCGAACCTGGTGGCCTTTACGGTCTTTAAAATCCGAAAAATCTCCTGTCACCAATTGTTCGAGCAAAAAACAAAATTGAAACTAACAAAGTACAATAACGAAAATATTTTTGCTTTATAGCCTTATACCCGATGCCCGAATTGCCAATGATGACTAATATTGATAATAACAATCTGAAGGCCTCAACGAATCTTATGTGGCCTCCATTAATCGCTTTCTCTCGGACCTCATCTGGTGGAGGACCAGTAGCATAAGCTGGAATCCACATCATAAAGTCAACTTCTTCGTTGCCTTTATGATGTGGATTCCAAAAATTAATTTCCAACCTTAATCAGCTTCACAGTTGTTCTCTTACCTCCGCGAATAATTTCTGCGAAATAAACCCCCGGCCGGTATCCTGACCCGAATTTAACCGCACTGTTCGTAAATACATTAGACCTGGACTCTACAATACGACCGACTGCATCAAATACCTTCATGTTCACCACCTCATTTTTAGCAGATTTAATAAGCAGTGTAAACTCCCTTACGCCTGGATTTGGAAATACCTTTACTGAAAGATCATCCGCAGATACCGGATTTATTTTTGATGCGGTGCTGGCTGCCCCTTCACTAAATGGTGAAAGTACTGAGCCGGGTATAACATCAATCGTAACATTACCCGGTGTTGTCCAACCTACTGCAAGGTTATCTCCACCGCCACCTTCCACGTGCAGCGCTTCAATATAGTAGCGGGTATTAGCCTGGAGCGTTATTTGCACAGATTTTTGTTCTGCGTACCTTGTCCAATCTCTTGGACCAACCCAGTCAGGTGAATGGGCAATCCTTTGCTTCAAAGCAGGATTGTCGCTTGTACTTAGCCACAACTCGCCTACATTATCCGCTGCTATATAGAATGTGTAATTACCACTGAACGGAGCACAGATATAACCGCGCACACGTTGTCCATATCCGTTGGTTATATTAGAAGGTGCTTCGAAAGAGGTCAGTTGCGATGTCGTTGTAGGTGCGCTGTTCAATGGGATAGCTGAGATTTTCTCACCAGCCACATTTTGCCAGAACTCACGAACGATATATCCCGGTGAGGAACAAGTGCCAGTATTTTCCAAAACCTCTATGACTACCGGATCAGAAGTTGTGCTGTTGCCTGAATTATCCGTCGCTTTTGCAGTCAATGAATATCTTCCGGCACTGACATGGGTCCAACGAATTTCGTAGGGCGCGCGGTCGATCTCTAATGTCTTTACATTATCCAGGAAAAACTCCACTTTTGTTATTGATCCATCTCCATCATCGGCTATAGCAGTCACAGTGAAATTAGCTGGTGCAAGAAAATTGTTTCCATCAACTATCAGTTTCACCGTCGGAGGCTGATTGGTTATTGATGTAAATGGCGAAAGCACTGTACCAGGTATGACTGAAATATCACTGCTACCAGGCGTTATCCATCCCACGGCCAGGTTATCTCCACCTCCACCTTCAACATGAAGTGCTTCGATATAATACTTTGTGTTAGCCTGGAGATTAATTGACACTGATTTTTGTTCCGCATATCTCGTCCACTCTCTTTGCCCGACCCAGTCAGGCGAATGCGCAATCTTCAGTTTGTTAGCAGGATTATCATTGGTACTCAACCACAACTCCCCTACATTATCGGCTGCTATGTAGAATGTGTAATTTCCGGTTACCGGGGCACAGACATAACCACGCACACGTTGTCCATATCCGTTGGTTATATTTGATGGTGCTTCGAAGGAAGTGAGTTGTGATGTGAAAGTAGGTATTGAGTGTAACGGTATAGATGAAATTCTCTCCCCTGCAACATTCTGCCAGAACTCCCGAACAATATAACCCGCCGATGAACAAGTGTTTGTGGGTTGACTAACCATTACAGTGACCGGATCGGAAACGTTACTGTTGCCTGAATTGTCCGTTGCTTTTGCAGTGAAGGTAAAAGTACCGGCACCCACATCTTCCCAGCTGAACTCATATGGTGCACTGATGTCTTCACCGATTTTCAGAGATCCCCAGAAGAACTCGACTTTTGTTACCGAACCATCCGGATCATTTGCAGTCGCACCCATCCTGATTGTTGCGGGTTCAGTGTAGTTGGTGGCATCTGTAGTCATGCCCACTGCTGGTGGCTGGTTGGTTATTGTGGTATAGGGTGAAAGCACGGAACCAGGGATAACAGTGATAGCTGAACTACCAGGTGTTGTCCATCCCACGGCCAGGTTGTCTCCACCACCACCTTCTACGTCTAATGCTTCTATATAATACTTCGTATTTGCCTGCAGACTGATAGATACTGATCTTTGTTCCGCATATCTTGTCCACTCGCGTTGAGCAACCCAATCAGGTGAATAGGCAATTCGCCGTTTTGACGCCGGATTATCATTTGTGCTCAACCATAACTCACCGATATTGTCAGCTGCGATAAAAAAAGTATAATTACCTGTCACCGGTGCACATATATATCCGCGTACGCGTTGACCATAGCCATTTGTTATATTTGATGGCGTCTCGAAAGAAGTGAGTTGTGATGTGAAGGTTGGTGAAGTAGTTAATGGTATAGAAGAGATATTTTCACCTGGAACATTTTGCCAGAATTCACTGGTAATATAACCCAGCGATGCACAATTATTCGAAGTGGCTGTCGCAGATATGTAATAAGCGCCGAGTGATCCGTAGTCTGAATTAGCTCCCAGTTCTCCCATGGTGCCATCAACCGATAAATAATATGTCCCTGCCGGAAGGTTGAGTGTTTGCGCAATAAATACTGTTGCCTGGTCTATCGTCGCAATCGTGGCGCCAGCTGAGTTCCTGACCGACAGGAACACGTCGAGATTTGCATAATTGATCTCGGGGTCGATCCGGAATTCAACATTGCCACCCGGTGAAACATAAGAAAACACATCAACATCCCCACGTGTTGTGATCACTCCCCTGTTATCTGTTGAAGACGCATTGCCCGCGGCATCAATCACCAACGGTGTAGCAGTCGCAGGATCATTGCCGTGATCATCATTACGAAATCCGAAGCCATAACCGGTCATTATGTTCAGATCATCCTCCTGGTTGTTTGCAAAGGGGTATTCGCCTTTGCTCCATTGGGCCTGCATCACCGTATAGGTAGTGCCCATTATGGGGCCCCAGTTATTCTGGCCGGCAAAATACGTTTCCGGTGGTGTTGTACGACCGTCATGACCGAGACCCAGGGTGTGACCGGCTTCATGAGAACCTGCTTCTCCGGCTCCTTTGACAGAAGGATTCCATACCCAGCAAGGGGTTTCACCGTCGGGGCTGCCTCCACTTCTGAATGATCCGATATATGCATATCCGCCCCAGCCTGGTAGAAAATAATTAGTGGGCGTAAATATTATTCGCTGTCTTAAATTGACCGGTGCGTTATTGAACACACCTTCGTCTGTAGTTACATTTAAATTGAAGGGACGGAAGTCTTCACTCATCAGTTTCCACACCTCGATCATTTCTGTTTCCGAAAGCACTGCATGGGCAGCTACGATGGGGTTCCCGTTGTTGTACCACCTGTTCCATACCGTATTCTCCACTGTTTGCCCGTCGAAGTCGAGGTATAAAACGGCTGTTGCCCCAGGCAAACTCTGGAGACCCGGTGGCGCAGCTGCAGCGGCTGGCGTTATACCTGGTGCTCCTTCTGCACCAATTTTTGGAAACCTCTCCTTGCCAATACAGAATACCTTGTCGATGTCCTCTTCCTTAAGATATATTGAGCCATCGGAAGTTGACGAATAGCGGTAAAATTTCTTTTGAGCCGGCATAATGATCCCGCCTTCAGCAACCGATCCCTGGATCCGGATATAGAACTTACTTTCTTTGACATTATTTACTTCACCGAAAAAAAACTCCCCATCTTTTTCCTGTTTACTTGCATTCACTTTCAGCGCTAATTGCTGGTTGCCGAGGCGTGGTAATGCAACGATCGTTTCTGCGGTCGTCAACTTTTTCGCTGCCTCAGCGCGTTTTTTAAAGGTTCCTGAAACATCTGCCACTTTACCAACATAAACTGGATTTTGCGCATGCAGCATAGAGGGAACAGACAGGTATGCGATAAGCACAAGCAGTATGTAAATTTTTTTCATGTTAATAGAGGTTTAGGTAAATGATGAGGGGATGCCGGGACATTCAACAGGGTAAACGTATTTGCGCAGATTTGTGAAAGCAGAGACGGTATTTGAAGTACACTGGCCTTGAAGGATGTAGATATTCAACTTAGAATTCGAAACTTTGACTGATCGATGATTTAGAAGCTGAACCACTGCTTCGATGGTGCTCAGCATTCGCACGATTTATGGAAGACATCTCCAACCCGGTGAACTTTGTATGCTGCCTGGCATTTGGTTCCCGGTAGGGCATCGGTACAGCCAAATATTATGACGTGAAATTGACCCAACCCGTGATGGATAACCGGTTAAGTGTATAGTGCCGGACGTTCATATGTAATTCTTTGCAAAAATAAGTCTGAGGCATGTTTGCGAATTCCTTCGCCTGGGATGACGAGGTCCATGATTTGGGGTTTTTAAGAATAAAAAGCGATCGGGGTTAATAATCTGCCACAAATTGTCCTTATCAGAATCACAGGGTCCAATTACAATATAATTTAAGAAACTTCGTGCACAATTCAGTGAGATTCATCGATAACATTTTTCCGGAATTTTATGGGCGGACAACGACGACTTACCCGGGCCGGCAACCGTAAATAGCAAGGAGATGAGACTCCTTTGTATCTTTAATCCGGCAACATTGGTGAACCAAATATTTTTGGAATGATTATGAACTTAAACCATGAAGTATATTTATCTCGGTGACAGAAACACCGTATCGGACCTTAAAGGGAAGGCATGCATAGCGGTTCGCAGGGATGATGGTAAGTGCATCCGCGGCAAAAACGGATCAATGCTTGTGAGCTTTGAAGGTGTGAGACACAATATCCCCGCCCGCCTCTTGAGGAAGCTGAAATGATGGTTCAGGGATTTTCGGGGTTGAAGGCCTGATGATGCTTTTCAACTACCTTGTATAGTTCCGCTATCAGCGCCCTGTGTCGGTCGGACGGTTCCTTCAAAAATTTGTTGAGTTCATAGTATTCAAGGGGATCAGAAAGTACAATCTGAATTTTATCATTTTCCGCCACTTCAGTCAAAACAGGATCAAGGAGTTGCACCGTGTAAATGGGCACAGAAGGTTTGCCGGTTGGAGTGTCACTTAAATGTGTTGTTTCGGCAACAGCTATTTTCCGGTTTTCCCCTTCGAATAACACGTGTTCTACAACATGATTGCGGTAGCTCATATTTCCTGATGTTTAAAACAAGATACCGAATATCACCGATTTATTTCCCGTGTTTCTTATCCCCTGTCATGTATCAGTATGGGCATGCATTCTGCGGGGATCTTATAAATTTGGCATTAGGCCATAACCTGAGCATCAGTTATAGATCTCCAATGTATTAAAAATTATTTTGGTCATGCATTCGGATGCTTCAACTTTACGGAGATAAAAAAATCGCACACCCATGGTTTATAATATTCTAAACGGAGATGCGCTGGCTCATAGTTTTCCTGACGCCAATATTGAAGGAGATATAGTCGTTGTCAGGGAAGCCCTTATAGGCGGCAACTTAATTGGCGATACTTCGGACGAATTTTGGCAATCGAGGACTGAATACCTGGGACTGACCGCAACTGAATACCGCGAAAGCGTTGTAAATCAATTTGAAATAATTATGAATGCCCCTGACAACTCACATTTCAACCTTTGGTTCGAGTATGATTTATTCTGCCAGGTTAATATGTGGTTCGTCATTTCAATAATAAACAGTTTGCCGATAAAGAAAAAAGTGTATGCTGTGTATACTACTTATCTCGGTAGGGACAGCAATCAATTTTGGAATGGTTTCGGGCCAGCAAATTCAGGTGATCTTTCCAGGTGTTTTGCTGAGAGGATTCTCGTAAATTATATAGACTTACAACTTGGCCAAGACTTATGGACAGCTTATAAAAGTGGCGACCTTTCACTATTAGAGCGCCTGGCGGACAATCATACTCCTGCTTTTCCATATCTGAAAGAAGTGATCCAGGCTCACGTTGACCGCTTTCCAAAAGACAGTACAAAAGGAAGACCTGAAAGGGTTATCGAAGACATAATCAAAAATGTGTCAACCGACTTTCATAAAGTATGCCGCGAATTCTGGAAAAGAGAAAGCATTTATGGCTTCGGCGATACTCAAGTGAAACATATTTATGACAAGGTTATGCGCAACCGTTGAGACCAGCATCCCATTTCAAATAATCCAATCCAGCTTACTGATTACAGTTCCCTGACTTTATCGATCTAAATGGAAATCCGGGTGTACATTCCGACGGATATGACCTGGCAAATCGGCCTTATCTTTAGTAGTTCATCATTAGCAATTAATAATGAAAAAGAAACAAAACCTGATCGTCTTTCTTGTGGCTTCATCAGCACTGGCAGCATTAATGATCCCTGGAAAGGCAACGGCCCAGCTACCCGGCACTAAGCGGACCAATCTACAGCAAAAAGACCTGAGCGTTCCCGGCCGCGAAATGGTGCAGGCACGAATCGACATAGAACCAGGTGTAACTGCTCCCAGGCATTCGCACCCAGGTGAAGAAATCATTTATGTATTAGAAGGGGTGTTTGAATACATACTCGATGGCAAGCCACCGCTCACGCTTAAAGCCGGCGAGGTCCTGTTTATCCCCGCAGGAGTAGTTCACTCAGCAAAGAATGTCGGCAAGGGCAACGCTGCGGAGCTTGCCACCTATATCGTTGAAAAAGGAAAGCCACTGCTTGTACTTGCAAAGTAAAAATTCCGCTGACCGAAACGAACCATCATTTGTATTGGTAGCCGAACAATATCTGGCAATATGCCGATGAATCGAACTTCCCCGGTTTGCTCGTACAAGTAATAATTATTCGTTTATGCAATAATCAGTTGTGCTTTGTCGATTAAACATCTGCAGGTCATTTAGCGCCGTCTATTGTACTTCGGGTGGAGCTACTTGTTTTATCCTGGTAAGAGGCGCCTTCTATTCTGAGCACGATGGCATTGGGCCACTGGTAATTGGTGTAAAACCGCTGTCCCCTCACTGCACTTACCTGCAAGCCCTGTAGAGTTGGGGTATTGTAAATTTTTCCATCCAGCCCTTCTTTATATTCTACCAGTTCTTCGCCATATCCCAGCATGCTGACCTTTGTATGTTCTGTGCCCTTGACATGAGTCAGGACGATATTCCTGCGTTCTCCCCACTTCCAGTTTTCTGCACCATTACGAAGCACATAGGCATATATAACGCGTCCGTCGTTTGACTGGGTGTACCAGATGTTGTCTTCCCTGATTGAAGGAAGCGGCTTTATGGCGTATATCGACTCCCCATTGGCAAAGTTCCAAAGGGCTACTTCGCGAAGCCTGTCCTGTTGCTCGATCTGGATCTCTCCATCCGGCTTGGGGCCGACGTTCAAAAGGAAGTTTCCACCCTTGGCCCTGATCTCGATGAGCTTGTTAATGATCTCCGTCCCGCTCTTATGAGGATCATTAGTGGGCTTATAGCCCCAATCGGTACCCATTGTATAACAAGCCTCCCAGGGACGCGGAAGCGGAACATCGGGCGTTACCTGCTCAGGTGTCTTCATCTCATCGCGGGTAATGACCAGCTCCGGGTTAAGCTTCCAGGCCCATTCCCTGAGCCCGTCACCGGGTCCATCGATAAAAAGGATATCAATCTTTCCATAGCCCGTTAATAATTCCTTCAGCTGCGCCTGGTCGTACTGCATCAGGCCCGGGTTGTTTTTGGGATAGTGCTGTGGATGCTGCAGCCTGCCTACAGGGATGCCATTGTTATGGAAATAATAAAAGTCTTCCGGCGAAAAATAAATGCCAATGGCAATGCCCTGTTTTCGAAAGGCGGTGATTACTTCTTTTAGAATGTCCCGCCTGAAAGGAGTATTCATCACATTAAATGGAGTAGTCTTTGTGTCCCACATGCAAAAGCCAGAATGGTGCTTGGTGGTAAAGACCACGTACTTCATACCCGCCAGCTTAGCAAGGGTTGCCCACTCTTCGGGATCAAATTTTTTGGGATTGAAATAAAGGGGCAGCTCCCGGAAATACTTCTCCCGGTATTCCCTTGACGCACCTGCCAGCGAATGCGAAATCACTGCGCCCAGGGTCACGTCAACATTCCAGTGAATAAACATACCAAATCCAAGATCCTGGAACCAGGACACGCGCGAGGGTTTGTTTGTGACCTGGGGCTGCGCGCCGGCACAGAACGCCGAGAGAACTAACAGTAAAGAATAAACGAACCTCATGGTATAAGTTTTAACGGAATCATATATCTGCAGGGTGGCAATATATGTAAACCGATGTATATTTTAGTAAAGGATTAGCTCAATCACCACAATTTCATAAGGAGGTTTTTTTTCTGGCAGCTTCATGACCAGAGGTGATAACTTCCGGGAGCAATTTCCTCCTTCTTTACTACCACTGGCAGATACAAGATCCGTCCGCCAATAAAGGCTATTGCCCGGGGAGCAATAGCCTTTCCGCGTGTTATGTTATCGTAAACTTGTTTCTGCAAACTGTCAGGTTATCGTAGACTGGTTTCTGCAAAAAATTGCATCGCCTTCTGCATGAACCGCGCAAACTCCGGCTGAGGCGAGCCATTCGCCATGGTGAAGCGTTCGTCGTTTATATATAATTCTCCCAGCCCGACATATGCATCAGCTTGCTTGTCAGGCATGGATTGCGTACCCCAGAACTTCCGGATGATGACATAATGGTCTGCGATCAATGATTGAACATCGGGGCTTAAGGGATTCCCGGACCTGCGGGCGAACAGTTCCGTTGTGACCCTTTCTGCCTCAGCTTTCAATGATTCAAGACCCTGCTTACCCAACTTCAATAATGCTGATTCAGAGCGCAAGACCACATGTTCACCATACTCATCCATTGCGTTGTTTCGATATGTTGTCGCGAATTCTTTTGGTAATCCCTCGTATAATATTTTTGGATCAGTCATAACATTTTGCTTTTTCAGATTAACAATGGTGTTATCAATTGTAGTGATTAACTGATCTAACCGGTTCTTATTTTCTTCTATCTTCTGCCGGTGAAACTGGAGTGCCTGTATTACATCAAAGTCCGGATCATCAAGCACCTCGCAAATCTCCCTTAGCGAAAAATTAAGTTCCTTGTAAAACAGTATTTGCTGCAGTCGAAGCAATTCATGCTGCCCATAATGCCGGTAGCCGGCCGTGCTCCTGCCTGAGGGCTTTAACAGACCAATCTCGTCATAGTGATGAAGTGTTCGCACACTTACACCAGATAATGCTGAAAGTTGGCTGACGGAATAGCTTTCCATACCTCTACAATTAATCAACAAAACAAACTTAGGCTATGACGTTACGTAAGAGTCAAATTTTTTCGCAACTATTTTTAACAATTCTTTCAATAGAGGTCTTACTCAATGAATTTTTTCGATCTTGCGAACTATAAATAAGCTAAAACCTTTCTGGCCAGAAGACAGCGGCACACGCTCCCATCCCGAAGCGTCATCGAATGATGGTTCATCCTTAATATATTAGCGAAGGATGGTCCATCATCAATATATTATGGAATGAAGGTCCACCCTTAATTTATTTAGGAAGCTGCCGGTGAATCTTTACCCAGGCAATGCGGTTTTCTCCGTTTCCTTCAGACAGTTGAATACGATCCTGTAGAATTCAGGATGGGATTGCCAGGTTTTACCGGTAACTATTCTGCCATCTTTAATCGCTTCATCAGGGGTAATATAGATGCCGCCGCAACTTTCCACTTCAAACTTTACGTGCTCATAGCAGGCGATCTTTCTGTTGTCGGCAAGACCGGCCGTCAGCAATACCTGCACCCCATGGCAAATAGCAAAGACATATTTACCACTGTTATAGAACTCTTTGGTAATGCTTATTACCCTGGGATCATTGCGTAAATATTCGGGAGCACGTCCACCCGGAATCAGGATGGCCCTATAGTCATCAGGAACCACTTCGTCAAATGAAATCTGCGATTCCACCAGGTAGCCTTTGCGTTCTACATAAGTGTCCCATCCCGGTTCAAAATCATGGATCACCAGGTTCAATGGTCTAACAGCAGGCGCTGCAATCACTGTCTCATACCCTGCTTCCTGCAACCGGTGATTAGCATAAAGAATTTCAAAACTTTCACCAGCGTCGCCGGTGATGACGATTATTTTATTATTCGGTTTCATGGCATTGAAGATAACGCAAATCTGGATTGATGCAGTCACTTGCACTACCTATTCGCATATGATATTCTTGCAAGGGAAATGAAATCGTCGCCGGCTGCAGACGGTACTTTTTCCCCACCTGATCAATTAGGCAAATTTTTTGCATTATAAACCTTGAAATCATCTAAATATCTAAAAGCAACATTTATGAAATACGCAAAAATGAACTTTTTATCCTTTCTACTTGTGGCAGCAGCCTTTTTACCAGGCACTGTTTTCTCCCAGGATAACGCGGACCGCATCAAAGAAGATAGCAAAAACGCGCAGGAAGCGTTTATAAAAACCGACCCGGGATTGCAAAAATGGTTTACAGATTCTTACGGCTATGTTATTTTTCCTAATGTAGGAAAAGGTGGAGTTATTGTGGGCGGTGCTGGAGGAAACGGTACCGTGTATGAAAAGGGACAAGTCATCGGGACTGCAAATATGGTCCAGGCAACAGTTGGACCGCAAATAGGCGGGAAAGCATACCGTGAAGTAATATTTTTTGAAACCAAAGAAGCACTGGACCGATTCCGCCAGAATAAATTTGAATTCAGCAGCCAGATCTCTGCGGTAGCACTTAAGTCAGGCGTTTCGGCAAATGCAAAATATACCGAAGGAGTAGCGGTGTTTACTGAAGACAAGGGCGGGTTAATGGCAGAAGTTAGTGTAGGTGGACAAAAGTTTACTTTTAAACCGTCATAAACATCATTACATAAGTAATGCTGGTCACTTAAAATGATAAAGCTTCGACAGCGACAACTATCGAAGCTTTATCGTATTTGACATACTGCCTTGGAATTATTCCCCAACGCTGCTTTGCCTGGAAAAACCCAATAAAGTATTGCGCCCGATAAATTTTTCGTAATCTAGAATTTGTACGGGAGATAATTTTAGATGTCTCTTATCAATTTAATATCAAACTCAGAAATCAGTAGCTGCAACATTTTCCGGATCTTCGCAACATCTGGTACTGTTTGGCTGACTTCTTCAAGGTCCGAATGCTGAATAATGCGATACATGTATTTTGAAGAAACTTCAATTGATACCTGATCGGTGTTATGAACATCGGGATAGTCCACCATATTCGACCTGTCTTTAATATTCCAGATGCCCAGATCATCGATACTATGGATGATCCTTTCGAAGGAATGCCGTGGCAATACTTCCGCAATTTTTTTACGAAAAGTGACGAGTTTTCTCTCATCATCGTGAACAGGAGTAAATTCACAATAAATCGCTTTCCACTCGTGTTTGGTGTAGCTTATGGAAACTAGTTGTTGGTCATACTTTCCAACATATCTGAACCAGAACCGAACATGGATAGAATCAAATCCTTTATCAAGCCGCGCCAGCTTAAGAGAATCGCATATTAAGTGTACACTTTCCATTAATGACCCTTTACCGAAGCCATCCGGAACATCTTGAATAAAAGACCCAACGGGTGATTGAACCTGTCCACTGCATACCATAGGAAAAACGATGCCCACAAAATGTATAAATCCCGAGATAGCTGTTTTCTTACAATGCAAAATTATACTCATAGATAAAGTCGATGCTCGTTAATAAAAGTTCGATCACGCCTTCGGGTTATCAATTTTTACTTTCGATCCACCTTGTCGCTGCGTTAAGTACGTAATCTGTTGAGTCATTATCCTTAAGTTGTATAGTCACCGCGGGTCTGATTGAATCGATGTATTCCCGGCCAAGCCGATCAGCCACAGTAGCCCCGGCCAAAGCGAGGAAGGTTCCATCAGCCAGTTTATAAGTGTTGTTTGCTGTAATGAAACCGCCGGTAGGAGCACCAAAAGTTTTCACGTTGGCTTTCCCGAGAAAAGCAACCAACGTCATTTCTCCACTACTTGAGGTTCTGTTGCCGGTTAATATTGCAATCGGATTCGCCGGATCTTTGACTTCGTAATAGTTCTTAATTTTGATTATCCCAAACTCACCGTTCTGGTAGCTCCATTTATACTTCGATTTTCCACGGTTGATAAAATAACCTGCATCGCCATTGCCTAATATTGGTCCGAGACCTGCTATCATTGGCCACATGTTACCACCCCCGTTCTCACGAAGGTCAATAATCCAGCCCTTTACAGAAATCGATTGGTCAAATGCTCTTATTGTATCTTGAAGCATTGTTGCATACTGAATGATTTTGTCTTTTTCTATGGAAGCATAAGCAGGCAGCATCAAATAAACAATTTGTTTGTTCACCATTTTCACCTTGGGAGGGGTATTTATTATCCCGGAATCTTCCATCTTTTGGAAAACGTCAGGAGTAAACAAAAGCGAGTGTTTATCTCCCGCTTCTCTTAAAGCTTTAATAACGAATCGCCGGAACAGAATATTTTGATCAGTCCTACCATGCCGACAAAAACTATCTTTCACTCTGGTTATGTGATTCCAGTTTAATGAATCACTATAAAGCGAGTTCATCCGGACTATTTCGGCAAACTCATCTAGCATGGGATTATTACAATCCCGACCCTTGCACCCAGTGAGATGTAATACAACCGTTAAGACAAATGCACACTGCAGATTAAGCATCATTGAAAGTCGTTTCATTTATCGGTTTTGCTGATTTTAATTGGGAACTTTGCTTTTGACCTTACGGGCGCCACAGCGGATGTAGCGCAACCCGCAAAACCTTTCGCGTTTATAGAGAAAGGGGTGATTGCAAATGTAATCATCTACCGAAGTCCCTTCTCTCCCGGGCATACGAACTGAGTATGATTTTCGGTTTATCTACATAAAATTTCACCCAATTGCTTTAGATATAAATCGAGTTTTTATGATGGGAGAACCATCGGCTGCTTTATACTCCACTCTCATTCGAAAATATCCTTGCTCGATGTAAGTAAGAGATTCTAAACTATCAGATATTTGTACCCCTTTTTGAACTGTGAATAGGACTGAATCTTTAAAATGCAGTCGGTGTGTGTCCTGACCGTATCGGGAAAATGAATACTAATTATGTCCGGGTCCTGCGCCTGACCGGTGCAGTTCATGATGAGAGAAAATAAGAGTAGGATAAATTTCATTTGAATACCTGGTAATACAATTCCTGAATGCTTTAAAATCGGAGCCTGACCCTCAATTCATAAGTTGACTGACCGCAAAGCCTTGCTATACCAGTCCCGTTAACCACATCAAAAGTGCCGAATCAGAGCTTAAAATACGTTATTTAGAGAAGAGTCAATGTTTATGAAAATTTATTTTGAACCGAGTAGATGCTACTACGGGGCCATGGCGATAAAGAGTTTCAGCTTGAATTCTCAGTCTACCTGTAAAAGAATTACGGTCCATACATGTTTATTGTGTTCACGGATATTATTATTTGCGGATAATACAGTCTACCTTACGCCCTCACCCCTTCCGTAAACATCGTCTGACGATACCACCATACATATGAAAACCTTCTTGACATTGATAATTCTCGGACTTATTGGCGTATCCGCCTGGTACTTCATCACACAGGAAAAACAACCCGAAGTGATAACCGTCACCACCAACAACACTGATACCGTTCTTATTGTAAAAGATTCCATAATCAATGCAGGCAATTACGAGACGGTACCGCTTGGGTTCTACCAGGGTATGTTGCCATGTAGGACGTGCGAAGGTATCCAACGTACAGTGATGTTCACTGCAGACCAAGGCTTCATTATGGAGGAACTGAATTGGGGTAAAAGCACAACCGCTGTTAAATCGCAAGGCACATGGTCTGAAAACAATGGGGTGTTTATATTATCCCAAAAAGGCAAGATAGTTTCCAGATACAAGCTTGTTAAAGACAGCCTGATCAATACAGAATATAATGGAGCTAAAATTCCCGATTCTTTATCTAAACAATACGTTCTGTTCAAGAAAAATACATCACCGCAAAACGCATCCTGGCAAAAGCGAAGGTCTGAAGGTATTGATATCGTAGGCAATGGCACTGAGCCATTCTGGAGCATTGAAATTGATAAAGAAAAGCTGATCCTGTTTCGCCTTGCCGGTGCAGATAAACCAGTTATTATTCCGATTGAAAAGCCAGTAATAACAAAAGACAGTACGGTTTACGCTGTGAGCACTGATGCCGGAGTACCGTTGAAGATCTCGATTTTGTCCCGGTTCTGTAATGATGGTATGAGCGACCACCTTTATGAATACAAGATGACCGTATGGTATAATAACAAGGTGTACAAAGGTTGTGCTGTGATGCTTGGCGATGCGACGGGTTCTTATGCAAGCCGATAGATCAGGTAGTATTGGAGAAAAATAACTCGGAAAGAAGATGGTGACCTGGAAAATATTCAGCAACAGCGATGACGTATTAAGCCATTACTGTTGCTGAATTTGAATTAGAATTTGCCGGCGATGTATTCGATGAGTTTGTCATCAGACATCTTATTAGCCGTGGATTCTGACGATTTCGTGCTTTTGAATTGCGGTGTGTCGGCCAGGTAGCGAATGAATTGTTCCTGGGCCTGTCCTGTTCCTGTTACATGAACCTCGGTTGCATTTACCATATGTGAGGCTACTTCCTTGAAAAACTTTTGCTGTAGTGTTTTTTCATGGTTATTTGCTGCATTTTCACTAGAGTTGGCGGAACTTCCTTCCCCCTTAACCTGGGCTACTACTTCAAATGCCGCTTCTGCCCCATTTTCGCCAACTACTGTGGCCTGACGGTTATCCATCCAAATGCCGAACTTTTTCTGATTATTCATGATTATGTTTTATTGTTTCGTTGAAATACTAACAGCTTCCTGACATGCAGGCTAATCCCATGGTGCCCAATAATCATACCGCGACCTATTTACACGCAAATACCCCATAAATCGCGTTCGTGTACCAATTGCTGACTGAAAGGGTCCTGTTTTTGATCCTGGTGTATTCCCTTTCATAATTTTACCATCGATTTTTTCCGTGTTCGCTGCCCGAACTGCTTTTTGCTGCATGCTTTCAGCTTCACTGTAGCGTTTCAACTTATATAACAGACGTGCATATGTATCATAAAACGGAGCTTTCTCGAACTCCAGCGACCGCCTGAATCCCCAACGTGGCACGCGCAACCCATTGCCGATATTGCATAACCCAGCGGCTTTATCTTATAATTCAGGTGTTGACCTATTAAAGATGTATGTCAATGACATTCCGATATAACTACCGGTTACACCGTACTGTCCTATCTGAACCGGTTCATTTCCAACCTCCACATAATAAGTACCCGTGATGAATTTGACGGGAGAAAAGTTTAGTTTACCGTGTAGTTGAAGTGTTTGCCGCCGTCCCACAAGCCATTCAGGTCCCGCTGAGATATGGAAGTTCATCCATGGACGATCATTATTGTTATTTGTTTGGTTCCTATAAAGAAAGGTAACAGATGATCCGCCTGGATAAACAATCACTTCACGGGCGCTTTCATTATTCTGCGGAGAATATAACAAACTTGCGCCAAGCGCCATGCTTACTGATTTCTTTTTTGTTCTGAAGAACTGTCTTTCCACTTCAAGTTGCCCTCTTAAATGGAAGACGTCGGAATGCCTTGACGGAGCTTGGTTCGAAGATATATCTACCCCCGTAGGCGGGATGAATAGATCTTTCGAAATATTGTAGTCAAAATCATAAGAAATCCAATTTACACCCCCGGCAAAAATCAGCCTATAGTTTGGCAGGAATGCATAGCGATACTTGATCAAAACTTCACCCCCAATTTGTGGACTGCTCCCAAGCTCATATTTTTCTCCTCTGTGGTCGATGGATGTTCTCTTCAACAAGTTTGGAGTGATTGAAAGTCCCCAGCTGGGTAGCGGTAACGCTCCCGGCATCTTTTCCTGCGCAAAGACAAAGAGTACAAGATGGATAACGACGATTAACACCACAATACTTTTCATCTACTTCTTAATTGTTGAATACTCCCTTTAACTCCAAGCCGGGGTTTTTGTGAAGTGAAATGTATGTATATTAGTTAATAAACAATGTGTGTATTGAAAAAGAAATTAAATCTTAGTTTGATCTTTTCTTTTTGCTGGACAGTCTTATACTTTAGTTCGCGGGCGAATGCTTCTTTACCAGGTGTGGAACCATCTATTGATTCAATACCAAAAGTGAAAGAACCAGAAATAGTATTGGTGGAAGGGGGAAGCTACATAATGGGCCTGACAAGCGACAGCAAGAACCAGGGACTGGGAAGCACCGATCTGACCAGGCAGGTATCTGTGAGCACTTTTGGTATCGGAAAGTATGAAGTTACGCAGGCAGAATGGAAATCGGTTATGGGTGATAGTCTCAATCTTTCGCTTCATCAAGATTGTAATGACTGTCCGGTAGAGGAAGTTAGCTGGAATGAGATACAGATTTTCATCCAGAGATTAAATCGTGCAACAGGCAAACGCTATCAGCTCCCAACGGAGGCGCAATGGGAATTTGCTGCGCGTGGTGGAAAAAAAAGTAAGAAGTTCAAATATGCAGGTAGCGATAATATCGACGAAGTCGTAACGTCTCAACGGCTATTCATAGGACAGTCACATCCTGTTCGGAAAAATCACCCAAACGAATTGGGCATTTACAATATGTCTGGCAACGTAGCCGAATGGTGCCTGGATTTGTTCAACCCGGATTTGCCACCTGGTGCTAATTCAGATCCCCAGGGTCCTGCAACCGGTTATGGTCATGTTATCCGGGGTGGAAGCTGGGGCGGGCATCCCGAGGAATACCAAATTTCCAGCCGAAGAATGGCATACGCAAACGATAGAAGTGCCCATGTGGGCTTTCGACTTGCATTACTTCAGTAACAGTTTTGCGAAGTAATCGCCAGCGCTGCATTTAAAGTTATTCATGCTATGTGGTAAAGCGATGCGACTCTGTTTTCGGAACAATTCAACACTGCTGTAATTTGATGACTACTCATTTTATCAGCTATCATCTCCTCATGAATCCGGTTATAAAGATATCATTTTCGTTACCACCTCTTTTTTATCTGTTTTCAACTTTACGAAAAATAACCCTTTAATGTCTTTCTTCAGGTGGATAATGTAAGTCCCCTGTCCGTTAAGTGTGCCCCTCTGGATCAACCGGCCGGATACATCAATCAGCTCATACGACTTCACTGATTGCCCGGAAGTGATATGTATAGATGTTCCCTGCAGCGGATTTGGGAAGATCCGTATTCCACTATTACGATCCAGTTCCTCCACTGCTGTAACCGCCGTTCCCGCTGATGCAGAGGCTACGATCGAAACAGCATACATTTGCTGAATGCCATCGCTAAAAGGTATCTTGATCTGAGCCGATTTTTGTCCAACTGCAGTGGGCAGGAACTTAAGGGTAAACTCCATCGATTCATTTGGTTTCAGAGAAGTGACAACTGATTTCGTCTCGATGGAAAACTCTGAAGCGTTTTGACCCGAAACCCCGGCTGTAGCGGGATCCAGTAACTCCATTGTGGTGCTCCCCGTATTTTTAATTGAAAAAACCTGGTTAGTTGTTGCTCCAACGCTGGCATTGGCGATCAATGCCGTATCAAGGATATTCCTGACTACATTTCTGTTTGTCTGCAATTCCAGGCCATTCTTCGTGATGATTGCAATATTCTGCATCTGCTCGTTTTCGAGCCTGAACGCACGTTTTGGTTCACCGGCAATTATAATTTTACCGTTTCCATCATGGTTGATATGCTGGAGATCGTATAACAAGCTAACCGGTACAAAGGAGCTATCAACTGTTAGATCAGGGTTCAGCCTCATCACAACATCAAGTGAATCATACAAACCAATACGCTGGCAGGAAATCACGATCTTGTTATCAGGCAATACTTCAAAGTCGTTAATATACAGATTATAGGGAAGATTTGCGGATGCAACAGAGTCTAATGATCCATTAGCCTGCAGCTTAACTAAAGGCCGATCAACTCTTGTTGGGTTATTGTTGTCATGAAAGATGGTGCCCAGCCAATAGATAGCACCACCTGCTCCCGACCGCACTTTTTTCGTGACGGTATAACCCATAACAGGAGGTTTAAAGGAAAGATCCGGCGTGCCTTGCAGGTCGACTTTCCTTATTCGCATTGGTTTATCAAAAAATTTAACGTTATGATCAGAACTCTCACCGTAAATGACTTTACCGTCGGGCAGGGTAATTATACTTTGTGGCCCATGTACATCCAAACCGACAGTTGTGAAAGCATGATCAACAGAACCATTACTGTTGAGTTTCACGACACCCTCATGTAACACGTTATCGAAACGATCAAATGATCCTGTCACAAATATCTCCTGATTTTGTGAAATGTGAACGTCATACATATTGATGTAATCAGGACCAGCACCTGGATTAAAACCCAAATCAGCACTACCATTGTCGTTGAACCTGCCAATTCCTTTATAAGTTTTCCCATTCAATTCAGTGAAGGATCCGGTCACTACAATCTGTCCATTTTGTTGCAATGCGACGCCACCTATAAACGCGTTAGAGCCGCTCGCATTAAAGCCTGAGTCCAGCGTTCCGTCAGGCATTAGCCGCACAATATGGTTGTGCTGAGCACCCACCTCCTCACCATACTGATTGAAGTTGCCCACAACAATAATTCTGTGAGCTGAATCGACAACCGTTTGAACTACTCTTCCTTTCCTGCTGAATGGCAGCAGTTGATCCAGGTAAGGCTGGGCATTGGCAGTGAACCTGTTAAGGACGCCCACGTCCGTTCCACCTACTTTACCTGTAAAAGCCCCTATTGCGATGAATTCACCCTGCCCGACTGCAAGTAACCTTTTCGAACCGAATGACGCAGGGTATCGGTCAGGACCTACAGACGCACCTGGTGAAAACAGGCTTCCATCGGCTTTCAGTTTGATAAACCATTTCATGTTACCGTTAACAGTAGCATACCCGGAAATGACAATAGCGCCGTCACTGAGTAGCTCTAAGTTATCGATCCACGATACGTTGATACCCGGATCGAGGTTAAATGCAAAATCATGCGAGCCATCTTTATGAAGTTTTACTATTTTATTTACACGGTTGTTACTGTAGTAATCGAAGTTTCCAACTAACAGCAATCCGGAATCAGGCATCAGAATGGCTTGCGAAACGGAGGGCCAATTTCCATATATTGGTTGAAGCCCTGATCCTTGTAGCACAAAACCCGCATCTACGTCACCGTTTGATTTGAGGCGAATAAGACCAGTGGATGCCTTGTTATCCCATTTGCGAAAATTTCCATGAACAATAATGGTGGAGTCCGGCCCGGGTACTATCCCGCTGATGAAATCCTCACAGGCATTTATCCTGAAAGACTGGTCGGCTGACCCGTTTTTATTCAACCGCATGATAACGGACTTAGCAGGATAGCCTGGATGCACATCTCTCCCGGCAACGAGGATTTTGCCATCAGGTAAGACATTAATGGCGGAAATGCCGTGAGTCATTATCCCGGCACGCTCAGGTTGGAAAGTAGGATCAAGCACCCCGTTAACTGTGATCCTTATTAAAGGAGTTTGAACCCGCTGCTTCTGGTATTGGGTAAAATTTCCTGACAGTACGATGGATCCATCTGCACTTGCCGCCATAGCGGAAATTGTATGATCGGTACCGTTACTTACATTAAATGTAGTATCCAGCTCTCCCTGGCTTGTAAATCGCACCAGATTGGCAACAGGTTTATTGTTGAAGCGGTGAAATGAGCCTGATACCAGGAATTTTCCGTCCGGCTGTTTTACTGCACAATCGATAAAGTATGGATCATTTGTTATATGAAAACCCTTAGACGAGAAATTAGCATTCTGGCCATTCAAGGCGGAGTTGGCGAGAACAAGAAGCGCCAGCGCTGGGATAATTTTTTTCAAAGGAAGTTGGAGTTAGTTATAGCAAACAAGAAACAACAATATATTGTGGATTGCAACGTCCACCCGGCTCGCACAAAATCATTTCACCCAGCGTTAAGATTAGATATACGATTAACTTCCGGCTTGTGCCAGGATATCAAAGAGAAATTTTATATTCAACTGTAATTAAGTGCCATAAAAATTATAAATTGACCCTCCATGAAATCCAAAAATCGTTTTGCCGTCCTCGTTATATTCTTGTGTACATGTTCAATGGGAACATTTGCTCAAAAGTCGACACTTGTTGGCATCAATGTCATCGCTCAACTGGCTGATGGTCTTCCGCATCCAGGCGTTGGTGCAACCATCGAGAGAAAGTTTAGCCGGAACATCGGGTTGGAGTCAGGTCTTTACTATCTTACCTATCGAAACGACTTTAACATCATTATTTATGGCCCTAACCAGGCAGAGGCAATACCGGTAAATGTGCTGGAATCATATCTGTCATTGCCCATACTTTTTAAGTATTATTCCCGGATAGTCAACGTATCTATTGGCCCGGCTTTCAACGCATACCTGGGGTATAGCACAAAAAACGATAAAAGCGACCTTTTGATAACCGACTATAATGTAAACCCGGCGATTTCCGCAACTGCAATCATTAAGCTTAGTAAAACGTTTACGCTACGCGACAATCTTGTATTGGAACCGGAAGTTCGTTACGGCGAGTATATTACTGATGAAAGTAATTTTGCCGGCTTCGGGATAGCTATGAAATATAAGATCAGGTAACATCCTTTCCAGCCTGGCTTTCCGTACGGCTGCACGATAAAACATCGAATAATTCACAATAACGATCTTCTAATGATATTGGTGTTTTTTCGTTTTACCTGTGCGTCTGATATCCCATTGAACAAATCACCTTTTTCTTCAAGCCGTTGCAATATCGTATCAATAGTAAAGTTTTCTGGTTTCAGTCGTTTATTCACTTCATCCCATAATAATGGAGTCGAAACTGTCGGAATTTTATTGGGACGGGCGCTGTAGACACATGCCAGTGTATCTCCATAATCATTTTGAGAAGGATCAATCAATACCTTACCTCCTCTCAGGTCCTTACTAATCTCTGTAGTTGAAATATCGGGTACGAGTTGTTGAATAAATTCACCCAAACGCTCTGAACAAGTACGTGCTTCGGCGTAATTGAGACCCGTTACAGGTATAAAAATATGCATCCCGGTTTTTCCACTTGTCTTTACAAAAGACCTCAACTTCCATTTCTCTAAAACTTTTTTTGCGGCCTGGGCGGTTGCGACAACTTTTTCAAAATCATCATCAGCAGGGTCCAGGTCTATATTGACAAAATCGGAATGATTTGGATTTTGCCGCGTCGACATCCAGGGGTTAACATCAACACAACCAAGGTTGATCAGATATAATAGCGTTGGTTCGTTATTACAAACCAGGTAATCGATCTGATTCCTTTTGCCGGGTTTGGGGTGTCGTCGCCTATCTGTGAAAATCTCCGCACAGTCAGGCTGGCGGCCCTCCATGTCTTTGATATACAGCCCCGGAGCCATCGCGCCGTTGGGCTTTACATGCAGGGATAATGGCCGGTCTTGAAGGTGAGGGAGAATGTAGGCAGCAATGGAATGGTAGTATTCGATCAGCCGGGCTTTTGTTATCCCCTTCCAGACTGAACGGTCTACGTCGTGCATAGGAATTGTACAGTCACCAAGATCAAAGTGTTCGACATCTTCCGGTTTTATTTTTTCAAGTATCCGCCAGTTGCTGTCTTTACTTGTTGGAAGTTTCGTTTGATTCTTTTTTGATGTAGTTTTTTCCTTTGCAGCAGAAGTATTTTCCTGATTTTCGAACCCTTGCAAAGATTTTGGTATCTCCCGTACAACTTCCCGGGGATCTTTATCAGTGCGGAATCCGAGAAATGTCGCTGGCTTACGTATCCGCCCGCTTTTTGTCCAGGTAGCAAATTCAAAATTGGCTACCAGCTTTGGTTTTACATAATGTGTCACTGCCCCTTTTGTGTCGAGAATAGGATTAATGAAAGGAGATTCGTCAACTTCGAGTTTTTTCAATTTGCTTAGTATAGCAGGCATTTCTTTATCCTTATATCCCCCACCCGACCGACCGATCCATTCCAGCTTACCATTGTTGTATGCCCCGAACAATAATGATTTAAAAGATCGGCCGCGTTCAGATTCGGCCCAACCGCCAATCACAAATTCCTGGCGCTTGCGTGTAGGAATTTTCAACCAAAGATTTGCGCGTTCGCCCTCGTTATAAGTACTGTCAGTTTTCTTTGCAACAATGCCTTCGAGGTTTGATTCCAGCGCCTGTTCATAAAGTGAATGACCATCATTAAAAGATTCACTGAAACGGAGAACATCATTTTCACCCAACAGGTCACTTAGTATTTGCTTTCGCTGGATCAATGAAAGCGTTTTCAAATCGTAGCCATCCAGCCACAGTATATCGAACACGCAATAACTAACAGGTGTGTCATGGCCATTATAAAGTTGAAGTGCGTCAAAGTCAGGAAGCCCATCTTTATTGAATACCACGACTTCTCCATCGAAAACCACGCTGTGTTTGAGTGCCTTGAGCGCCGCTGCTACCCGCGGGTACCTGTTAGTGTAGTCAAGGCCACTCCGGGAATCGATTCTTATTTTTGAACCATTCACATAAGCAACGATCCTGTAGCCGTCCCACTTGATTTCGTATATATAATCAATGCTGCCAGGCGGGGCCTTTGTTAGCGTGCACAACATAGGCGATACCTTTGCGGGCATTGCCGATTTTCTCAGGTCCCGATTTTTGGCCAGGTCAGAAACTAATTTTTTAACGTTGGATGTATTTGCTTTTTTCGCTGCCATAAGTCAGGTCAGGTAACGTGTTTTCCATTTGCTATGTAAATTTTTGTGATTCCTGATTCTTTTTAAGAAATCACGAAAATCTCCAGGCTTAACTTCAGAATACTTCTGAATAGGAAATCAAAATCATTGCCAGCCTTGAAGAACTGACTTGTCCTCACTTAT